>KB912115.1 GCA_000383735.1 Verrucomicrobia bacterium SCGC AAA164-M04
CACTCGATCTGAAGGAAGCAGCCCAAAACCTGCGAATTTTTAGTGGTCGAATCCACGAGGTTCTCACAGGGGTGGTTCTTTCTTGCGGAGATCAGCGGGCCGAATTCGTGAGTACTTCTTTTGTGAAATTCAAAGAGCTTAATGAACTTGATATCGAAGACTACCTGTCAAAGGTCTACGTTCTAGATAAAGCTGGTGGCTATGCGGCGCAGGAGCACCGCGAGCTCATTATCGAGAAGTTTGAGGGTGATTATCAAAATATCATTGGGCTTCCGGTTTCTTTGGTTCTCGACCAACTTTACAAGATGGGCTTCCCTATTCCTACGTCGGAATGATGAGTGACTTGCCTGAAAGATATCCGTTGATTTTGAATCCAAAAGCTAAGGGCGAGAAGGGTCGTCGAGCTTTGAAGTTCATTATGGCGAATGCAACCCGGTTCACGATTTATGCGACGAGAAGCCGGGAAGAGGCTATTGATTTGGCTCGTAAGTTTGTCCGAGAGAGAGAGGAACTCGTGATTGCGGCAGGTGGAGATGGCACGCTGAACGCAGTTATTGAAGGCTTGGCGGGATCGCAAACTGCACTCGGGGTTTTTCCAACAGGAACAATGAACGTCTTCGCTCGTGAAATGGGAATTCCTTACGATAAGCTCGAAAATGCGATGGAGGTGATCGATAGTGGACACATTGAGGAGGTTGATCTTTTTGCAATGAATGGGGCGCCTTTTGTGCAAATGGCTGGAGTCGGTTTTGATGCTCAGGTCATTGAGGAAACAACTTGGGAAAGTAAAAAGCGGCTTGGGCCATTTGCTTATCTTTTGGCGGCCTCAAAGGTCTTGCGCGCTAAGCCTCCTCAATTGACGGTTACTTGTTCCGATGGACGTGTGCTCCAGGGGGTAGCGATGCTGGTTGGAAATGGTTCTCTCTACGGCGGCCAGTTCCCGCTCTTTAAAAATGCTTCAAATACAGATAATTTGCTAGACGTGGTAGTTTTCAAGGAAGCTGGTTATCAGTTTGTAAAAGATTCATTAAAGGGATTGGTAAAGGGTGGAATTGATCTTCATTCGCATGGGGACTCGGTTGAATATGTCCAGGCAGCGGGTCTTAAGGTGACCAGTAAGGAAGATGTTCCTGTGGAGATCGATGGCGAGCTTTGGGGTCGTTCAACGATGGTTGATTTTTCGCAAACTGGTAAAACTTTAAAAGTTTTCAAACCAGTCGAACCAAAGGTTAAGCTTCGCTATGCGTTACTAAAGATTCTTTCTCCGTGGCGAGACTAAGGTTTTGCGATGTTAGATCGTTTCTTTTTGGATTTATGTCGGATTTCCCAGTGGTCATTACGCCCAAATTGATTTTGCGCCACAACTTGTGTTGTCGTGGTCGCATCGTTTTATGGTCTCTTGGTGTTTTAGCGGTTTTCTTAGTTGTCTTTTTATTTTCTTGGGTTTTGGCCAGCCTATACGTAGGCCATCAATCTTTGACGCTTTCTATTTCGATTTTTTGTATTTTGGTAGGAATTGGGGTTTTCGTTCTGGGCCATTACCATTTGAAAAAACATGGACCGCAGGACTGGGAACGAATCGCTCAGAAATCGGACCTGAAACCAGGGGTTCGCTTGGCTCGACTGAGTAACCAAGAATACGGGAGAATTGGGCATGGGGTCCGCGGCTTAATTCTTGCGGGGCCAGGCTGGATTGATCGAATTTCTGATGAAAAGAAGGCGTTGATCCGCCCAACGAAAGAGGTCGCAGGGCAATTAGAGACTCTTAGGCAGCATTTGGCGGCCCGCGATTCGTGGGTGCCGGTGAGGGACTTTCTGAATTATGAAACTGAAATCTACCTTCTTGCGAAATTAGAGATTCTCTCGATTCGTGAATTCGCCGGGGAGTGGTACTTCCATGTGACTCTCCAGGGGTCTGTGAGACGGAAAGAGGCTAGGTAATCCTGTCCCTAAGAACAATTGCAACATCGTTTGACAGGGTCCGATTCGTTAGATTACCTTCAAAGAGTAAATGATTGGGGAAGTGAAAAAGCTAATGCTAATAGTCTTAGCCTTCTCGATTTCAGCTGGGTTTTCTGATGAGCCGGAGTTGGTTTTGCCCTTGGCGGGTGAGATTTCAGTAGAAATGTTCGCAACTCCTGGTGTTCCTAGAGGTGATGTATTCCAGCTAGCTGTTGCACGATTGATGGTGACGTTTCCTTTCCCTGTCGAAATTAGTTGGGGTAAGTTGAAACAGGATCCAAATGGGAGATTTTGTGTGGAAGTTGAGGGATATCGACTTGATGGAATTACGCCCCAGGTAGTGACTACCTATTCGCAGAGTGTCGAATTGGGAATGTTCGAACCAGGTGATTATAAAGCTATGCTAAAATCTGGCGGAGAAATTCTCGGGAAGGATGAGTTTTTCGTTAATGGTGGCGGTAATGTTGACTTAGTAAATGGACTGCCATCAAGGGTTGAGATTGATATCGTTCAGCTTCCGACACGGGGCTTATATCCCGCTTTTGCAGCGAACATCCAGATGACTTTCAATCAATATGTAGATCATGTTGACTGGGGTGATGTGAGCCGAAAAGAAAATCTAGTGGAATCAGAAATGACGGCATGGATCGATCCAAGTGTCCGAATTTTAACTCCTATGATTATTGAAGAACAAATTGGGTTAGGGATGTTTTTTCCAGGTAATTACCATTACCAGCTCAATTCTTTAAAGGAGGTTATTAGTCGTGCCAATATTTTTGTTACTGGCCCACAACGCGATTTTTCACCCCCTCTAATCACGGTTCGAGGTGCATTAGTGGATCGTGTGAGTGATGAACCGCTGGAGTTTTTGGTTGAGTTTTTTGATGACGCTGAAATGGTCTTTGATGGGATCGAGACTCAAGTGCTTTCGGTCATAAATCGGAAGGGCGAAGTTGTGGAACTTGAACGAACGAGTTTGAATTTCACGGCTGACATGTCGGTTGGGGCTATTGCAACTTACCGAATGAATCCCCCGGGCGGGTCTTGGGATTACGGAGACCGGGGTCGCTACCGAATTCTCTTGAATCGACCTCAGTTAATCAGGGATCTTCATGGTAATTCGTTGGTGGATCCCTTCATCGGATACCTGAGTGTAGAAATCGAGCCGGAAGATCCTGAGCCGGCTCATAATACTGAGCTGATACTCCGCATTGATGAAATAACCGATCGATGGACAGCTAGGGCGAGAATTTTCGTTCCCGAAGATCTTGCTGTCAGGGATGATTGGGCGGTTGACTGGGGAGGAGTCATTCCACGAGGGCCTTCTTTGTTTCTTCGGCCGCGAATTGTTGGAGCCGGATCAAACGAGGACATTGGGTTGTTTCCGCCATCAGGCACCACGGGGGGTGGAGTTTGGATAGAACATAGTTATGACCTTGGATCTATCTCGGGTGGAAATTGGTTGATTTGTTTGAACTCGAATCTAGGTCACTTTGCAAAGGAGCAATTAATCATGAGTGACTTAGATCCTATGGGTGAACCCCAAGATCCTTTTGATTTTTGGAATGACTGGGTGGACCGTGAGACTGAGCTGGAAAACGATCATCGTCGCTTTTGGGAATATTGTGTAGGGACAGATCCTGCTGATTCTTCAGACGATCATGATGGTGAGCCTCGACCTGAGTTGATTGAAGGCGACGATGGTGAAAAGCATTTTGGGATTCGTTGTCGAATGGCAATGTCTGTAGTTGATGCTCGCCTCCGATTTGAGGGCTCTTCTGATATGATTACGTGGATAGAACTTGGCCCCGAGGCAATTGAGGAGGTTGAGCGTGTGATTGTGGAAGACGGTATTGAGGAGTTTGTGGTGTGTCTTGTAAGTGATATCAATGCTTCGCAAATAAGATATCTACGAGTGGTTGCTGAGCGCTGGTAGTCGTGCCCGGTCTCTGGTAGCACTACTGATGTGGATTCGAGAGAACTTATTATTTTGGTCTTGGTCTCTGTCTTCGGGCAGGGTTTCGCGGGTGAGTTAGACCCTTCCCAGAAGTCGTGGATTCTCAAATACAGTAAACAGGAAAATGCTCCGAAACCTAGCGAGATGTTGTTGAATACCGATAAAGAGCCCGAGCTTGAAGAGGGGTTCGTTTCACTGCTGAATGGTAAGGATCTCTCCAACTGGGAACGCAAAGGAGGAATGTCGACCTTCGAATACAAAAATGGCATGATCGTGGGAACTTGTGTTCCTGGAGAGCCGAGCACTTATCTGTCTACTAAGAGAATTGATTACAGTGACTTCGTTTTCACATGCGAGATGAGGTGGGAGAATGATCTAAATTCCGGGGTCATGTTCCGCGCGAAAAGCGAAAGGAAAAGAGCTGTTTACGGACCGCAAGTCGAAATGGAAGGGGTTAAAAACACTCGGGGTTGGTCGGGCGGGATTTATGGACAGAGTTGTGGCGGATATTGGTATCCTCTTTGGTTGAAGGAGCATTCAGAAGCACGAGGGGCGCTGAATAAAGAGGGCTGGAACCGAGTGACAGTTATGGCCAAGGGGCAGATCGTAAAGACCTGGGTTAATGGTATTCCAACCGCTCATTGGAAGGGGGACGGAACATATGGATCAGGCTATTTTGCCCTTCAAGTGCACAAGGCAAAAAGTGGAATGATAGTTTGGCGAAATCTTAAGGTCAAAGAACTCGATCAAGAGGAGGCGCGACTACAAGAGCTTGATCTCTACTGGGCTGAAGTTTCAAGAGCGGTAGGTGAGGGCGATTTTAAAGGGTATGCCGCCACTTGCCATCCCGCGGGAGTTTTGGTTTCTGGGAAGAGGGAAAGAAGTTATCCTTTGGCTTCGGCTCTGAAGAGGTGGAAAAAGGAATTTGATGCCACGAAATCGGGTGAAATGAAGGCGAGTGTCGACTTTCGTTTTAAACAACGGTGGGGTGATGATTCCACTGCTCATGAGACAGGGGTATTTCGATATGCCAGTCGCATGAAAGGTGGTGAAAAGACTGTTGCTTACATCGAACTTGAAGCTCTTTTAGTTAAGAAAGATGGTAGCTGGAAAGTTTTGATGGAGTTTCAAAAAGATGAAAAAACCAAAGGGGACTGGGATAAGTTGGAGTGAAGTTTTGTTGGTTTTATAATCGTTGCTGACTGGATTACTTTGTCGTTTCTGGGGCAGGGTAGATCATCCGGGTTATTGGTTTTTTAGTGAGGTTTTAATGGTTTAACTTCCTATAAGTTGGGGAGGTTGACTCAGCACCAAAAATAAAAAACGGTCACCGGAAATCCGGTGACCGTTGTAAGTTTCAATCTAGTAGACTTAAGCTTCGTCGGCTTCAGCGATTGTCTTAAGAACACGGCTGGCGATGGCATAGGGATCGCCCTGTGAGTTCGGTCGACGGTCTTCAAGGTAGCCTTTCCAGTCGTTCTTGGCGAATGAGTGTGGGACTCGGACAGAGGCGCCACGGTCTGCAATTCCCCAAGAGAATTTGTCGATAGACTGGGTTTCGTGGAGTCCAGTGAGTCGCTGATCGTTATCGGGTCCATAGACCGCGATATGCTCCATGCAATTCTTCTCGAAGGAAGCCATGAGCTTATCGAAGTATTCCTTGCCGCCTTCCTCCCGCAACTTTTCTGTGGAGAAGTTACAGTGCATTCCGGAACCATTCCAATCGCCTTGAAGAGGCTTGCAGTGATAATTAATATCGACGCCATACTCTTCGCCAAGTCGCTCAAGAAGGAATCGGGCAACCCAGATTTGGTCTGCGGCTCTCTTGGAGCCCTTACCGAAGACTTGGAACTCCCACTGTCCCATAGCTACCTCGGCGTTGATGCCCTCGTGGTTAATGCCAGCGTAGAGGCAGAGGTCTAGATGCTCGTCTGCGATCGCACGGCCGATATCACCGACATTTTTGTAACCAACACCGCAGTAGTAGCCGCCTTGTGGTTCAGGGTATCCGCCTTTCGGGAATCCGAGGATGTTGCCGTCCTTTTCGAAAAAGTACTCCTGCTCGAAACCAAACCATGCGTTCTCATCGTCGAGAATTGTGGCCCGGGCGTTGGACGGGTGAGGAGAGCCGTCCGGAAGCATCACTTCGCACATGACGAGCGCTCCGTTTTCGCGAGTTCCGTCAGCGTAAATTGCTACGGGCTTGAGCACGCAGTCGGAATCACCACCTTCTGCTTGCTGGGTTGAAGAACCATCGAAGCCCCACTCAGGAAGTTGTTCGAGGGTTGGAAACTCATCAAATTCTTTGATGCAGCATTTAGTACGGAGATTTGGAACGGGTGTGTAGCCGTCCAGCCAGATGTAATCGAGTCGGTATTTTGCCATTGGTCTGATTTGTTTGTCTGGAAAAAGAATTTCCAAATTTGAATCGCGTAGAGGGTCTACGAAAATTGCTTCCCCGACACAATTCCTAATTGATTCAGCAATTGGTGTGCCAACTCTAAATACGGGATATTTCTGCTACGATCAAGGTCGTGTCATCCTTGTCGTCGTTCTCGATGGCTTTGCGGGAAAGATTTTGCATGATCTCAGGAACTGTTTTTTTTTCGGCAACTATTTCACGAATGGTTCTCTCCCAAAGTCCATCCATGATCCCGTCGGAGCAAATCATAATGCGTTGGGTGTCCTTCAGGGGAAGCGAGCCAGTTTTGGGGAATGGTTCATGGCTGCTTCCGCCAAGAACATCACTTAAGACCGATCGGCGAGAATGATTACGGTAGGCATACTCCGTGATATTACCTCTTTGCCACTGATGCCATGCCCTGCAGTCATCCTGTGTCAGTTGCTGCACTCCTTCATCATCGATGAGATAGAGGCGGGAATCACCAATGTGCGCCCAAAAGAGTCTGCTATGGCTGATCCAAGCCATGGTGAGGGTGGCACCCATTCCCTCCGTGTTGCCATTCTGCTTTGCCAGTTCGGTGACGTCGCGGTGGCATTGGCGCAGCAATGCATCGAGGGCGTTTTGGGCGTCTTCGCTTGTTCCGAGTTGATGATAGAGTTCGGCGGCTTCCTTGCGGATGCGGGACATGAGGAGGCGGGAGGCGAATTCACCGGCGTTGTGCCCGCCCATGCCGTCGGAAACGGCCAGGACGAGGTGTGAGGGATCAAGAAGAATTTCTCCTGATTTAGGAAGTGGGTCGGTCGATTTGGGATTTACGGTGAGAGCAATAAACGAGTCGTCATTGCTAAAGTGCCCATTGCCCTTAACGCTGGAAGCTGCCCAATTGGCTCGGAGGACGTTGGTTTTACCCGTTTTGAGTTCCGAAGGAATGGGCAGGATTTCGGAGAGTTCGAAGTCGATAAGGCAAAATTTCCCAAGATGAGGAGAGTAAGTGACATTGCGTGGCTCGGGGTCATCGTGTCGGATGCCGTATTTATCTTGTAGTTCTTGGAATAGGACCTGTGCCTTTTCAAGCGTGATAAGGGGTGCAGGCGAGCCACAATTAGTGGTTATGAGTGTCAAAGTTTCAGGATCATGTCCAACTAAGCGGGGGACATTAGTTGCTCCCCGATCTTCGAGTGCCTTTAAAACAGCCACTTCATTTGCAAATCTTTTGTCGGAATCTGTGCCGCGAAACTGTTTGTGAACATGCCCGCGAAAGTCAATCCGAACGAGTGATCTAAGGCCGTCTTTTAGTTCCTTCATCCCTTCGCTCCTAGGCTAGCAATCTTGACGATCGATCCAAGATCATTAGCGTCTTTTAAAATCTTATTGATTCGCGATTTCCACTATTGGTAATTCCCGCTATGGATCGTGACGGATGCGCGATAAAATTGTAGCAGGACAGCGATGGGTCAGTACAAGTGAGCCCGAGTTAGGGTTGGGGGTTTTGCTGGAATCGCAGGGAAACAGGGTCGTTATTCTATTCACGACAGCAAATGAAAAACGAATGTTCGCTGTCGATTCCGCCCCCATTCTTAGGGTGCGTTTTAAGGTGGGGGATGAAATTCTGATTCACACGGGAGAGACGATCATTATTGATCGAGTTGAAGACAAGGATGGACTCCTGATTTATCACCAAGAAAATCAATCATTTTGCGAGGGGGAGTTGGATGATTCTATTAGTTTTTCTAAACCCGATGAGCGGCTGCTTGGTGGGCAAGTCGACGATCTCCGGACGTTCAACCTGAGGGTTGAATCACTCTTTCGATCATCCAAGATTCGGAAATCCTCGGTGCGGGGTTTTCTGGGTGGGCGGGTTGATTTGATTCCGCATCAAATTGCGATTGCTCGTGAAGTGTCATCGCGACTTGCCCCACGGGTGTTGTTGGCGGATGAGGTAGGTTTGGGGAAAACGATTGAGGCATGTTTGATCCTGCATCGACTTCATCTGACGGGGCGAGCCGATAGGGTGCTGATTCTTTTGCCCGAGCCATTAGTGCATCAGTGGTTTGTAGAGCTTCTGCGCCGCTTCAATATGCTTTTCGCGATTTTTGATGAGGAAAGATGTCAGTCAATTTCGGGAGAGAATCCATTTTTGGAGAATCAGCTCATCCTTTGCTCTCAAGATTTTCTTTTGGAACACCCTGAGCGTATTCCTCAAGTGATTGCCGCGGGATGGGATCTGCTGATCGTGGATGAGGCTCATCATCTGGAATGGAATCCAGAGGAGTCAAGTGATGGATATTGTTTGGTGCAGAGCCTAGCTCTTGAGACAGCTTCAGTTTTGTTACTAACAGCGACACCACAGCAACTTGGAGCTGAAGGGCACTTTGCGCGCCTGCAGCTGCTGGATCCCCATCGTTATAATGATCTCGATGCATTTTTGGAAGAGTCCAATTATTATGAGTTGGTTGCTGATGCCATTGATTTGATTCAGGAGGGTGGTGAGCCGGATGTGCAGCGGTTTGTGGATCGCTCGCCGCGAATTACAGAAGGGTTGGCCAATTTGGATAAAGAGGGAGCGAGGGAGAGAGTAGTAAGAGATTTACTCGACTCTTTTGGGACGGGTAGAGTGATGTTCCGTAATACTCGCAAACAACTGCGTGGGTTTCCGAAGCGGAAGGCGCATTTGATCGCCTTAGAAGGGGAAGACGCATTTGTTGCTAAGGTCAATTGGTTGGTTGGATTTTTGGAAGATCATCCCAAGGAGAAAATTCTTCTGATTGGTAAGAGCTTGGATTTGGTTGAGGATTTAATGGAGGCTCTTTTGGACCGAGTTAATATGAAAATTGCCCAGTTTCATGAGGAATTAACATTGCTTCAGCGGGATAGAAATGCCGCTTATTTTTCCGAGCAAAACGGTGCTGATTTATTGATTTGTTCTGAGATTGGGAGTGAAGGGCGTAACTTCCAGTTTGCTCACCACTTAGTGCTCTTTGATTTGCCAGAGAATCCAGAATTACTCGAGCAGCGGATTGGGCGACTTGATCGAATTGGGCAGACTGAAACGATCAATATTCATGTCCCTTATGTGAATGGCGATGCTGGAGAGCGATACGCGCGATGGTATCAGGAGGGCTTAAATGCCTTTGAGAAGAATTTGCAAGGGGCTCAGCTTCTAGTGAAGAGACTTCAGCAAATAAAGGCAGACACATTGCCGAGATTTATCGAGGAGTCAAAAAAACTACGAGAGGAGACCGAGGCTCAAATGGAACGAGGCCCCGATCGGCTTTTAGCGCTGACATCAAAGGGTGGTGGTGAGATTGAAAAGGTTCTAGAAGAACTTGATGAATGGGATGGAGATCGGGAGTTTGAGGATTGGATGTTACGGCTTTTTGATCACTTCGGGCTGGAAGTTGAGGAGTTGGATGGCCGAGATTACCTGCTCAAACAGGGTAACGTAATTACCGATGCGTTCCCCGATTTGGCCGAAGATGGAATGGCAGTTACCTTTGATCGCAGTCGCGCCTTAATGCGTGAGGAGATTGGGCTTATGACAGCAGATCATCCGATGGTTAGGAATTCGATTGATCTTCTGTTATCGGCTGAAGCAGGGAATAGTACTTTTGGAGTTTGGGAAGCGCCTGGAACTAGTTCGGTGATCTTGGAGGCTTTCTATATTGTGGAATGTGTGGCTCCAGCTTCTCTACAAACTGATCACTACCTCCCTTCGGTGCCCTTGCGAGTTGCGATCGATTACCAGGGAAAAGATATGACTTCTGATGCGTCTTTGATGAAAGCCGTGCTTCGCCGAGGAAATCATCGTAAGCTCCTCGAGCAACCAAAGATCACGGGTGAGATGATCCCTGAGATGTTAAAAACGCTTGATTCCTTAGCTGGGCAGCGCCGGGTTGTAGTTGTGACGAAATCGCTGGAATTAATGGAGAGTTCGTTTGACCAAGAAAAGGGGCGTTTGGAAGACTTGGCTCAGCTGAACCCTCTGGTCGGAAAAGAGGAATTACTTGAGATCGAGAATCATCGTGAGGCTCTTAAATTAGCGCTTGGAGGAGCTCGTCTTCGATTGGATTCCCTTCGTTTGATTTACAAAGTGCCCTCGTAGTGGGGGTAGTTTGTGGGAGCGATAAAATAAGGGGTTAAATCACTGGGAACTCGGACCATTGTGCATTTTTCTAGGATCTCGGGTGGGTTCCATGATTCTAACGGTGCTCTTGATAGGAGTTTTAAGGGAACGGGCCAAAGAGTTTTTGGAACGATCTGGAATTCTTGATCGGTAGGGAAGTGTCTTGAAACCTCGGAGAGATGTAACCATTTTCCGCGGCGGCATTTGGGGTTTGAGAATTCGGGATTAGATATCGTCTGGGCTTCGATGTGATCGAAGAGGCATCCGTAAACGAGTTGTTGTGTTTTGATATTTTCATTACGGTAGTTGCTTGGAAGGTATTCTTGGTGTTTTTTGGGGATGCGAAGTTGGTGTTGCTGGAGGTGGCTAAGTTTTTTGAAGTAATTGTCTCGGGCATCTGGTCCGGGAAGATCACTTCCAACGGCGAGGTAGAATTTGGTGGCGAGTTCGAGGTGGATGAGTTGGTGGGTTTTGAGATTACGGAGAAGGAAGTCGAGTTCGCCAACGGTGGTGTGAATGTCTTTTTGGATTTGGAGGTTTCGTTCCAGGAGATCGTAGCCTTTAGAAGACGTAAAGATTTGAGCGAGGGCGTCTTCGTAAAGGTGGCCGAGCTTTTGTGAGAAGTTGAGAGGCTTTGGTTTATTGGGGGGGGAGAGGTCTGATGGTTGGAAGTGTTGAGCCTCTGGGAGATCAGAAATGAGTGGAGGGGCTGTGAAAAAGCTCTCAAGAATTATTTCGGTTGCTTGTGGGGTGGATAGGGTCATTTTTAAAAGTGGAGCTTATTAGTTTTTTTAATGAGCTGAAAACTCACTTTTTTAGGCGAGGGGTTCTGGTGTGAGATCCAATAGCTAGGATGGATTTTAACGAGAGAGCCTGGGTAGTCGGGACTTTAAAAAGCCCGAGCCTCGGCTGAGGTCTCGGGCTTTTTAAGAGGGATCGCAAGCGAGGGCCTCGCGCGAATAAATCTAGGCGGTGATGGGCTTCATAGCGCCCATTGCTTCGCGGAGGTAGATACCAATTTCCTCGACCTCGTGGTCGCGGATGATGGCATTCACTTGAACGAGCGTTTGGTTGTCGACGCTTTGGTCGTTTAAGCTGAGGCCTTTACCGATGACGCTGGTGTCCACCTTGGACATAAAGTCCTGTAAAAGAGGAACAGCGGCGTGACTGAAGAGATAGCAACCATACTCGGCGGTATCCGAAATGACGCGATTCATTTCATAAAGTTTCTTGCGCGCAATGGTATTGGCAATGAGTGGTGTTTCGTGGAGAGACTCGTAGTAGGCTGACTCAGGCTCGATACCTGCTTCGACCATAGCTTCAAAAGCGAGTTCGACACCGGCGCGTACCATGGCAACCATAAGGATGCCTTTGTCGAAGTATTCTTGCTCGGAGATTTCACCTGCACCTTCAGTTTGCTCGAATTCGGTTTCGCCAGTGTCCTTGCGCCAGCCGAGCAGGTTGACGTCATCATTTGCCCAGTCGGCCATCATGGTGCTGGAGAAATCACCGGAGATGATGTCGTCCATATGCTTGTAGAACAAGTCGCGCATGATGTCCTTGAGCTGCTCGGAAAGTTTAAAAGCTTCGATCTTTGCGGGGTTGGAAAGGCGATCCATCATGTTGGTGATGCCGCCGTGCTTGAGGGCCTCGGTCGTGACCTCCCAGCCGTTTTGGATAAACTTGACGGCCCATTGTGGATCGATGCCATCGGCTTTCATCTTTTCAAAGCAGAGAATGGAGCCGGCTTGAAGGAGGCCACAAAGAATAGTTTGCTCTCCCATAAGGTCGGATTTGACCTCAGCTACGAACGATGATTCAAGGACGCCCGCTTTGTCACCGCCTTGGGCTACGGCAAGAGCTTTAGCAAGTTCGATACCTTCTCCCGAAGGATCATTTTCAACGTGGCAGGCAATCAGGGTGGGAACTCCGAAGCCGCGTTTATATTCCTCGCGTACCTCAGAGCCAGGTGACTTTGGTGCGACCATAATAACAGTGAGGTCTTTGCGGATTTGGGTTCCTTCTTCGACGATGTTGAATCCGTGAGCATAAGAAAAAGTTGCGCCTTTTTTCATGTGAGGGATGACCGTTTCAACCACCTTAGTGTGCTGTTTATCAGGGGCGAGGTTCATCACGATGTCAGCGGTCGGAAGCATTTCCTCGTAGGTGCCAACGGCGAAACCATTTTCGGTAGCGTTGAGGTAGGACTGGCGCTTTTCCTCAATCGCAGCGGGGCGGAGGGTGTAAGATACATCGAGGCCGGAGTCACGCATGTTGAGACCCTGATTGAGGCCTTGGGCGCCACAGCCTACAATCACGATCTTTAGTCCTTTGGCTGCGTTTACGCCATTGGCGAATTCAGACGAGTCCATGAAACGGCAGGTGCCAAGCTCGTCGAGCTGGCGACGAAGAGGGAGAGTGTTGAAGTAATTCGTGCTCATTGTTTAGGGAAAAAGTGAATTTGACGGGGTCTGAATGTCAGGAAACCAAGATTTGTAAACGAAGAATCGGTTCAGGAGGCTAAGAATAGGGCTTTAGCGGGGGGGATTTGTGACCTTTAGCGTAATTTAACGCGAGGGTTATTCGGGTAAACTGAGCCGCCGGAAACTGGATGAAGGGCGAGATGGGGATGATCTGAGCAAAATTACCGTCGATCATGTCGAATCACCTAGAGATCATGAAAGAGGGGCAAGGATCAGGATCCATAGCAACTGTCTGGCTTCGAGTTCAGTGAAGCGGATGGTGTTTGCGATGAGGTTGTTATCAATTTCTGGGTGACTGTCTTGAGGGAGACTGATGAAGTTTTTTTAACTTAGGAAAGCCTGTGGTGAAGCGAGCTGGCTTTCCGAATGTGATGAAGGTGGCTTCAATTCCTTTTGTCTCATTGGCAAGTCTGAGAGCATTTTCTTGGTCCGAAATTCGAAGGGCCGTTGCCCAGGCGTCGGCTAACATTGCTGACCGAGCGATGGTTGTTACATTGAGGCGATTGGTTTTCGGTTTTCCGCTTGAGGGATCAATCAGATGGGCGTGACGGACATTGCCCTGCTCAAAAAATTGATAGCTGTCTCCCGAAGTCGAAAGCGCTGTATTGCGGATAGTAAGAGTCCCGAGCATTTCACGAGATGGTCGCTCAATCCCCACCGTCCAGCCATTTTTTTCGGGAGGCGCCTCAGTGAAAATCATTTCTCCTCCGATAATCACCGCGGCTTGCTTGATTCCAACTTTGCTAAGATTCATCATTAATTGATCGGCGATGTATCCCTTTGCAATTCCCCCAAGATCGATCTTTAAGGGTTTGCGAAGCAAGATGCTCCTCGATTCTGGATAGAGAATCAAATCCTTGTAAGAAGTCTCAGGATCATCATTAAGAAGTAGCTTTTTCTGTCGTGCACTCTGACGCCAGTTCTGAGTCGTATGGCCCAAGGTGATATCAAATGCACCATTGGTTGTGTTCGAAATCTCCTGCGCTTGCGCGATGACATCAAAGAGATCTTTACTAATTTTGTGAGCCATCTTGACCGGCTTGCCGCAAAGTTGAGAGACCTCGCTATCAGAACGGTAATCAGAAAAAATTTTATCGAGCTTTTTGACCTGTCCAAAACAGTCCTTCGCTAGTTTTTGAGAGAACTCCTTATCAGTTGAGTAGAAAGCGATTTGAACAATAGTGCCTAGGTGAGGCTGTGAAAAATATTGCCTTTGTGGCAGGGGGGTAATCTCTTCGGCTTGCTGTGCGACGGCGTGATTTGCACCCAGAGCAATCAATCCTATCCTCTGCACAAAATAAGCAAGAAGGTTCACTCGGGCGGATAATGGATGGTTTGAATCTCTGGCCGCACGAGAGCTACTCATCTGCTTCGACACCGGAATTCCAATAGTGGTACATTTCTTCGACCGTTGGAATTTTAGCAGGGCGAACGATTCTTAATCCGAGCCAAGGGGTCGTTGTATGATACCATAAACTTCTAGGTCTCTGGGGATCGGCAACTTTCCATATTGGCGTCGATTGGTGACGAGTAGCCGCAGAAATTTCCTTGAGCGACTGCTGCCAATGCCCGCCTTTGGTGACGTGAGGATAGGGTTTTGTTGCTTTCACCCAGGGGTTGTGGACCTTGTCCTTGGCAAAATATTCCCTACGGTTTGGAACATATTGATCGAGTGTCCACTCTAAAACATTTCCGTGCATATCGTGAAGGCCCAGCGAGTTGGGTTTTTTCTTTCCTGGAACGTTATAGTGCGTTGAGGCATCCCCACCGAACCAGGCATACTCCACCGCTTTTTGAGCGTCGGCGCCCCAAGAGGAATTAGTGTCACTCCCTGCGCGACAGGCGAATTCCCACTCAGCTTCCGTCGGCAGGCGGTAGAAATGTCCCGTCTGAAAGCTAATCCACTGACAATACTTGTTAGCGGCATGTTGAGTCATGCTCAACGCCGGATGACCATCACGCTTCATGCCGAAGGTCATCGGGTGATAAGGCGGCGTGGGCCGAGCAATAAATTCAATATCGTTTTTGATTTGTGCCCGCATGAAATCTAGGGGCTGGCCGTCTTTCTGGCGTGGAATCGGAGACAACATGAATGGCTCGTAGGCTTCCCAAGTGATTTCATGTTTGGACATCCAGAAAGGAGAGAGAGATACTTTGAGGATATCGTCTTTCTCTTCTCCGCGCCATGTGAACTCGCCGCCTTTTACCGGAAGCATGTCGATTTTGGCGCCCGAAGCGAGAGGGTCCTGGAATGCGATTAATTCCTCCTCCTTACCGTTGTTGGTCTTTTTCTTAATCCCCTGATAGTCCAAAATACGCTTATGAATCGCTTTTGCGAGGCGCATTTCTTCCTCATCGAAGCCATCTTTAGCGAGAGCAGGCTTTGTGTCAGGAGCTATTTCAGCCTGAGCAACTGCCCCCGCACAAAGCAGGGCGATAATGAATGGAAAGATGGGTGAAGTTTGGAACTTGCGAACAAACCGAATCATCGGACTAGAGGAACTTTGTTTTGCCTGGAACAGCAGATTCACGGGCCTTGAAGGGGGTTTCGTAAGTTAAATTTTTAATATCCTTAAGGAGGACGTCCTTTGAAGCCATAATCTGCTCGTCAGTAATAAGCTGGCCGGAATAGGCCGCGTTACGACCCATGAGGGCGATGGCGTGGCTGTTTGCCGATTGGCCAATAACGTCGTTGAAGACCTTACCCTCACGAATGTGTTTCATGAAAATTTCGTGTTCTTGCTGGTAACCAAGATTACTTTTTCCTTCCCAGATTTTCTTGCCGTCCACCTCAATGAAGGCTGAGTTGCCTTGCGCAACAGCCCGTCCTTTAGTTCCAACGATATTATCGCCGGAGGCAGAGTATGTTCCGCGGATTTGCCGACCAAAGAAGCTCGAGGTGCGACCGTCTGCATACTCGTAGCTGAAGTTGCAGCTATCCCAGTTGTTAGCCCCTTTTACGGGAGCAATATTTGCTCCGTTTGCGTAGCAGCGGACAGGCAGCTGGTCGCCCATCCACCAAGCCATCCGGTCAATCCCATGAATGTGATATTCGAGGACACCGTCACCACTGAGTTCAAGAAAGTTTTGCCAGAAGCGAAGAGCCCATTCCATGTCAGACATTTCGGCAGGTTTGAATTTTGGGTCAGGCATTTGGTTGGGGCGTCCGCCACCACAGTAAGATGACGAGACGTTAAGAATATCACCGATGGCACCATCTTGGAGACGCTTATCCATTTCCATCAGGTGGGGGGTGTAGCGCCAGACAAGTCCGGTCAGGACTGATTGCCCTGCTGACTGGGCTTTTTTTGCTGTTTCAACGACGCTGTGAAGGCCAGGAATGTCGAGAGCATAGGGCTTTTCAATGAAGACATGTTTACCTGCTGCCACTGCGGCTTCGAACTGGACCGGGCGAAATGCCGGAGTGGTAGTAAGGATGATAATGTCAGCTCCGCTATCGATCACCTTTTGGTAAGCGTCAAAACCAACGAATTCACGCTTGCCTCCGTCGGTATCGACACGACCTGAAAATTTCTTGGAAATCCCTTCGATTTTCTTGAAGCGATCCTTGGAAATATCACCTGCGGCCCAGAGAACGGTCCCCGAATCAATATTCATGATATCATTCACGGCACCACCACCTCGGCCTCCAAGGCCGACAACCCCTACTTTCAGCTTTCCTTTTGGGGCTTTTTCAACGGCGTTCACCAAAGGAATCCCAAGAGGTGAAAGGCTTACTGCGGCACCTCCAAGTGCTCCTTTTTTTACAAAATTACGGCGAGAAAAGGTCGATTTTTTTTCGGATGTTTGATGTGACATGGTTTTTTTTAAGTTGAGAGTAATTATTCAGTTTTCTGATGCCTTGCAAAGGGGCTTTTCTTTTTATCGAAGGTTAAAGAGGTAGTCGTAAAGAGGTGAGGGAGCAGTTTTGCCAAGTTTTACACTTAGTAGGTATGCTCGGAACTAATAGATGCAATTGTCGGAAGTCCCACAATTCAGCTAGTCTAGGTCTTATCCCATCGATTTTTTGTTTGGGGTAAAAACACACCCCCTAGATCTAGTTGAGCCTAAGGGTGGGTCAAGAATCCGCAAAAAGTCTCGGTCCAGACTCGACAAAAGGGGGGGGGTGGTGATTATGACGCGCTTCTTCACGAGACAAGTTATCATGACAGACCTCACTAAATACCGTAACATTGGCATCTTCGCACACGTTGATGCCGGCAAGACCACGACCACTGAGCGGATCCTCAAGCTTACTGGGAAAATTCACAAAACGGGTGAGGTCCACGACGGCGAGTCTACAACCGATTTCATGGAGCAGGAAGCGGAACGTGGAATCACCATTCAATCGGCGGCGACCACGTGTTTCTGGGACGACCACCGGATGAACATTATTGATACTCCGGGGCACGTTGATTTTACGATTGAGGTTTATCGCTCGCTTAAGGTTCTCGACGGAGGTGTCGGTGTTTTCTGTGGATCGGGTGGTGTTGAACCCCAATCAGAGACTAACTGGCGTTACGCCAACGATTCCGAAGTTGCTCGGATTATCTTCGTCAACAAGCTCGACCGAATTGGAGCTGACTTTTACCGCGTCATACAGCAGACAAAGGATGTCCTTGGGGCAAACCCGCTGGTAATGACTATCCCAATTGGTTTCGAAGACTCCTTCGTGGGAGTTGTTGATGTGCTTGAGAAGAAGGCTTATGTCTGGGACGACTCCGGTCTCCCTGAGAACTTTGAGATCCAAGACGTTCCCGAGGACCTGGTTGATAAATGTAACCAGTATCACGAAGAGTTGATCGAGACCGCCGTCGAGCAGGATGACGAAGTAATGGAGGCCTATCTTGAAGGTAATATTCCTGATATTGCCACCATCAAAAAGTGTATCCGAAAAGGAACTATTGCTCTTGATTTCTTCCCGGCTTTCTGTGGTTCAGCTTTTAAGAACAAAGGCGTCCAAAACGTGCTTAATGCCGTTGTCGACTACCTCCCGTCTCCACTTGAGGTTGAGCCGGAACCTGAGTTTGACGACGACGGAGAATTGACTGGTGAGGTTGCTACAGTTGACGCAAATGGTCCACTTCGTGCACTCGCTTTTAAGATCATGGATGATCAATTCGGAGCCTTAACCTTTACTCGGATTTATTCAGGAACGATGAAAAAAGGAGATACTATCCTTAATACCTTCACTGGAAAAACTGAGCGGGTTGGCCGCCTCGTCGAGATGCACGCTGATGACCGGACTGAGCTCGATAGTGCCCAAGCGGGTGATATCATTGCCCTCGTTGGTCTCAAGAATGTTCAGACCGGGCACACTCTTTGTTCTAAGGATAATCCTGCCACCCTTGAACCCATGGTGTTTCCGGATCCTGTGATTTCGCTAGCCGTTGCTCCAAAAGATAAAGCCAATGCCGAGAAACTTGGCATCGCGCTTGGAAAAATGATTCAGGAGGATCCTTCCTTCCGGGTTGAGACGGATCTTGATTCCGGTGAGACCATTCTCAAAGGAATGGGTGAGCTTCACCTCGATATTAAAGTGGATATCCTCAAGCGGACTCACAAAGTTGAAGTTGAAGTGGGTGCTCCGCAGGTCGCTTATCGGGAGACAATCACCAAGGAGACTTCAGATAGCTACACCCACAAAAAGCAGTCGGGTGGTTCCGGTCAATTTGCTAAAATCGACTACACCCTGACTCCTCTCGAGCCTGGAGAGGGCTTTCAGTTCGAGTCGACTGTGGTTGGTGGTAATGTGCCTAAAGAATATTGGTCGTCCGTTGAGAAAGGCTTCAAACGCTCTCTTGAAAAGGGTGTTCTTGCTGGCTACCCCTGCTTGGATTTTAAGGTTACTCTTACTGACGGGGGATTCCACGCGGTTGACTCCTCGGCCGTAGCCTTCGAAATAGCTTCAAGAGCTGCTTATCGTCAGACCGTTCCCAAGGCTGGTGCTCAGATCCTTGAGCCGATCATGAAGCTCGATGTTTTCACTCCTGAAGATCACGTTGGTGATGTTATCGGCGATCTAAACCGTCGTCGTGGTATGATTCAATCGCAGGATTCTGCGTCCGGCGGAATTCGTATCAAAGCGCAGGCTCCGTTGTCCGAGATGTTCGGATACATCGGTGACCTCCGCACGATGACTTCAGGTCGTGGCCAGTTCTCGATGGAGTTTGAGCATTACGCACCTTGTCCAAGGAACGTCTCTGAAAAAGTCGTGGCTGATGCCAAAGAGCGCGAGGAGGCCAAGAAGAAGTAACTGTTTCAGCTTAATCTATTTCAAAAAGGCGCGCCGGCAACGGCGTGCCTTTTGTGTGTGTTGGGAATAATCCAGATTGGCGCAAAGGGTGGTCGGTGCTTGGGCCAATAGAAAGTCTTTGGGGTAACGAGTTGGTAGGAAAAGATAGTCCTTGCCATTTTTAAATATATTTAAGATCACTTGATTATCAATTTATTAGGAAGGTTGATTTATCTGAATAAATTGAAATTCTGTATTTGTTTTTAAAATCGTCCCATGAAATTTCTACCTTGTTTTACCGCCGTTAGTCTCATCCAATTTTCACCACAAATCGTTCAAGGGGAGGAGACTGAGATCATGAGTATTTACTCTTCGGTCAGGCGGGCACTTCGAGAAAATTCCGAGTTCAAGGGTGAGCTTGAGAGCGTGAAAATCAGTAATGCCCAGATCCGACGGGAGTTATCCGAATTTGGCTGGGGGATCGAGGCACTCGCTCGTTACGAGGATCGCTCGAAACCCCAAAACACTCGTGAATTTATTGCAGTTGGTGGGGTTCAGCTCCCGGGAAATGAATCACGGATTTTTGATGATGAAAATTTGACTGCTCGATTTGGGGTAAAGAAAAAATATGCTACGGGCACAGTTTTGGAAGTTGGCTCGCGATTTTCCCGTCTCAGTAACACCTTGAATAGAACCTCCGCCAATTCTTTATTTTCCCCCGAATATGAGACTTTTACTGGAATCACTCTCACTCAGCCCCTTCTTCGTGGATTTGGTAAGGACGCCAATCTTGCTGGGGTGAATATCGCGCGGCTTCGTGGAGCGGCCCAAGATATTTTAACTCGTGTCAAGGCAATGAACTTGGTCGCTGAAGTTGCGACCCGCTACACGGATATTGTAACCGCTGATCGCGTATTAAATGTCCATGGTCAAAATATCAAGTTAGCCGAGCAGATGCTGGTTCGCAATAAGGAGCTTTTAAAAAGCAAGGAGGGGTTGGCGACTGACGTCACAACAGCAGAGCTAGCGCTTTACCAGAGACAGGATCAATATATTACGAGCGCTGCTGATAAAATTGAGAGAGTCAATACACTTTTCGCATTGACGAACCGGGAACCAGATCTCGATGGAGAAACTAGATTTAAGGCGGTTTCGAGTTTTTTTTCGGGTGCGACCATGAAAGGGAAACGCGAATTGATTAATGATGGGCAAAGCCAAAGATTAGATCTCAATTATTACAAGCACGTCGTCGAGACTGCTAAATTGAACGTTCTCCGGGCAAAAGATGTAGGAAAATCGCAACTGAACGTGACTGGTTCTGCTGGTCTTTATGGGCTCGATGCTGAGGCGGATGGCGCTTTTGATGAGGCTGCGGGAGCTCAGGGGACGGAATGGTCGTTAGGTTTGAATTTTAAAATGCCACTTGGAGAAGATGGTGCGGCTGCTGCCTTGGAAGCTGCGGAGGCGCAGGTTCGCCAAGCGCAATTAGAACTCGCAAAGGCTAAACGAAATATTTCGCTGGAAGTGCATACAGCCTGTATCCGCGTGGATGCTGCCAAACAGCGGATTCAGACTGCAAAAAAAGCTGTTGAGCTTGCTGCCCAGCGACTCAAGCAGGAGCAAGATCTCTTCGATGTTGGAGAAGGAGACTTTTATCGGGTTGTTGAACAACAGCAGGTCCTTGGGGACTCTCAGGTTAATTTGGTGGCTAGCGAGGCCGCTTTGAGTAAGTCGGTGATTGCGGTTTGGCTTGCCGCCGGACAAATTTTTGAACGTATGGGAATATCAAATGCCGAGATAGAGGTAATGATCACTCGTGCCAAGGAGAAGGAATGAGGGCTTAAGGAATCGAAATCTAGAAAATCCCGGACTTTATGAAAAGTGATGTGAATCGAATTTTAATAACTTTGGTCTGCCTTTCAGGCTGTATTTCGCCCTCTCTTGCTCAGATTTGGGTTGAGGGCACCAGTCAACCTACAGCGCGGATCACGATTAGTTCCCCGGTTGAGGAAATCGTTGAGAGCGTTTCCGTAGAAGAAGGTGATTTGGTCGAAAAAGGGGCAACTCTCGCCACCCTGTTTTCGACAAAGGAACAGCTTGAGGTGAAACGCCTTGGGTTGATGATCGATAAGGCTTCAGAAAGCGCCAAGACTGCCAGAGAGCTTTATGATAAAAAAATTCAGAAAAAATCTGAATTACTGGAAAAGGAAGCTGAGCTTAAGCGCCTTGTTATAGAGCGAGAAATCGCGCAACTAGCGGTTGATCAAAGATCCATTAAGGCTCCGGTGGCAGGGACGGTTGTTTATAGACTTAAGGATCCGGGAGAGGCAGTAGAACGGGTTGAGCCTGTTTTCGAGATCATTGATGCTTCTAGGATGAAGTTGGTTTTCTTTCTCTCCACCAAGCATTTGCCAATTCTGAAGAAGGGGATGGTAGCTCCAGTTATTTTCCCTGAGCTTCCTGAGATTCAGGAAAGGAAAGCGAGCCTGGTTTTTATCGATCCGCAGCTCGATTCTCGCAGCGGATTGTTTCGTGTTCGTTTTGATTTCGATAACAGCGAGCTTAAGATTAAGCCTGGTTTAAGGGTGAGGGTGAAGCTTCCAGAAATGGAGGGTAACGAATGAATCTTGGTGAAATTTTAGAGGGGGGAGCGAATCCTGCCGACTTTTGGGCTCGGATGATCCAGGCCGTTTCAGATCAGTGGCAACTTACCCAGTGCGTTGCGCTCCAAATTGATGGTGATGCAATTAAGCTTTTTGGTTCAAGTGAGGGAAGTAATCTTAGAACCGCACCACAGAATGTTCGGAAGGCTATTATGGCGGATAGTTCGGAAGTTCAGGTAATTGAGATAAGCGGAGTTCATTGGGTTGTTCATCCGATGAATGTCGTAGGTTTTGACATGAGTTTTGTTTTGGTGTTTTCCCGTGAATTTGAACTTTTAGAGCCTGAACGAATCCAAATACGGAATTTTGTAGAGTCCGCCGTCACTGCATTTTCGGCTCAGCGAAAAGCGGATGCATCAGAGAAATCTCTTAGCGAGATTTCTAAGGTGGTTGATTTGGGGCTTATCATCGGTGAGTCAGCACATTTTGGCGAAGCGGCAAATCGACTTTGTAATGAGCTAGAAACCGAACTTGCTGCGATGCGAGTGACTCTTGGTTGGCGTAAAAAAGGTCTCATGGAATTGATCTCAACTAATCATGGAGGTCGCATACGCAACGATACTGAAACTGCTGGAGCACTAGGCCGGGCAATGGATGAGGCTGCCGAGCAAGATTGTGAGGTAGGTGTCCCATCAATTAGAGGAGCTGAAATTAATAGACAACATAAAGCGTTTTCGGAAGCTCATGCAAATTGCCAAATTGTTTCACTGCCTCTTCGAAAGGATGGAGACGTTCATGGATCGGTGACGGTGGAGTATGCTCAAGAATCTAGTGGAATCACACAAGAGCGTGTGGATGCCTTAAGGGTGGTGCTTGATCTGGTGAGTCCTCAATTGGTGAACCTGTATCAAAAATCAGGTTGGGTTGGGTCGCGTGCCTGGCGCTCGGTTCGGCGTCGCTTTGCTTCGCTGCTTGGTTATCGCCATACCGGATGGAAATTGGCAGGATTGAGTGTGATTTTTACTTTCGTGCTCTGCTGTGTCATTCCAATCACACACACCGTTAATGCTCCTTTTCTTTTGCGAACGAAAGCTTCGGCAGATTTAACAGCACCATTTTCGGGTTATATCGATACTGTTAACGCTAATGTTGGTGATACGGTTAAGAAGGGTCAGCTCTTGGTTACCTTGGATCAGCGTGAATTGCTGATGCAGCAAACCGAACTTAAAGCTGAGCGGGATCGCAGTCTTTCCGATTCCCGGCGCTACGAAGCGGAAGGGGATCTCTCGCAAATGAAGCTTTCTCAGCTCGCTATCGAGCAGGCGGATGCCAAGTTGACAGTGCTTGATTATCGACTTAATCGCACTGAAATCTGTGCGCCATTTGATGGTGTTATCGTGGAGGGTGATCTGAAAGAGCGCTTGTCCTCCCCAACCCAGGTTGGTGAGATCCTTATGCGTATTGTTGAGGTTAGT
This sequence comes from Verrucomicrobia bacterium SCGC AAA164-M04, assembly GCA_000383735.1. The sequence continues at coordinate 23,243 of KB912115.1, forward strand.
GATACTTACGGCGAGCTTCAGGTCGATGAGCGAGATATTCATTTTCTTGAAATTGGAATGGAAGGAGAACTTGCCTTTACTTCTCGTCCCGAGGATAAGTTTAAAATTTCGCTCGACTCTTACGAACCGGTAGCGGTTGTTAAGGAAACCGGGACAAATTTTAGGGTTCGCGTCGATATTGCTGATGACCCTGAGGTATGGTGGCGTCCTGGAATGAGTGGCGTTTGCAAGGTTGATATCAGCGATCGCTCAATCGCGTGGGTTTATCTCCATCGTAGCTGGGAGTTTGTCCGAATGAAGCTTTGGTTCTAAATTGGACGCAACGATGGAACAACGTACGGTTTTTGACGAATCTTGGTATCGGGTTAGCCGATGTAAGGTTCGTCTCCTCCCTGGGGTGGAATTGATTCGCCAAATGTTCCGGGGCGAGCCGTGGTATGTCGTTTGCGATAAACTTGGTCACCGCTTCTTTCGTATCCGTCCGGCGGCCTACCGGTTTATTTGTTATTTAGAAGATGCTGCTAGTGTGCAGGATGCTTGGGATCGTGCACTTGAAATTGATCCTATTGATTCTCCTGGGCAGGGAGAAGTGATCCAATTACTTTCGCAGCTTTATCAATCAGGTCTTCTTAGAAGTGATCAAAACGCTGATATTAGTGCGCTAGAGGAAAACAAGGCCCGCGAGAGTGCCCAAAAACGGAAACAACGGATCTCTAGTCTCCTTTTCCTTAAGATCCCGTTGATCAATCCTGATCCTTTTTTACGTCGGACTCTCCCGCTCTTTGCTTGGCTTTTCACGCCGATCGGGGCAATTCTTTGGCTGGTTGTCTTTGCCTGGGGGACTCAGGCACTGATTGATAATTGGACCCGGTTTTCAGATTCTTCTCGTTCGATCCTTGGCTGGTCTAATCTTCCTTATCTTTATGTAAGTTTAATTATCACGAAGGTAATCCACGAATTTGGCCATGCTTATGCTTGTCGCAGGTATGGGCGTGAAGTGCCGGAGATGGGGGTGATGCTTTTGGTTTTTAATCCACTTCCATATGTGGATGCCTCATCCTGCTATGCCTTTGCGCGTAAGTATCAACGGGTTATTGTAGGAGTTGCAGGGATGGCTGTTGAACTTTTTGTCGCCGCTGTCGCAGTGAAAATTTGGGCTGATGGGGCTGATGGAGTAACGTCTAGAGTTGCATATAATGTTGCTGTGACCGCTTCGATTGGCGCGCTTCTCTTTAACCTCAATCCGCTTTTACGATTTGATGGCTATCATATTCTTTGTGATCTGCTCGAAACCCCAAATTTACAAGGTCGCTCGCAATCCTTGGTGGGTTGGTGGGTAAACAAGAAAATCTTCAAGATCAATCCAGGCCCAATTCCCACAAAATCGCGGCGAGAGCAGATTGGCTTTACTCTCTATTTCTTCACAAGCTGGATCTACCGGTTTCTTCTAATGATTGGAATTTTGATTTTTGTATCAAAGCAATTTCTGATTGTGGGTGTAATTCTTGCCCTTTTATTCGGTGTGGTCTGGGGGATTCTTCCTTTTGCGAAAGGGCTACGCTATGTATTTTTCAGTCCTAAACTCATGAACCGGCGAACACGTGCTCTTGGAATTGTGGCTCTCTTTTTAGGGGGTGTCTTATCTTTTTTGGCTTTTGTCCCGATGCCTTACTACTTTCGCGCCGAGGGAGTGGTGAAGTCTTCGGAATTTCAAAATGTTTACACGAGTAGTCCTGGTCGCATCGCCGAGATTGTGACTCCTTCTGGTGAAATGGTGGAGGGTGGTCAGATATTGTTGCGATTGAGCAATAAAGAACTGGAGATTGAGGGGGACCTTATTCGCATTGAACGAGAGCGTGGAGATTTGCTTTTGAGGAAGGATCGTAGTGAACAAGGGGCTCAGTTGACCGGATTGCGTGCCTTCCTAAAAGCGCTAGATGCACGTGAGCTCGCCTTGAGGGTTCAGCTTGAAAATTTGGTGGTGCGGGCACCTGTTTCCGGTCGTTGGATCGCTGATGATCTTCATGAAGTGATGGGATCGGTTGTTCCGCGTGGACAATCTTTGGGGATGGTAAGAGGCGAGGGTGGCTATGTCCTTAGTGCGGTAGTTCATCAGCGTGATGCGGGTCGGTTTTCTCTGGATGATTCAGAGCTCAAGATAAGGGGGCAAGAAAGCTTAAATTTGATCCTAACCAATCTCGATTCAATCCCGGCTGGTCAGGATGATCTACCAAGCGCGGCCTTGGGCGTGGCTGGTGGGGGGTCAATGGGCGTGTCCAGTAGAGATGGTGATGGAAAGCAAACGACCGAACCGTATTTTCAAGTAAGGGGAACGATCAAGGAGATGGATGGTGTTATTTTACAGCATGGGCAGCGAGGGATTGCCCGCTTTGCCTTGCCAAATAGGCCGCTTTTGAGTCAGTGGCGTCATTCCATCAGGCAGTTTTTCCAACGCGAATACCAACTCTAGTTGGCCGTTCTAATGAAAATCGACGCACCAAGCCGCTTTCAGAATTCGTTTTTCCAGGAAAAAGCCTGCCCGGAGCTAAGCGGGTTAGATCTGCTGATGAAACGTTTTGCGGGAAAATGGAAGCGACGGAGTTCGGTTCTGAAGCCATGGATAAGAATCGTCGAGGTTGCGGAGGTTGAGCGTAAACAATTGGAGACTTTGACCGATAAGGAAATTAATCGGTTTATCAGGGAGTCACGACTTAAGGTTACTGGAGATACTTCGCCGGCCCCCAAAGTCCTCGCTTTAATCTGCGAAGTTTCCCGTCGCGAGTTAGGCCTAACTCCCTACCGGGTCCAAATGCTTTCTGCTCTTGCTTTAATTGAGGGATACTTAGCTGAGATCGATACGGGAGAAGGGAAGACTCTCTCAATCGCGCTTGCAGCGGCTTTTGAAGCTTGGAAAGGTGATCCGGTTCATGTCATCACAGCAAATGATTATTTGGCTAAGCGTGATGCGTTAACGATGAAGCGTTTCTACGCGCGGCTTGGGATTACGGTGGCCTCGGTTATTGGGAAAACCGAACCGGAAAATCGGCGAGAGGGATATCAGGTGGATGTCACTTACACCACAGCTAAGGAGGTTGCGGCTGATTTTCTGCGAGATCGACTTCAATTAGGGGAATGGGAACGGTCAGGTATGCGTCAACACGTGCGTAGGTTTGTAAAAGCTCGAGGAAGTGGGGTGAAGCTTACTCAAAGAGGACTTTTCCGAGCTCTTGTTGACGAGGCGGACAATGGTCTGATCGATGAGGCGGTCACTCCGCTCCTAATTAGCCAAAAAGTTGAGTCTGAGGAACTACGACAAGCTTGTCTTGGCGCTTGGGGAGTTGCTGATTTTTTGAGACCTAATATAGACTATAAAGTTCACCGAGGACGCCGGGAGGTGAATTTGACGGACGCAGGTGAAGACAAGGTCGATCAGGAAGCTGAATTTCCGAACACACCGCTTTGGCGTTGCCCTGATCGTCGTCGTGAAATGATATTGCTCGCTCTAGAAGCACAAGAGTTTTTCACCTTAGGTTCCCATTACATCATTGAGGATGGAAAAATTGTAATCATTGATGAGAGCACGGGGCGTCCGATGCCAGATCGTTCTTGGAAACTGGGTCTTCACCAAATCGTCGAAGCGAAGGAAGGTGTTGAAATCACGGCGCCAAGCTCGACAATTGCTCAGATCTCATTTCAGAGGTTTTTTCAAAAATATCGTAAGCTTTCTGGGGCCACCGGGACGGCTCGCGAAATTGCCGACGAAGTTTGGGTGATTTATGGAGTTTCGACTCTTAAGATCCCTCGAAATCTTCCAAACGTCTCCCAATACCGGAACCCAAAATTCTACCTGAGTGAGGCTGATCGTGAGCATGCCGTGTCGGAGGAGATTCTAAGGTGCCATCAAAATTCCCAACCCGTTCTTGTTGGGACGCGGACTGTCACATCAAGCGAGCAATTGGGGCGTAAGTTGGGTCTTAAAGGTGTCGATCACGTGATTTTGAATGCGACTCGACTTTCTCGGGAGGCTGGAATTGTTGCGGATGCTGGACTTAAGGGGAGAGTCACCATAGCTACTAATATGGCTGGTCGAGGTACTGATATCGAGCTCGGCAAGGGCGTGAAGGAATTGGGAGGATTACATGTGATTGCAACTGAGCCCCATGAAGCTCGTAGGGTGGATCGTCAGCTGTTTGGGCGATCAGGTCGTCAAGGGGACCCTGGATCGGTGAGTCGGCACTATGCTTTCGATGATGTTCTTTTTCACACATTTCTGCCGAGTTTTGTGCACCGGATTATATCGAAAACTGCTAATTCGCTCACAGGTGAAATGGCTTTCCCTTTCCTTTGTCGTGGGCTTCTGAGGTATGTTCAGATGAGAGCAGAAAGATTGGCAATCTATCGTCGCAAACAGGTGTCCGAGAATGATCGTCGGCAGCGAGCTTCTCTTGGTTTTGTCCGTGACTAGTTGTGGAATTGTGCTGACTAAGCGAGAAATAGATGCCTGAACTGGGTCCGCCAGAAATTGGAGGTTAAGTTTTTTAAACCCTATCTCTTCCTGCCTAAGGGAGATGAAGGCTCTTTGGGATCTTTTTGATTTATAATATATCGAAAGAGATTTAATTCTTAAAAAGAGACGGTTGATAAGTGGGGCTCCCTGGTGGTCAGATGTGCGATAAATGACTGAGGGATTTCAAGTTTTTCAAGGTGGGTGGTAATGTGTTCAAGCCGTAGTGGTTGTTTGTAACGCCCCAAAAGGGTTTTAGCGTATCTGTTTTAAGTGATAATTCTGAATTTGTTTTTATCTTCAGACGAATAATGAAAAACCTTCCACTCAATATTTAATTAAAATTTATTATCAATAAATCTCAGAGTTTTAATAAGAGATTAAACTTGTTAGGTTTATTGTGGGGAGACAGGTTCCCGCACCGGGTGTTTCCGATCTCCAAAAAGCCTTTGCCAAGAATATCTCGAAATCGGGATGATTCTTCGGCAAATTATGCGGTAGAGCAATTGGAGCCGAAAATACTTCTCTCGGCTGCGCCTATTGATGCTCCGGCCAATGCTTACTCTGAGTCTCCTCTAAGTTCAGTCGATTCTTCGGCTCTCGAAGGTGTTCGCTTCACCGATGTGATTGAAGCAGAAATAAGTTCAGATTTCTTCGATGGTGAAGACCAACAAGATGCCGCTCTTGGGTCGGGTGAGTCGTTTGAATGGGGAGATGGAGAGTCTCTTGTTGATCCAATTGTGATCGATAAAGACCAGCGCCTGACTGGAACCGGTGAGACCGATAAAGATCTTATTATTAACGGAGTGTTCGCACCCGGAAATAGCCCAGGCCTCGTTGAGGTTGACGATTTTGATGCCAATGGTGTTTTGGAAATCGAGCTTTCCGGAACAGCTGCTGAGGATTTTGACCGCGTTATTGCAAGCGGTCATGCCCGGCTCGGCGGAACGTTAATAATTTCCCTGCTCGATGGTTTTGAGCCACAGATTGGAGATGAGTTTCAGTTCCTGACTTTCTCGAGCCGTGAAGGGGATTTTGATGAAATTGAGGGCCTCAAGTTGAATGACGATTTAGCGCTTATTCCTTTTGTGACGGAGACTGGCTACATTTTGAAGGCTGTAGGAATTGGTCAACAAGCGATTGTTGATCTCTCAGATAACGCACAGCTTGTAATCGATGCTGGCAGTGAATCAATGAATGACCTCATTGAAGATGCGATCACTGGTCGTCAGGATCTCTCTCTCCTCACAGTGACTGATTTCTTCGGTTCGATTACTCTTGGCTCCAATCAACTCAGTGGTCGTTTTGATGTCTCGGTTGAAGGTGATCGGATGATCTTCGGTCTTAGTGACGGAACTCTTTTCGTTGATTCAAATCCTGATGGTAAACTTCTCGACGGAAATGAAGCCGGTCTCCGGGTTCTCGACGTTCATGGTATCTTTGCTTTCGATCCCGATAACCAAGGTTTCGTTCTTTCTGCATCGGGTGACGTGAATGTCTACGGTTCGGATATTGAACTCGGTGGAAGAGTAGCTGTCACTTGGAATACTACTGAGCAAGATGTCATTAACGAATCCTTCACCGTTGGCACGACTTCAATTTCGGTGTCCGCGACTAGTGGCTCGGCCTTTTTAAGTGGCGATGATATTTCGCTCGAGACTGATGTCGCTAGCTTGTTTTTTGATTTCTCAATCGGTCTTAGCACATCAGCGCAGCTTGGGTTGGCAATCACGATTAACGACGAGTCATTGGTTTTTTCTGACTCGGCTCGCACCAATGTTGCAGTGACAGAAGTTAATGGATCATTCGAGATCTCTGATACAGGTGATTTTGATGTTTCACTTAGGGGAGTGCTAAATGTCGATTTGGTTGGTTTTGATGTTTCGAACGCAGCCGTCTTGCTAACTTATTCTTCTACTGAAAATGGTCGCGAATTTCAGGTGAGGACCCTTAATCGGGTCGCCATCGCGGTGCAATCCAATGCGGGGGCTGCCAAAATCAGCTTTATTGCCGAGGCTCTTCCTGAGGATGGGATTGAGTTTATTTTTGCCTTCGATGAGCTTTCGCTAGTCTCCGACGAAGTTTCCTTGATCGATGCAAGTGGGGTTCTCCTTGGAAATATTGATGGGGTTGCCGGAGAGTTTTACGGCACCGCTGCGGCGCAGCTGGGGTCCACTTTTAACGCTGGAGCTAGGGTGGAGGGTCGTCTAAATACAACCGATCGGGAAATCTCTCGAACATTGCTACTTGGCGATGGGGAGATTTCGATCAACTTCAGTGGCGAGGAGGTCTCCCAAAACTTTTTTGAGTTCACCGTTCTTGAGGTATTTTTTGAAATTGGTGACCGCATTCAATATCGTGGGCGTGGGGATGCGCAGATTTCGTTTAGTCCTGAAACACTCACTTTGGGAGGCATTGATTATGAGGTTGAAGTGATCGCGGATGATGAGGTCGAGTTTTTTCTTGGGGTCGATTCTCTCACACCTGGTGTTTGGGGGCTCGATCTTGATGCTTCCGGGTTGTGGATCGCGAATGCTACGGTGTTGATTATCCGTTTTGTTGAAAGCGACAAATATACGGTGATAGCGACAGGTGATTTCGCTGCTCAGAATCTTGGTGACGTTTCAATTTCTGGAACGGGTCGTCTCGAGTTGAATGAATCTGGTCTAGTGATCGATACTGTAATGGAGCGTGATGGTAATCCGGCAGATGGAACCCGCCTCTTTTTCCCGCAAGGTTCGTCTGATATCAGGGCCGATTTTGGGATTCTAAATTTGAGTATTCGTGATCAAGACCTCTCGGGTGCTGCGATTATTACAACCCCAGAAGACTCTCTTCGAGTTCAACTGAGTCAGGTCCAAGCTAACTTTAGTGTTGGCTCTGGGAATCTCGGTCTTCGGGGCGGAGTAGGGGATATCACTCTTGGAAATGATGCCGTTTACGGTGGGGTAACCGGTTCGATCGTTTCATCAGGATTTACAGATTTTTCATTCTCTGGGAGATTTACGGTAGAGCTTAATTCCGGATCCGGTGTTCAAAATTACACCCAAGATGGTGACCAAATCGAACTTCCTGGTGGGCCATTTGTTCGTCTGTCGGGATACGGTCTGACGATCAATACCCAAGGAGAATCAATCACGGGTGACTTTGTTTTTGAGAATGGAAGGATTGACCCGATAACTGGAGCGGTTTCGTCGGGACCAGCCGGGGTGACGGATGAAAGGGTTCTCCTAGGATTTGCTCGAAATCTGCGTCTCTCGACCAGCGGGCTTTCGGTTGGAGAGATGGGGCTCTCGGGAGTTGTTGTGGTTTCTGAAAGTTTCCTCGCCGCGCAGTTAAAAGGCTCCTTCCTTTACACCGAGGAACAAACCCGGGTAGAGGCAGATCTGGAACTCGAGATCAATACGGGGGATGACATCGTCACCTTAAATAGCCCAGTTGACGGCAAAACAATCGATATTGCAGCGGGTGCTGGATTTGATCTTCGTGCTCAAGATTTTCTCATCGATCTTCAAGCGGCTATGTTCAGGGGGAGCTTTACCTTAAGTACTTCTGTGGTGGATGAGATGCCTTTCCTTAAGTTTGATTTCCAAGGTTTGGAAATTGATTTTGGAGGTAATTCTGATTCTCCGCTTCTTGAGCTTTCGGTTTCGACTGGTAGTTTCGCTCTCTTCAATGAAGGTCTATATGGTGACCTTTCCGGCCTTAGTATTTCAGGAGGTTCGCTCGATGTTTCTGGGTCGCTCAGTTTTCAGTTTAACACTCTGTCGTTTGACTATGGTGGTGTTTCATCAGGAGACTTTAATCTCAAAGGACCGGATCTCGATTTGACTCTCGGTTCGCTTGCCTTCGAAGGTGCTATTCAATTCCGACTCATTAAGGCAGGACTCTCTGATTTGTTTGATGAGATTGGTTTGTCCGATCAAGATGGTTTCGAAGGTCTTGAGGTTACCTTTGCGGATGTCGGTCTGGTCCTTCCTGGTGGAGCTGGGAATGTCTCGGCAGTGAATGGTGGGCTCGTCCTTCGCCGTTCGGGCTATGCAGCGCAGTTGAGTGGTGTGGTGGAGATTGATACTCCTGATCTTGTTTTCTCTGGCTCGTCTGCTCTCAAAATCAATACCTTTGAAAAGGAAATTAAGTCTACGGTCGAGATAGCGGAAAACGTTATCACCTTGGATCTTGAAGAAGGGCCTTTTCTCGAGGTTGAATTCGAAGACACTGCCCTTTCCCTCCTTGGGATGAATTTAACAGGTGACTTGACCTTAATTCTTTCGAGTGGACTTACCTCCGAGGGGATCGATGAGATTCTCGTAAATGCTAAAGGATTAAGTATTCAGGCAGATCTAGGGACAGCTAACTATGAGCTCACTAACCTGAATGGATTGCTCCTTGCTGATAGCAAGGGAGTAGCTGGTAGTCTCAAGGGAGGGATGTTTATCAATGATATTTCTGATGCTTCTTTTACGATTAATACAGCTACGGTTGAGTTTAGCACTAGGAACGAAAGTCTCACCAAGGTTTTCAAGAATCGTCAGTATAATTTCCGGTCTGCTAACTATTTTGAGATGGAAGCCACTGGGGTGGATGTCGAGGTAGACGGGGGAGCTGTTCGCGGTGACTTCCTCTTTACCTTGGATTCAGAGAATGGTTTGAATACAACTGAGATGGTAGGAGGAGTGACCAACGCGGTCGTCGGGATCGGACCAAATGGAGAGGCAACTCTGCAAAATGGAAACGGTGCTTTTATTCTTACTGATGCTGGATTTGTTCTTGGATTCGATGGCGATCTTTCTCTGAATCTTCCTGACATTTCTGCTTCGGGTGCGTTTGGTGCGGAAATTAATACCACGTCTGAGTCCATTAATAGGAGTGTCATGGTGGCAGAAGAGCAGATTAACTTGGATTTTGCTGCTGGCCCATTTTTTGGTATTTCAGCTGAAGGGGGAACCCTTAACGTTGGCGAGCAGGAGTTGACTGGGGATTTTGTTATCCAATCACGTGCTAATGGTGACCTGATTATCGCGGTCGATGACGCTACCACCACAATTACCGATGGGACCACTGATTATCTCCAGATCGACGATGCTGTTGGCGCTATTATTTCGACAGCAGAAGGAGCTGCCTTCGAGATCTCGGGTTCGCTCTCAATTCTTCTGCCCAATCTTTCAGCCTCCGGAAATTTTCGGGTTTTGGTGAATAGTCTTAAGACTTCGGTGAATGAAACGATCACTGTTCGCGATGTCACGCGCTCGATTCAGATTCGCGCAGGGCCCGTGGTGAATGTGATTGGAATAAACGCCCAATTAATGGTTGGCGAACAAGCACTTCAAGGAGGATTCTCCTTTGAAACCCTCGCAGATGGAGGGCTTTCCATCGAAGTGATCTCGGCGAGTCTTTTCCTCACTGCCAATGGCTCGACCCTCGTGAACGTCTCAGGTGCCAATGGTGACCTGATCGCCGATGTCGATGGCTCAGATGGTGTTCTCACTGTTGGCTCTGCCGTCTTTAATATTCCGGGTATCTCTGTTTCCTCCAGTATGATGAGCGTGGAGTTAAATACTCGTTTCACTGCGGTGAATCGCATTGCGAATCTCGATGGACAAAGCGTCGATCTTGATCTACCTGCCGGACCATTTGTTCGTGTTTCGGTTCTCGATGGCTCCCTGACTTTATTTGGCATCACTGACGCGGGCGAAGATGCTGGACTGAGCGGAAACTTCTTCTTTGAAAAATCAGATGGTGTGTTGGTTCTCGCCGCATCTGAGGTGACCGTGGCGGTCGATCTCGATGGGAATGGCGGAGAGTTGACCGATGGTGAAGGCGCCTTTGTTCTGCGCCAGGATGGTCTTGCTGGAGTGCTGAAAGGCTCGCTGTCTCTCGCTGTTTCGGGAGTAGCCGCGGGAGCTGAAATTTTCCTCCGTATTCACGCGAACGCGGATGGTACCGCTGAGGACGAGGTCGACTATTCCTATCACTTTTACATCTCCATTCGCTTCCAAAGCATAGAGAGGGCCTCCGGCTCCCTCTACCTTCACAAGTCCGAGAGTCGCGTTGTTAATGAGCAGGCCGCGAGCAAATGGATTGATCTCACCATTCTCCAATAGCGCTGGTCCTTCACCGATGAAGAGGGTTAATTCGGTTCCAGCGACGACCTGACGGCCACCGCTATTCACGAAGGAAACGTTACCCTCGATTGTGACGATGTCGCCGATATTGATGGTCGCTCCGAGAAGGGCCACACCGAAGACCAGCTCGGAATTGCTGAAGAAGACCTTGATACGGTCCGAGCCAATCTCGATCTCTTCATCAACGACTGCTCCCGTATTATTGAAGCGCAGGATCAAGGTGCCTCCAGCTTCAAGACTAGGAACGCTCGCTGCCAGAGTTCCGCTAATACTTGCCGCGATTCCGGTCGAGGTGATGATGAGTGCGCCTTCGCCATCGATGAGGTTTCCAGCCGAGCCATTGATATCGACCGCAGCGGTGACGTGGACGGCAGCAACCCGGGTGATCGTGCCGATTTGATCAAAGAAGAAGCTTCCGAAAATCGAAGCATCCAAGCCCGTCAGAGATAGGGTGACATCGAGAACCGCGACGCGAACGAAGGGACCAGCTGGGAAGTTGACCGTTTCAGTTCCGCTTCCGAGATCAATCTCGCGGCTCACTGCCACGGGGCGGGTGTTGAGCTGGAGGTAAGTCTCGCCGACCGTGAAGGTGACATTTGGAATGGTGACCGCAATGGAAGTGATCGCGAGCGCTCCGGCGATGCCATCAGTTGTGATCTCAAAGTCGCCCGCCGCATTATCGACCACCACGATATCCGCGCCATCGGCAGTGAGGGTGATATCGACTTGAGAAGCAGTGACGCGCACGCTGCCATCATTTCGCTGCTCGAAGGTGAAGTTTCCGCTGAGGGTCTGATCGGCAATATTGATGCTGATATTTTCACCCGCGATGTAGAGGAACGGTCCGGCAGGGAGAGTGAGCGAGCGCGGCTGGCCGAAGGTGGTGAAGCTCTCGTTGATCGCGGTTCCGGTGGTGTTCACCTCTAGCGTAAAGTCTGCGCTGGTGGAAACGTGAGGAACCTCAAAGCGGAGCTTGCCAGTGACCACCAGTCCGACGCCATCGGTGAGAAGGAGGATGTCGCCATCGGCATTCTCGAGGATGAGGATTTCTTCAGTGGCAGTGCCAAAGGCGGCGCGGCCATTCGAGAGTGAGAGGCGGACGATATCGGCGTCATTGGCATCCTTGTAGCGGCTGATCGCGATGTCACCAGAGATGGACTGACCGGAGACTGCGATGAGAACGCCGATCGCTTCGATTTCCACAAATGGCGCGGTGACACTAGCAACTTCAGCAGCAGAGAAGACAACATCGACATTTTCAGTCTCCCCCGGAAAGACGATGGTCTGGTCGATTGCTTCGGTGAACTGGTTGATCCTCACGGTCACGGTGCCTTCCACGGTGATCTCAGGAAGACCAACGACTTGGATACGGCCAGTCGCGGAAACCGCGTAAAGAGTTCCGGTCGCGGTGTTTTCCTTCACGATGCCGACTGTGGCTTGATCGATGAGAACGCCGCGCGCCTTGGAGTTGAGCGTGCCGTCGGCGAGGAGGACCGGGCCTTCGCCAATGAAGATGGTGACATTTTGGCCAGCCGCGACTTGCAGGTCACCGCGTGAGACAAAGGAGAAGGAACCCTCGATAGTGATGACATCGGCGATTTTGAGCGAGAGGCCATCAAGCGTGACTTCGAAAAGAGCTTCTTCACCGACACCGAAGTTGACGGAAATCTCACGAGCGCCGAGGCGGATGATCTCATCAACAATCGCTCCGGTGTTATTAATGCGGATAAATGTGGTCGCTCCGGCATCGATTCCCGGAAGGGCGACATCAACTTCACCTTGCACCACTCCGGCGACACCCGCTGGTAGGATGACCAAGGCACCACTACCATTGGTGAGGGTTGAATCGGCCGACACCGAAGCCCTGACATTCACCATCGCGAGGCGGGTCACGCCTCCGGCTTGATCGAAGAAGAAATCGCCACTGAGGCCCGCCGCTGAATCTTCAACGGTCAGTCCGCCAAGAGTGAGACTGGTGCCGAGAAGCGCAACGCGAAGATAAGGTCCACCGGGAAGCGTGAGCATTTCCGGTCCAGTCCCGAAGTTGAACTCACCGCTCACTTCCTGTGGGCGGGTGTTTAGCTCGACGCGAACCTCTCCAGTGCCGAGCATGACACTTGGAACATTGAAGGCGAAGGTTTGGACACTAAGACCACCGACGATGCCATCTTCATTGATATCGAAGTCCCCTGCTCCACCGCTCACGGAGACCACACCACTGCCGATGTTGAGGGCGACATTGGAAGCAGAAAAGCTGACGCTGTCGTCAGAACGCTGCTCGAAGAAGAAGTTTCCAGAGAGAGTCTGCCCCGCGATTTCGACCTCCACATTGTTGGCCTCGACACGAAGGAAGCGACCTTGTGGAAGATTGAGCGAACCCGGAATTCCGTTGACGATCGTGGTCTGATTGATGGCCCGCACGGTAGTGTTGATGCGGATGCCGAAGGTCGCGGTGGTGGTGAGCCCAGGGACGTTGAGAGAAACATCCCCATCGATTCCTCCCGCGATTCCGTCGTTGTAGATCAGTAGCCCCCCGATTCCATTGGAAATGGTCACGATGCCCTCGCCGAGAGAAAGATTCACGTAAGTTGCGGCGATGAGGATGTCGCCATTATTCTGACGCTCGAAGATGAAGTTTCCGCTCAGGGCTTGATCGGCGATCACCAGAGAAACGTCATTTCCAGCGATACGAACGTAAGGTCCGGCTGGGAGGAAGAGAGTCTGAGGAGTGCCGGTGAAATTGATCGTTTCATCGACGGCGGCGTTTGAAGTGTTCGCCGCGACGGTGAAGGAACCAGTGACGCTGACCTCGGGAAGGTCAACGGTGAGATCGCCGCCGAACTCGAAGGCTAATCCTGCACTGGTGGCAGCCAGCGCGCCGTTCCCGTTATCGAGAACGATGATGTCGCGAGTGCCATTATTAAAGGCGAGGCGTGCATTGTTGATCTGACCCTGAACACGTCCGTCAGCCGATTGCTGGAACCCAAGGTCACCGGAAAGCTCATTGCCAAGAACATTCAAGCTCACTCCACGACCAACGATCTGAATGAAGGTGCCTGGACCAACGTTAAGCGTCTGTGACGTGCCGCTGAGATCGATAGAGCGATTCACAGAGTTCGGCGTAGTGTTGATGATGAAACGGAAGGAGCCGGAAGCACTTACATCTGGAAGAGCGATGTTGAGATCGCCCGCGAGATCGGCGGCTACCCCGGCGGCAGTGAGAAGGAGGGCGCCGTTGCCATTCTCAAAGACCAGAACTTCGGTGCCGCCATCGCTGAAGGCTGCTCGGATGTCAGTGAGTTGAACGAGGACTTCGCCCGCTGCATTTTGCTCAAACCCAAAGGTCCCGGTGAGAGTTTGGCCGGTAATATTGAGGTCGACCCCGTTTCCTACGATGCGGATGAAGGGCCCAGCTTCCACTTGGAGAAGCTGAGGATTTTCGCCAACGATGAAGCTTTGGCCGATTGCCGTTCCTGTGGTGTTTAGGAGAAGGCTGTATGTTCCGGTAGCTTTGACATCGGTGACATTGACATCGAGCTGACCGTCGAATTTCGCGGCGATACCATCAGAAAAGACGAGGAGATCGCCACTCGCATTGGTAAGGGAGACGATGTCGTTTGTGCCATCTGAGAAGACAGCGCTGAGATCAGAAAGACCAAAGTAGAAGGCATTCTCGGTGGTGCCATCACGATTGAGAGTGACCCGGCGCAAAGCGAGATCGGCCATGATATTTTGCTCGGAGGCCTCGATCGTGAGGTCATCAGCCGTGATCTCGTAGAAGGCTTCGTCAGTGCCTGAAACCGTTTCCGTAGCGGAGAAATCGAGGACGACCGTTTCGGAAGTTCCAGTAACAGGAAGTATCTGATCGATAGCATCACCGAACTGATTCACCCGGACAGTGAAGAGTCCACTGAGCGAAAGATTACTGATCCCAATGACTTCGACCTGCCCCGTGGCTACGACCGCGTAAGTGTCACCTTGCTTAATGAGGCCGACCGTTGCGTTGCTCAGAAGGAATCCGCGAGAAAGAGGATTGGTCGAGCCGTCTTCGAGCGTGGCTGGGCCTTCACCAACGAAAACCGAAAGTCCCGCCCCCGCAGCAATTTCGCGACCGTTGGAGGAGGTGAATGTCAGCGAGCCTTCCACCGTGATGATGTTGGCAATCGTGATGCTGAAGTTGGCAAGGGCAACCGAGATGAACTGGCCTTGTCCGGCATTGTATTTGATCTGGATGCTATCGGGACCAAGAGCAATGGTCTCATCGACTGGGCCACCACTATTGTTGAACTGAAGAACAAGGGTGGTTCCGGCAGAAACTCCCGGAAGCTCGGCAGCGAGATCGCCTTCGATCACACCCGCGATTCCGGTGGAAGTCACGATCAGTGCTCCACGTCCGTTCTCGAGGTCCGCGCTCTTGCCATTAACCTCGATTGCGGCGCTGACATTAGCTGCAGCAACACGAGTGATTCCATTTACCTGCTCGAAGAAGAAGTCTCCACCCAGTCGAGCAGGAACTCCGCCGACATCGAGATTCCCAAATTCGGCAGTGGAGGAAAGAAGAGCAATACGGAGGAAGGGACCGGCTGGAAGAATGGTTCCGGCGATGGAGGCCTCGGTCGCGCGGGTGTTGACCTGAAGTTCGGCAGTCCCAACGGTGAAGAAGAGGCCAGGAAGATCAAAGGTGAGCTCGGTGACGCTCAGGCGTCCGACGAGTCCCGCATCGGAAAGCTCGAAGCCACCAGTCGCATTGGTGATCGAGGCGAGCGTGCGGCCATCGGCATTAATATTGAGGTCCGCATTGCTAAAGGAAAGTGAAGTGAGACCAGTGTTGGTCTGCTCGATGAAGAGATCGGCGGTGAGGGTCTGACCGGCGATCTCGACCGCGATTTGTGTAGCTTCAAGCGCGAAGGTCGGCCCGGCGCGAATATGGAGCGCTTTTTCCACGCCATTGAGTTCGACCGTTTCATTCACAGCAACAGCGCGGGTGTTAATCTTGAGATCGAGATCAGCAGAAATGGCGACATCGGGCACGTTGAGGGAAATTCCGCCGCGCATGCTCGCGGCCAATCCTGCGGCATTGATGGAGATGATGCCCTCGCCATTGATGAGCTGGAGCGCGCCATCGCCGAAGTTTGCCTCGACTTCCGTCGCGCTCGCGATCACCTCACCATTGGTATTCTGCTCAAAGTAGAAGTTTCCAGAAACGGTTTGATCGAGAATCGAAAGCTCAGTGCCGATTCCAGCGATGCGGACAAATGGCCCTTCAGGAATGCTCACTCCACGGGTGACATTGCCGACGCTGAAGCTCTCGGCGATTTCGTTTCCGGTGGTATTGATCTGGAGACGATACGATCCGCTCGCAGAGACTGAAGCGACTCCGAAGAGAAGGTCGCCGGAAGCTTGCAGCGCAAGACCGTCATCAAAGAGGAAGAGGTCGCCATTGAGATCGGAAAGCGTGAGAAGATTATCTCCGCCATTGCTGAAGGAAGTGGAACCGTCGATCAGGCTGGCGCGGAAAATGTCGCGTTCACCGGAACGATAGCGGCTGATATTGACGTTAGCAGTGAGGGCCTGCCCTGCGACTTCAAGCACAAGATCCATTCCGGCAATCTCAAAGAAGGATGACCCAGAAATCGAAGCGGTTTCGCTCGCATTCATCGAGACTTGAACCGAAGAATCTCCGGTAGAGATTGTCTCATCAATGGCTTCTTGAAAGGAAGAAAATCGCAAGGTGACATTACCACCGAGGGTTAAGCGATCAATTCCGATCACTTCTATCGCTCCAGTCGCTTGCAACGCGTAGGTCTCGACTCCCGCATCAGTGAACTTCACCAAGCCGAAGGTAGCATCGGAGAGCTTAAATCCGCGAGCGAGGACATTTACATTTCCATCTTCAAGTGAAAGCGGACCTTCTCCGATGAAAATTTCTACCCCACTTGCTCCAACGACCTCGCGATCACCGCTATTGGTGAAACTAAAGGAACCCTCGACATAGATCAACTCGCCAATCGTTAGGCTGGCCTCAGAAAGAATCACAGTGAAGACATTCCTATCACTCGCGGAGAAGGAAATCTCTAGCTCATCCGAGCCGAGGGTAATCGTTTCAGAAACGGCACTACGCGTATTATTAATACGGAGGAAAATTTCAGCTCCCGCGGCTACTCCCGAAACAGCGAGAGACAGCGAGCCTTTCAGCACTCCAGCAAGACCATCCTGGCGCAGAACAAAGGCGCCTTCACCATCGGTCAACTCTCCGCCATTCCCATCGAGATCGACCGCCACGGTCACCTCAGATGCGGCGAGAACCAACACACCATCTGATTTTTCAAAGAAGAAGTTTCCGCTCAGTCCAGCATCTTCGCCCGCGTCAGTGATGCCAAATAAAGTCAGGGAGCCATCGAGAACCGAAACACGAACAAATGGTCCGGCAGGTAGATCAAGATCGACGCTTTGTCCATCGAGATTCGCAATGCGATTCACCGCAGTGAAACGAGTATTTAACTCCACGCTCATCATACTGGAGGAAACAGAGATACCCGGAATATTAAAGACGGCAGAGCCAACAGTGAGAACACCATCTGAGCCATCGACATCGGCGATCAGGTCACCATTGGCACCTGAGACGTTCACGAGGGTCGAGCCATTGGCAGTGAGGAAAAGACTCGCCGAGATCACTTCGATGGAAAGCCCTCCATCTGCGAGGGTTTCAAAGGAGAATCCTCCTTGAAGTGCTTGTTCGCCAACCATTAATTGGGCGTTTATTCCAATCACATTCACCACGGGCCCTGCGCGAATCTGAATCGAGCGCGTGACATCGCGAACAGTGATCGTTTCATTCACCGAAGTCTTAAGACTATTCACCAAAACCCGAAAATTTCCGGAGGCTGAAAGATTGGGCAGAAGAATTGAGAGCGAACCCGAGATCTCGAAGGCAGCTCCTTCTGCTGTCGAAATAATAGCGCCAACAGCATCGTCGATCTGGAGATAATCAGTGGTCCCATCGGTAATTGTGGTGGTAGCGTCATCGACCGCGATAATCAGGTCACCATTAGCACGTGATTGGATAACAAAATCCCCAGTCAACTCCTGCTCGCCAACGTTAAGGGTTCCCCCTTCAGCTGAAATACCAAAAAATGGGCCAGCAGCAAAATCCAAGTTAATCTGCTCTTCTGCCACCATGACACTCCTATTAATGGACTCAGACGTGGTATTAATTTCCGCACCAAACGCACCCGAAGCAGAAATGTCAGGAAGATTCAGAGAAAGATCGCCATCGAATCCAAGAACAAATCCAGCATCAGTAAGAATAAAAGCACCGTTTCCATTTTGCAGAGTTGCCTCTCCATTTGGTCCGATCCCGACGACCGCGTTGGTCACTCCTCCTACCATCTCAGTTGTATTCAAACCATTCTCTGAATCCAAGGTAAAGAGGAAGTCACCGCGAACAGCTCCCCCGTCTACCTCGACATCCACCCCAGTGGCTTCCATCTCAAAATAGTTAGCAGACCGGAAATTATACTGACGATTCTTGAAAACCTTGGTGAGACTTTCGTTCCTAGTGCTAAACTCAACCGTAGCTGTATTAATCGTAAAAGAAGCATCAGAAATATCATTGATAAACATCCCTCCCTTGAGACTACCAGCTACTCCCTTGCTATCAGCAAGGAGCAATCCATTCAGGTTAGTGAGCTCATAGTTAGCTGTCCCTAGATCTGCCTGAATACTTAATCCTTTAGCATTTACGAGAATCTCATCGATCCCCTCGGAGGTAAGTCCACTCGAAAGAATTAAGGTCAAGTCACCTGTTAAATTCATCCCAAGGAGGGAAAGGGCAGTGTCTTCGAATTCAACCTCGAGAAAAGGCCCTTCTTCAAGATCCAAGGTGATAACGTTTTCCGCTATCTCGACCGTAGACTTAATTTCCTTTTCAAAGGTATTGATTTTGAGAGCAGACGAGCCAGAGAAAACAAGATCAGGAGTATCAATCTCCACCACACCACTCAACTGCGCTGCATAGCCCGAACGGCGAAGGACGAGCCCACCATTCACTGCCGAGACATTCCCAGCTCCACCAGGAAGGACCAGACCGACATCCGCAAAGGTAACCTCAAGACCTTCGAAACCATCTTGATCGGACAAACCAATCTCATCAAACAAATCAGAGAGTCCTGCCTTAATGAGTCGGAATTGAATAGCACCTTCGAAGGCAAGCGAACCGAGAGTCAAATCGAGATCCGGTCCTTTGAGATTAAAGTCTCCTGATGAAACACCACCATAGTCAAACGACAGAGTGTTAAACTGAAAACTGAGCGACCCAGAAACATCGAGCGAACCTCCTGAAATACTAAGGCCGGAAAGGTCACCATATAGACCTTCATTGAAGAGAGCGAAACTACCAGTCGAAACCGAAAGCTCAAGAAGCGGAGAATCAGAATTACCTCCAAAATCAATTTCCAAACCTTGGAAATCAAACTTAAGGAAAGGCATCTCATCCACCACAGAAGTACTTAAGGTAAAGCTCCCCCTGAACATAGCCGCTTGAAGATCGATGAGAAAATCTTGAGCACGAAGATCAAATCCAGCACCCGCTGCAATATCGATTGTTTTGCCGTCAACTGGGCTATTTAAGGTGACGATGTCATCCCCCGTATTGATCTCGAGTTCCAGATCTGCCTCTACCCGGGTTTGTTCCTCGGTGTAAAGGAAGGAGCCTTTTAACTGCGCGGCGAGGAAACTTTCAGAAACCACAACAACTCCCGAGAGCCCCATCTCTCCAACCGAAAGCCCGCTGGTCGAGAGAC
>KB912116.1 GCA_000383735.1 Verrucomicrobia bacterium SCGC AAA164-M04
AAACTGAAGCTGAAGTCGGTTCACTGAAATTCTTTAGATCCCGGGTGATTTCTTTGAGCTCCTTTGTAAGTTCCAAAATGAGCTCCTCACTAGCGACAAGTGCAGGAACTCGCTCAGAAATCTCATCACTTAAAGAATCCTTGGGATCTTTTCCCCTGAGAAGGAAAAAAATCAACCCGATCACGATGATCATACCGCCAAAAATTAAAATAGACCATCTCATCAGGTTTAAGGAAACAACTTAAGATTTTCACCACAATGCTCAATTTTAAAAAAATCCGAACTAAATTTGCTATTGCATTCTGATCAAGAGCTAGATAATAACTTTTCCGATGAATCAAAAACTTGCAATCCTGGTTGGCTTATTGGTGCTTCNAGCTCCTGGGGCGGTCCTATGGAACATTGGTGCTGACGATCAGGCCCAAGATGGTGAGGGCGATGCCGCTCTAAACGATCCTGCCTCTCTCAACGGCGTAGTATTCAATGTCTCAGGGGTTCGCGAATCTGGCAGGCAGGATCTTCCAGGCAATCCTGCAAACACCGGTGGAGCAAGTGGCAACGCCGATCGGGATATTGATGATGATTATTATTTCGCGGGGGTTTACACTACTGCTGCCGGAGATTACACACCCGTAGGAACGGTCCTAGCGAGCGAATCATATTATGACCGTGCATTTACTGGCGGAGATCCTAATATGCGCTGGCACTTTAATGTTCCTGAGACAGTAGGGGCGAGCGACACACTTACCTTCTCCATCGATTTTCACAACCTCAGTGAAACAACTCCAGCTGACAGCTCTAGTTATGATATGACGTTTTGGGTCGATGGCAATCAGGTCGGTGACATGCAGGCTCACTCAGATGCTGACCTCAATGCAGCGCAAAGCTGGGACTTCTCTCTCAGCGATTTAGGTGGAGTTTCACAGAAAGGCCCTGGTTTTGACCACTACGTCGAAGTGAGAAGCACCCCAACTGGCAGCGCCCGTTGGGCTAGCCTTGACTACGTCCAACTTG
>KB912117.1 GCA_000383735.1 Verrucomicrobia bacterium SCGC AAA164-M04
GTCTTGACCGTCGTCGTCAACTCCGACGAACCACAAGGTTCCTTCGTTACCGAAGGGCACAAAGAACCGTGCGCCAAACCGCACGATGATTTCTCCATCGGAGGTGTCGTTGGAAGTTACGATTAACTCAGCCGAAACGCTTTCTTCGATGTCTCCAGGGGTCACGGAAAGCTCGATTTGTGCTTCGGCTCCAGGCGCTATGACGAGGGGAAGGTCGGGGGCATTCAAGGAAAAGGCGTCTGGACGCTCACCTCCAAGGGTGAGCTCGCTGATGACTAGATTCTGTGCTTGGCCTGTATTTGTAAAAACGATGGTTTCGGTCGCAGTTTCGCCTCCCACCTTTATGTCACCAAAGTTAAGTGCGTTTGCCGCAGAAATGTTTGGGTCATCCTCGACTTTGGGTTCGGATGAAACTTCCAACTGCGCATAGTCAAGACTACTCCAGCGGGCGCTGCCGGTGGGAGTGCTTCTTATCTCAACGTAGTGATCAAATCCAGGACCAACCTTTTCGATGCCGCCTAGGTCATCCAAGTCAAAGTCCCAGCTTTGTGCTGTCGGAAGATCAATATCCATATGGGGCTGCATTTCTCCGACTTGCTTTCCATCGACCCAGAATGTGAGATCGTAGCTTGAGATGTCTGCTGCATTAGTTTCGCTCAGATTATGGAAGTCGATAGTGAATGTGAAGTAGTCATCTGGTGCCACGGTTTCGGGTAAATTAAAATGCCACCGCATATTTGGGTCACCGGCTGTTAGCGCCCGATCGTAGTAAGACTCGCTTTCCGAAACGACACCCACTGGTTCGTATCCGCCATCGCCGGCTGCCGTCGTATAAACTCCAGCAAAGTAGTAGTCGTCATCCACATCACGGGCGTCATCGCCACTTGCTCCACCAATATTAGCCGGGTTGCCTGGAAGGTCCTGTTGTCCGCTTTCTCGAACCCCTGAGACATTGAAGTCTACGCCATTCAGCGTTGCTGGATCATTGAGAGCGGCATCACCCTCGCCATCT
>KB912118.1 GCA_000383735.1 Verrucomicrobia bacterium SCGC AAA164-M04
TAATCATGCCTTCAGACAAGCGCCGTCCATCTCCCAGAAAAGCCTTATGCCTTTTCATTGCTTTTGCCACAAAGCTCACCGCTGCTCCGGTTGCAAACGATGACAGCTTCGCGGTAGACGAGGACGGAACTTTGACCATTTCAAAGGGTGGCAAAATCCTCTCTGCCACCTTTGAAGTAGGGCGCTCAGTTCTTTCTCCAACTTGGGAATACCTTGATCGCATTGAAAATGAAAATGGCTTCAATCAAACCTACCCCCAAGACGCCAACGGACTCATTTGGAACACTCCGCAATTTGCGACCGCGACTTCTGCCAATGGACCATGGTCTACAGGAGATGCTCCATTTCAAGGAGGTCTCATCGATGGGTTTCCTCCCGGAACACCTTCTGTCTTGGAGGGACTCAGAGCAGCAGGGAATGATCAAAACCTCATAACCACCTATCTCTTTCGCCAAAACTTTTCGCTTAGCGCTATCCAAGCTACCGAGACCTTCTGGAACCTTGAACACTTAATTGATGATGGCGGAATCATCTACATCAATGGCACCGAAGTATTTCGAAGCGACACGATTCCTGCTGGACCAATCACCACGAATACCCTCATCCAAACCGCAGATGAAAATAACTTTGGAAACGCAAGCCTCAATCTTTCCGGCATTCTTGAAGAAGGAAATAATACGATTGCAGTAGAAGTTCACCAAGCAAGTTTAACCAGCTCCGATGTTGGATTTTTTATAAACCTCACACCCACTTCTGAATCGCCTCTTTCCGGATTTACCTACATTGATGACACTTTCAACAATACCTCCCGCCCTAATAATGCCAATGGCAACCTCGATCCGAACGGAGGGTTTACCGGCGGAGCACTTTTTGTAGAGGTCGGTCGTCGGCTCAACAACAACCCATCGACCTCAGGGGGATGGCAGCGTAATTTTACTTTGGAAGCACCGGCCGACGCTACCATTTCGTTTCGTTACCGCATTACTTTTTCGAACGACTATGATGC
>KB912119.1 GCA_000383735.1 Verrucomicrobia bacterium SCGC AAA164-M04
TCTAATCTCAGGGCTGGGGTCTCTAGCCAAGTTATTAAATTCGTTGGGGTCTTCGGTATGATCATAGAGCTCAATTCCTGCTTTCCCTTCTGACCATTCGGTATAGCGCCATTTGGCTGTTCGGATACTGCAGCCCATCGTCATTTTCTTGAGGCGGCTGTCGGCAGGCCTTAGAATTTGGGTGATAGCTTCTCCTTTCCATTCTGCCAAAGGGTTTTCGAGTAAGGGGGCAAGGCTGCGACCGGCCAGCTTTTGTGTTTGTGGGTGAGGCAGGTTAGCGAGATCAATTAAAGTTGGGTATATATCGACAAATTCTACGATTCGGGTGGAGCTTTTCCCATTTCCTCGGGCCCGCGGATCGAGAAAAATAAGGGGTGCGCGGGCCCCCTCTTCAAATAGGGTGCGCTTTTGCCAGATTCCTTGATGTTCTCCAAGATGGTAACCGTGATCGCTCCAAAAAACGATAATAGTGTTTTCAGCTAAGCTGAGTTCGCCGAGCGATTTTAGAATGCGTCCGACTTGAGCGTCGACGAATGAGACGCACGCATAGTAGGCTTGCAGTGCTTTCAGGCAGATTTGTTCTTTGAGGTTATAATTAGGAATGGGGTTGTTGTGTGCAAAAGCAGCAGCTGGAATATCTTCTCGATCATTTGCTGGAGCAAAGGGTAGCCGCAACTTTTCGATCGGATAGAGGTCGAAGTATTTTTTGGGAGCGACGTAAGGGGTGTGTGGTCGAAAAAACCCTACCGCGATGAAGAATGATTCATCTTTATGCTCCTTTATCAATTTGATGGCCTCGTTTGCAATCATACCGTCAGTTTGCTCTTCATCGGTGCCGTCAGCAGCAAGCCAACTGAGGGCCCCGGAGATTTTGCGGTGGGGTTCGGCATTAAATATCAACTCCTCGTCGGTTTTATCTCTGCCTCTCGGGTTAATTGTTTTTTGCCATGAAGGAGCATCGTCGAAGCCATTTGTTCCGATGCTCGCAGGGACATTATAGTGGTAGATTTTACCGATTCGCGAGGTGACGTATCCGTTGTTGAGAAAGTGTTGCGAAAGAGTGGTTACTTCCGGAACTTCGTCGCGGAAGTGACGATCGAGATCATAGATTTTAATTTGATCGGGACGCAGCCCAGTCATCAATGAAGCTCGGCTAGGGTTGCATAAGGGAATTTGATTGTATGCTCGATCAAATCGCACTCCCCGCATCGCAAGGCGATCAATGTGGGGTGTTTTGGCGACGATATCACCATAGCAACCGAGGGAGGTGGCAAGGTCGTCGACCGCTATGAAAAGGACATTTGGCTTTTTAACCTTGCTGTGAAGAAGGGCAAAACAAGGAATGAGCGTTAGAAAAATACGAAACATTTATCGGTGATTACGGATTTATCTCAACCGAAAGTCGAAAGTATTTGCCTCCGGATAAGGTGGGTGTCGCAGCACGAACGGTAATATAGGTAACCCCGTTAGCTTGAGGATTAGATGTCACGACGCTAGTATCGTTCCTCCAGTTAATGAGATCGTCACTGGCCTCCGTGGTAATCGTTACGTCGCTGAGGTTTGAGCGAACTTGATAAGTGAAAGTCGCCAAGAGCTCGTCGTTGACTGTCGTGAAAGAGGCTTGTCTGACAACTGTTTTTGTTAAATCAGCGCCTTGGGCGTAGAGAACCAAATTGGAATCTGAAGTTCCGTTGGCAATATCTCCCGGGCTTGATCCGGGTGTTGTTGGGCTGCCGTAAGTTTGCTTTGCCCATTGGGTGTAAGAAAGCTTGGTTTCAAATCCTGGGGTCCCATTTGGCGTGTTTGAAGCTTGCCACCTCCCGGCTTCACCAAGCTGACTCGAGGGTATCGTCGCACTTACGAGATACAAACTTGGGCCATTACCATCTGGCATGGTTGGCCACGGGTCCTTATCGTTGTATTGGAAGGAGAATACGACGTTATTTTCAGTGTCTCGCATCTCGAGAGTTTCGCCTCCGTTCGAGAGATTTGAATCACGATCAAATTCACCAAGTATAATTGCTTCATTTTCAGTTCCATACCTAGCGAGGAAGGCTTGGCGATTACTTACAATAATTCTTCGCGCGCTTGGAGCGATGGTGCTCCCCTGTGGAAAGGTAAAAGCTAAGCCTCGTGTAAATCGGTAATTGCTGAGGTCGATTTCATTTCCTGAAGTATTGAGAAGCTCAAGGAATTCATAATCGTCTTTATTGGTTGAGACTGCGAGTTCTCCAGCGGTTGAGGCATCTGCGGGATGATAATGAATTTCGGTGACGAGAAGGTTTTCGGCACTCGCGGGATTAGCGATCGAAAAATAGGATTCTGTGAGAGCAGACCATTGCCCGGACTCAGTCAGGGTGCGGGCTTTGATGATCCTACTCGTATTGAGCTTAATGGGGCCTGAATACGAAAGCGCTGAAGGAGAGATCTGTGATGGTGTAGAATTGCTAGAGGTCAAGGCCGCTTCGATGAGGAAGTCGCTGCTTCGAGGTGAGGTGTTTTGCCCGTGAATGGCCAAAACATTTGTGCCTACTTGGAGTTGAGATACCTGAGGTGTAAGGTCAAAGTTCTCAAAAATAACGGCTTCATCGTCACTGGTTGGTGATGAAGCTGTCGAGTTCCAGGCTGATGTGCCATAGTTCGACCATGAAACTAAGGTGCCATTGAGATAGGCTGCGAAGCCATCATCGTAACGCATCTGAAGAAGAAGTGAGCTCAGGGATTCAAGCGTCTTTAGATCTGGGACCTCAAACTGGTAGCGTAGATAAAGAGAGGGATTCGTGTCCCACATCTCATCGACAGCAGTCGATATGAAGGGAAGGTAATTTCCTCTTGAACTTCGTTCATACCCAACACCGTTGGTTCCGGAGATCCAGCTGGTGAGGTTGGAAGGCGGGTTGACGGAACGCCACGTAAAGCCGATTTCGTTGTCGATAAGAGCGTCGGGAATGATAACGCGAACATTTGAGTTCTTTCCGATCAAGTTTGTCGTGGATGTGAATCCTGCACGGCGTGGATCACTGCCATCAGTGGTGTAGTAGATAGTTGAATTATTTGTCCCGGCATTCATCGAGACTTCGATGGGTGTTGCCGAGTTTGCTCCAAAAGGTAGGACGAGTGGCGCTTCGGTATCTGGATAAAGGCTCACTTGGCGGAACTGATCTAGGATTTCCGCGGTCCGATTGGGCAGAAATTGATCTCGAACCCAGTTCACGGCGGGTAACCATTCATCATCGCGGGTAAAAGGGGAAAACCTGTCTTGCTCGAGCCATGCTTGGACACCCCAGCGGGCTGATTCGGCTACGACAGGACTTCGCACGGCATCTGTGTAGTGGCTCCAGTTCTTCCTTAAAGGGCCGAGGGGCAGAAGGGAAAGCAGGAATTGAGCTCTATGATCATACCGAAGACCCCAACGAATTTAATAACTTGGCTAGAGACCCCAGCCCTGAGATTAGAAGGCAAATAGGGTTGCTCCGGAAGAAACTACGTCTTAAATCCAGCGGGAAAACCCCAACAACTCCAGTTAATCCACCACGACTCTAATTGATTCTTCTCCCTCTGATCGCTCCTTTCCTTTGCAAGGGTGACTTGAGACTTTTTAAGGCTATGAGAACGAAAAACAAATCTTTCGCCATGCAGGTTTTCCTAAGCTTAGGAATCTTGGTAGCCGGTGGGCTCAAGGCAGAGGTTGAGGTGCACGTCGCATCAGGCGATCTCTCTCCTTCCACAAAGAAAGTTTTTTACTTCTCCCAACAAAATAACTCTCACCACCGCCCTGCCTCTTTTCTGTCTTCGGTGCGTCAAGAATTTGGGGAACGTGGAATTCAATTCACGACCTCAACTAATCGTGACGATCTAAATCTCAGTAATCTCAATCAATACCAAGGCTCTTTTTTCTTTGGTAATCACGATGCCTTTTCGCCTGCGCAAACCTCCGCCCTAGAAAGCTATATTCAAAGCGGAGGTGGCATGGTTGGTATGCACGTTATTGCCTATGTCGCACGAAGTAATGCAACTCTAGCTAAAATTCTTGGGGGAGCGTTTCGAGGGCACCATTCTATCGCTCAATTCACAGCTAGGCTTATACAAGCCCCGGGAGAATTGCCTGACAATCTTGCTATCCATCCAAATTTCCCTTTTGAAGACGATGAAACATATTCGGTAGATCTCAATCATCCAATCCTCCAAGGCCTGTCTCCCTACTCAAGTTTTGATGAGCCCTACCTCCATCAAAACCTAAATCCTGATATCACACTTTTAAGTTATCGAGAGGACCATGGCGGGTGGGACGAACCTTATACTTGGGTGAGAAATGAGGGGAATGGTCGAGTTTTCTATCACGCTAACGGCCATGATGCACGGACTTGGTCCCAACCAGATTTTCGGGAACTTATGATCCGTGGTACCTTATGGGCCTCGAAAACACCCCAGCAAAACTACCTCGATTTATCTCCACCGATCATGTCCGCATCGGGAGATTTGCAATATCTAGCAGTAGTCCAAACCAATGATGGGGCTCGGTTTGCTTTGCATAGCGGGGGACTTCAAACTGCGATGTCAGGCTTGCAGGTCCCGGGTGGTAATGAAGACTTAACATATCTCATCTCATCAGACACCACTCATGCGATCCTTAATGATCAGAGAGTCGTCTTAGCTCCAAAGGTTCTTTTGGCAGGCCGAGAACTCTCCTCCCTCCTTGTTGGCCACCCCCAATATCCCACAATCGTCGCGATAGAAAATGGTCCAGCCGACCCCATTGAAGCCGGTTTTACCTTTTCACCTGACCAGACATTCTCTTTCGTGACAGATTATGACCAGACTGTCATTTTTTCGGCTTCTATCGAAGATTCAGCGGGAGGTAATCAAAAACGGATCGTCGCTCTTCAGAGGGATAAATCTATCATTCCCATTTTGATAGAAGGTGATTTTCTAAATTCCAATGATTTCCCAATCGTAAGTTCAATTCCAGATACCCCGATGGTTTTTTCTGCTGACAGTAGCATGGCAATTATGGCCCAAATCCAATCGAATCAAGGCGAACCTAAAAGCGTCATTTTAACCAGGAATAACGGGAATTTTCACCCTCATGTCTCCGCTTTTCAGCCTTACAGTGGTTTACCTCAAGATTCCACGATTTCGGAATTTATTGCCCCCATTTCCCTGAAGGAGGACAATTTGATTTTCAGCGGAAGTTTATCGGGAGGATCCATTAACCAAACCGAGGATCAATTCGTAGCTACAATTTCTAAGACTGGAGAATTTGATCTAATCATTCAGGAAGGTGATCTAATCGAGGGGCAAAACTTATTACTGACTCTGGATTTGCTACCACCAATTCCCCAAAAGAGAGGGATTTTAGTGCTGGGATCTCTTGGAAATGATCTCGCACTAATCTCAGCAAGCGGGGGGCGACCTCCGAAAGTTCTGGCCCGGGAAAACCAAACTTTAGTGACTCATGAACAAGACTATTCAATCACGAAGCTACATGCCGAATCTTTGATAAGCGAAGGTAATCAAGCGGTGCTGCTTGCGACACTTCGAGCAACTGATAGTGAAGATGAAATCTCAGCACTTCTTCAGATTGGTTCGGGAACAATCCGGCCACTTGTTATCGAAGGCCATAAAATTAATCGCTCAGAGGAGAGCTTCATTGTTTCCGAAATACATTTTCGTCCATCGGGGGCTCAAGGAAGCGGCCTTAAAAATAATGATCTTCGACTCAAAGTCTCCTCCTCAGCAGGCGCAAGCTTAATCATCGGCATCCCTGATATCGACGACCTCGACCAAGATGGATTCTCAGATACCCTTGAGAGCGCTTTCGGTAATTCCATCCTCGAACCGAACGCTTCCATCCCTCCGGGATATCCTAAGATAACTCATGATGTAACAGGCCAACTTTACCTAAATTTTTGGGAACCCATTGCAGCTGGCCCTGGCCTCGAATATAGAATTGAAACAAGTGAAAATCTGAAAATCTGGACAACAATTTCGCCGGAAATACTACCAGCTTCTGATCAGACGAATCTCCCAGAAAACTACCGCAGAATGGTCGCGCCCATTCCAGACGAGGGCGGCCCTCGTTTTTACCGCCTCGCATTCTAGTAATCAATTAACGTTTATTTACTCTCTTCTTCAGCTCTCTTCCTGCGAGCGTAAGATTGACAACGTCGTCTTCAGTCCAGAGGACTCCATCTTTTCCGGCGGCGCGGATTTCAATGGCATCCTTTGACAAAGGGTGAATCGCATAAGGATTACCCGACCGGTCAGTGAGCTCACCACGGCGATTAATCCTTGGGTGTCGCGGTGGAATAGGAGCAATTCGGTAAAAATTATTCCCCGTCATCGCCTCGACAAAATCACGATTATCTCCGATCGGTCGACGATATCCTTTTTTGACAAAAGAACGATAGTCCTGAAACGCTAACTGAATCAGATCTAATTCCTCGTGAATAGACAATTGTCCTTGCCCAAATTTTTTTGCAAAAGGTGCATCAGATAAGACCATAAGCTGATTCTTTCCTTTTTGGTCTAGGGGTGTCTCTTCAATCGGCTCTGTAATTTTCGAGCTTGCAAGCTCATCGTCTTGGAAAAGGCAAATTAGGCCGATCAAAAAAACCACTAGAAAAACAAACGTCGCTTTCATGTTACTCGCCGAGATTCATAAACCCAAGTGGCTGCTCCCCCCGAGTCAGATCGTAAAAACGGTTCAAGTTAGGGATCACAATCGGTAGCTGTTGCCGCGACACCCCAAACCAACAAGCTAGCTCCGCAAAATACTCATCAACGGAAGTTGTTGGAATGATTCTCCCTCTCCCAACGTCGAGAGGATTATCCTCATAAAGCTCAGGATAATCTCCATAGATCCGGCCCCCATCAACAGCGCCCCCCACAACTATCTGGTGACCTCCCCAACCATGGTCACTTCCTTGACCATTAGAGGTCAAGGACCGCCCAAAGTCGGATGCCGTAAATGTTGTCACGTGATCCGACAGCCCATCAGCATTCAAAGCTTTTTGAAAATCACCGAGGGCATCATCAAGCTGCCTTAAAAGAAGACGATGAGGTTTGATTAATAGTGAGTGCAAATCCCACCCCCCTAATTCCACAAAAAATGTTTGGCGACGTACACCCAAGTCCGTCCTTGCCCGGATAGTTCTTAAAACCATCTTTAGCTGATCCCCCAACGAACCACCGCTAATTTGAACACCTTCTAGGTCGACAGTTTCTACTGCCTCAGAAAACACCTTGTTTCTTTCTAAAGCATCTTTCTTCCGGCTCAAAAAGATCTGCTGTAGAAGATTTTCATATTCTAAATCAAGCTGGCTACTCACTACTGACCTTCCAACCGCCCAATTTGGGTTGTTCCAATCAGCCAATCCTTTACTCCCCTCATTTC
This sequence comes from Verrucomicrobia bacterium SCGC AAA164-M04, assembly GCA_000383735.1. The sequence goes on from KB912119.1 coordinate 7,397, forward strand.
CAATCACGTAAGGTAAGACTCCCGGAGATGTTTGAACAAGGTTAACACCAGCAACTGAGATTGCAGATGCAAAGCTTTCAGGTTGATTCAAATCTTGCAGTGTCGCAGAAAGTCTTCCGAGCCAACCACTGGTCGATGAACGATCTGGTAGAGAGGTATGCCACTGCTTTTGTTGGTCCGCATGAGAAAACAAACCATCTGGTAAAAGATGGGGCGATAATTCATAATTATCCTTTGTTACAGGTTGCTGAAGAGTCCCTACATTTGCCACAAAGGCCAGATCTCCACTGTCAAAAGCATCACGAGTCTTGTGAAGCTCGGGGTGCAGACCAAGTTCTTGCTCGGTTTCCTCTGGATCAGAGAGTGGTAATAAATCATCACGCGAGAGGGAAAGATTTCGACGGATTTCGGCATATTCCTGATATTTATCCGCACCTCTGGGCACCAACATATTAAAGGAATCATGCCCGCCAGAGAGAAAGACGCAGACCAGCGCTCGGTAGTCGTCTCCTACCGGTAGTTCATCAGCGGCCAGGTCACCCAAAAGGCTAAGGTTCAGAATACTGCTAAAAGCAGCACTACCAGAAAGGGCAGCACAGCTAGCCTCACCAAAAAAATCACGCCTTGTGTATCCACTATTCCCACGATGGTTTTCTTTCTTCATCATCTCAAAATCACATACTCGGGAGAAGTCATGACCGCATAAATCGCTGTCCATAGCTTTTTTTCATCACTGTCCAATCCGGCATCATTCATCATGTTCAAAATGATCTGTCTCGTCTCTTGCTTCAAAGTTCCATAAGTAAAAATTAGATCAAGGCGATCCACTAAGTTTTCGGGATGGTTAACCAGCGCACGTTCGATTTTGAAATCATGGTCCCTTGTCAGGTGAGTAAAGTCTGGAGAGTAAGCAAAACCTAATTCAATATTTTTCCTAAGTAAGTTCGGCCAAAGCACCGAGCGCAGGGGCGTCAAAATCTCAAACTCGGGCGCAAAAAAATCCCCCTCGCCCGCTTCATCTGCTGGCTGATAATTTGGCGAATAAAAATTAAAGACGGTGGGTGACATTAATGGTCTCTGCCCAAAATAATCTAGGTGGTCATCGGTAAGAATGTAGAAAACATCATCTGCATTTTTTGACGAAAATGCACGAGATAGATGAGCATAAGTAAGATAGGGCTCTCTCATTTTCCCGTATCTTTCTCCTCGACTAATAGACTGACTACGAGCTTCGGGGTCCAATAAGATTGACCTAATTACGGCTCCTAAATCACCCCTAATCCCCTTTCCATTATCCGAAAATGCACGAGCAACCCTGCGAATATAGGCAGGCGAAGGATTACTCGTTGTAAATCTTTGGATGAGTAATCGCCCGATAAAGGGGCCCGCGCTGGGGTGATTTACCAAGTTCTCAATAGCAAGTCGGACATCATGAGCGGGTTCCATCTCAGCGGGAAGATATCCACCATTAACAAGAAATTTTTCTCCCCTCTCGTGATGGGTTTCCCAGATTGTCATCGGAAGATCAGGCCGGTTCTTATATTCGTAAAAACTATTGGTCCCGCCCCAGTTAAATCCGGTCATCACCTTGGCTAACTCTGTGATATGAAAGTTCGTATAAGTTGGAATAGGATTCCCGATGTAGTCGCGTCTTCTCGACCCATCCTCATTTAATTCCCACAAGCCAATGGAAAAAAGTTGCATCAACTCCCGCGCGTAATTTTCGTCTGGAAAGATTCTTAATTCAGGATCCTCGCTCTGGTTTCTTAGATGCCCCAGATAGGTTCCCATTCCGAGATTATAGGTAATAGCCTCCAGTAAATCTGCGTAATTTCCAAACGCTTGATTTTGCAGGATCTCATAATAGGCCCCTGCCGCTTCAGGGCTTCCTCTCACGACATCCGAACCTTGTCCTGAAACAACCAATATCTGACTGAGCGCAAAAGCCATCCTTTGACGAAGTTGATCGGCCCCCTTTGCCGTTGCCCGCCACCACCCCCGGTGAAACAATTGATGATTTCTACTAGCTCCACCCATTAATTCCCTTTCTATTGACTCGGTAATCAAAGTTGGGGACATCGCAATTTGAGAATCAATCCAAGCAGCAAATGACTCACCAGAATTATGGAAATCCTGTATCATATCAAAAGTCGGGCCAAAAGTCGCCTGGTTTAGAAATCTAGAAACCTCCTCCGGGGTACGATCAACCCCCTTAAATACAACGGGTTCGCGCACCTCGATATTTAGGCCAAATACAACTTTTACAATAGAATCGCGCAATTCGAGATCAAGCCCAGTCAAATGACGATCAACAGCCCAATGGAAATCAGAGTCTTCTCCTCCGTTACTCAGGGAATCTTGATCATCTAATCCAAGTTGCCATTCTTCCCATGAGGTCAAACCATCGCGGTCTTCGTCAATGACCTGCCTCACCCGGAAAAATCGAGTTGAGTCAGAATCCCGATCAATAACTTGCTCGATGATCTGGGAGCCGTTATCGTTAGAATCAACCACGGTATCAGTTCTCCAAACAGCTTCTGGTCCTATTTTCCCCGCTGATTCAATAAAATACCTTACTCCTTTGATCGTCTGAAAATCAAAAATTAAAAGAGTATTATCTGCCTCAAACCGATAACTATTTAGCCCAAAATAGGATTCCGGATCGAAAGGGTCAGAACCAATCTTACTTTCAAATCGATTACTGTATCCATCCCCATCCGTATCAGCATCCGCTGATAAATTTTGTGCTTTATAGACTTCAGTCCAAAGGTCGCTAAGACCATCATTGTCAAAATCAAGCTGACCAAAAGCGGTGTGAATCAACGATATGGTGATACATGCAAAGCCCAAACAGCCAAAAGTCTTGGAGCGTATAGACATCGTGATCTCAATCATTTAAACTGAAGGCTAGATAAACAAAAGCGGTCCCCTTGGGAACCGCTTTTCACTTTTAAAGCTTTTTATGTTTTTTAATGCCTAACCTTCTGCACTTACAATCACGTCACACACAGCAGCTACCTCTTCTCCACTCAAATATGGATTCATTGGCAAACTCAGGCCACGTGATGCCACATCTTCCGTAACAGGAAATTGGCCCTTCTTACAGCCAAGGCCATCAAAGACAGGCTGCAAATGAAGTGGTACTGCGTAATAACTCACGGAAGGAATTCCGGCCTCCTTCAGAGAAGCCGAAAGCGCATCACGATTCGATGATAGAATCGTATATTGAGCAAAAACGGAGGTATTCCCTGGCCCCACTCTCGGAAGCGTAACAGATGAATTTCTAATTCCATCTCCATAAGCTTGGGCCACCTTCTGTCTTCTCAAAATTTCATCATCAAAAATCTCAAGTTTTTCCAGAAGGATCGCAGCTTGCAATGTGTCAAGGCGACCATTGATTCCCAAGATGGGATGATGGTGCCTTTCCGTTTGGCCATGCACCCGGATATGGCGCATTCTTTCAGCCAACTCATCATCATTAGTGAACAGCCCTCCCCCGTCTCCATAACAACCCAGAGGTTTAGAAGGAAAAAATGAGGTTGATCCAATCGTCGAAAGCCCACCTGACTTTTTGCCATGATGAGTGGCACCGAAGGATTGCGCGGCATCTTCAATGACTGGAAGATTTCCGTTCCGGGACGCAATTTCGTTGATCCCTGTCATATCAGCAGTTTGACCAAAAATCCCAACCGGCATAATAGCTTTCGTCTTTTCGGTAATTGCCAATTCCAGTTTTGAAACATCCATATTCCAGGTCGTTTCATCAATATCAACAAACACAGGAGTCGCGCCAATCAGCGCAATCATTTCGGCTGTCGAAATCCATGTGAAAGGCACCGTAATCACCTCATCTCCTGGCCCAATCCCCAATGCCATCATAGCAATCAACAAGGTATCGGTGCCACTTGAAGCTCCGATGCAGTGTCTCGTGCCTACATAATTTTTCAGCCGTTCTTCTAACTCATCCAACTCAGGCCCCATCACATAACGTCCATGGCGCAGGACATCTTGAATACGGTGATCAATTTTCGCTTTGATGCGAGCTTGCTGGGATTTTAGATCGATGAATTCCATTAAATTTATAAGTGTATAAGTCCTAAGTTTATTTTTGTTTATAGTGAGTTTTCAAGAATTGTCCTAATTCGCTTTGCAGCTTTGCCATCACCATAAGGATTCTTGAGCTGGCTTCGCCGCTCATATTCAGCGTCCTCTTCCAGAAGCAAACGAGCTGTCGTACCAATCTTTTTAGGGTCGGTCCCTATCAATTCGCAAGTCCCAGCTTCGACTCCCTCCGGACGCTCGGTGGTATCTCTCATTACCAAGACTGGTTTACCGAGACTTGGGGCTTCCTCCTGCACTCCACCAGAATCACTTAAAGCAAAGTAGCAACGATTCATCAGCCAAACAAAATCTTCATAGCCAGCAGGTTCTACTAAAGCAATCCGCTCGTGGTTTCCGAGCTGCTCCATCACGGGCTCTCGCACTGCTGGGTTTAAATGAACCGGGTAGAGAATTCCCACCTCGGGGTGAGCTTCCGCCAACTGCCGGAGTGCCTTGCAAATATTATCGAACCCACCTCCGTGCGACTCACGACGATGGGCCGTCACAAGAATCCAACGCTTATCTTTTTGCTCTAGGAAATTCTCCCGAAAAAAGACCGGGATATTGAGTCGCTCCGCCACCGCCACGGTTCGATCTTCTTCAGCATTCACCTTGTTGCTCATCCACAAAAGCGAATCGATCACAGTATTTCCCGTCACATGACAACTGGCTTCGCAAATCTTCTCATTTAAGAGATTCGCCTTACTCACATCGGTCGGAAGAAAATGCCAACGACAAAGTGGAGAAACCAGACGCCTGTTCATTTCTTCGGGCCATGGCGACTGCATGTCGTAGGTCCGAAGCCCAGCCTCAACATGCCCAACCGGAATATTCTGATAAAAGGCCGCCATGGCCGATGCTAAGACGCTCGTCGTATCGCCCTGAACTAACACGGCATCCGGACGAGTCTCCTCAAGATACGCGCCTACCGCTTGCAGAACACGCGCGGTCAAACCAGTAAGATCTTGGCCAGGCTTCATCAACTCTAGATCGTGGTCAGGTACTAGATTAAAAGCCCCAAAAGCCTGAGCTAACATCTCACGATGTTGCCCCGTCGAAAGAAAGACAGGCTCTAACAAATCTGACCGCTGTAACTCCATATAGACTGACGACATTTTAATGACCTCTGGTCGCGTGCCAGCAACGACAACTACTTTTTTCTTTTCCATTATTTGCTAATGTTTGCGCTTAATCAGTTCTTTAAAAAATCCCTCAACCTTGGAGACAATAAGCTCCCAGCTGTATTCATCTTGAACCCTCTCAAATCCCGCCTGCCCCATTTTTTCTGCCTCTTCCGGGTGGTCAAGGAACCATGAAAGTTTGTCTGCTAGAAGATCTGCATCTTGCTGGACCATCACTCCATCGATCCCATCACGGATGGTGAGAAAGGGAATCTTGCATGAAATCACAGGCTTCTTAAGCGCCCATGCCTCAATGTAAACTCCCCCGATTCCTTCTTGTCGTGAGGGGAGAGCAAAGACATTCGCAGCATCTAAAGCAGCCACTTTTATCGGATCAAAAGCATCGATCCTTGGAATATCCACGATCCTTGGATCATTGATCTTATCAAAAACCTCCTTCGTTCCAGGATAATGGGGCCCAATAAAAACGAAGCTTGTCTCAGGATGCTTTTCCCAAACCTTGGGGGCCGCCTCAATCAGGGTATCGAAACCCTTATATTCCAACTTCTGCCCCAGAAAGAGCACCATCTTATCCTTAATGCCATAGTCCCGGCGAAAGGCTCCAGTGTCCCACTCATCTGCAAGCAATGGTCCAACCCCAATTAAAAGAATATTCTCTGATTTAACCCCGAGCCGGATCATCTCATCCCGCTCGGCAGGAGTAAATACCACCACACCATCCGCGGCTCGCAGGAGACGAAAAAAATTCCGCATCACTACTTGCCCAAACTTACTTTGCATCCGTGGGCTATAATTTGGACAAATGACGAAAGGCACTCCCCGTTTTTTGGCAACATGATAAGACGCCCAAGAAAAATGCTCCCGCCCGATGCGGATATTCATCACAACATCAGGCTTAAAATCCATTTGCCTCATCTTGCCCGCGAAATAACGGCTGATGAGGGGATAACCAATCTCAGGTAAAGGCAGGCAGAGGGGTAAGAGAGGAGCCATCCAAGCTCTCGCAAAACCACTCGGCTGATAACGATGAACCTTAATGGGGCCCGCTTCATAGACATCGTCACCCCACGGAGCCTTTAAGGTTGAGTCGATCAAGTAGCGATTCCGATGATCTTTCCACTGCCCGCAACCCGTCACAGTATGCCCTCGTTCTGCCAGCATCTTCCCAATCGTAAACCAATGAAGTTGGGCTCCTCCCATACTGGGATAAAAAGCGGTAGATGTTTGAAATATATTCATTTCAATTCGGGTTTTTGGCCGTCTAAGAGGGCTTTATAAAGATCTAGCATTTGAGATCCCACAGCATCCCATGAATAGTGCTTGAGGGCACGCTCACGCGCTTTTACGCCCATTTCAATTCCCCGTGCAGGGTTTTGTGCCAAGGCTATCATCGCGTTCGCCAAATGAGACACAAGCTCTTCTAAGTTTTCCCCAGCAACCTTAATCCCACTCTCATCTGTAACCATTTCACCAGGACCTCCATTATCGATCACGATAGGCGCGACCTCCCTCATCATCGCCTCCTGAAGAGCCATTCCCGTTGTCTCGCGGAGGCTCGTAAAAATAAAGGCATGGCTGCGATCCCAAATCGCATTCATTTCATCCAACGTCACCCACCCAAGAAACTCAAAGGCCTCTTCAAGTCCAAGCTCGGCTATCAAATCTCGATAAAATTTCTCCAAAGGCCCACTTCCCGAGACAACCACTCTCACCTCCTTGTATACGTCTGGAAAATTAGTTTTAAGGTAATCAACTGCTCGTATTAAAAGTTCAAGGCCCTTGTGATCCACAAAACGCCCCGACCAATGAAAAACGATAGGACCTTCCAGATCAGGGCAAGGCCGAGCTGCAATAATTGGAGTCCCTATCTGCAAACCTGTCACAGCTTTATCTCGAATAACTTTGGGCATGACCCTCTGATTGGCCCCATTTGCCATCACAAGCAAATCAGCCTTCCAGGCCGTTAAAAGTCCTACCGGATTAAAACGAAAAAACTTTACGGCCACTGTTCGAATAGCCTCCATCATACGACTTCTTATGACTGGATTTGCCGCTTTCGGAACCGTCTGTAATCCCCCAATCGGACCAATGACCGACTTTACGCCCAGAAAAGGAACAAACGACCCACGAGTAAGGCTCATAAAGCTAACATGGTGAGCGATATCCACTTCAAGCTCGTCTACTAAAGACCGGCATTTCCACCAACAAGCTAATTGCCAGAACATATAGTAAATGTTCATTCCAAGATTAGTTTCTTTAAATTTCAAGGTCCACTGAGGCAATTCGACATAAATAAATTTGGGATTTTCGAGCCCATGCTCATTTAAGAAAGCTTCCACTGCGGGCCGTCGTGCTTCTCGGGTCACCACATGGACCTCGCTACCCTTGGCAAGCTGTAACGCCCAATTCCAACCAACTCCTCCTTCCGAACCTTTGTGAGGTTCACAACCATATGCGGAAAGTAATATGACGGGGCGGTCTTTCATAACTCATCCAGAATTTTTAGGCAGCATGAACCTCCCCAGCTAATTCAGCAAAGTTCTCCAACTGCTCACTCATTGAGTAAAAATAACTTTTAACCAGCAAATCAACATTCCCAGCCCAACCCCAATATTTGACAAGCTCCACGCACTTAGCTTTTGACTCTAATAAATTGACAACACGAATACTCGCCTCGCTCGCAGGAAGACGGTCAACCAAATGGGCCGAAAGAAACAGATAATGAACAAGATCCCATCCCGGAACACCCTCATCTCTTCCAAACTCCCAGTCGATAACGGACACATCCCCATTTTTAGAGGAAAGAACATTCCAGGGAGCAAAATCTCTATGACTCAGCGATTTTTTGATCCTCAGCCCAGCGGACCGATTGATCAAACATTCGCGCTCCTTCTCATCCGAAATTTGCGAAACTACTCCCATCCATTCATCCAAACTCGAGAGCTGAACAGCAGGGGAATCAGGACACCAAGACTTAAGGACTTCACAGACCTTCTCAAAAGGAACATCTCCCGGGGCATCAAAGTAAGGAATCGCAAAAGCCTCCCATTGGTTCTCGCTCCAAACATTAGTTAGCGAAGGGATGACAGCATTTCTTCCAGCATTCATTTCCAGAAATTTTCGCTCCCGAGATATCTTCTCTACCGCAAGAACACCCCAACCCAACTTAATAATAAAATGATGTCCGGTTCCAGTTTCAGCAAGGAGGATGATTCGCCGTTCCTCTTGAGAGGGGTTTCCAAGAAGAAGACAGACCAAGGTGGCTTTTGTTGTATCAAGCACAGTTTGAATGGCAGCGCCGCTTAATATGGATCCTTTAATTCGCTTCAAGAATAACCGGCCAAATGGAAACCTCGAAACCGCACCAACAAACAAGCGAGCCGGAAGTCTTTGTGGACGATATAGCTGCAATCCCTTGCTGACTGATGCAGCGCAATCCGGAACTAAGAGAAGGATATGTCCTCCTCTCCTGAGAACTCTCCACGAATCATCTCCATGTTCATCAAAACCCAGAGGCGCCAAGATTCCCTTATCTTTTAAGTCCATCTTCATCAGAAATGCCGGCGATACATATCAAGAGTTTTTTCAGCCGCTTGTTTCCACGTCAAATTATTAACCACATAGTCACGATTGGCCTCGCCCATTCCCGGCCATTCCGATCTCGTAAGACAGGCTTCCACGAGCCCATCTTTTATACCCTCCACAGTGGGCTCAAACAACCAGCCGCCACCCGCATCATCAACATGGCTTGAGACCCCGGCACGTTTTGAGACCAAGACCGGACGAGCTGCGAGCATCGCTTCTACAATACACAAACCAAACCCATCAAAACGAGAAGGAAGAATCACGACATCTGCCTCTGAATGAATGACTAGCGAGTGCTCGGGCCGGGGTCCGGTAAAGAACACCCGGCCCTTCAGACCCAACTTCAAAGACAGGTTCTCTAACTCTTCTCTGTCCTCCCAATCATTACCCGTGAGGATCAGGTCAACCTCATTAAAAGATTCCTCCCTCACGAACTGGCCGAAGGCTTCAACTAGCAAGTCCAATCCTTTGTGATTACGATCCATTCTTCCTATAAACTGAATGCGCACGCGATCCCCCGTTCCGGGTATTCTTACTTGGTCTGGAATTTCTGAAATCGTCTCAAGTTCACAGCCATTTGGGATGACCTCTGTAGGAATATCAAATCCCAGTTCGCGGAGCGGCTTTTCATGTTCACCAGCCAATAGCTGAACCGCTACTGCGTTTCTGATTGTTCTCTTCTCAAAGACGTGCCAAAAAACCCACTTCCTCAAAGCATGGTGCTGAGTGAGCTCAGGGACATAGGGATCATGCGGCACAAAAATGAACGGAATACCAATCCGCGTTAGATGACGACGTAGCATTCCCACTTTGGGGTGATAGGCCCCATGAAACACCACTCCATCAAGCTGATGAACATTGTTTTCGAGATCCAAAATTAGATTTTTTGGCAAGCTCATGGGATTCCGAGAATCATGGGGGTAATGAAGTAATTCCTCATCTCCGGATAGATTCTTAAGCTCTGTCCTCAATGTAATGACAGGACAGCTACGTGGAGAAATGAGATTCATTTCCTTGGACAAACCACGACAATAAGCGGAAATACCCTCAACCGAAGGATAGTGCGGAACGAACTGAGCCACCCGTAAATGCCGGCTCATGTCAGCTTCAAATGACTTCTTCTTTTCTCCCCGTAAATAAGTCTTTAAGTGACCAAAGACATCTTCGATGACATCTTCAAGGCTATCGTTGACATTGATCAATCGCGCTCGCTCTCCAAGCCGTCTTTCCAAATTCCGGTAGAGAACCAACTGTTGGCTAAGAACATCCATGGGAATTTCCCTTTTCCGCGGAAGAATAATCTCCGGGTCCCCAACCAGAACGAACACAAGCTCCGGTTCGGGGAATATCTTAAAGACCCGGCGAGCTAGGCCTAGACCCGCGCCGTAACGGTATCGGACCGGATCTACCAACATGTCATTGTAGTAACGGTCAGAAATAACCAGAGACGTTTTTGCGCGAGCGTGCTTCAGCACCGTAAGCGAAGCCAGCCACCAGTCCCAAAACAGGACTCCTAATTTGACTGTCGAAGAGAGCCACCCTCTTGGTGGATCCGCATGCGGATTACTTACCGGTTGCCCCAAATCTTCACGACCTTGGACTCCATACGGTCTCCAATGCAAAAATTTCTGCTGTAATCCCATGTGATTCAGCTTCTCGGAAACTCCCTCAATGACCGATGACTTTCCACTCCCATCCGGACCCACAAATGCAAGCATCGGCAGTTGAGGTTTTAAGTGATGGAGGGCTTCACACCACCAATGTCGAACAACACCGCAAATCGTATCGCCTCCGGATCTCCTGAACTGTTTCCATTTAAGAGCCCTTCTAATACTCTTGACGTGCTTCGCACTCTTTCTCGCGTCACCTCTCAAAGCCCATTCCATCATTTCATCGGCCCATCCAACTCCAAGCGCCCATTCAAGACTTTGATAAAAACAATCGCGATCTTCATGTGCAGCCCTCGTAATTATTTCATCATATTTCTCTTTGTAGAACCCCCCCCAAAGTAGACTTGTTAGCCAGGAAATGAAGCCATCATGACCCAACCGAGGCCTTCGGATCCCATCCGGCCCAACGACTGCTGCGGCAATCACGGCCTCCGTATCAGCATATCTAAATCCATTCCACTCCAGCGATGGCAGAACATCAATCTGTCCCCATTCATAGTATCTCTGATGGACGTATGTCCGAGTTATTTTAACCAGAGGAGTCCCTAATTTTTCTTCAATCCTCAGACCCAATTGATCACCACCAACCTCAAGAAAATCATAATCACCCCCTTCATCTTCGCTATCGAAATCATGTGGTCTTAGCAGAATCGTTCCGGGAACGTCTACAAAATCAATAATTCTCTTTTTAGTCATGAACCAGGAATAGTTTGTTTCAATAATCAATTCGTCAAAACCCTCAGCTACTTTAATCGGGACTCCTCTTATCGAACCAAAATAGAGGTGAACTCAGCTCTCTTAAATTTAGGTAATCTAGGGCAACTCAGGTGTCTTATCAATTTCATCAAAATAATTCTAAGAGGAAGGAGATTTGTTACAACAAGGACAAGGCAACCTCTCTATTATTGATAATCTTTAGGAACGAAGCTGTGGCTGAGAATATTTTCATAATCGGAATGAGGCTTATTAATAACGAGCCGCTCGGATGACAGAAGAATATCGTTGCTTCAATATACTGGATTTTTTTTTGAAGAAATTGAGCAAAAATACTTTCAAGTTTTTAGTGCTTTCTAAGTTGCTCCGCGAATCGAGCCCTTGGGATTTCCAATAAATCTGATCATTTTCATCGCGAGCCACCGTAATCTCAGCTTTGAGCCCGGCGGGAACGGGGGTATTTGCAAAAACTAAAACAACCTGAAGACAGGAAAGTCGGCACCAATGCCTCGCCTTTTTTTGAGATGAATTTTCAACAACTCGGACGTCCTGATAAACGAGTTTGCGAAATTCTTCCGTAATTTTCTCAAGTAACTTTCGCGACTCACCATCATCTCCAGAAGTAAGCTCAATCACCGGGGCCCCTTGTCGCGGAAAAAGATTTACCACCCACTGTTTTTGGAATGCGCTCGCAAGACGGGCAATTGGACGCTTAGTCCAGATAGCCTTTAAAAAGCACCTTCTCCGAAATGAAACGAGCTCACTTTCTAACAAAGTAAGATCTTTGCTAGATACTGCTTTCACAAGCTCGGGCCAATGACGGCCCGAAAGCCTTGTGAGAATTGAAGGTAAAACCGCTAGCTCTCTTTCTGAAAAATCAAGGTAAGTAGGTTTTTCACGAAATTTGGTTACTCCCGTTGATAAAGCATGAAGCATAAAGCGCTTACCTACCGCAGCTGCCGGATCTTCATAAAATGGCCCTCTGCGAATCAAATCTTCCTTGTTTCCAACTTTATCAACCACCCAGGTAAAAGCCCACTGCAAGTGCTTGAAAAGATCGACTTGAAGAGAAATCAGTGAGCCATCTGAGCTTTCGCGAAAGGCCACAATCCACCAAATCCAACCCTGACGATTTGGCAAAACAACCCACCCAGCCGATTCCAATACCTTGATCACATGACCAACCGCAACATTCAAGGAGCCTTCAATAATCAAATCTAAGTCACGCCCAATACTGTCAGGATATCCACCCAAACCATTCGTGACAGCCCACCGAAGTCCGGATTCATTCAGTTCGCGGGCCACATCTTCAAGCGCGGAGATCTTTTCGAATTCCAAGCCCATCTAATCTGACTTCAAGACCTTATAATAACTCTTCTCAATAATACGGCCAATCACGTTCCACGTCATATGGTCACTGACGATATCAGCTGAAATCTGAAGTAACGAAGTTCGCTTATCGGCACTAAGATTCATGCCTTCTATCAAGCCTTCTCGAATCCCTTCAGTTGTTGCAGGGAAGACGACTCCCCCCCCTTCTTTAACGAGCAACCCAGCGGGGTCGGAAGCCGGGGTCACCAAACAGAGTTGCCCGACTGCCATGGCCTCAACCACTGCAAAGGGCAATCCCTCCCAACGACTCGGATAGAGGAAGGCATCAGACGCTTTCATAAGATCAAATTTTTCATTCCCGTATGCCGGCCCATACAGATGAAAAGAATCTTCAATCTTATTTTCCCGAATCATTTCTCTGATCCGACTCTCAGAACCCTTCCATTCCGGACCAACCAGAACGATCCCGAGATTCTTAGCATCAGAACCCAAACTAGCCACCGCAGGAATTAGCATATCAAGACCCTTTTGCTCAATATCAAGCCGCCCCACAAAGACACACACAAAACGCTCTTGAAAGCGTGGAACGGTCCTTTCTATGACTTCCAGATCCACCTTCTCGGGTAACGTTTCGAGATCAATTCCGTTGAGCGCCTCAACAATCGGAACCTTAATCCCGTAATGTTCAATTTCGGCTCGATCCCCCACCGATTGAACAAAAGCAGCCCGGTTCATATAGGGTCTTTCAAAAAAATATTTGTAGGGGAGCTTTATCCAAGGACGACGCTTGAGCAAAACCCGAGCGCAATTGCCATTTGGAGTCACCGCATAAGGAATACCTTTTCCACGCAAGTATTTCGCCAAACTAATATTTCCCGGCACATAAGCAGAGTGAAAATGACCTATATCTGGTTGAACCTGATCTACGATTTCTCTGACCTCTGGAGGACAAGAAAAGCAGTTACGAAACGGCTCTACCCGATGAATCGATACGCCTGGGATCTCAATTGGATCCTTTTTAGTCTCGGAAATGAGATGCACTTCGTGCCCCAAGGCGGCGAGCTCCCGAGTCAAAAAATAAATCGTCTTATCCACACCATTCGCGGTGTCTGGATTACAACGACCCTCAATAAAATGGAGAATTTTCATTCAGATTTTTGGGTGGGAGGAACGATCTTGAGTAGAAACATTTTCGAAATAAATTTATCTCCCAGAATCCATAGTCTCGTGCATTTACGCGCTAGCTTGATCAACAACCGGCCAATCAACGAGCTCTTCTCATTTTCATCATAATTTAGATAATCTTTTGCAAGCGCTTCTCTCTCTGAGCGATGTCTTGGGGTGAGTTCGCCTGACTGAATATGATCGGCAGTTTTGTTATCATCGATCCGGAATGAAACTGTTCTATAATTTAATCGTCTGATCCCTAGCTGGCGGCCTACCCGCAGCATCCACTCTGTGTCCATTATCATGTGAAAGTTCTCATCGAGGGGGTTTTCAATTAACACCCGACGACGATACAACGATCCCGTGGATGGAGCAGCATAACAACCAATCGCGGTCATCCAATAATGCCAAATTGGTTGATAAATTGTCCGCATCGTTCTGCTTGCGGCATCTACAAATACAGTATGTCCATACAGCAAATCAAAATCGACATTTCCAGATTGTAATATTTTTAACATTTTATCGATGACACCAGGCAGTAGGAAATCATCCACATTCAGCCATAAGATCCATTCTCCTCTAGCCATCGCAAATCCCTTATTGAGAGCTTCACTTTGACCACGATCCTTCTCAATAATTCTAACAATTTCAGGAAATTGATCCAGAACCTCAGATGTTTCATCATCCGAACAATTATCGACTACGATATGCTCAACAAGACCACCTTCCGAAGGCAAGATACTCCGATGACATTCAGCGAGATGTCTGCCTTGGTTCCAAGAAGCGCTAACTACAGAAATTAAGGGTCTCATAAAAAAGCTAACAAGCAGGCCGCCTACGATCACGCAAATCCCGGACGAGCACCAATCGAGCTTGGTTCAGAACCGAGCGGAGCTGCAGCAGCTCTCTCTTCAGCTTCTTGAGTGGCTTTATATTCCATCTCGTCCCTAGCAGCTATGCTTTTAATCAAGATGACCATCAAAATATGGAAAGCGCCGAACCATGATCCTCCGATAGTTGCGGTGATGATTCCTAGCCCCGTCGAAAGCGTCAGAACGAAAGAAATGATCCTCAATTCCTCAGAATATCCATCACGTTTCGCAACCTGGTAACTACGCAAAAAGTACCAAAACATCATGCAATAAACTAAATAATAAAGCACACCTCCAAAGATTCCGTACTGGATTAAGACAGATGGAAGGAGGGCATGACAAGTGCCAGAATTTATGTTTACCATTAAGAAAGACTCTTTATCTCCTACGATTTTTTTCACCTCCGTGTAATCCATCGCAGTATAAACACTTCGCCCAAAAAGAAGGACCCGCGAGTCATCTTTCCACTCCTTGAGTGCTTCAACAAACAGAGTACTGCGATAGTCTGAAGAGTTTTCAATCGATCTCATCGAACTTCCTTTCTCGATCATCACATATTGAAGAGGCCTCGCCACAAAAACAGGCATGTCATTGTTAATGAATTTTGAGAAGATATTCGCGAATAAAACAACGAGGAATACCAAACACATCGACGCAAAGATGAGAATTATCCGACGGTAGAGAAAAGCAATAATCACGGCATACACTAATGAAAGCAAGACTGCCGCTCGGCCTCCACTTACCACCGAGCCAAGTAGACCCAGACCCAAAACCGAAACTACTAAAACCTTCAAAAGTAGCGTCTGCGCCTTGAACCAACCTGGTTGACAAAGAAAAGCGAAAGCAAAAATAACTGCCGTGGGCGCAAGAACACGCATCGTGAAAACACCCAAGGTCGCATTGATGAGAGGAATGTAAAACATCCCGACATCTGCGGACTCGTCGGCAAGAATGGACATACCACCATATCCTTGCCGGAAAAGATGAATTGTATTAGCAAAATTAAGAACCAAACCAATGGCAAGAATCCAAATGATAGCGGAGATCGCATTCTTACCCACCCGGAAGGTATAGGGCATTCGAATTGCCAAAAAGAGGACCAAAACCGGCGCAAAGGTCGAAGCATACGCCTTTAACATATTTTTTGTGTTATAACTACCTCCATCAAATGGGATTGTCCTATTTAAAGCAAAAGTGAGGGTCCCATAGAAAAGTAAGATACCCGACCAAATAAATAAGCTTTTCCCATTCACCCGCTTGAGAAAGTAAGGATTTGGATAGGGATTCTTACGCAATAAGAAGATGATTATGCCGTAAAGCAGCAAAATGGCAGCCGCATAATGTTGGGAGGTTAGCCGGAAACCATAATTCAAATTCACGCCACTCCAGACGAGAAAGAGAACGATTTGCCAAGTAAACTTATAGAGAAAACTTAGGTAGAGAAAAAAGAGGGCGACTAATCCGTAAATCGAGAGATCAACAAAACGTGACTGACCAATCACCGAACCGAAGAAAAGGGATCCGATGCTAATAAATACAAGGAGCGCTACAAAGGTGATTTTGTTTTTCATCGCAAGATAAAATTTAAATTGAAGAAAGTATTTTTTGGGGCGCAAAGAAAATTCACGCCCACACGGCTTAGAGTTGCCGATAGAAGATTTTCAGCTACCGAGACAGTATCTAAGAAGACTCGGAACGTTCAACCCATGATTTTTATTAGTCACCTTCGAAAAATTACTAGATTTCTCTTGTCGCTTACAACCCGAAAGGCTTCCCCGAAGTTTGCTTCCGCCAAAGATTCAAGACGAATCCTGAATTCCTAAATATCCAAGAAGTTCATAATAATGGAAGTCGCGGCTGAAATTACTACACACTTAGCAAAATCTTCCAAGAAAGTCATCACTATCCGCGACGTCTTCCAGATTTATTTGATAGCCCCCCGTTTACTGTGTTCGCAATCACGCCTTGCCACCTACTGATCTCAATCGTCTCTTGGTTTAGCAACATTCATAATTGCCTTGATTTAAAAGGCTACCATATCTTCCCCCCTACGATTATGAAATCTTATTTGTGGAAGTGCTCCACTGACCCTTGAATTTTTTATCGAAGAGAAACGAACGACACGATGTAACTTCTTGAGATAGCTAACACAGTTTAGAGCCAATTACCATCTAACCTTCAACAGCCGATCTTTTTTTGGACCCGTCTCATCAAAATCTTGAGTCCATTAAAACGTAGGGTCAAAAGTACATCACAAAGACGGCTCATCAATTTACCATAAAAATATGCTCGGTACTTCAGGCGCAATAAAAATTCGGTAACGTTCTGCTCCTTATTTAATTCGATGTCGTAATTCTCAAATTTTATTACTATTTTCTTCTGTTTATAAGATAATTCTTCTTGATAAGAAAATCCGCGATCTATGACTTGGGCAAGATTTGCATAAAAACTTGGTTGATTATAAAGTGTATCAGAAAACTTTTCAGCATTTTCAAAACGATAATCTTTATCATTAATCAGGCGGGTAGCTTCTCCCTCAAATTCCTCAAATGTTAAAGGTTGCTGATAATTTTCGATATCCAAAAACTGACCTGTTGTGCCAGGGTAAGAGTTCTCACTTCCAATACCAACAACAGCTTTACCTTGGCTAGTTGCAAATAGGACAACTAAACAACCATTCTGTGGATAAGACTCGAACAAGATGTCAACCTTTCCAATTAATTCGTAGAAATCATCGCGCTTCCCTAAATAAAAAAACCGATCCTCAAGGTCATTTAATCGGATAAAGCGATCGATCCAATCCACTTCTTCAACCGTTCCTGCACCACAGAGGCAGAAGACGAAATTCTCATGGGCATATAGCAATTTCTTAATACTCTGAAAATACTTCAACTCGGGATCTCGAAAATATTTGCTCAAAAGTGCCCCCGAAAGTCCTATTACTTTATCGCTCGGATCGAAAGGAAGACCCTGAAAGGACACTACACTATGAATCGGGTAAAAGGGGGCTTTTACTATTTGGCTCGACGAAATTCCACGGCGCTCCATTGTAAGGCGGGCCCCTAACTGGCGGAATTCTAAAAAATAATCACTACATCCCTTTCCAACCCAAAAAGTATGGTCGTTATGGACAATATAATAACGTGGCCGCCCAATAAGCTTAGAGAATGCGGCATACCCTACGATATCATTTGGCAAAAAATGGAGAAAGCTAAAGTCTGGGTCAAATCCAATAATTGTCCGATGCAATTGCCTAATCTTCGAGATATGTGAACCTGAATCAAGTATTACTACTTTTACATTAGAAAGAGGTTCGAGTCTTTGTAACATTTTCTGCCCTTTCACCGTATTTCTTACGTCTTGGACCAAAAATAAAACCTCATAATTATTATCTATAAAATAATTTAGATATTGTTCAGTCAAAGCCCCAATATCAATAATTTGTCCATTGTAAAGAACCACCCGTTTACAACGGTCACCCTTTGTCTGTCTCGGAAATGTATGGGTCCGTATGATCTTAGATGCGATTGTCTCGATCTCTGCCTCAAGATGGCTATCAATAAATTCAGGCAAAATTGGTCGATGCCATGCGATTGAGGCGGCATATTCTGCATGCCGAAGCGCCCACTCTAGCTTATCTCTATCAATAAGCCTATCCACACGTTGCAAGGCTTTTTGATACGCACGCAAATAATTTTTTCTCAATATTTTATAAGTCATTCCCGACATATTAGATAAAAGAAATCGGCTATTTAAATCATCAGCCTAAGAATGGCAATCTACTAATTAACCTAGTAACTCGATGCCCTGGCCCTAAGAAATCTAACAAGGTTCGTAAACTAAAGATCGTTCCTACTGCGAGTATAACCACAGCAATACTGGTATTCCAAAATTTCGGCAACGCATAAACTGATACAAAGCTTATTGCGATTAGGAGGAAAGCGCGGATAAAAAGAAGTAAACTTTTCCACTGGTAACTAAAATTAATCATGCGGGAAGTTAACGGATACATAAGACAAAAATAGATCATATAATTGAGAGGCCATGCAATCGCCGCTCCACGTAAGCCCCATTCCTTGACTAAAAATATTACGAGTAAAACACGTGTTATGTTTATCACTGTTTCAATCACCGCGAAATGGCTCTTCGCCCCCTTTGCAAGAAACACAAAACCTAGGGGCCAAGTGATAATGCGGCCAAAGACACCTAATAATAAGAAGGGTAAGAGCTTAGCAGCCTCTATAAAATCTGCAGAGTATAGCAGCGTTATCACCCAAGGCGCAAAAGCAAGAGTTCCTAAAATACCAGGAAGTGCCAATAGAACACCAATTACAGTTTGCTCATTAATGAGATGTACCATCTCAGGATGATCGGATTGCGACGCCGTCAGTCGTGGATAAAAATCAGCGCTCATCGCATTCAGAATAAAGCCCGCAAACAAGCCAGAAGTCGCCCACGCCGCCTGATAAATTCCGACAGAATTCATCCCAAGCTCACGGAGAATGAAAGAGGTTATAAATAGGTCAACTAAGGTAACCAAAAGCAGTGCCCACATAAAGGCCAAGCCCAATCCAAGCAAGGGCTTCGCTTCAGCAAAAACCTCCTTTAAACTTAGCTGAGTAGCGACCAATTCAATTTTTTGTGAGAAATACCAATTTAGGCAAAGGTTGCAAAATGCAGTCAGAATTAAAACCGGCAAAATCCCATCGTGTCCCAACCACGTATAGAGCCCCAGCGCCAATACGGTACTCAATAAAGAAGAAAGAACTTGAATCTTTCCCAAATCCGTAATCCGCCGAAATCCTTGAATTAACGCTTTTTGTCCACCAGCGATAACCGAAAAACAAACTGCAATTCCCAACAAACCAACACTCAGCGTTTGGGTCTGATCCTCAAACACCCAAAGGCTCAGCGGTCGCGCGAGCGTAGTTGCAACTAAAGCGCCCAATAGCCCTAAAACGAGACTTACAGAGCGTATTGTATACGCGGCTCGTGCGGTTGTTTCTGAGCCAGCATCTCCCTCAGACTTAGCAATCTCACGAACGCCGCTGAAAGAAACACCCGCACCCGCGAGAGTAGACAAAGACTGTTGTAAATTTTTATAGAGCCCTAATAGCCCAATACCTGTCGGCCCAAGTAAAACCGCCACAGCTTTCACACGCAAGAGGCTGATTACATAGTTGAACACCTCTGCACCGCCAACTATCGACGACGACTTCAAGATCGATCCATATGATTTCTCACGATCTTCCGTCGACTCGCTTGGCGGGCAAGCTTCAACATCTGTATTCGGCTTAGACAAGTGATTTATTTATCGTCTCAACGACTCGTCGAGTAGAATCATCATCCATTGCTGGACTGATCGGGAGGCTTAAAACCTCTTGGTGGATGATCTCAGTCAGCGGTAAAGTCAGCCCGTGTAGCTCAGGATAGCCCTTTTGTTGATGAGGAGGTACTGGGTAATGAATTACTGTTTGTATTCCTTGCTCAGCGAGTCGCGCAGCAATCACATCGCGATTCGGATGACGTATCACGAAAAGATGCCAGACTGGTTTTCCATAATCAGCGACATGAGGTAATTTAAGACCAGACGTGTCTGATTTTAGATCTGAAAGATAATCCTCAGCGACTTGGCGACGTTTTTCCGTATCAACATCAAGATTTTTCAACTTCACTCTAAGGACAGCAGCTTGAAGCTCATCTAAGCGACTATTCATGCCCTTATATCTATTATAGTATTTCTCAAGCGATCCGTAATTACGTAATGCCGTAACAACTTCTGCTAACGCGCTGTCACTCGTGATAACAGCGCCGCCATCTCCAAGTGCTCCAAGATTTTTCCCTGGGTAAAAACTAAAACCGGCCGCATTCCCGAGCGAACCGGCTCGGCGCCCCTTGTAGGTCGCGCCATGAGCTTGCGCCGCATCCTCAATGACCTTAAGGTCATGTTTTTTTGCCAACTCATTGATTGAGTCCATATCCGCACACTGCCCGTAAAGGTGCACTACCATAATTGCCTTCGTGCGCTTGGTGATAGCTTCTTCTATTAAAGTAGGATCGATATTGTAGGTCTGTTCATCCGGCTCCACAAGAATGGGCGTAAGACCACTCCGAGATATCGCAAGAATGGAAGCAACATAAGTATTGGCCGGAACGATTATCTCATCACCTTCCTCTATGAGCCCTAATTCGCGGTAGCCCATCAGGATAAGAATGAGGGCATCCAGTCCGCTTGCCACTCCAAGACAGTGCTTCGCCTGACAGTATTCAGCAAACTCCTGCTCGAAAGCAGCGCCCTCTTTCCCCAGCAAATACCAGCCAGAATCTAAGACGCGCTGAATCGCGTCGTCAATTTCTGGACGGTATGCCTCGTTGACCGCCTTAAGATCAAGAAACTTGATTACTTCTTTTTCCATTCTAAAAATTCGTCGTAACTGCGAATATAGTCAGATTCATCGTAGTGCCGATCAGCCAGAACAAGTAAAACGCAGTCTGGTGTAAAATTGCACATAACTCTCCAAAACCCGGGACCTATATAAAGCCCTTTGGTTGAACGATCGAGCAGAACACTTTTCTGCTCCTCGCCGTCGTCGAGAATTATTTCACAAGAGCCCGTCACCGCGACCGCAATTTGCTGAAGATCTTTGTGAGCGTGAAAGCCACGTTCCACGCCTTCCTTAGTGCCAAAAATATAATAAACTCGCCGTATCGGAAAAGGAATTCCGATATCAGATTCTATGGCAACCAAGCTGCCCCGAGCATCACCGAGCGGTTCGAAATTTATTATTGTCGGCTTCATTTTTTAATTTCTTGAGCCGGATTACCGACGACTGTCGTCCCCGCCAAAACACTTTTAGTAACGACAGCACCTGCTCCGACCATCGCTCCCACCCCAATCTCAACACCAGGAAGTATTGTAGCATTCGCCCCAATTGAAGCCCCCTTACGAATAATGGTCGGGGTAAATTCGTCCGGGTATTGCTTGGAGCGTGGACGCATATCATTAGTGAAAGTCACATTGGGGCCGATAAATACGTCGTCCTCAATTTGAAGGCCATCCCATAATTGAACTCCGCACTTCACGGTGACTCGATGACCAATCGTAACATTGTTTTCGATGAAACAATGAGAGCAGATATTACAGTAACTTCCGATCTTCGCCCCAGGCAAAACTACACAAAACTGCCAAATTGAGGTGCCTTCTCCAATATTTTTGGACTGGACATCAGTCATAGGATGAATTTTTTTATTTTTACTCACTTATCCTGCAACTCGTTTCAAATAAGCCCCATATCCAGATTTCTTCAATTTCCGCGCCAAAGCAAGAAGTTGCTCCCGATCAATAAAATTGGAGTAGTAAGCGACCTCCTCGATACAACCTATTTTAGTGTCCTGCCTCTCTTCAATCACACGGACAAAAGTCGATGCCTCATTCAGCGACGCAAAAGTGCCGGTGTCCAGCCAGGCAATACCACGATTGAAGACGCCGACTTTTAGTTTCTGGCGTTCGAGATACACTTGATTCACAGTGGTAATTTCATATTCCCCGCGAGCAGAGGGCTCGATGGTTTCGGCGATTTCCACCACGTCATTATCGTAGAAATACAGGCCAGGCACCGCATAATTTGACTTCGGCTCTGCGGGCTTCTCTTCGATAGAAATCGCCTGCCTCTTCTCATCGAACTCGACCACCCCATAACGTTCGGGGTCATGGACTGGGGCGGCAAACACCATAGCACCATCTGGATCAGTATGACGACGCACTAACTCACCAAAGCCAGAACCATAGAAAATATTATCGCCTAGTACGAGTGCCACTTTATCGTCACCAATAAATTCTTTACCTAGAACAAATGCCTGTGCCAAACCATTCGGCACTTCCTGCACCATATATTCAAAACGGCACCCAAGCCCAGAGCCATCGCCCAGCAAACGTTTAAACGCTGCCTGATCTTCGGGTGTGGTAATGATCAAAATCTCATTGATTCCAGCAATCATCAGCACCGACAGCGGGTAATAAATCATCGGCTTATCGTAGATCGGCATGAGCTGCTTAGATACAGCAAGTGTAATTGGGTGGAGACGAGAGCCAGCACCACCGGCGAGTATTATTCCTTTCATGCGAAATTTCGTTAAAATTTTTGGTCCGAATTTAGAGCTCCGCTTAATTCGAGGAGGTAGTTTAAAATTTTAGTTGAGCGCTTTGTGCTCAGCCCATCAAGTTGATTAACATCTTCTGCAGTCAAAATCTAAATTCTTTATTTTAGCACAGGGCCCACTTAAACAACTTATACGGTTAGCGAAATAACATTTTTGTTGTTCGACCGGAGCACTTTACCACTCAGTCCGAGTAAAGAGTTTTTTCGACTCCGCTAGGCTAAGAAGTCGAACTATTCTGTCCCTAATCGCTCCAACTTGTAATCCCCACTTAAAATACGGTCGGTCCACTCTCGGTTCTCTAAATACCATTGGACGGTTTTGCGGAAGCCGCTCTTAAAGTCTTCTTTTGGCTCCCAGCCAAGTTCGTCGCGGATTTTTGTTGGATCGATTGCATAGCGCATGTCGTGCCCCGGACGGTCGGTTACAAAAGTAATCAGATCTTGGAAAGATTTGGATCCAAGATTGCTCATGGTTGGCGTCGAGGCTTGCTGCTTTGCAGACGACACGGAGATCGTTCCTCCCGAAGCGAGCTCGTCCATAAGGGAGCACAATGTGCGGACGAGTTCGATATTTTGCCGCTCGTTATTGCCGCCGATATTGTAGGTTTCGCCAACGCGGCCTTTGGTTACGACGGTGTAGAGAGCTTCGGCGTGGTCAGCGACATATAGCCAGTCGCGAATGTTTTCACCTTTACCATACACAGGAATAGGCTCACCACGTAAGCATTTCAAAATCACGACGGGGATCAATTTTTCGGGGAATTGATACGGGCCGTAGTTATTGGAACAGTTAGTCACGAGGACCGGAAGACCGTAAGTATCGGCCCACGCACGAGCGAGGTGATCAGAGGCCGCCTTCGACGCAGAATACGGAGAGTGTGGATCGTATGGAGTGGTTTCAGAAAAGCCTAGCGCATCGGGCGCGAGTGAGCCATAGACCTCGTCGGTGGAAACGTGCAAAAATCGGAACGATTTTTGAGTAGGAAGGTTCGAAGGATCATCCACTTTTTTACTAGCTATTCGGGACAAGCTACGCCAATAACCAAGTGCTGCCTGCAGCAAATTAAAAGTGCCAAGAATGTTGGTTTGAATGAATTCACCTGGTCCGTCGATTGAACGATCGACATGACTCTCAGCGGCGAGGTGCATAACGACGTCTGGCTTGTACTTCGCGAAGACTGCGCTAAGTGCGGCGGCATCGCAGAGGTCGACTTTCTCGAAAGTGTAATTCGGATTATCTTCAAGATCGGCAAGTGACTCGGCGTTGCCGGCATAAGTCAGCTTATCTAGGTTGATGACGGATTCGCCTTTTTCTTCAACGAGTAGACGAACGAGATTGGATCCGATAAAGCCAGATCCACCAGTGACTAGAAAACGCATGATAAAACTTTTACGAGTTGAAAATTTTTGGCAACAGAATGTGACCTCTATCTGAAAAATAAGACCTAAATAATACGACGTTTATCGTTTAGAAGAATTAAAAACGAAAAACAAGATTGGTCTATCCTTGGTTTTTCCTCAGTAGAGGTTTTGTGTATGCTAAAAATCATCAAAATTTTCCGCATATTGAAGGTCACAATAAAAATTAATAATTTTCCACAAGACCTTCCAAGTTTATCTAAACAATCATTCCCGCAGCGACCGTCTCATTGGTTCCCGGATCAATGAGAATGAATGATCCAGTCTGACGATTGTTATTATACGAATCATAACATAAGGGAGCTGCCGTTCTCAGCGAAATTCGACCAATCTCATTGAGTGAAAATGACGAGGAATCCTCTTCTTTGCGTAAGGTGTTGATGTCCACTTTATAACTCATCTTTTGCACAATCGCTTTAGTCTCCCGCGTGGTGTGCCGGATGATGAGTTTCGCACGCTGATTTAAATTCTGATTTGAAAACCAGCAGATCATCGCTTCTAAATTTTGACTTTGCTTGGGTGGGTTGTTCGCCTTCACCAACATGTCACCCCGTGAAATATCAATTTCATCTTCGAGAGTTATGGTAATCGACTGAGGTGCAAAAGCCTCTTCCATCTCTTCACCGTCTTGAAACACTTCTTTGACTCGACTACTAAAGCCAGATGGCAATACGGTGACGTCATCCCCTGGTCGAAAAACACCTCCAGCAACCCGACCTGCAAAGCCCCGGAAATCATGAAATTTATCGCTCTGTGGACGGATCACCCATTGCACCGGAAATCGAGCTTGGACATGATTTTCATCTCCCCCGACATACACATTTTCAAGATGATAAAGGAGGCTACTTCCCTCAAACCAAGACATCTTCTCAGACTTCTCAACAACATTGTCACCGTTGAGTGCTGAAATCGGGATTGGGGTAATGTCCACCAAGTTGTCGAGACGCGAGGCAAACGATTGATAGTCTTTTACGATCTCATCATAGACCCCTTGGTCGTAATCGACGAGGTCCATCTTATTGACCGCAACGACGACATGTTTGATGCTTAACAAATTCGCAATGAATGAATGCCGTTTTGTTTGTTCAATGACACCTTTACGGGCATCAATCAAGATGATCGCAAGGTTGGCAGTTGAAGCCCCAGTCACCATGTTTCGGGTGTATTGGATATGACCGGGAGTGTCCGCGATGATAAACTTTCGTTTAGGAGTGGCGAAGTAACGATAAGCGACGTCAATCGTAATTCCCTGTTCACGCTCAGCTTTGAGTCCGTCTGTAAGCAAGGCAAGGTTGACGTTTTCATCTCCTTTTTTTCGGGAAGATTCCTCGATCGCTTCTAGTTGATCTTCAAAGATTGACTTGGAGTCATAGAGTAATCGTCCAATCAAGGTGGACTTGCCGTCATCCACAGAGCCAGCGGTCGTAAAGCGGAGGAGATCCATAAGTAGTAATCGAAAAATTAAAGTTAAAGGCCTTCCACAAGAACTCCATTTGTTACGAGGAGCCTTTGTCTCGAAGGATTTTTTTCAGCAATGATTGCTTCTCCTGAATCGCCATATTGCTCGACGATGTGAGCCGAAAACTTGATGAACTCAATTCGGAGATTCTTCAGGACAACTTTGTCGCCCCAGGCTCTATTGATGTCAGAGAGCTTGAATCCGGAAAAGTGAATCCGGAAAAGTGGCAAAATCGACCCTCCAGCACCTTCCCTAATCACGGTTTCCCAATTCCCTGACCCGATAATTTCCTCCCCAACAATAGTGCCCGTTGAATTTCCATGTTTAAAAAAGAGGCCCGAAAGAGTGTTATTTTCTTTAGGAACTTTGAGTTCTCCAATGATGCGATAGGTCGCAGGTGAGGATAGAGTCCCGAGGAGGTTTGAAAACCCAAGATAGGCATTTTTTGAGCCGTTCCGGATTTTATAAATTGTTCCCTCGTCTTTTTTGAAACTGACATCGACTCCAATCACTTCGTCTGGAGTTAACTTTCCATCTTCCGGAGTGTAATCTAGGGCAATATGTCGTTCTGTAGTCTCAGCTCCTATCCCGACAAATTCACCTAATGTTCGAGCACTTGTCCTTCCTTTTTCCCGCTTGCCACCCGTTTTCTCAACCACATTTTCAACCGGACTTTTTAAGCTAATCTTACCCTCACTATCATACCTAACCAGAACTTCCAGATCATCACCATTTCTTCGGACGATAAACCCAGCGCGGGATCTTCCGCTCTGCATCACTCTGGAAGGTAGCTCACGTGCGTTGGCAAGCTCTGGATCTTCTTGGATCCTTTTGAGAAGCACCTGAGCTCCTTGGGCTTCTTCAAGGTTCCCGGATTTCGTAAGACTCACTATTTTTGCCCTAAGGGCTTTTTCCATTTTATCGGCCAGCCTTACTGTTTTTAGCGCCCAATCTTTTTCAATCCCAAATCGAGCCTTCAAGTAAGTCCCTCTTGGGCCTTGGAGAATTTTAGAAGCGGCCTGAGGAACAGGAGGCATTGGCCAAGTTTTTTCTTCAATCAAGACCCCCTCATTCTTAATAGCGACTGCTTTATCCAAGGTTCCCTGTTTTTGGGCCTGTTTCTGCAATTTAGATAAAGCAGTTAGATAACGTTGATTCAATGTTCCAAGCTGTTCGTCGCGGCCCTCATTTGTCTCAAGGACAGCCGCTTCATAAGAAAACTGCAAATCTTCAACACTCAATGCCGGAAGCCAAACCGTCATTGAAGCGAACATCATGGTTAAAAGGTGGATAGGATATCTCATATTTTTAAAAGTAGCCTTCTTTCTTTCGGTCTTCCATCGCTGTTTCAGATCGCTTGTCATCTGCACGATTGCCACGCTCGGTCTGACGCGCCGCAGCGACCTCTTCAATAATCTTCTCCATCGTGTCTGCGCTGCTTTCAACCGCCCCAGTAATCGTAGCATCTCCCATCGTCCTAAAACGAATCTTCTTAACCTCAACTGTTTCACCCTCACGCGGCTGAACAAATTCCGAAACCGACAAGATCACTCCATTTCGTTTCACTGTTTCGCGCTCATGAGCATAGTAAAGGCTTGGCAATTCGATTCCTTCACGATGCATATACATCCAAACATCCATCTCGGTAAAGTTGGACAAGGGGAAGACCCTAAAGTGCTCTCCGGATTGCTTACGCCCATTAAAAAGATTCCAAAGCTCAGGACGCTGATTTTTAGGATCCCACTCTCCAAAGTCATTTCTATGGGAAAAGAAACGCTCTTTGGCCCTCGCTTTCTCCTCATCGCGACGGCCGCCGCCGAGAACCGCATCATACTGTTGCTCCTCGATTGTTTCGAGAAGAGTCACTGTCTGAAGCTTATTGCGCGAGGCATTAGCACCTGTCTCTTCCACTGCTGTTCCCTTATCAATCGAGTCTTGGACTGAACCCACAAATAATCGTGCTCCTATTTTCTCTGCGTAGGCATCACGGAACGCAATGGTCTCCGGAAAATTATGCCCAGTATCAACGTGAACGAGAGGGAAGGGAATCCGCGCCGGATAAAAGGCCTTCCGCGCTAGGTGAGCCATCACAATGGAATCTTTACCAGCCGAGAAAAGAAGGCCCGGATTCTCAAATTGCGCCGCTGTCTCACGGAGAATAAAAATCGCCTCTGCTTCCAATTGGTTGAGATGACTTAGATTGTAATTAGACATTTGTTAACTAAGTTTGTCAGATTAATCAGGTTTAAGGCCCTGAGGTGGCTTTATGGTCAGTTTAGAGTCCTGGCAAGAGTGTTTTAATCTTTTTCACCGCTGCTGAAGGCTCAAGCTCTTCCGTATTGAGCAACAAATCAGGACAATCGGGTTCTTCAAAACCACTATCTTTTCCAGTAAACTGTTTGATTTTTCCATCAGCGACTTTTGCGTAAAGCCCCTTGGGATCTCGGGAAGCACAGGTTTCAAATGAAGCGTGGATATAGATTTCAACAAAAGAATCCCCGACTACCTTCTTTGCGAGCTCCCGGAGGGCCTGTTTCGGCGTAATCACTCCGACCACCACGATCACTCCTTGCGAAGCAAACATTTTAGCAACTTCCGCAACGCGCCGCACATTCTCAGATCGATCTTCATCACTGAATCCGAGATCCGAATTGAGGCCGTGTCGAAAATTATCACCGTCGAGAATGACCACGAAGCGTCCTTCGTTATGAAGTTCCCTTTCCAAGGCAGCCGCGATTGTAGATTTGCCTGCGCCACTGAGTCCATACATCCAAAGAACCATGCCTTTTTGCCCAAGAAGATCTTCTTTTTCGCCAGAAGACACGAAGCGATGAAACTGGGTATGAATATTATTGGCCATCTAACAACGGTATTAAAAATCTCATATTGGGTCCCTAGCGAACCACAAATTTTTCCTGAAGAATTTTGACGAGGCGCTCGGTTCTTCTCCTTGCTGCTGTCTCTGAAAGGTGTTGGGGTGAATCTCGGAAATTGATTTTTTCCGTACTTACACCAAAATCATCTTCATAAATCACCGGCATGATTTTCTCAACATCGTTAAGAAATTTTGATCGATCTCGACGGACCAGATGTGCGTTTCCCTCATCGCTATAAACCCATGGCAATCCATAAATAATTTCTATTTTACGCTCCCGGACAACTGACACCAAATCCTTTAAAAGTTTCTTGGCAGACTCCGACAAGCTTTCTGGCGAAGAGTTACGAGCAGCAAGCCCGGAAGTGACCGGTGTCGTTAACAAGCCACCCTTGCGCATATCTCTAAGCTGATATCGATACATTGGCCGCCCCATCAATATTTTCCCAATCACCCCGAAAATATTCGAGGCCCCAGGCCTCAGGCTTGCCAGGTGAAAACTTGAAGTCGCACCATTCCAATTTAAAATTTCTCGCTCCCCAATCGCATGAGAAAATTGGACCCCAAGCGCCGCCTCCATCTCGCTATCAGTTAACAACTCTGGTTCTAGCATCACAAGTAACGTGTCCCCCTTTTTCGCCTTGGAAAGTGCAAAGCCAGTCAAAGCATCAGCTCCCATTCCCGCATGCAATCCAAAATTCACGAGCCGGCAACCCAATTCACGATCAGCATATTCAGCGTCAATTCCAAAACCGGTCGCTGATCCACCAAGACAAATAATCACAGGAGTCTCTTCCGATTTTCTTAACGAATCCATCCATTCTGATTTGGCGACGGCGGCGGCCTTCCAAAACCGCATTTCAGGATTCCACTGTGTCGTCTGATAATACGAAAATATTGTTGCTACCAATAAGGCAACGCACGCGATTGCGATCATTCCTGCTGGATGACGATCACTAAAACTGGCGCGAATCATTCGCAGGAACTTAGAAGGCAAAATAAATGAAATCGTTGTTCGAGATTGGGGACAAAATTACCGTCAGAAAAATTAGAATGGCTGCTGCCCCTCTGGTTCGGAGAAATCGATAGGGCTCACCTTGTCTTCTTAATGACCACATCTCGAGGCTAATGACACAAACGACAATTCCCAAGATCCCAAAAACATCGAGACCATTAGGAGATAAGCAGGCTGCAATAAATGATCGGACTGCCAAGCCATCGTAAGAGGCAGGATTCAGAAGCAACCCAAGCTTGCGGAATAATTCCTGCATATTGGTCTCATAAAAACAAAGCCACGCTAGGAAAACACAAAGATGAGTTAAAAGAAAACCAACTGCACGAGGTAGATTTACCTTCATCGGCAAACGATAGACCAAGAGGAAAAAACCATGCATTCCTCCCCAAATCAAAAAGTTCCAACCTGCTCCATGCCAGATCCCCGAAATCGCGAATACAATTAGAAGATTCGCCGTCCAAAATCCAGTGCGTGAACCTCCTAAAGGAAGATAAATATAGTCCCTAAACCAGGTGCTCAACGTCACATGCCAACGGCGCCAAAAGTCAGCAATATTTGAAGCCCCGTAGGGGCTTCGAAAATTAAGCGTCAGCCTTATCCCAAGACATTGAGCGACCCCCAAGGCCATGAGACTATATCCGCAGAAGTCGAAATAGATGCGAAAACCAAACATCACAGTATCCAGCCAAACCAAAAAAGGATTTGTTCCAGAATGGACCAGCGGGGTTAAGGCCAAATTGTCAGCCAGACAGCGCTTGAAAAAAAGACCGAGGATAATCCAAGTCAATCCGGTTTCGACCGCTTTTTTGTCCCAGCGAAAACGAAATTTTTCGAGCTGGGGGAGAAGCGTCTCACGTCGTTCAATCGGGCCAGCAACAATCTGCGGGAAAAAGCCCGCAAAATTCAAAGTGTTTAATGGACTCGGTAGGGGTTGGCTTCGCTTCAAGGTATCGACCGCAAAGGAAATCAACTGAAAGGTGTAAAAAGAAATCCCAACGGGAATGATAACATTGGTAAAAGAACGGCTTTCAAGGCCAAGGATATCATTCCCCAAAAACCCACCATATTTGTAAAATAATAGAGGTGAAAGTTGCAGAGGGATCAAAAGCCATAACCACTTTGCACGACGCTTCTGAGACGAATCGGTTTTTAAAATAAGATGTAAGCCAAGGTAAGTGGTCACACTAACCGCAGCAAAAATTCCCAGTGACAGGAGGCTCACACAACCCAAAAGGACAAGCCCCGTGATCGCGAGTGCAGCCCGATCGTAATGACCCGGGTCAGGGCGCATTACCTTCACTACAACCACGCGGATAACCAAAATCGCCAAAAGAGAAACTGCTAGGATTCCCCAAAACCTGACGTCCGCAAAATTCATGGATAAGTCACTTTCCGCTGCAATCCCTAACCATCACTTGACGAAAGAGATGCCATAGAAAAACCGAGTTATAGACCGCATAACGTTTAAAGAGTCGACGTGGTTCGCAAATAAAACGGTAAAGCCAAAGCACTCCAAATCTTCCCATCCAGTCCGGAGCATCGCTTTTGGTTCCGGCATTGACATCAAAGGCAAACCCGACCGCCAAAATCGCACCGGCCTTGATCTTCTTCTTATTACGATGGACCCAATCCTGCTGCTTTGGAGTTCCAAGTCCCACCCACACCAGATCTGGCTTTAATTGATTGATCTCCTCGTTGATCGCACCTTCATCGGTGTTTTTGAAATACCCATCATGCGAACCCACTATCTTGAGGCCAGGGCGCTTCTCTTGCAACTTCCTTAAAAGCTGAGTCAAACAGTCCTGAGAGGCTCCCAAAAAATAATGAGTCAAATCTAGATCAGCATTGCGAATGAAGTAATCAAGAAAGGCAGGACCATAGACCCGCTCATTGCCTCTCGCTCCCAACCAACTCACCGCCCATGTCAGGATTTGGCTGTCAGGGACAAACCAATCAACCATTGAAGTCTGCTCCCGGAAGTCCTCGTCCACTTTTCGCATCGCGACAATATGAACGTTCGTAAAATCAATAGACCACGGTAACTCTGAATCATGGCGAATCTGATTTTCGATCCGCCCAGTAAGATCGGCTGCATCCGTCACCAGACACGAAGTGGTGATGACCTCGATTGTCTTCTCCGGAGTCACAATCGTCTATTTCGATGTATTGCTAGCACAGGCCTCGTAAATTTCTCCTAAGATATCGTTAATAGAATATTTGTAGCTCCAATCTGGGTAGTGATTCTGGAATTTTTGGACATCACTGATATACCAAATATGATCTCCAACCCGATTATCCTCGAGATAGGTGGAGTCGAGCTTATTTCCTGAAAGCTCCTCACCGATCCGAATCGCCTCCAGCATTGAGCAGTTGGAATGGCGGCTGCCACCCATGTTGTAAACTTCTCCCACCCGCGGATTCTCATAGAAGTGCAGAAATGCGGAAACCAAATCGTGCGCGTGAATATTATCGCGGACTTGCTTCCCCTTATATCCAAAAATTCGGTATGGCCGTCCCTCCACAATACACTTCATAAGGTAAGCCAAGAAACCATGAAGCTCAGCCCCAGCATGGGCAGGACCAGTGAGACAACCCCCACGGAAGACACCAGATTTCATTCCAAAATAGCGACCATATTCCTGAACCAAGACATCCGCTGCCACCTTACTGGCCCCAAACAAAGAGTGTTTGCATTGATCAATCGACATCGATTCATCAATTCCGACATGGAAGGGATGTGACTTTTCAATTTCCCATCGTTCCTCTAATTCCACCAAAGGAAGATGATTCGGTGTGTCACCATAAACTTTATTCGTACTCGTGAAAATAAAGACCGCCTCCGGACAAATTTGGCGGGTAGCCTCAAGCAGATTTAAAGTGCCATTCGCATTTACCCCAAAGTCGGTGAACGGCTCCTTGGCCGCCCAATCATGCGAAGGCTGTGCGGCAGTATGAACAATCAATTCGATGTCCGATCCAAACTCCTCAAAGACTTCTTTTACTGCTTCGAAGTCACGGATATCCACCTTGCGGGGACGGTAGTTTGGAAGCTTTTCTTGAAGTTCAGAGTTGGTCGAATCGGTTGACGCTTCCTGCCCAAAAAAGTAAGCGCGGAGGTCATTGTCAATTCCAACAACCGTGAACCCCGCTTCATGGAGAGCCTTAGTGGATTCCGATCCAATCAGTCCGGCTGAGCCAGTAACAACTGCGATTTTCATTTTGTTAATTTTTTTAATAACTTCATTCCTGCGACATCGAAACTGCGTGGCCATGTTCCACCAGAAGAGCGTGTTGCCGAGCCACTTCTAGGTCGTTCGCCACCATTTCGGCACACATTTCTTCGACTGTGATTTCCGGGACCCATCCCAGCTTTTCCTTGGCCTTAGTCGGGTCACCTAAAAGAGTTTCCACTTCCGCCGGGCGGAAATAGCGAGGATCCACCTTCACGATGACGTCACCTTCATTCACCGCGGGTGCTTTCTCGCTATCCCGCGATTTTACCGTCGCGATTTCATCAATTCCTTCGCCAGAAAATTCGAGTTTGATCCCAGCTTCACGAGCCGATAATTGAACGAACTCTCGGACAGAAATCTGCTTTCCTGTCGCAATCACAAAATCATCAGGCTCGTCCTGCTGGAGCATCATCCATTGCATCCTCACATAATCTTTGGCATGCCCCCAATCGCGTAAAGCGTCCATATTTCCAAGATACAGGCACGCTTGAACTCCTTGCGAAATATTAGCGAGTGCTCGGGTAATCTTACGAGTTACGAAAGTTTCGCCGCGACGTGGCGACTCGTGGTTAAACAAGATTCCGTTGCAGGCATACATCCCATATGATTCGCGGTAGTTCACTGTGATCCAGTAAGCATACATCTTCGCCGCAGCATACGGTGAACGGGGATAAAATGGGGTTGTCTCTTTTTGAGGCACCTCCTGAACCAGACCATAAAGCTCAGAGGTCGATGCTTGATAAAATCTGGTCTTTTTCTCCAAGCCCAAAAATCGAATGGCTTCCAAGAGCCGAAGCGTTCCGATAGCATCAACATCCGCAGTGTATTCCGGTGACTCAAAGGAAACTGCAACGTGAGATTGGGCCCCCAGATTGTAAACCTCATCTGGTTCTACTTCGCTGATGATACGCGTTAAATTTGAGGTATCAGAAAGATCGCCATAGTGTAATCTGAAGCGGCCATCCTCAACCTGCGGATCTTCATAGATATGATCAATTCGCTCCGTATTAAAAGAGGAAGCCCGTCGCTTGATTCCATGGACCTCATAACCCTTTTCCAGCAGAAGTTCTGCAAGATACGAACCATCTTGTCCGGTCACTCCGGTGATAAGTGCTTTTTTCATAAGTTATTTTTTTAAAGTCGTGCGACCCCGTCGCCTAATGCTTGAAGAAAATCATCGTAAGCATTCACTAAACCATCCTCTAACGAGATCCCTGCTTTCCATCCGCTCTCCGTCAACCGCGACACATCCAAAAGCTTTCGAGGAGTGCCATCCGGCTTAGAAGGGTCAGTCTCAATCTCCCCCTCAAAACCCACCGTGTTCGCCACCAGGCTAGCTAGCTCAAGAATCGTCACATCTTTCCCCACTCCTAAATTAACCCAATCAGGTGGATCCTCTAAATCAAGAAGGTGGAAACAAGCTGCCGCGAGATCATCAACATGGAGAAACTCACGACGAGGCGTGCCGCTCCCCCAGATCACCACCTCCGAATCACCCCGCTCCTTCGCCTCATGAAAGCGTCGAATTAAAGCGGGAATGACATGGGAATTCTCGGGATGGTAGTTGTCTCCCGGTCCGTAGAGATTGGTTGGCATTGCCGAGTGATACTTTAATCCATATTGAGCTCGGTAGTGCTGGCACATTTTAAGCCCTGCGATCTTGGCTACTGCGTAGGCTTCGTTGGAAACTTCCAGCGGGCTCGTCAAAAGGCAATCTTCCGGCATCGGCTGAGGAGCCATCTTGGGGTAAATACACGAACTACCCAAGAAAAGGACTCTCTCGACCCCAGCTTGCCGAGACCCTTCGATCAGATGAGTGGCAATCGTGAGATTCTCATAAATGAACTCCGCCGGATAAGTCGCGTTCGCATGGATCCCGCCCACTTTTGCGGCTGCAATGATGATCTGATCGGGCTTTTGATCCTCAAGCCACGCTCGGCACTCCGCTTGATTGAGGAGGTCAAGTTCCTCCCGCCCAGCCGTTAAGATTTCATAACCACCACGAAGCTGTGCTTCCCGCACCAAGGCTGATCCCACCATCCCTCGATGCCCTGCAATAAAGATTTTCATAGTTAAGAGATGCGAATATTTAAAATTGGTGATGTATTAAATCAAAAAATCTAAGGCTAAAAACGCTACCGCCCTTGGTCAGTCACTTACGCTGAAAGTGAAACCTTTTTGAGAGTTATTGAATGGACCAAGACGAATAAACATCCGAGCTGTTTAGAGATAGAGGCATGAAACCGCTTTTTGTTCAATTAAAAATGAACTAGGTAGAGTCTCCTTCCTGCCAACCCGCGGGAATCTCTGGCCCCGCTAAAATTAAGGAATACAGACTGACCTCGATAGTTTGTTGCTCTCCTAAAAATTCTAACAATAACCCCACCCGTTCACCTCCAGGCCTCACCTCAACCACTTC
>KB912120.1 GCA_000383735.1 Verrucomicrobia bacterium SCGC AAA164-M04
GGATGAAACGGTGGTCGCTGAATTTTTCGCAGAGCCAAGCGATCGCCAAGTGGACCGCGGGGATGCCAAGGCAGTTGAGTAAAATGATGGTTAGGTTGGAAAATTCGAGCCACATGGTGTGTTGTTAATCGATGGTGCGACCTTTCCAGGTCGCTTTCACCCCGTTCTTCTGATCAAGGAGAGCCTTAAAAAAGAGGATTTGATAGAATAAGAGAGGGATCGGGAAAAGGAGGGCTGTGCAGAGCGAGAAGTTGCCGGCGAGTCGAAAGCAAAAGAAGGAGAGAAAACCGTAACAAAATGAGCACAAGAGAGTTGCCAATAGAAAAGTGGAATCTCCAAAGGGAATGAGAGTAAAGGCCACCAACAGCATCATGCCTCCGGTGAGCCAGAGTGAGGTATTGAGGAGTGCGCGCTTTGGGGATTGAGCTGCGCCGGCAAGGAAGCCCTTTTTCCAGCTGCTCGTGAGTTGAGCAAAACCTTGGGGGAACATACGCATCTCGACGGTTCCCTTACCCAGATATAAATTGACGTCGTATTTTTGGGCTTTTAGGTGTTGCGCGAATCGGAAGTTTTCAAGTATTTCATCTTTGACCGCTTCGTGGCCTCCGGCTTTTTGGTAATGGTCACGATGAATTAAGAGGACTTGGCCGAAGAGGGTGCCCTGAGAAGATGGCGTTGCTGCGAAGGTGTCGACGCCGGCAAGGGTGATGGTATTAAAGAAGGCGGAAAGCTGTTCGTAGGGCCTTTGAATTTTGTGGAAAGGGCAAATAGAATGGGTGGCCTTAACTGAGGTAAGAGCTGCCAATTTAGCGAGTCCATTCTCGAGGAGGGTGATGTCGGCATCGAGATAAAGATACCATTCACCAACCGCGGCATCGGCTCCTTGTTGGCAAGCCCAAGTTTTGCCTTTCCAACCCGCGGGCATTTCTTTTCCTGCAATAACCGTAGCCCCTAGCTCACGTGCCACTTCGGCAGTTTTGTCAATCGATTGATCATCAATGACGAGGATCTCCAATGGTTGATTGGATTGGCTGCGAATGGAGGTGAGAAGCTTTGTAATATTATGTTCTTCGTCACGAGCCGGTATGATGATGGAAATTTTCCCAGCATTGTCGGTTTTTGAAGTGAGGTAGCGTGGACGGCAGAGAGAGAAGAGAATCGCGAAAGAAATCAGAAGGGCGATGACTGGAAGTGTGAGGAACATCTCTTTTTGTAAGGGTTCACTGGTAGAATGCTTGGCTCACGAAAGAGGGTGGCGCGCGATAATACGGTCAGCGCAGTTTTGCCCAGAGAGAATCACCATGGGCATTCCACCACCTGGATTTGTGCTGCCGCCAGTGAAGTAGAGGTTCTTATATTTAGAGGAAGTTTTGGGTGCCTTGAATCCATAGTTCCGCTTCCAGTCGGTGACTACACCGTAAATTGAACCGCGGTTAGAACGATACATCCTTTCGATGTCAACTGGAGTGAGAAGGTCTTCGACGACGATGCTTTCCCGAAGCCCCTTGATGCCACAGCGCTCCATTTTATCGAGGCAGCGTTCTTTTAGAGCGACGTAGTCTTCATGGGTGATATTCGAACCCTCACGGAGTGGTGGAATGTGCGGAAGAATTTTAATATTGTCAGAACCTGTCGGGGCTTTAGTCGCATCAGTCCGGGTCGGGGCAACGACATAGAGAGTCGGATCTTCCGGAAGTTCTTGCTTTTCAAAGACAGTCTTGAAGTGCTTGTGCTGGTTCTCAGAAAAGAAAAAGTTGTGGTGAGCCAACTGGGGGAAAGGCTTGTTTGTTCCGATATGGAGAACAATACCAGAGCAGGCCGGCGCGAATTTTTTGTCGAGTTTTTGAGTGAAGGCAGATGGCTCGTTCAGGAGTTTTTGGTAGGCTGGAATGACTTCCATATTACTCACGATAATATCCGAAGCATGAGAGGTGCCGTCGGCAAGGTTGACTGATGTCACCTTTTTTCCTTCTTTTGTAATACTTTGAACATCGGCATTGAGGTGAACGGTAATGTCCATTTCCTCCATTAATTTCCCAAGGCCGTTTGCGAGTTGATACATGCCTCCACGAACATACCAAAGACCGTAGTCGTATTGGATAATGGGCATCAAGTTCATGTAGCCGGGCGCTTGGAGAGCGGAGGACCCAACATACTTGATGAAGTATTCAAAAATCATGCGGAGCTTTGGGTCGCTCAGGCGCTTGGCAATGGATTCGGCCATGGTTGCTCGGTAGTCGATCTTACCACCTATGAGGCTGAACTTGTAGTGCTTGATAAACTCCCAAAGACTATCGAGTCCCTTGTTGAAGTAGCCGTCGTTGACGACACCGAATTGCTTGCGTCCATAATCGAGGAAATCTTGGAGTTCAGCCCAATTCTTTTCAAGATCACCCGGGAGCTTCGCGAGCTCAGTTTTCATGAGGTCGTTTTCCTGATAAAGGTCGATAGAAGGCCCTTTTTCGAAAAAGTTGCGCCAGTGGGGAGTCACGGCGTCGAGTTGCACGTAGTCTTCCATTCTTTTTCCGGCTCGCTCAAAGAGGTCTCGAAAGAACTGGGGAAGAGTGAAAATCGAAGGTCCGAGGTCAAAGGTAAAGCCGTCTTTCTCGAATAGGTTAAGTTTCCCTCCGATTTTCTCATTTTTTTCAAAGACTTCGACTTGGTAGCCAGCGGCGCGAAGTGAGATGGCAGCAGAAAGTCCGCCAAGACCGGCGCCGATGACTGCAACTTTGGAGGTTCTCACTAAAGTCCATCTTCGTTGGGAGTCTTCCCTTGTCAACAGGGCGAAGCATTTTACTTTGGAGGGGATGTCTGATGGAATTCGGGAAGTTGTAGGGCGCGCGCGGAAGTTTTTTCGCTCTGGCGCCCTTCTCGGGTTGGATGATAGAAGGGACGCCTTGGCGAAACTTGAGAGAGTTTTGCTTTCGAGGCGCGATGATCTTTTGGCTGCTTTGGCTGAGGACTTAGGGAAGCCGGGAATGGAGGCGTATCTTTCGGAGTATTACTTTTTGCTGCAGGAGTTACGGCTTGTTCACAAAAACATGAAAAAATGGCTGAGGCGTCGCCGTGTGAGTTCACCAGTTTATTTTTGGCCCTGCCGCAGTTGGATTGACCGTGAACCATTTGGGGTGGTCCTTGTGATCGCTCCTTGGAATTATCCCTTTCAGTTATCTCTTAGCCCAATTATCGCGGCGATTGCAGCTGGAAATACAGTTGTGTTGAAGCCTTCGGAATTGGCTCCGGCGAGTGAGCGGGTTTTACGTGAGATCATCGAGGAGGTTTTTGACCAGGGTGGGGCTGAGGTGGTCACGGGAGGGGCGGAGGTCGTGGAGGCTTTGCTGGATCAGAAATTTGATTTCATCTTTTTTACGGGAAGTACGAGGGTGGGTCGGAAAGTGGCGATCAAGGCGGCTCAGTCTTTGACGCCTACTTTGATGGAGTTGGGCGGTAAGTGTCCTTGTGTCGTAGATGAAGGAGTAGACCTGAAAATTACGGCGCGTCGGATACTGGCTGGAAAGTTTTTCAATGCAGGGCAGACCTGTTTCGCACCGGATTTTGTCACAGTGAAAGAGAAGGTGAGGATTGATTTTGAGGGGGCGTGTGAGGAGGTTCTAAAAGAAATCCCTTGGTCGCAGGAGATGGCTGCGATGATTTCATCTAATCATGTAGAAAGGGTGAAGACCCTTTGCGAAGGTGAGGTTAAGACCTTCGGTGAGGATGATGAGGAGCGGTTTTTTCTAGCACCACGAATCATCCTCAATGCGGGCTGGGATCACCCGGCGATGCAAGAAGAAATCTTCGGGCCAGTGTTTCCGATCGTGGGGTTCGCTGATCAGGATGAACTCGCAGGGCGATTGGAGAAGATGGATAATCCGCTGGCGGTTTATTGTTTCAGCAGGCAGGCAGATTTCACGAATGCGGTGACGAGGGCTTTGCCTTCAGGTTCGCTCTGTCTGAATGATACGATGAAGCAGTTTTCGCAACTACAGCTTCCGCTGGGAGGGGTAGGTGAGAGTGGATACGGTAGGTATCGGGGAAGGTTTGGGGTTGAGGCTTTCAGCTACGAAAAATCGGTGACAAAGCGCTTCTTTATCAAAAAAGATTTTACCGAAATGTTACCTCCTTACGAAAAAGCCTACCGCTGGATCCGAAAGTTCCTGAAGTAGCTTACTTAGCGGTTTCTTCGAGAATTTTGGTAGCGAAGTCGACGCGTTGACGCTTCGTGCCGTATTCCTCATCGATGAGATTCGCGGTGATGCGAGCGCTTTCGTAGATGGTGGGAAGCCCGCTGCCTGGATGGGTTCCACCTCCGACGAGATAGAGATTATCAAAGCCCTTGAGCCTGTTTTGCGGTCGGAAGTGGAGCATTTGATTCAGAGTATGGGCGAGGTTGAAAGTCGCTCCGATAAAGATATTAGAGTCCTCCCAATTCGTTGGGGTAAGGACCCTTTTTTCGACGATGTGTTCGCGGAGGTCCTTCATGTTTGTTTTCTCGATCATGCGGTCAATGATTTGTTCCGCGTAAGCTCCTTTTTCGGCTTCCCAATCGTGACCATGACGGGTGTTGACGGTTGGAACGAGAAGGTAGAGTTGAGAGTGTCCGGAAGGAGCGACAGTGGGATCGGTGATGCTGGAATTTCGAATGTAGATCGACATATCCTTCGAGATTGTCTTGCCCTCAAGGACCTCATTTAGATTGCGATGGTAATCTTCTGCAAAGATGATGTGGTGGTGTGGCTGGTCTTCATAGATTTTGTCTACGCCAAGGTAGAGCATGAAGGTGGAGCATGAATATTTTTTCTTGAGGAGTTCTTCGTGGGGCTTCTTTTTCTCTCCGAAGATCCTACTACGCGCATAGGCATAGTCCGCATTGACAATCAGTTGATCGCACGACAGGACTTGGCCATCGGTCAATTCGACCTCGGCAGCGGTCTTGCCAACATACTTGATCTCCTTTACTTCGGAGTTGAAACGGATTTGGCCGCCCTCCTCCTCCACTACACGAGCCATACTTTCTGAGATTTCAGAGAGCCCCCCTTGGGTGTGATAGATACCGTGTTCGTATTCGATGTAGGAGAGGATACTGAAGAGTCCTGGGCATTTCCAGGGTGACATGCCTAGGTATTTCGCTTGGAAGGTAAAGGCGAGTTTGAGCCGATCGTCGGTGAAGTAGTTTCCTAACACATCCATCACCGACTTTGTGGTGGCGACGTGTGGAAGCGCCTTAAAAAGAGTCGGGTCAAGGTAGGAAGAGAGATTTTGGTAGGACTTTTGGAGACAAGGAAAAATCGTCCGTAATTTCTTGGCATGATCGTCCATGAAACGGAGGAAGTTTTCTTCTTCCTCGGGGAAAACTGATCGGATATTGGCGGCCATTTTTTCGCGGTCGCAGCTGGTTTCAAGAGACACATCCCCCCAGGTAAGCCGGGTCATAGGATCGAGCTTTACGAAGTCGAGGTAATCCTCGCTCTTGCGCCCGACCTCAGCGAAGATTTCGTCAAGGGTGAATTTTTGGTGAAGAAAAGTAGGGCCTGTATCGAAAGAGTAGGGGCCAAGGTCGATCCGAGCACTTCGGCCACCTACGCGATCCTCTTTTTCTAGGAGGGTGACTTTATAGCCTCGATGAGCGAGAAGCATGGCTGCAGTAAGTCCGCCGGGTCCTGCTCCTATGATAATGATGTCTTTCTTCAAATGGCTTGTTTTGATTACAACCGATCGTAAATCCGAAAAGGGGGATCACAAGTGAGAATTCAGGCCAGAGATTGACCCACGGTAGTGACTGGTTGTGCTCTCAAGCGACTTGTCTCAGAGGGTCGGATTATGCATTGGTCTGATGACTCTCGATGGAGCAATGATCTTTTCCTCTAAAAGGATCGCATAAAGGTGCCTCGGAATTTTTTTTTAAAATTGGCGGAGGTCGTTCGGGGGATTTCCCATAAATAAGGAAGTGGATTTATTGATGCGCAGAGGTCAGGTTTACCAAGAAAGGCGAACTTAGCAACTGAGAGAGCTCGAATTTCTTGAACGTGATGCCTGACCTAGAATTTGAAAAACGTTATTCCGATTTCGGGATTGTGATCGGCGTGGATGAAGCTGGGCGTGGTCCCTTAGCAGGCCCGGTTTCGGTCGGGGCGGCGATTATTCCTCCCGATTTTAGTCATCCTGTGATTAACGACTCCAAGAAGCTAACTGAAAAAAAGCGGGAGGCGTTATATGATGAGTTAAGCGAAAACCCCGATATTAAATGGTCGGTTTGTCTTGTGGAGGCGAAGGAGGTTGATGAAGTGAATGTCCTTAGAGCGACTCATTTGGGGATGGCACGTGCGGTGAAGGGTCTAGGGGTAGAAGTTGGGATGTGCCTGATCGACGGCCTTCCTGTTCCGAATTTCCCTTTTCCTCATGAGGGGATTGTGAAGGGCGATTCAAAGAGTCTTTCGATTGCCACGGCCAGTATTTTTGCCAAAGTAACTCGTGACCGTATTATGCGGAAAGCGGCCCTTCGCTTTCCCGGTTACGGATTCGAAAAGCACAAAGGATATGGCACTAAAGTTCACCTTGAAGCCCTCCGGACTCTGGGTCCGTGCGAAATCCACCGTCGCTCGTTCCAGCCGGTTGCTCAACTGTCCTTGCCGCCTGAGTAAACTTTCGCCGCACCAAATTGGGGCTTTAGGCGAGAAAATCGCTGCGAGATACCTGCAATCTCTTGGCTGGAAAGTTCTTTTTCGTAATTTTCGTGCTCCAAAGGGGGGGCGAGGTTGACTTGGTTCTGCGGGGCGGCGATCATCTCGATCTTCTCGTTTTTGCGGAAGTGAAGACGAGAACTCGGCGCGATTATGGCCGTCCAATACGTGCCGTGAATGCTGAAAAACGGGCTCTTATCACCCGTGGAGCGACGGAATGGCTACGTTTACTTGGCAAAGAGGTTCGCCCCGGAAAGAATCAGGATGTTCGCCGCGAGATCTCTTGGCGCTATGATGTAGTGGAAATCGTGCTCGAGGAGGGAGCAAAACCGGATGTCAACCTAGTCGAGAGCGCGTTTTAATCTAAAATGTGAGATTTCGGGTGGTAAATTATTGTGATTTAGCGGTTTTCGTCGATTTTATCACTCGTTCGCGCCATCGGCCGAGAAGGAAGAGTTGTTTTTCTGAAAACAACCGACAACTTTTTGTCCCTTCGGCGCTTTTATAAGTATAACGTTCTTCTCAACCAAATCATGAAAATTCAATCAAAAGGAAACAAAGGGATCTCCCCGCGGATGGCTCGTGGATTTAGCCTCTTCGAGATGGTCATTGTGATGGGAATCATTGGGCTTATTCTAGGGGGGGCGATTTACAGCATGGGGAGGATCAAGGACTCAGCGGCCGTAAGTACTTCGCGACAAGACATGACTTCGTTTTCGTCGGCCCTAGAAGCTTACAAAAATATCGGGGGGAAGTATCCATCGACTAGCCAGGGGCTCGAGGCTCTTTTAAAACGGCCCCAAAGTTCACCCCGGCCTCGTGACTGGGTGCAGGCTCTGGATGACGAAGAAGCTCTTTTTGACCCTTGGGATACCAAATACAAATACGAGTATCCAGGCAGCAAAGATCCAAGTCGGCCTGAAATTATGTCAGCTGGTCCTGACAAACAGTTTGGTTCCGAGGACGATATGAGTAGCCAAAAGGACCCTCAAAACTAGGCTTTTTTAGCCTCCCCCTCTTTTATGATATCGTCGTCCAGAACGATCTATCCGGGCAGGAGCCATTGTGGCTTTTCGCTCTTGGAATTGATCGTGGTGATGGCGATCACGAGCATTGTGTTCGGCGCTGCTGCTTTTATGATTTCCATCCCGAATATCGAAAAGGATATTCGGGAGGCTCATTCGGGAATCGAGAACTTAGCGCTCCGAGCCCGGGCGATGTCCCATAGTTACCAACAGCCTTTTGTGATTGAACTGAGTGAGGGTGAGGCTCGTTTAATGCCGATGGCTCGCCCGGAGGATGAGCTTGTCCCCGAGCCTCTGGAGCAGGTTGGGGAACGGTCGGCTCTAAGATCTCTCGACAGCATGCCGTGGCCGGTGGTTTACAAGATTGATCCAAAATACCGGATGGCGGTTCGTCGCTGGAATAGCAACGATTTTCAGGTCGTCAGCGACAATGTAGTCGAGACGTGGATTCATCAGCCGAATAGTCCTAGCGAGCCCCTTGCTATCGAATTGGTAAGCGAAGAAGGAGACGCCTATTTATCCCGAGAATTTCACCCCCTTACAGCGAAGGCCACTGATTTTGAGATGGCCATCGGAAATCAGTGATGAAGGTATTGTCCTCCAGAGGTCGGGAAAACGGATTCATGATGGCCGAGGTGATTCTTGCTCTTGGAATCTTCACAATTGTTGCGACTTCTTACTCCAAAGCACTTGCAACTCTCTGGCGAACGACAGCCTATGTGAAAGAAAAGCAGGTTATCACCCAGATCATGGACAGTGCTCTCAACGAGGCGCTTTATTTGCAGCGACTCGAGGAAGGGAGCACTGAAGTTTATATCGAAGAGCGCGATCTTGATCTTGAGACGATCGTTGTTCCACTTGAGGAAATGGAGACGATTGATGGTAATTTCCTTCAGAACATGTGGCAGGTCACGGTGATCGCACGATTTGAGCAAGACGGCCAAGATCAGGAACGAGTTGTTCGTGGTTGGCGCTACCTTCCCCTTTATCGCTGATGAAAGTGGAATTCCGTCAGCTACCTGCACGCAGCGCGAAGGGCTTTTCCCTTTTCGAGCTCGTGATTGCAATTGCCATAGCGGGATTTGTTCTTACTTCTATTTTTAAGATTGCGGATGGTTCGGTTCGCGCAAATTCCAAAATGGTCGATATCCAGAACGAAGAGATCGAACGGGATGCATTTTTCTCTTTCCTAAGAAATCACTTCGATAGCCTGCCGGGGGATGCTATTTTTAATCTCAGAAACACCAGTAATTCTGAGCCATATACTTCCGAGCTGACTTTCCAAAATACGCCCGTTTCATTTAACTGGGGCGGGATTCCTATCGCGGCTCAAGCTACGCGGTTGATTACCATTCCTACCGTTACTGACGGCCTTGATGTTGTCCTGGAGTATTATGATGTCCAAATTCTGGATAGTGATGAAGGACCTGCGGAACGCGGAATTGATCCAATTGCGACAGTCACTCTTTTGCGTGATGTGAGGCTTTTCGAGTGGACGGTTTTGGATGTCCGTAATTATGACAACACTGAGCGCGATGAGTGGCCTTATGAATGGGATGCTCCAAACCAAAGGCCATCCTACGTTGAGTTGACTATTATTTTCGAAAATGGTGATCGTCGGGTGAAGCGGCTTTTTTTGGATCCCCAAGAAATCAAATCCGAGGACGAACATGAGTGCCTTACAAAACAGTGCCCGCAGTGC
Organism: Verrucomicrobia bacterium SCGC AAA164-M04; assembly: GCA_000383735.1. The sequence goes on from KB912120.1 coordinate 9,408, forward strand.
TCGTTCAAATAGCGGCGGAGCCGGCGGACAGCCCGGAAGTGTTCCGGGCGGAAGCGGAGCAAGACCGGGGGGGGATCGCCCACCTGGGACCGGATCGCGTCCCGCTGGAGGAAGTGGCGGAACCCAAAGACCCTCAACGGGAGGAGGCCCGACATCGGGCTCGACTCCGAGAATCAGTCGCTAATGAAGGTTTTTAAACATCATAATCTAGAGCGCGGAGCCACTTTAATTGCGGTTTTCTGGATCATCGCGGTGATGGGTCTTGCTCTGGTGGCGACCGTCAAAATTAGTCGCTATCAGTCAGAGGTCGCCTCATCCCAGATCAATGGAATCGAGGCCCGGCAGTATGCGGAGATGGGAATCAATGTTGCCGCTAATCCTTCGGTTGAGGAATGGGACACAAACTTACTCAGTCAATCTTTTGAAAATGGAGCGGGTTTCAACGCCCAAATTCTCTCGGAGGGTGGTCGCTTTAACATCAATTTCATCCTCTTTTCAGAGGATAAGGCTCTCATTCGCCTCATTTTTGCAGAGTGGGGGATCGACTTCGATACCGCCAGCGAGATTGCGGATGCTCTCATCGATTGGATCGATACCGATGACGATCTTGAGCTTAATGGTGCGGAACGCGATTTCTACGAGGGCCAAGGGTTGTTCGAGCAACCGTTCAATCGTCCTTTTTACGCTCTCGAGGAAATGCGCTTGGTTCGTGGGATGCCCCTTGTGGAGGCTGCTAACCCAAACTGGCGGGACTGGTTTACGGTGTGGAGCAGCGGCGGACTCGACGTCAATGAGGCGCCGGCCGAATATATCGCTGTCGCGACCGAGACTAATATCGAGGCAGCGGTGAGCCTAGTTGAGATCGTCGACGGAGCTGATGGCATTCGTAACACCGAGGATGATCAGGCTATTGACGTCCCTTCTGCTCTCGCAAATCTGGGTATTGATGATCAAACGGGAGTGATTCAAGCGCGGCTCAATGCGAATGACCAGGTGACGAGAATCGAAAGCGTTGGCTATGCGGGTTCTGTTCGGCGTAAGCTCGTCCTCATCATCAACAACCGATCACAAAACCCCACTATTCTTGACCGAAAGGAAATTGCTATTCAATGAGTGCCAAAAAAGGAGACCTTAATTTAATGATTCCCGGCGCTGACGGCTGGGAAATTTGGACAGGGTCCGCGATGAGCGGATACCAGCAGCATTCCTCTACTGATCATATGCTTGCGCTTGACGTCACCGGGATCCCTTCCGGACCGGTCGCAATGGCCGTTCCAGTTCGTGAGGTCTTTGCTGTGCCTTTTCGCGCGCAGACCGATGACCTTTCACTGCTGGGCGATCTTGCTTCAATGCAGCTTGAAAAAAGTGGAAACCGTCCTGCTCTTGATGGTGGCCAGCTTACGGATCACTTCGTTTATGCGACAACCTCAGAGGAGACTCACTTGACCGCGGTCGTCATGAACCCTCCTTCCGAAGGTAAGCTTCCGCGGAAAAGTCCGGATCAATTTGATATTTCGCCCCGTTGTCTACCCCTACCCGAGGGGCGAGTGGTGGTGTGGTCTGAATTAGGCCGCTGGGTCTTTGGAGTTGGGAAACCAGGGGGAGCTCTTTATTTTCAATGCCTCTCAGGAGAGCGGCTCGACCTCCGGGCAGGTAACGAGATTGGTCTTGCTCTCACTCAGTTGAGACTCCAAGGGCTGCTCACAGATATCCCTGAGGGGATCATAGTCTGGTCTCATGGATCTGCCTCCGATGCCCGGCCCGAAGAGCTGGAGGCGCTATCGCGAGGTCTCGGGATTCCCGCGAGTTCCTCACCGAGACCCAATCCAACTTGGCCAGAGCCCCCAAGCCGTCTTCTTCCGGCTGATGTCCGGGCTGAGCGTCTTGCTGTTCAGGGGAAACGAAACCGTAATATCATGATTGCGGCCCTGGCGATTGTTTATCTCGGGGTGGTCGCTTACCTGTTCTTTGATCTCAAAGATACAAAAGTGGTCGCGGCAAAAGTTAAAATGAATGCCGATGCCGTCAGCGCGGAGGCTAGTCTTCTTGACAGGCATCGTTCCAAATGGGCCGAGCTTCAACCAGTGGTCGAGACCGATTTCCATCCGCTTGAACTTTTCCTTTCCAGTTATCGCGCACTCCCAAACACCAAGGAGGATCGTTATATTCGCTTTAAAAAACTGACGTTCCTCAATCAGTTTAGGGAAATTGAGGATGAACTCAGAGTCGCTCGCGAAATCGTTCTGGAAGGGTTCGCAGACCAAGAAAACCAGCAACAAATTCCAAAATACGCCGGGAATCTGCGACAAAGTTCAGATCTTGATGATTTTGAATGGGCAATTCAGCCGGAAACCATAGACAAAAGAAGTGGTAAGTTGACTTTTACCTTTGTAGGCAACGCCACCGAATAGATCGCCAATATGTCCGAACGCGAAAAAAAACTCCTCCTTGTCTTGGGGGTCACATTCTTTCTTATCTTGAACTTCATTGGGTTCAACATGCTCTATCTTCCAGAGGTGCAGAAGGCTGGTCGATCCAAGATGACTTCCGAGAGTAAATTGAAGGCCGCTGAGATGACTCTATCGCTGAGCGATAAATACGAGCCTGAGATGGCTTGGCTTGAGCGGAGTGGTAATCTGCGAACGACCCCACTCGAGGCCCAGTCCAAGCTTCAAGCTCTCCTTCGCAAGCAGGCTACCGCGCGACGCCTTGAAATTCGTGATTCCCGCATCATTACTTATCAGCCTGGTGAACACTTCGACCGGGTTAAAGTCCTCTTCAAAGTGACAGGCATGGAGCGAGACGTTCTTTCCTGGCTTACCACTATCCACCAAACGAACCAACGACAGGTCGTTACAAAAATGGAGGTGAAGCCTCAAAACAATGATCTCACTCGGATCGAGGTCGAAATTGAAATCGAAAAGTGGATCCTTCCGACCCTCGAAGAAGAATAAATCTTAGACCCCTATTGAATTATGAAATTTACTCCATTTTTTCTATGGATGATCTTAGCGGGTGGCGTGGCTTTTGCTGCTCCTCCCACCTCTCATCGTCCAGATCGCTACAAGGATCTCTATCTCAATTCAGCGCTCACTGACCCTCCAGAAGTGATCACAAATGATCCGGAGCCAGAAAATCTTCCAGATTGGATTCTCGTTGCCGTCAGTAAGTATGTTGGGAAAACGGAGGTAGAGGTGATGAACATTAAGGATCGGACGCGGATTCGAATCCCAAGTCCGGAAGCGACAGAGATGGGTTTTGCGATCAAAGAGGTGAAGCAGTTCCGCAACTTTATCGAAGAGACTGTTGTCACTCTCAAAAAGGGGAAAGAGACCGGGGAGGTTCGGTTTGATCCGAAGTTTCTCGTTCTAAAAAAGGTAGCCGGGCCGACAACGAACAAGGCGAAGCCCCAGGCAAACAGTAAGACACCTCCTAGTAAGACGAACCGACCCCCGATTCCGGGTAAACCTTCAACAAGCAGCAGCTCGAAGTCCGATAAAAGAGGTCGCCCCTCAACTGGTAGCCGCGTGCCCCTGCCATCGACCTCCTCAAGTTCGACCAAATCTTCCGGTTCTACTTCAAAACCAAGAGTTCGCTACGTTCCCAAAAAGTAATCAGTCACTCGAATCCATTTTATCCAGTCCACCTTAATTATGAAATTTGCTTTATCTCTTCTTCTCGGTCTTACCGCCGGAGTTCTAGCTCAAGAACCCCCTGCGCCCGTCCCCCCTGTTCCTGTTCCTGCTACTCCGGGCGAGGAGGCCACGACGCCTCCTTCTGTTCCTGAGCCCGTTCCAGCTGTCACGGAGGTCCAGCCTAGTGAAACGCCTGCAATTGCACCGATCAAAGGTCGGAGAGTTGATCCTAATCAGATCATTGTTACTGCTAATGATTCGATCAACGAGGCTAACATTCTAGCGCTTAAGGCAGCTCAACTTTACGAGGATTTTAGCGGGAAGCGCGTCATTATGACTAATAATGTCGCCCAAAGTGAGGTTTCTTTCACGATGCGAGGCCCTTTGACTAATAAGGAAGCGGCAAGGTTTCTCCAACTGACTTTGCTTGCAGAAGGGTTAGCTATGATTCCGATTCCTGAAGAGCCTGATATCGTTCGCTTAGTGCCTTCAGGACCGATTACGAGTCCGAATCAGGTGCCAAAAGATTTCTACGATGACGAATTCAAGCTCCCGGTTGATGACCAGCTTGTGATGTTTCAGATGGTTTTCAAATACCTCAAACCAGAGGAAGCTGTGAAAGTTCTTCAGTCATCCTTGGGGCAGTTAAGTGCTTCCGGAACAATTGCAGCAGTCCCGAATGCCTCTTCGTTGATTATCACAGAGAATGCTTCCCTCATTCGGCAGATGATTAAGATTCAGAAAGCGATTGATGTGCCAACTTCGGTTGGTGAAAAGTGGGTCGAGGTTGTTTACGGTGATGTCGATGAGATTGCCGAGCGCATGAACGAGATCTACAACGAACAGGGTGGCAACCGCCAGACAACAAGGACAACTCGCTCTACTTCCGCGCCACCCACTCCTGTCGCCGCCGGAGCATCAACGGCCGGCGAAGAAATTCCGATCCGAATCATAGGGGTTCGCCGCACAAGCCGGATCTTACTCTTTGGTCGTCCGGCCGATTTGGTGGCTGCTGAGGCTATGATCCATAGTTTCGACCAGCCCAGTAGTGGTAATACTCGTCAGACTTTTAGGCTCCGCTACCTTCGGGTTTCTGAATTCCTAAATATTGCGGAGAATGGGATTACAGCGACTCTTGGCGATGGCGCGTCGGGGCAAGGCGGAGGCCGGGCGACTACCAACCAAAATGCTACAAGCCGCAATAATCTCAGTAACCGGAGTGGAACAAGTAACCGGACCACTGGACAGCAGGGGGGACAAGGTGGGGCTAATGGAGCAAGAACCAGTATTCAGGAACAGACGATCCCGACCGAGCCGGAGTCTCGGCTTGTAGGAGGACGCACTTTGCTCGTCGCAGACAATGTCGCGAATACGATCATTGTAAATGGTCCTCCGCACCATATTGAACTCATCCGTGATCTCATAACGGATCTAGATTCGGAAGCTCAACAAGTCGCTCTCTCAGCTGTGGTTGGTAGTTATGGCATCGGAGATGGTTTGAATTTTGGAATCGACTTAGCTCAAGCTCTCAAAAATACCGGATCAGACTTTTCCGCTGCGGGTTCTGCGAGTTTTGGAGGGGTTCCTTCAATCATTGATCCTACGACCCTTGGCGATCTTGGTGCTGTCTTGAGCGCGAATGGTGCTTCTGGTAACGGTGTCTCTCTATACGGGCTTCTTGGTGACGATTTTGGAGTTTTTGTAAATGCTCTCGAAACTGAAACCAAATTCCAGACTTTGGAACGCACCGTGCTTACGACCCGAAATAACCGGGTAGCTCTTCTGACCTCTGGTCAGCGAATCGCTATTCCTTCTAGCACTTTCACTGGGGGTAACAATCAAGGTGGTATCAACACGAATGTTGAGTATCGGGATGTGCAGTTGGAGTTGGAAATTCAGCCCCTCATTAACTCGGACAATCAAGTGACTCTCGAAATTTCTCTGGTCAGAGATTCGGTGGGGACCCTGCGACAGGTCGGTGATCTCCGAGTGCCCGACATCAACACTGAATCTCTTTCCACTTCAGTCACAGTCCGGGACGGTTCTGCCGTTATTCTCGGGGGAATTATGACCACAACAAGTTCAGACGCTAGTGGCGGAATTCCGATTCTGAGCCGGATTCCCGGCATCGGCCGTATCTTTGGCAGTAATGATGTCACTAGTAACGAATCAGAATTGATTATTATGATTCAGCCTCGAATTATGGTCGGTCAGGATGAAATTGATTCGTTCCGCTCGGACTATAGTGGCATCAGCAAGAACACTCGCGAAGCTGAAGGTTTCTTGCCACCACGTCGTAGCATGCTTCCATCTTCGGATGAGACAAAAACGAAGGAGGTTGAAGAGAAATCTTTAAGTCCAAATATCCCGGTCTCAGAGAAAACGGTTCCAAGCGGCAACGGAACCGAGGGTAAGAAGTGATCTCTGGGCTAGAAGGCTTTAATCCCCTAATTTTCAAATGCCCCATTTGCTTCGGCAAGTGGGGTCTTTTTTATCCCCTAGGGTGGAATTTTTTGTGGATGGCTTTGAGACGCTTTTGATCGACGTGGGTGTAAATTTGGGTCGTTGAGATGTCAGCGTGACCGAGGAGTTCCTGAATCACCCGGAGGTCTGCTCCGTTTTCAAGGAGGTGAGTTGCGAAGGAATGACGGAGTAGGTGAGGATAGATGTTTTGATCGATTCCGGCTTGCTTCGCTCTTTCTTTAACGATCTGGCGAACGCGATCAGGAGAGAGTGGACCTCCGCGAATTGAAAGAAAAACGTGTGAAGACGTCTTACGAGTGACAAGATTGGGGCGCTCGCTGGCGAGGTAGCGCTTCAAAGCAGCAAGAGCTTTTCCGCCAACTGGGACGATCCGGGTTTTATTGCCTTTGCCGGTAATACGCAGAAAATGGTCCTCGAGATCCAGAAATTCGAGCCTGGCGCTACACATTTCTGAAAGGCGCAGCCCTGAAGCGTAGAAAAGTTCGAGCATTGCAAGGTCACGTTTACCGAGCTTTTTCCCGGAATCGATCGACGCAAGTAGTTGTGCAACCGTCTCGGCATTCAGTGTTTCGGGAAGTTTGGCGGATGTCCTTGGTGGTAGGAGGGGTTCCGCTGGATCAATTTCAAGATGGTTCCGCTTTTGGAGGAAACGGAAAAATATTTTTAAATGAACAAGTGCAATGCGCAAAGAGGAGGCATCGAGTTCAGCTCTGCGAAGGTGGCTGAGAAAAGATGAGAGTTCATCAGTTCCTAAGTCCCGCCAGCTCTTTTGCTCCTGCTTTGCAGTCCATTCAAGAAGCTTATCTAGGGTTTGTCGGACAGAGAGCTGGTAGGCGGTTGAAAGGCCCTTCTCAGTAGCGAGATAGAGAATAAATCCATCAACCTGGAATTCCATAATAATCAGGAAGCGAGACAACCGGGGCAGTTCTGCACGTGATGTCCGGGAACAATTTCTGCGAGCTGCGGGGCCTCATTGGTGAGGCAGCGGTTATTGTCTCCCAGAGTATTACGGGGTTGAAAAGAACATGCCGACGGAGGAGCGTTAAGGTGAGGAGGAAGCCCGGGTATCGTGTAAAGGGTATCACCTTTCTCATGCATTGCTGGAATGCTTTTGAGCAAAGCGCGGGTGTAAGCATGACGAGGATCAGCGAAGAGGTCGGTGGCAGTTGCTGATTCTACGATACGGCCGGCATACATCACGTTTACCTTGTCGCACACTTGGGAAACAACCCCCAAGTCGTGGGTTACGAGAACCACGGCAGTGCCTAGGGTCTCTTGGCGGTCTTTGATTAGATCTAGAACCTGCTTTTGGACGGTCACATCTAGAGCGGTTGTTGGCTCGTCGGCAATGAGAACCTCAGGGCGGGTAATCAAGGCCATCGCGATCATGACGCGTTGGCGCATGCCGCCAGAAAATTCGTGTGGGTAGGATTTAATTCGTTTTGCAGCATCTGGAATGCCGACTTCCTCAAGAGCTTCGATAGCACGATGAAGTGCGGGTTTTCCCCTCATCCCCTCGTGTAATTCAAGTGGTTCGGTAAGCTGGGTGGCAATCCTGAGAGCCGGGTTAAGGCAGGTCATGGGATCCTGGAAAATCATTGAGATTTTCTTTCCTCGAATCCTACGAAGAGTTTTTTCTTTGGCCTTAAGTAGGTCAGTCCCTTCGAATATGGCGGTTCCAGAGTGGATCTTTCCCGGAGGTTGGGGGATTAGTCCGAGTAAAGAATAGCAGGTCACTGATTTCCCCGAGCCCGATTCGCCAACGATGCCTAGAGTTTCGCCTTTTTCGAGAGCGAAGGAAACATCTTCGACCGCGTGAACGATTCCGTTCCGGGTATGAAAGCGGGTGGTGAGATTTCTGACGTCGAGCAATGCCATTTCGTTAATCGCAGAATGCCTTGCCTGATGATGAAGCGGAAGGAAAAAGGAAAGAGTGTGGGGACCGTTTCCTAAGATAGAGACACTCTTCGTTCGATTAGAGCGTCACTCCTCAAAGATGCCAAATTATTTTGGAACGACACTAATTTTTCAATTCAATACGACAAAGGGGTAGAGAAGAGAATAGAGATGAAAACTTAAGATCGTTCGAATCTATCTTTTTTACTCCGTGAGCGAAAGGAAAGCGGGATCGGTAGTCCATCAGTGGGGTGTTTGTCCTTAATCTGATTGATTAGGTAATTTTGAAAGGATTCTACGATAAGGTGTTTATCGTTCACGAAGAGAACATACTCGGGAACTGGAATCGCTTGGTAGCGGTCGTTCACGGCGGTCGTGGCGTAAAAGAGTTTCATCCGCTTACGGTGGCGCTTGTGCTCAGGCGGTGGGTTTTTGATAAAGGAGTCTTGGAGCAGTCGGTTAAGAGGGCCGGTTCCAATGATCTCTTGTGCATTGTCGCGAATGCGGGTTATGGTCTTGAAGATGTGCTGGATGGCGTGCCCCTTCATGGCTGAGACGCAAACGAAGGGAGCGTAATCTAGGAAGAAAAGTTCGCGACGAATATGGTCCTCTGCGGCTTCCAAGCGTGCGGCCTTTTGACCTTCGGGATGAAAGAGGTCAAATTTGTTGGCAATGATGAGACAGGGTTTTTTTTCCTTCTGGATTAAGCGTGCGATCTTTCGATCCTGTGCAGCAACCCCCGCTGCGAGATCAACCACAAGAAGGCAAATGTCGGCTCTTCGGATGGAACGCTCGCTTCTCATGGCCGAAAAAACCTCGATGGAATCTTCCATGCTAGAACGTTTTCTAAGCCCAGCGGTGTCGATAAGATTATGTTTTTCATTTGCCCAAACGTAAGGAATATCAACAGCATCGCGAGTGGTTCCGGCGACTTCGGAGACGATGGTTCGGTCGTCTTTAAGAATGGCGTTAATGAGAGAAGACTTACCGGCATTTGGTTTTCCGACGACTGCGATTTTGAGGCCATCCTTCAGATCATCGAGGTCGGTTTCCTCTTGTTCACGCGCTTCAAGTTTTGAAAGCTCTTCGTCGATGGTTTCGGTGAGAATGTCCATGCCTCGGCCATGTTCGGCGGACGTGGGGATACCAGATCCAAACCCAAGTCTGGCAAAGTCGCTGGACGTGTTGTCATGGTCCGCACTATCGGCTTTGTTCATCACGAGGATGACATTGGGATTAGATTTACGTAGGAGTTGCGCCACCTCTTCGTCGATGGGGTTAATGCCAGCGCGCGCGTCCACGACGAAGACGATGAGATCGGACGAATCCATTGCGATACGGGCTTCGAAAGTGACCGCATTTGAGAATCCATCTTCGTTGACTGCGCAGATGCCACCGGTATCGACGAGTTCGCAGGGAGTCTCGGTTGCTTGGCACGGCGCTGCGATTCGATCGCGGGTCACACCTGGTTGATCGTGAACTATTGCGATGCGTCGCCTGGCCAAACGATTGAAAAGCGCGGATTTCCCGACGTTCGGGCGTCCGACGATTGCGACCTGAAATGGACTGGTGGGCATAGGGCGACCCTATGTCAGATCTTGAGGGATTGACAAGCGACGAGCGAGTTCAGCTGCTGGGAGCTTGGAAACTAGAGTTGTTTTTCGGTCCCTTTGCTTTACTTCCCCCTCTTTTTCGTTGTCAAAGTGAAATCACAGGTTCCCGTATCCTGAACCCTATCGATGAGTTTTGAGCATGATAAACTGCCGAAGTCTATTTGGACTGTTCGAGCATCCGGATAAGTGAAACTTCGGCTTTTATGCGAATTTCTTCAGGGAGCTCGACTGTTGGTTCAAGCTTATCGAGAGAATCATGAAGTTTTTCTAAAGTGTTCATTTTCATGTAGCGGCAATCCGCGCACGCACAATGATCGGTGGGGCCAGCGATGAGGTTTTTATCGGGAACCTCTTTTTGGAGGCGGTGAAGCATTCCTGATTCGGTAACAACAATAATATTTTGAGCGGGCGTGTTGTTACAGAAGGGAATCATCTTTTCCGTAGAACAGACTTCGTCGGCAAGAAGTCGTACTGCTTTGGGGCACTCGGGGTGGGCGACGACTACCGCGTCCGGGTAATCGTTCTTGATTCTTTGGATGGACTGTTGGGTGAACTCAACGTGGACGTAGCAATTGCCTTTCCATAAATCCATTTGGCGACCAGTTTGTTCGGTGACCCACTGGCCGAGGTTTTCATCTGGGACGAAAAGGATGGGGCGATCTTTTGGTGCTTGATTGACAATTTTGGGAGCATTCCCCGAGGTGCAGATAACGTCGCAAAGCGCCTTCACACCAGCAGAGCAATTGATGTAAGCGATGACGTAGTAATTCTTATCTTCATTTTCCTTCAAAAAGGCTTCAAGTTTGTCGGCGGGACAAGCTTGTTCGAGGGAGCATCCAGCATCTTTATCGGGAAGAACAACTGTTTTTTCGGGGTTCAGAATTTTGGCGGTTTCCGCCATGAAATGAACACCGCAGAATGCTATAACATCGGCTTCGGTTTCCTGAGCTTTGTAAGCGAGGCCAAGTGAATCACCGACGTAGTCAGCGATATCTTGGATAGGACCGATCTGATAATTATGGGCGAGGATGATAGCGTTTTTTTCCTTTTTAAGACGGAGAATGTCTTCTTTGAGATCAAGGACAGGCGCGGTGTTGGGCATAGGTAGATTTTCCGAGATTGGTCAGGTCAAGGCCAGAACTAAAAACCGCCCATTTGAATCTGGCCAGTGTGTTTGGCTCCGTCTGCGACGGTGAGGCGACCGACTTTGATGTTGCCAGTAAGGGTTGCTTTCTTCTCAAGGGCGAGGAGCCCACGGCAGGCAAGGTGGCCGGTGACGAGCCCGTCGATTGTGCACTCTTCCATGACGACTGAGTTGATGAATTCTATTTTTGCTCGCTTCTCTACGAAAAGACGTTTGCAGGTAATTTTACCGGTAATTTTACCGTTGCGCCTCAAAATCAAGTCGCCTGAGCATTCCGCGTCACCGGTAAAATCACCTTCGACAATGAGATTTTTGCATTGAATCGGGGCGCTATGAACAATTCCCTTTTTATAGATATGCACGTCCCCGCGGGTTTGAATGCAGCTGCTAATTGCGTCTTTGATTTCCCGATTTTCCATCGAGATCAATCGGCCACAGCTTCGGCACTGGGAAGAATTGGCACGAACATTGGCCGGGTGGGTTTCACCACATTCAAAACAAGCGATTTCCCGGGTTTCGACTTTGGTGGGAGTGGAAACGCCTTTTTCTTCCTCGGCCCCTTGATATCTGGAGGGAGATTCATCTTCTTGGCCAGAAGGTGATGGATAGTGAGAGTTAAGAAGTGTGTCCCTAGTTTCCTTTGGTTCCGATGATTCCGGCAGTTTTGGAGTGGTGGATGGAAGCGCTTCCTGCTCGATTTTGGTCGTTCCAGAGGAAGAGGACTCCTCTAGAGTGGTGTCTAATACTTCTTTCCTGGCCTTGTATTCGATCTCTACCTTTGGCTGCGGAGGTCGATGGGCGAAAGGATCGGGTGGAGCTTGGGGGCGGGCCTTGATTTCACCGTCTTTTTCGAAGGTCAAATAAGCATTGCACCCCTTACAATATGAGGAAACTGCCAGCTGGGATTCCTGCTGGCAGTGCTGACAAAGAGGACAAGTGACCTTGCGGGGCCTGCTGCTCTTGTCTTTGAAAAAACCAAAGGCCAAGGAATTAGTGAAGTGATAACGCTAGGACGCTTTATCTCGGGCTTTGTTATCCTGAGGCTTGTTATCCTGAGGCTTGTTATCCTGAGGCTTGTTATCCTGAGGCTTGTTCGACTGGTGATCTCTATTTTTCTTATCCCCACTCTGAGAAATTGGAGCGCTCTTCTTGGGAGCGGAGGAAGGGTTGCCGACTTCGGATTTACCAACAAAAATCGCGCCGGGCTCGATGGAGATCGTGCCTGCCTTGACGTCGCCAACCATTTCGGCACTGCCTTTGATTTCAACTCGCTCAGTGCAAGTAACATTACCGTGAACCTTTCCGTAAATGACGACCGATTTGGTTGAGACTTCGGCTTTGATATGAGCATTTTCGGCAACTGTGAGGGCGCCATCGCTGCTGATTTCGCCTTCGATTCGCCCATCAACAAGGAGATCATCAGTAAATCGGACTGATCCTTTAATGTGCACGTCGTTGCTTAGAATATTACGTTGTCCGCCGGTCGGGCTGACAGGAGCAGTAGCCTGTTGAGGAGCTCGGACAGGAGCTGCAGCAGAGGGTGCTTGAGGAGTCCGGGTTGGAGCCGCAGGACGGGGGGCCTGAGGAGTCTCAGGGGTTTTGCTGATTATTTTTTCGAACACTGATTTATTAAGGTTGGTATTAAGTTAGTGAGCTAGGGCGGCCTTTTTGTGAAGTCGGAAGTGATGAAGTGAGAATTATTCAGAAGAAGCGCCAGTTGGAGCTTCAGGCTCAGCACTTTTTTCGGCAGTAGGCTCGGTCCCACCTTCGGAGGGCTTTTCTGGCTCTGGAGCTGCTTCCGGTTGAGGTGTCTTTTCGACAGGCTGGCTGATTTCTGGAGTTGGTGCAGGAGTTGGTGCAGGAGTTGGTGCAGGAGTTGGTGCAGGAGTTGGTGCAGGATTAATGCCAGGCACTGTGATGGGTGAAGTTGTTGCTTCCGGTGTGATTGTGGGCTGAGCTGGCTCAGATTTCTTTTCGGTAGGTGATTTCACGTTGATCAGCTTCAGACGAGCCTGAGCCATCGATTTCACTTGGAGGTGAGAACTCTCGTATTTGGAGATGATTTCTTTGTAGATTCCTTCAGCATTTTCATCCTCACCAGCTTGTAGTTCGAGATCTCCTAAGGAAAGTAGCGCAAGTGAAGATGCTGCTGACTCACTATCGACGGCCTCTTTGAAAGCTTCCTTGGCCTTGTCGAGCCTCTTAAGTTGTTGCTGATAAGATCCGAGGCTAGCATAGGCACTCCCGACGGCAGGGTGTTCGGGATATTTAGAGACAAAGGTTTCAAGGGCCTCGATTGCTTCTTGTTGTTGCTGGTCGCCCCACAGAAGTTGAGATTTCAGAAGAATGGCAGACCCCCCGGCGGATTTCCCGTCGTATTCCTGACTGACCAACTCATAATCGGGACTTGTGCGGGCTTTTGCGACGGCTGCTGCTGCCTCCTCCTCGGCCTTTCTACCCAACCCGGTCCAAATGACGTAAACTACGAGGCAAATAACCGCGAGAATTCCGAGAAGGATGAGTTTTTTCTGGTTGGCATCAAGAAATGCTTCGAAGGCTGATGGCTCTTGCGAAATTTCACCGATAGGGCTTGGGCCGTTGTCGGGACTTTGTTCGTTATTTTCGGACATAATTCGTCTGTGAAAGTAGGAATTAACGCCTAGTGGAAAGAGAAGCAAGCCCTTGTGACGTGATTTGCAGTTTGGAATATTTCCTAGTTGCCCTAACTTGCTCCCGGTGACGAGCAGAACAGTCTATGTGGTTGCAGGTGAGGTGAGTGGAGATACTCATGGATCCGAGTTGATGGACGCACTCGCAAAACAAGCTGGAGGCTTTGGTTTTCGGGGTTTGGGAGGTCCTGAAATGTCTCGTCTTTCGGAAGGACTGGTTCGTGACTGGGTAGAGGATGCTGCCGTTGTGGGAGTTTGGGAGGTTCTTCGTCGTTATAGCTGGTTTAAGAAACGGTTTGAGGAGACTCTCTCTGAGATTTTAGAATTGAGGCCTGAGGTTTTGCTCCTGATCGACTATCCGGGTTTTAATTTGCGGTTAGCAAAGCAGATTCACGAAAAACTGCCAGAGACTAAGATTGTCCACTATGTGGCTCCTCAAGTTTGGGCTTGGAACCATAAAAGGATACCTCAGATAGCGACGACCCATGATCTCATGATTTGCCTTTTTCCTTTTGAAGTGCCTATTTTTGAAGGGGCGGGTCTTCGAAGTCGTTGTTTAGGCCATCCTTTGGTGGATGAACTAGAGGAAAAGAGGATCAAGGCAAGCCGGGGTGAAAATTTGATAGGTCTCTTTCCTGGAAGCCGGATCAAGGAGGTGAGCCGACTTTTCCCTATGATGCTTGAATCAGCTTCGCGCTTGTTGAGGGAGAATACGGGAATTCGATTCGTTGCGGCGGCGGCAAGTGAAAAAGTGGCGCGTGTCATGGGCAGCTTTATAGAAGCAAGTGGTTTGCCAGATGATCTTGTTGAGGTGCAAACTGGGGAGAGTCAGCATCTGATGCAAACCGTGACTTGCGGAGTAGTAGCGAGTGGGACGGCGACTCTGGAGGCGGCTTATTACGGGATGCCTTATTGTCTAGTTTACCGGGTCGCCTGGCCCACGTTTCTGATGGCGAAGCAATTGGTGAAGTTGAAATTTATTGGGTTGATCAATATTTTGGCAGGGCGCGAATTGGTGCGCGAGTTCATCCAAGCTGAGGCAAATGCGTATGAAGTGGCTCTTTGGTTGGGGCAGGCACTTGCGAATGAGGGTATCAGGACGAAACTGTCTGGTGAGCTTTTAGAAGCCGCATCGAGGCTCGGCGAACCTGGGGTTCACGAGCGGGCCGCTCACGAAATAGCACTCTTGTTTACAGAATAATTGACATGTCTGAAGCTTCGAAAATCAGTGGTATTAAGGTCACGCTCGCGGTGATCCCAGCTTTGCTTATCGTTTCGATTTGTGTCGCTCTTTATTTAGGGGCGAATGCGGACCAGGAAGACGGGGAGCCACTTGAGGGCGATATTACGGTTCCCGAGATGTCTGATTATCTTCTCAAATTGAATAATCTTATCGGAGAACGTGAGATTGGCACAGAGGCTGGGCAGAAAGCTTTTCGACGCTTGAATGCGATGACGGCCGGGACTCTTGGGTTTCAAAACCTTGGGTATGAAATTTTTCGGAACCAAATTGATTCTGTAAACGGGCTTCTTTGGTCAACCATTTGGATTAAGGCCGGGGATCGTGAGTCCCGTGAGCCAGTAGTTTTGGCGATTCCGCAGGCGTCGCAAGGTTCGGGTCCGGCTTTCGGGTTTGGCTTTGCGGAATACCTCACATCCCATCAGACCGAAATCGGTGTAAGAATTGTGTTTTATCCTCCACTATTTGAGGGAAATCTCGATGACTGGATTTGGGAACGGTGTGGCGAAGAAGGTGAATCAATGAAAGGATTTGTGATGGTGACTGGAGATGCAGAACCCAACCGGTCGCCAAGGTTTTTGGTCCCTGCTTCGCTGGAGGGGAAAATCGAGGCCCTAAGCAACTCGGAGATTTGGAATGAGGAGGCCAAGATTGAAATTGGAGATCATGGGGTTCTCGAAGTGAGGTTGGGCGATGATTCCTTGTTTTCCCGGGAGGAACATTCACAACGGATCATTCGAATGATGCCGGTAATCAAGGAGTTAGTGGAGCGTCTCAATGAATGATTGGCCCAACAACGCCGCACGGTTGCGCCGATTTTCGTGAAGGCCTATGAGAGAGGGATGGGGGTTAAAATCTTCCTGGGGAAAGTCGCGCGAGATTGATTTTGGATTTGTTTCCTGAGACGAGGTCCGCGACAAGTTTTCCCGTGATAGGGGCGAGCGAGAGGCCCATCATGGAGTGCCCAGTTGCGATAATCAGATTATCATGTTGAGGTGCAAACCCAAGGTAGGGAAGGCCATCTGGCGAGCAGGGACGGAGGCCAACCCAAGGCTCAAGGTTTTCGAAGTCGGACGGGGAATACTGTGGGTAAAAATTGCAGAAGGCTTCGATGACACCCCGAAGACGTCGTTTGCTGACAGAGGTATCGGTGCCGCAAATTTCCATCGTTCCAGACACTCTGAGCGTTCCGCCCATGGGAGTAACTGCAACTCGACCTTCTTTGAGAAGCGAGCAGAGAAGTGGATTGGCGGTGGGTTCCGGAAGGGTCACTGAGTATCCTTTGCCGCCTTGCATGGGAAGAGTGAGACCGACTTGTTTTGCGAGTTCGGTAGTGTCAATGCCTCCGGCAAGGATGATGGTTTCGGCAGAGTAGATTTCGCCGGACTTGGTGATGACATCCTTTACTTTGCCATGGTCTATTTCCAAGTTTTCGACCTCGCCAAGGGTGAATTCGCCTCCGTTTTTTAGGATCGAATGTCGAAGCGCCTGAATGAAATCTTTGGGTGAAAGATGGCAATCCTGTGGCCACCAGATACCGCCTCTCGCATTAATTTGCGCATTGGGTTCGAGTTCCTTAAGGCGATTTTGATCACAGACCTCTGCTTCCAGTCCGAGGGTATGTGCAACCTTGGCAACCTGAGCTTCTTCATCTAATCCGGCGTTCGATTGACAGAGCATGAGGAGTCCTTTTTGGATGAGCGGGAAGTCTTCATTTTTCGAAAGTTCGACGTGTAGGCGTCGGCTTTCGAGAGAGAGATCACGCAGGAGTTCCTGAGTATCGGAAACATGTCTCTTGGTAGAGTGTTTGGTGAAAAGCCAGATCCAGCGAGCCAGTGAAGTGGAGAGGCGCGGACGTAGATAGAATGGGCTTTTCGGATTGAGCATCCATTTTAATCCCTGAGAGATGACGCCAGGAGCAGCAAGTGGAATGAAGTGAGAAGGGACCACCATACCGGCGTTTCCTTCGGAACAGCTTTTAGCCAAGGAATCGTCGCGCTCGATGATACGGACGGAGTGATTGGTCGAAGCGAGATAGTAGGCGATGGAAAGGCCGACGACTCCGCCACCAACGATTAGAACTTCCTTGGACATAGCTCGGTGGCTTGAGCGAAAGCTCAAGCCTCTTGATTCTAACACTCGAGTTTCCCGTTCACGAGGCGTGCGATACCAAGAGGATTGGTGTTCTGAAGCTCGGCGGGAAGTCCGGAATCAGGAAAGCCTTGGTAACTGACGGGACGAGTGTAGCGGATGATAGCTCCGGTTCCGACTGAGGTGCTGGCGCCGTCTGAAGTAGCGGGGTAGGGCCCGCCATGAACCATGGAGGAGTTCACTTCGACACCGGTTGGAAAACTGTTAATGATGACGCGGCCGGCTTTTTGTTCAAGAATCTGGAGAAGGTCTCCGGCTTCGGAGAGTTCCTCGTCAGTCCCATGAATGGTGGCGGTGAGTTGGCCTTCAAGTCTTGAGGCGGCGGCGAGCATTTCATCCTTTGAACTACAGTCGATCACAAGAGAAGAGGGTCCGAAAATTTCCTCATTGAGTTTGGGGTTATTGATGAACTGGGAGGCTTTTGCTTTCAGGATCGTGGCACCAGCTTTATTAGCTTCCTTTGATTCGACTTCCTCGATCGTGCTGACGCCATCTTGACTTTGGAGCCTGGTGAGCCCTTTCATGAAGTTTTGGTGGATGCCACTGTGTAGCATGGTGGCAGGGGCAACCTCGGAGAAGCCGCTTTTAAGAGTGCTTT
This sequence comes from Verrucomicrobia bacterium SCGC AAA164-M04, assembly GCA_000383735.1. Next base: position 26,838 of record KB912120.1, read on the forward strand.
CGAATGTTTCAGATGCGTTCCCGAAGACGAGGCCCGGGCAGGTGCAGAATTGTCCGGCTCCAAGGGTCACGGAGCCAACGAGCCCTTGAGCGATTGCTTCGCCACGCTCGGCCATTGCTCCGGGGAGAATAAAGATGGGATTGACGGATGACATCTCCGCAAAGACGGGGATAGGCTCAGGGCGGGCGGCGGCGGCGTCCATGAGGGCACGGCCTCCTGCACGGGAGCCAGTAAACCCGACGGCTTTGATGGCAGAATTGGTGACTAGGGCCGAACCAAGTTCGATGCCGGAATCAAATATCATAGAGAAAGTGCCTTCGGGCATTTTACATTCGGCAATCGCGGCTTGGATGGCGCGAGCGACGATTTCGGCTGTGCCAGCGTGAGCGGCATGGGCCCGGACGATGACTGGGCATCCAGCGGCGAGGGCGCTAGCGGTATCACCGCCAGCAACCGAGAAAGCGAGAGGGAAGTTGGACGCGCAGAATACGGCGACAGGGCCGAGAGGACGGCGCATTGATCGAAGGTCGGGCTTGGGGATGGGGGCCCGGTCGGGTTGTGCTGTTTCGATGCGTGCATCGACCCATGACCCTTCTTCGATGAGATCGGCAAACATATTGAGCTGTCCCACGGTGCGTCCGCGCTCTCCTTCGCAACGGGGCTCGGGAAGGCCGGACTCGGCCATCATGCGACGAGTGATCTCAGGGCCGGCAGCATTAATTTTCTCCGAAATGGTGCGGAGGAAGTTGGCGCGGGTTTTGGAATCGATCTTTGAGTAGGTTTGGAAAGCTTCCGTGGCAAGAGAGACTGCTTTATTGAGGTCGTCGTCTGAGGCCGAATGGAAGGCTGGCTCGAGAAGTTGACCAGTGGCAGGGTTGGTGACTTGGAAGGTCGTATTACTGTCGGAAGAGCGGGAGGAGCCAATGAAGGAGTGTCCGGAAAGGTTCATAGTGGTGGTGGTTTTTGAATGCTAAAAAGAGATTAACGAAGAATGGAAATTACGGAAGGGATGAAAGTTGGTCATGAGTTTATAGAATTAAACCCCGATCCGGGGAGAAGGATTAGAGATCCCATGTTTGAAAGGGTCGTTGGGGTGAATAATGATAGTGGTTTCGCCAGTTATTATAAACCTCCCGCAATTTCCCCGGAGTTTGGGCGCCATTTACCGCCTGAGCATGCGCCGGGGCAGCCACAGTGAGCAATCCGAGTATCAAAATCAGTGGTTTCATAGAGAAACTATGGACAATTGCACATACATTTGGAAAAGCTTTTCTACGGTGACTTTGGTTACCGGCCAAAACAACCATGAAAAATCTCCCCAAGTCACCCATGATCGGTGAAGCCCGGAACAAAGAGCTACTCTCCTCCGCGACCACTTATATCTATCGGGAAACCCCAAGCGGTGACTTGCATGCCCACTTTTTCTTCCCTCACAATTTCGATTACCAACGCGATCGTTGCCCTGCCATCATTTTCTTTCACGGAGGACTCTGGGATATTTCTGCACCCACTCAATTCGTTCCTCATTGCCATCACTTCGCGTTACGCGGAATGGTCGCGGTGACTGTCGAGTATCGAACGAAAGTGCTTTTTGACGGCACACCCGAAGACGCCATCTCCGATGCGAAAGAAGCCCTTTTATTTTTTAAAATGCATGCGGCCGACATGGGTATCGATGCCAATCGAATTGTCGCGGTTGGTGCCAGTGCCGGAGGAAATGCGGTTCTCTCTGCGGCACTTCATCCTCAGGAAGACCCCCTTGGACCGTCGCCAAAGCCATGTGCTATGATTCTCTTCGGACCAATCAGCGACACAACGCGAAAGGGAATTGGCAATGATCACTTCGCCTCCCCGAAAGACGGCAAACTTTACAGCCCCTCCTATCACCTCCCCCAAAAAGCTCTGCCACCCTGTCTCATTTTCCACGCCAAAGCTGACCGAGTGGTTCCCTTCGAGCAGTCGGCACGCTTTGCCAAACGCTACCGTAAAAAGCGCAATCGCTGCGATCTCATGGAGTTCGAAAATGCCGGGCACACCTTTTTTAATTTCAATTCCGACGAGAAAAATTACGAGATTACACTGCGATCAGCTGATCATTTCCTTGTCGACCTAGGCGTCATCGAGCCCGACCCCCTCGCGGATGTCTTGCACTAATCTTGCACCAAACTATTTTGCTGTTATCATTACCTGGCATGAGCGAATTGAAGTTTTCACCCGTCGATGAGATCATCGCTGATCTTAAGGCAGGAAAGCTTGTCATCGTCGCTGATGATCCCGGTCGAGAGAACGAAGCGGATCTCGTGGGCGCGGCCTCTCTCATTACTCCAGAATCGATCGCATTCATGGCGAATCATGGCCGTGGGCTTATTTGCACTCCAATAACTCCGGAACGGGCAAAGGCTCTCGATCTTTCTCCGATGACCCCCAAAAACCGTGAAGCTCACAAAACAGCCTTCACCATTTCCATCGATGCTGCTGAAGGCATCACTACCGGGATCTCCGCCGCTGATCGCGCCCACACTATCCAGCTTCTTGCCAACCCAGACACCGACTCCACTGCTTTTGTTCAGCCGGGCCATATTTTTCCGCTCGAAGCCATCGAGGCTGGAGTCCTCCGCCGAGCTGGACACACTGAAGCTGCTGTTGACCTAGCCCGCCTCGCCGAGCTACCTCCGGCTGGTGTAATTTGTGAAATCATGCACGAAGACGGCACAATGGGGCGGGTCGGTGACCTCGGGGAATATCAGGAAAAACACGGATTGAAATCCTGCACAATCTCCCAGCTCATTGAATATCGGCGACGCTCCGAAAGATTGATCACGCGCGAGGAGATCATCTCCATGCCCACTGAATTTGGCGACTTCGATTGCTACCTCTATCAAGTTAGCACCGATGAGTCAGAACACCTTGCTCTCGTTCGTGGTAAAATTGACTCCGAAAAGCCAATCAGCGTTCGCGTTCATTCCGAGTGTCTCACCGGAGATGTTTTCGGCTCTCGTCGTTGCGACTGCGGGGGGCAACTCCATACTGCCCTCGGTCATATTGCCAAAGAGGGCGGTGTCCTTCTCTACCTTCGCCAAGAGGGCCGGGGAATAGGCCTCAGCGCCAAAATTCACGCCTACAAACTCCAAGAACAAGGATTCGACACAATCGAGGCCAACGAAAAGCTCGGTTACGGTTCCGACCTACGGGACTATGGTATGGGAGCTCAAATGCTCTACGACCTCGGTATTCGGAAAATCCGTCTCCTCACCAACAATCCGAAGAAAGTCATTGGACTTGAGGGCTACGGTCTAGAAATTGTGGAACAAGTTCCTATCCGTCTTCCCTCCAATCCTCATAACGAAAAATACCTTGAGACGAAACGAACTCGCATGGGCCATCACCTCTGATTGACAATTCTGTCTACCAATCTATATCCCCTGGCACAGACATGTCGTCAATCATTCCTCCCAAACCACGGTTAAGCGCCGGGACCAAAGTCCGCATCTCCATTGTTGCAGCAAAATTCAATCAGGAATATACCGACGCCCTAGTTGAAAACGCTGTTCAGGAAATCGACTCCTATACGACTAACGCCCGCGTCGATCTGGTGCGCGTCCCTGGGGCTTTCGAAATTCCTGTGGTTTGCAAAGCACTCATCGAGGAAGAGCAACCAGATTGTGTAATTGCACTTGGCTGTATTATCCGCGGAGGCACCGGCCACGCCGATCTCGTTGCCACCGCAGTCACTGACGCCCTGCAAAAACTTGCGCTCGATAAAACAACCCCGATCATTCACGAGGTCCTTCTCGTCGAAGATGAGAATCAGGCGTATGCTCGCTGTATTGGGAAGAAACTCAATCGGGGTCGCGAAGCAGCACGCAGCGCTCTCGAAATCATCGACATTATGAGCGAAGTCCGGCGCGCTAACCAATCCCTCCGACTGCACCCAAGCAATGGCTAGCCGTCGCCTCGTCCGCCAAGCGGCCGTTCAGCTCCTTTATGCCCGCTTTGCATCTCCCAAAGATCAGGGAGGGCCGGAATTCTGGGACCTTGTCAACGACAAGGCCGCACTCGACTTCGATCGGGCGCGCGTGAAGATCCTATCTCACTTACAACAAGGACGGGAAGCTCTCACTGAAAAACTTCAGCGGCTTCTAACAGAATGCGTCACCCCCATTCTCGCAGCTGACCCGACCGAAAAACTAGCTCGCGACCTCAAAGCAGTCAGCGCTCGAGAGCACTTGTGGGCCGAAGACTGCGGCAACCTTCGCCGCTTGACTAACGCCGATACCGGTGGCTGGAGACAAGAGCTCCAAAAGCTTCTTCCAGAGGTTGGTGAACTTTGCAAAACCCGCGTGGAAATTCTCCAGCGGATCGAAGGATTTCCTCCCGCACAATTTGAAAAGTTTACGGATATTTTTGAAAAGCTAGATAAATACGATGCCCGCGCTCGGATGGTTCACTTCCCAGAAAACTATCCAGAACAGCGGGACCTCGATCATCTCCACCGGCTCAGCAACGAAATGAAGGAGCTAGAAAAGGAGGCCATCAAATTGGCAGATCACGTTGAAGCAGAGGTAGCCACCATCGATAAAGCCATTGATACGGCCTCTGCCAATTTTGATATCGAGAGGATCTCAAAGGTCGATCTCGCTATTCTCCGTCTCGCAGGCTGGGAAATCATGAAGCTTCCGGAACTTGATGCCGCGATTTCGATCAACGAAGCTGTCGATTTAGCCCGCTCGTTTTCGGGTCCAGAATCTGCATCCTTTGTGAATGGAGTCCTCGATAAGATTTCTAAGACCTAGAAACCTCATCTAAACTGCAACAAGTTTACCCTTCCCCAAGCGGTAGGACTTGGGCATTTTATGCTTTGTGAAGGATGATAATACATTCCCCAGCGAATTTCAGAAGCGCACGCTTTGGAAGGCAGTCACCGGCCTCGCTATTCTTGTTTTAGCGGCGCTGCTTGTCGGCCTCATATGGCTCACGAGCAACATCCTCGGATACCTTCAACCAGTTTTGGTCCCCCTCGCCGTAGCGGGAATTGTTGCCTACCTACTCGACCCTGTCGTCAAGCGACTCCAAAAAAAGGGCCTCTCACGGATCAAAGGTATCGTCACCGTCTTCTCAGGCTTTCTCATCTTTTTTGGAATTCTCTTTTACTTCGTGGGCGCCAAATTCTCTCAACAACTCCGTGATATGATCGCGGAAGACGCCACCACCTCAAGCTACTACATGAAAGCTGTTGATTTAGAGACCGCGAAACAAAACAATTTCTATGGCTGGATCATGCGGGCCTCATTCCGAAAGGACGTATCTGCCACTCGTAAACACCTCGAGAACGGTGGTTCTGTGGTCGGTCCAAATAAAACAAAATGGCGTTTAGATCTCAACACTGGTGAGTTCACTGATGGCAAAAACCCACCATCATCTCCGCCTATTGAGATCGAGAATCTCATTGAATCCGACTGGGCCAGCGATACTAAAATCAACGGAGTCACTCACCCTGAAGAATTGGTTTCGCTCTATAATTTTGACCTGACTCAAGGGGGGCAGTGGCTCTCCGGCCTGGGTCGATCAACGCTCGGCTGGATCTCTAATAGTACTGGAAAAATCCTAGGATTCTTCGGGATTATTCTCGGCTTCGCGATGGTCCCAATTTATCTCTACTACTTTCTCAAAGAGAGCGATGGTATCAAGATTGGGTGGACGAATTATATCCCCCTCAAAGCCTCCAAATTCAAAGACGAAGTCGTCGACACACTGCGCGAAATCAATGGTTATCTCATTTCGTTCTTCCGCGGACAGGTCCTTGTGGCCTTTATCGACGGGATTCTTGTTGGAATTGCACTAACGATTTTCCAGCTGCCCTACGGCTTGCTGATTGGAGTCTTCATGGCATTCCTTGGCATCATCCCTTACATTGGGAACATTATCTGCCTCGTTCCTGCATGCATCATCGCCTACTTTAAAGGCTTTGACCATCCATACGGTCTATCCGAGTGGGGATACGTGATTGGAGTTCTCGCCATCTTCATCATTGTACAGCAGATCAACTCCCTAGTCACCGCACCGAAAATTGTAGGCGATTCGGTTGGACTCCACCCCATGACAGTTATCTTCTCGATGCTCTTCTGGTCACTTCTTCTTGGCGGATTCCTCGGTGCCCTCCTCGCGGTCCCTCTCACAGCTGCCGTTAAAGTTCTCTTCCGCCGTTACATCTGGGACCGCCAAACTCAGGAAGACGCAGAATCTAGCTCTTTACTCGCGTAAGATCCACATAGAATAGAAGGGATCTCAAACGGTTTAGCCCAACAGTCTCCGCCCCTCAGAACTCTTGGCTTACGGGGAATGATTTGCTCTCTATTCCAGCAATGACCACTAAAACTGTGAGGATTGAGGCGAAAATCTAACTCAGCTAAATTTTCTCTAAAGAACCTTCTCACTCTGGCATGGAGATGACAAACTGCCCACCCACTTTAAACCGTGATTAAAGATCCCGAATGAAGAATCTCATCGTCCAATTCTTGCTCGCTACAATTCTAAGCTTTACCAGCTTTGCAGATCTCGTCGTTCCGGAAACTGTCGACGATGCATTTCGTCAAAAATATCCAAATGCTCCTGAACCCACCTGGGAGGTCGATACCAATGGCTCTTACGAGGCCAACTATAAGATCAATGGAGTTAAATACCGAGCTGACTTTACCAAAGAAGGCATTTGGTCGGAGACCGAGAACAATATCGATTTCAACGAACTTCCACCAGATGTTCGTTCAGCATACCTTCTAAAATACAGCAGCGAAGACTTTCGGGATGCCGAGGCAGTCGATAGCGCTACTCAAGGAATTTTCTACGAAATCGAAATTGTCAGCGGCACCTCAAAAATCGACGTTATGTTTGATAATAAGGGTCAAATTATCACTCCGGGTGTTCCCACCTCCGAAAATGGCTTTTTCCAATTCTGGATGGATCAAGCCGCCCAAGACAGCCCCCTCATCCGCCAAGGTTGGTCTCTTGTTTACAAGGTCGTCTTCAACCTCATCACCATCTATCTCTTCGCATACGTCATTTATTATAGAAGGCATCACGACCATAAGATGCTCTTCCTATTGCTGGCATTCAATCTCTTCCTCTTCCCCATCTTCCTATCGAGCTCACTGGTGACAGCTGGCTTTGGATTTACAATCTTCGCACTTCTAGCTCTCGTCCGCCTCAGGAGTGAGGCCTTCGATAAGGCGGAAATAGCCTACCTTCTCGGAGCAATCTCACTCACCTTCGTTAACACTATGATGCCGGCTGTCGCGGATGGCTTTTCAGCGGCCATCATCCTTCTCACAGCTCTCTTTGCCGATCGCCCCTCTGTCTGGCGCGATTCGTTTCAAAAAATCGAAGTCGATTACAAGATCTCTGATAAGGGGCTAATGCTCGATCAGTCATACCTCCGCGAAAAACTCGCTCAGGAATATCAAGTCGACGTTCGCGAAATCACGATCAACCGTGTCTTTAAAAACGAAGTGCGGCTCACTCTGATGTATCGTGACGTCCCGGAACTCCGTGAAACCATCCCCTCAAAGGTGAAAGAAAAACCTCCAAAGAAGGACCCATTCTTCTACTAGGGTTACAAGGAGAAACCGAGCATCAGCCAGAGACCTTATCCCAAAACTAGGAGCGCGGTCTTGACCGCTAGAATGCAGGCTACCACCAAACCAAGCCAGCACGTCCCGAGGATCCATCTTGGCACCTTCTTTTCTCCGACCAGCTCCTTCCGAGTCCCAAGGTAAATTAACGCAGCAGCCAACATTGGTAGCCCTAAAACGGTTAAAGCCTGCGCAATCGTAATCAAGGTCACAGTTCCTGAACCACCTGAGAGCGACCACGAAGCGACCCCCATCCCGATCAGCAGAGCAAGGCAAGTCAGCACCCTCGGCATGGTATCAGAAAGACGCCATCCCTTCCCTAGACTATCCGAAAGGATAGTCCCTCCGATTACCGCATTGACCAAAAAAGAACTAAAAGCTCCAGCCATAATCCCTAAACTGAAAATCACTTTCGCTCCCTTTCCAAACAAGGGCTCTAGTTGCTTCGCGACATCCCCAACACTCCTCAAATCAACCACATTGGCGCGACCATGAAAGGTGAGAACTGAAGTAATCAGAATAAAAGAGGTCACGATTCCCAGGACACAAATCCCAAAAATCGAATCCCTTAACCCTTTTCTCCAATCAGCTAATTTCCAGCCCTTCTCACGAACAAGGTAGCCTTGGTAAAAGGCTCCTCCGATCGAGAAAGTCGTTCCAATCATTCCCAACAGAGGAATAAGATCACTCTTTCTGCTACTCGTTTTTTGAATCGCATCTGGCTCCAACGCTCCAAAAAGCACCACGATGAGATTACCGGTAAAAGCAAAGATCATCACCAGCACGAGAATCTTCATCAATCTCTCGATCTGAGAATACAAACTCCGGACACGAAAGAGGCAAAAGGCTACAAAGAAATTGATAATTACGAGAACCATAAGGCTCGTAACGGTCCCCGCCAAGGGGCGCCCATCGCCGATATCTTCCACTAGTGGTTCAAGGCCTGCGATAATCGCCAAGTTGTTACTCGACTGAAACAAGGCCACAACCAGAAAGAGTATCAATCCCACAAACAAGGAAGCCCCACGCCCCAACCGTGCCGCCAATTCCTCACACAAGCTTCGTTCATAAGTTACCCCGAGACGGGCTGCGAGCGTCACCATTCCAATCATCAGAAATGTCGATAGCACCAAAACGAACCACGCCGGAAAACCAAAGTCAGCACCCACTCGCGAGCTTGTCAGGATACTCCCCGGCCCCAAAACCACCGCTGCGACAATAATCGTAGGTCCTATTTTTCCAATCAATTCATTCAGCCGTCCAATCATCTCGTTTCTTCAATTAATTTTCGCGGATTTTCTTCAATCACTTTTTGGATTTCAAATTTTGAAAACCCCAACTCCCTTTCCAAATTCTCCGCCACTCTTGGCATCGTAATCGTCGAACCAATCAGGTGGCTCTTATCTGGCGATCTCGCCACCAAATCGTCTCCAATTCTCACATCTCTCCCCAGAAAATGATAATCACCAATCCCCATCCCGGCAGCGGCAATGGCATCTGTCACCATTACAACACGGTCAGTCCCAACCAAATCGAGGTAGTTCTTTAAGGTCACAAATGGAACGTGCGCCCCATCTGGAATAAAGCTGATCCATAAATCATCTCGTTGAGATAGCACACGCTGGATGACGTTATCATGCCGATTCAACTCCATCGGACATCCGTTCCCCAGATGGGTGAACATTTTCAAGCCGGCTTCAATCGACCCCTGCAATTGTTTTATTGTTGGATCGCAATGGCCGGCAGCCACACAAATACCCTGCTCCGTCAAAAATCGCGTCACCTTAAATCCCTCATCCCGCTCTGGAGCAAGTGTCACAATTCTCGTTAATCCTCCTGCTGCTTCAAGAAGCCGCTTCATTTCCCCAAGGTCCGACCGCTTTGCATGCTCCACTGGGTGAGCTCCAATATATCCTTGGGTTTCGTTCAAAAATGGCCCCTCAATATGGACTCCACAGATTAGCTTAGACCATTCCCGATTCTGATTCCGTAGTTGAACCAAGCGCTCCACCCGGGAACACATGACACCGAGATCATCCGTAATGAAGGTTGCAAGAATCCCACCAACTCCATCCTTCTTTAAAGCCTCGCATACCTGATCAAGGTCTTCACCGCTGAGTAAGTCGCCATTAAAATCGACTCCCGCGTAGCCATTCACCTGTAAGTCGAATGCCCCCATTCTTAGTTTTCCCTCTTAAAAAATTCCCGAGCACGTTCTTCATCTAAAGGTAAATCAACTGGCATTCCTTCGGCTGCCGAAATTTGCGCCGCCCATCCCAAATCCGCAACCGGAGATGAATTAGCAAAGCTAAGATACGATTGCTCGCCCTTCTGGATACATTCCAAAAAATGTGAAACACAAGCCCCCGTTTGATGTTTCATAACATCGCCACTATCCGGAGTAGTGGTCTCAGCAGGCCATTGATGTTCTTCTACCCCCTCATCTTTACAACGCTCCGCGTCGAGAGGGTAGATCCATTTTCCATCGGTGGTTTTTTCAGACCAAACGCGAACCTTTTGCGGGCGATCCAGCAATGAATCAAAAATTAAGCCACCCTCCGTTCCGTGAATATGATGGTAGGCATCGTAACCATTTGCCTGATCAACATTACCAAAACAAAAACCCGTTGCCCCATTACTAAATTCAATCTGTAAGTTCCAGAGGCCAGGGATATCAAAGTCGCGGCGATGAACCATTGAGGTCGTGGCATAAACCCTCACTGGATTCGCTCCTTGCTCGGCCATGATATTAAGCATTACGGAGAGCGAATGAATGATTCCCATCCCGATTGCATCTCCCATACGTTCACCGGAGAGCTTCCATTTTTTGTCCCCAGCAATATTGATCGGATGACGATAATTCACTTGAATCTGGGTAATCGTTCCAAAAACACCTTCGGACGTCATACGCCTAATACGATTCTCCAAAGCATCAAAATTCATGAGGTAATCGACAAAAGTCACCAATCTCGGATTTGCCTTCTCCAACTCAATTTGACGCAGAAATTCATGGTAGCGAGTCGCACAAGGCTTCTCACAAAAGACATGCTTCCCCGCTTCCATTGCCGCGATGGCCTGCTGTCCATGCGCCTCATTTGTGCTGCAAATGATGACCGCATCCAGATCAGGCATGCTCAACATTTTCTCGAAATCATCACAGTAGAGACCTTCTTCAAGGTCCAGTTCGTTCATCACCTCAAGGGCCTTATCTCGCCGCCGCTGATGAACCCCAATCACCTGAACTCCCTCATGCTCAGAAAAACGGCGCAATAAGGTCGCACCCATCCAACCCGCGCCCACTAAACCGATTCCAATCGAACTCATACCGCTCCCCCTTTACCCAACAAGCTCGCTGCCAGTTCATCGATATAGAGTCCACAGTCTTCATGCTCTTGTAGAATCGAAGCGGGCACACCCGGAGAAACCTCCCCTTCAAGTGAATTACGGACCGCTTTGGCCTTCCGTTCGTCGGGGACTGTACAAATAATCGATCCACTCTTCATAATCTGTCGAACTGACATCGAGATCGCTTTTTCAGGCACCGCCTCTAGGTTCGCAAACCAGCCTTCACCAAATTGTTGCTGGCGACACGCCTCATCTAAATTCACCACCAAATACGGTTTCTCTATTTCAAAATCTGCCGGAGGATCATTGAAGGCCAAGTGCCCGTTCTCTCCAATCCCCACAAAAGCGACATCAATCGGAGTTTCTGCGATCAAGGAGCCAACGCGATCACACTCCGCTTCGGGATCATCCTCGGCATTAATGTAGTGAAACGCTCTCACCGGTGAAGGCAATTGGTTCTCAAACCGTTCCTTTAAGTATTTCCGGAATGACGCCGGATGCTCGATCGAAAGGCCAACATATTCATCGAGGTGGAAAATCGTTACTTGAGTCCAGTCAATTCCCTCTTCCTGGACCAGAGCCGCCAGCATTTCAAACTGCGAAGCTCCCGTCGCGACAATAATATTCACTTCCCCCCGTTCCCCCTGAACCTTTCTCATCTTCTTCGCGCCATCCCTAGCTGCCGCCACACCCATTTCTTTCTTCGAACCAAACCGTTGACAATTCATAGAAGCCCCATGATGGATCGCCACCCTCTCAGGTCAATCTCATTGCTTAGTAACACGAATTGCTTCGACTTCCCATATCAGCCAAGGGCATTCTATTCGGATGAATTACTCGCGCCGACGTTTCCTCAAAACAGGCACCTCTGCCGGAATCGTAGGATCTCTAGGTTTTAATCTGAACCTCCAAGCCGCGCCCACCGCCAAAATCCTCGATACGAGAATTATCAGCCAACTCCCAAATCGCTACCATGGCTGGCCTACCTTGACCCGATGCAAAAACGGACAACTTCTCGTCGTTTGCTCAGGCGGACGTGATCAACACGTCTGTCCCTTCGGACGAGTCGACTTCCAACGATCCAACGACAACGGAAATTCATGGACCTATCCCCGCACGATTCTTGACGGCCCTATCGATGACCGAGATACCGGCGTTCTGGAGACAATGAAAGGTTCCCTTCTTGTCACGACTTTCACATCTCTCGCCTACGTCCCAAACCTTCCAAAAGACAACCGCAAAAAACGTTGGCTCGCCGCCCACAACCGAATCCCCGAGGCACAACGAAAAGCCGAACTTGGACAATGGATGATCCGTTCCACTGATGGTGGGATCACATGGTCAGAGCGCTACCCTACCATCGTAAACAGTCCCCACGGCCCGACACAACTTTCCGATGGTCGTATTCTTTATGCCGGTAAAAAGCTCTGGAGTGAAGGGAAGGAAATCGGGGTCTGTGAATCACACGATGATGGAAAATCATGGCAATGGCTCTCTGCCATTCCAACTCGCGAGGGAGATCGTCATCAAGACTACCATGAACTTCATGCCATCGAAACAGCCAGCGGTCGCCTCATTGTGCATATCAGGAACCACAACAAGGAAAACAATCGTGAAACCCTCCAAAGCGAATCAGATGACGGAGGAAAATCCTGGTCCAAACCCCATTCCATCGGAGTTTGGGGACTCCCTTCCTTTCTCACCCGCCTTCGCGATGACAGCCTCCTGATGAGTTATGGTCACCGCCGTAAACCATTTGGAAACCAAGCTCGCCTTAGCAAAGATCACGGTTTGACCTGGTCCGCTCCGCTCAGCATCTCAGACGATGGTTCTTCGGGCGACCTTGGCTATCCCAGCACCATCGAACTCGCAGACAACTCTCTGCTCACCGTCTGGTATGAAAAAGTTTCGAGTAACCGCTTCGCAGTCCTACGCCAAACTCGCTGGACAATTTCCTAAAAACTTCACACCCACTTATTTTTCAAAATTGCCAACCCTTCTACAGAATGTAGCGAGCAATTCGATCCTTTGCTAAACCACTCGGATTCATAAATTCCAGCCTGCACCAAATTTCAGTGCTACCATCCCGGGCCACTGAAACCAGCGGAGCATCCTAAACCTGACCGATGTATCTCGCACCTTCCGGAATTACCCTTTTTCTCACCGTCAACCGCGATTAACGCCCCATCCGCTCCTGCTTGTCAATTTTACCACTAATTTCTCTTCTTCAAGACAAGACAAAGTAACTCATTCTGTTCATACTCCTCACATGTCCAACGATAGTCCCATTTTTGAAGGTTGTATTCCTGCCCTGATGACCCCGTGCGATACCGATGGCACCATCAACTACGACGCACTCGTCGAAACCGCTAGAGGCCTGGTAGCACAGGGCATGCGCGGAGTTGTGTATTGCGGCTCAATGGGTGACTGGCCACTCCTCACCGACCAACAACGCATGGAAGGAATTAAGCGGCTCGTCGAAGCTGGAATTCCGACTGTCGTCGGCACGGGTGCGCAAAACACAACTATCGCTGCCGCCCACGCCGCCCACGCTCGCGAAGTCGGTGCCAATGGCCTCATGGTTATCCCCCGTGTCCTCAGCCGCGGATCCTCTCCCGCTGCACAAGTTCATCACTTCAGCAAAATTCTCAAGGCAGGCGGTGACCTTCCTGCGGTGATTTACAACTCTCCTTATTACGGGTTCGAGACTAAGGCCGACCTCTTCTTCTCTCTTCGTGAAAAATTTTCCTCCCTCGTCGGTTTCAAGGAATTCGGTGGAGCCGATTCCCTCAGCTACGCCGCCGAGAATATCACAAGCCAAGACGAATCGCTCATTCTCATGGCTGGTGTTGACACCCAAGTCTACCACGGCTTTGTCAATTGTGGAGCGACCGGAGCCATCACTGGAGTTGGCAATGCTCTTCCGAAAGAAATTCTCCGCTTCATCGAACTCTGCGAAGCCGCCGCCAAAGGCGATCCCCAAGCCCGCCGCTACGCACTCGAACTCTCCGAAGCCCTCACCGTCCTTTCCACCTTCGACGAAGGCCCAGACCTCGTCCTTTACTACAAAGAACTCATGGTCCTCGAAGGTCACACTGCTTACCAACAACAGCTCAATTCCTACGATCAATTGAGCCCTGCCCAAAAGCAATTCCTCCACGACCAACACGCCCTCTTTCGGAACTGGTGGAGCAATTGGGAAGGCAAGTAAATCAGATGAGTCACTTGGAGTTCTCTCCTAGCACCCTTCTTCATTAAGGTGAAAATTATCGATTCCCATACTGGTGGCGAGCCCACTCGCACCATCGTTTCTGGCCTCGACACTCCCCGCGGTGCAAAAGCCACCCGGGATTTTCTCGAGAACGAAGCAGACTGGGTTCGAACAACCCTCATCAATGAACCTCGTGGCTTCGACGCCATCGTCGGAGCCTGCCTCTGCAAACCCGAGGATTCCACCTGCATCACCGGCGTTGTCTTTTTCAACAACCTTTCGTGCCTTCACTCCTGCCTCCACGGGACAATTGGCATTGTTGAGACCCTCGCTTATCTTGATCGGATCAAGCCCGGCGAGCACCACATCGAAACCCCGGTTGGAATAGTCACAGCACTCCTCGCTGAAGACCATTCAATCACAGTGAAAAACATCCCTTGCTATCGCTTCGCCGAAGGCGTTGGAGTGATCCTGCCCGACGGCAAGAAAATCACCGGGGACATCTCATGGGGTGGTAATTGGTTCTTCCTCATCTCCAACCAAGGTCCTGAAATTAAAGCAGAGAACATCGCGGCTCTCACCGATTTCACCAAAACCGTTCGTGACTCCCTGCATACCCAAAACATCACCGGCGAAAATGGCGCTGAAATCGACCACATCGAATGCTTCGCACCACCTCAACCCGGCATCGATGCCGATTCCCAAAACTTTGTCCTCTGCCCTGGCTCCGCATACGACCGCTCTCCCTGCGGTACCGGAACCAGTGCCAAAATTGCTTGTCTCGCCGCCTCTGGAGAACTGACTGAAGGTGGGATCTGGCATCAGGCTTCTATCATTGGCAGTGTCTTCGAAGGATCGTTTGAATCAATTCCCGACTCCGATAAAATCATTCCGATCGTTACCGGCCGAGCCTTCATAACCGGCGAAACCACTATCATTATTCACCCCAACGACCCTTTCAAACATGGGATCTCTAATCCTTCTCCCCGGATCGGGGTTTAATTCTATAAACTCAT
>KB912121.1 GCA_000383735.1 Verrucomicrobia bacterium SCGC AAA164-M04
CTCGGGTGATCGTATTCCGCTGCGACATGCAAGGTTACAGAATTTGATTTTTGGCCAGGTTAAGGTGTCTGTGTTCGACGTTTCGGTTGCTCCGCTCGGAACCGTCCGTAAATATTTCCGGGACTCGACTGGCCGGCCTGTGGACGGAATCTTGGGAATGGATTTCCTGACAAAAGGTCAGGCTCTTCTAGACGCGAACTCAGGGCTGATCTATCTCGGTCAGCCTTAGATTGTGAAAAGTAGGGCCGGTGGGGTTCGAACCCACGACCAAGGGATTATGAGTCCCCTGCTCTAACCGCTGAGCTACAGCCCCTTTTTGTCTTTAATCCTTGTTTTTATAAAGGATTCAACGTGATGACCAACTGTCTCAAAAGACCAAGGACAAGCGGTAAGGCCGGCCTGAGTTTCACAACACCTAGCCAGGTTACTCTGGCATTTATAGCTGGAAAGCATGGAATTAAAATCGACGGACATCACGGATCTGGTTGTTTCTAGTTACGGGAATTACTATTGGAAAGCGAAAATAAATGGGTTGGCCCGAGAGGGGTCTCTCGACACGAAATCCATCTCGGTTACCAAGTCAAAACTCTTCCGTGATTTTCAAGCGGCCAAGGCAGGATACTAGGGGTAACACCACGGATAGATTGGCCTGACAAAGGATTGAGAGCCGTCCTAGATGTTGAGCGTTAAAAATGAGTCGGTCAGCTGAGTCGTTTGAAGAAGGGGGAAACGAAAAGTATCAGAATTCCTTTAATCCTGACTTCTTTGATCTCCTTCTTGCTTATCTTTTTTAGGTCTATTGAACCCTCTCCCACCGACCACGTATTGGTTAAATAGTGGGTGTGAATCGGGGAGTGGTTTTGAAGACAGAAGATCTAGAGCTGTCTTTCCATCATTCGTGTTTTCTTTAACTAAACCCAATATGTCACTGCTATAGTAGAGCTCAATATCACATTCCCAAATCCATTCTCCGAATTGGTATAAGGATCGTTGAGGAATCGTCACGAACCATTTTGATTCGCAATCAACATCATCTTCGTGGTGATCGGTCCAAACATTGAAGACTATTTCGAGCTCGTAATCCGAGATGATAACGCTTTCTGATTCTACTAAACCACAAGTCCCCCAATAATAATTCCCGTGGATATCGAGATGATCAAGATTGCAACCATTGATATCTTGATGCCCTGCATCTGCTGCAATTAGATTCCACGCGCTTTCTGTGGTTCCATCAGTGTGCTCTAAAAGAAAGACCTCACCGTCTTCGGCAGGGGACTTCTTGTGAGATATGAGCAGCTTTCTTGGTAGCTCGACCGGATTATCTTTGGCACTCATTTCTAATGCAGCGAACAAGATGAATCATTTCTTCGCGAAATATCGTTCGGATCGAAGTAATAAGGGCAGATTGCTCGGTTGTTGTCATCTCGGCTGTATTATTAAATTTTAATCGTCTTCCCCTATTTCATATCAACAGGGTTCAAGAGTAAGGCAACGGAAGCTGAAAGGTCCTTAATCAAAAACATCAATGGTAGGTTTTGATTCCTAAACTTCTTGCGCCATCGATTGAGGCTGCAGAGGCTTGGCGTCAGCTTTTAAGCTAGACAAGGAGTTACCCAACCTTGAGTTAAGGCGCTTTTTTCGCGATGGTAAACTCGCCTTGGCTGGAGTTTTAGTCCAGTCTCCCGATGGAAATGAAAAGACTTCTTAGCATCCTAGTTCTACTAGCCTCTTTTAATGCTGCTGCATTTGCTTGGCCGCCAGCACAAGCCGAACACCCCAAGGAAGAGACAAGTGTCATTGATCGTAAGATTGAAGTCTTTCAGCACGGTGTGCGACCGGAGTGGAAATACCAAGCGCCGCAGCAAGATACGTTTATCGTGATGCACCCCAAGATCGTTCGTGATAATGCGCCCTTGTATGTTGTTTTGCACTCGGCTGGCCATGATGTTTTTTCTTGTGTCAATTGCACCAAGACAGTTGGAAATCACGATATCTACCGCTCGCCTGACGACCACTTTGCTCTCTACCTCGATTGTCGAAAAAACAAAGGCGATTGGTGGTGGGGAGGAATGCACCGCGGAGACAAGGAACTTATGAGGAAAAACTCTGGAGGCCAGAGTAGGCCGGTTGAAAGACGTGTGATGGCCACCGTCGCTTGGGCGATCAAGCATTATAAGATTGATCCAAATCGCGTCTATCTTTCGGGTAATTCGATGGGCGGAAGCGGGACGCTTGGGATCGGACTGCGTCACGGTGACGTGTTCGCCGCGATCAAAGCAAATGTCCCAGCCGGGGTGGAGCACGCTTTCCAACGAATGTTTTTATCTCCAAAAAAAATTCCTAATGGGGTGGTTTTTCCCGATCCACCTATCTGCATCGACTACTCCGGGCACAATGATCGCTGGTCCGACGGGCACGATCTATTCTCGAGGGCGATGAATGATCGGAATTACGCATTTCTTTGCTACTGGGGCCCTTTCGGCCACGCAAACAATTCAGCAAACATCAAAAAGAGCAACGACCTGATCGATTCATTCGACTGGCTCAACGTGCGTAAGGATCAACCCTATCCGGTCTTCGCTAATGCTTCTTGTAACTCGAAACTCCCTTGGCCAGATCATTTGGATAGTAAAGAAGCGGGGCAAATTAATGCGTTCTTCCGTTGGAATAATCTTGAGGATACCGCGGAGATTTTGGAGATGGCGCTGTTCCTTATTTCGGCCAACGATTTAGATACTAAATTTAAAATTCCGACTGCTGCCACTACTGATGTCACCTTGCGACGACTGCAACACTTCAAGCTCAAGCCTGGCGCAGGGTTTAAATGGGAATTTGGATCTGCGAAAGGCGAAGGCAAAGTTGACGAGCTGGGGTTGATCACAATTCCTAGCCTAAAAATAACTGCTACTCCCGCTACTTTTAGCATTCGAGGTAATTTCTAGCGCGGATTAGATTTCTCCAGTCTTCACAGAGACGATTAGGATGACGGTCAAAGTGGCGAAAATTCTCCAAAAAAGATCTTTTAAGGCTCTTCTGACCCAAGATTTCTTGATCTTTTATTCACGCTCAATTGGCGGAAGGGGATTCAATTTGAAGGGGTAGGACTGTCTATTACTTTGGCAGCGCGCGGCTTTGTGGTGGGGGTTAGCCCGTTTAAATTTCACTTATGGACTTGTATAACTCTAAGAGGTTAATTAACCCCACTCAATTGCTGTCGATGTGAAGGTTATGCAAATGTTAAAGCTAAGGTTAGTTCTTGCCGCCCTGCTCGCAGCTACGGCTTTGGGCGGTTGCAACAGATCTGAGAGTGGCGGAAAAGATCCAGTTGCAAGAGATATCGAGGGCCAGGCCTTCATCGTGACAGAGACTAGAGATAATGTGAAATTGGGGCTGCTTGGCGTCTACGTTGTAGATCAACAAGCTGGCTCTAAATTACTCAATGACTTAAGAGGCCAAATTAGCCTGGAGCTTAAGAGGGAACGGCAAATGGCATTCGATCGCTTTAAATTTGAGGGTGAGTTTAACTCATTTAAATCGGCTCTCGATGACTGGGCAAAGGGGGCAAAAGTTTTTGTTGCCGACCCTGGGGAAAAGTTGGCTGAAAAATGGGATGATAGATTTGTCTCAGAATGTAACTCTATCATTAAAAGTTATGAGCCGAAATTTCCTGAGGGAAGTTCAGACGAAGAATTTCTTCGATCAATTTCGAAGAGGATTAGTGACGGGCTCGATCAGTTACGACGGAAAGGTGGTGGCGTGACTCTACTTACGACAGACGCGGATGGAAGATTTTCAACCACCTTGGTGGGAGAACGTCATTTCATTTTTGCACAATCAGAACTAATAATTGGGGATAGCGAAGAATTTTACCTTTGGTTTCATATAATTAGCCCTGACTCTAAACAGTTTTTGGCGAATACCGATTTAATCAAGTCTGCGGAAGAACTCTACGAAAGACTGGCAACGATAGGTGATTGGGATCTTTTAGAAAGCGACGTAGATGCGACAGAAACTTCCCCTGCTGTGAGAAACTTGATTAGTAAGTGCAACGGCGAACTACTTCAGGAAAGGGTCTTACTCACTTCCAGATCTTTGGAAAAAAAAGAAGCGGAAGAAAACCGCCTTCGAATTCTCGAACAGGAGCGGATTCTTGAAGAAGAAAAAAATGAAAAGATGAGGATTGCAGAGGCTGAGGAGAAGAAGGCAAAAAGTGAAAGCGATGCGGCCAACAAAATTGAATTGTTCTCAGAACGGTTGGAACGGCTGAAAAAACTTAAACTTACAGATCCAGATAAGTTATTAGGCTTTGTCGAACTCATGCCTGCGCATCAATTAAATGGTAAGGGTCGCCGACCCGATCCGCTCCCCGAGGAGGATGATTATGTTGAACCTGCATTCAATTCATTAGGTTTTCGATTGAGTAGAACCGAAAAGGGGAAGCCGCACGAAAAGAGATACGTTCTTCAAAAAATTATAGATAGGCTGAATCGTAATTTAGGGAGATTCGGAGAGGAGCCTCTGAACAATAATCAATTTTTAAGCGTGATTAAGGCTGGGATTCCCGTTCATGTTTTAGTCGAAAGTAAACTGAAGTGTGGGATATGTTTTGGAGATGGTAAGTTGGGTAGAATAGAGAATTTTAGAAAGTGTCCAAGCTGCCGTGGATTAGGAAGCTCTGAAGCTACCACTCTTTACAAAGTTACATGGAAGTGAATGGGAATTCCATTTTGGCGCTCATTTCACAGGCTTTCTCCTCTCAACCTTTCGCAATCTTCCTAACTGAGCCAAATGGGATTTGTGCCCATGCTCGTTCGTGGGCGAAATAGAGTAGATATTTAATCACAAATTCAATCGCACCAATTTCTAGCGCGGATTGGATTTCACCGGTTTTCACGTAGACGATTACGATGATAGTCAAGGTCGCGATGATTCTCCAGGAAAGGCCTTTTAAGGCGCTTCGGACCTTGGATTCTTTGATGTGTCCTTCATTTTTCATTGGCGGAAGAGGGGCATCTTCACCAAGAATAATGACTATGTCTACCACTGGAACGACCTAAACTTACAATCTCTTGATGAAAGCTAAGAGGCCCACAGATTATAAATCTACCTCGCTATCTTTCTATTTACCGGGAAAGAAGGAATTCCTAATGAAAAACAGACGACTATTTAACTCACTTCAATTTGCCTGTCAGCATTTTAGCGCGTCCGATTGCCCGAGCCGCGTCTGATAATTTGGTGGCGTTAGATGCTAAGGAAAACAAGTTCACTTTTGCTTGGGCATTGGTCTCTAAAATAGTTTTTAGCGAGGTGAAATAGTCATTTGCTGATGCAACACCTTCAACTAGTGATTTTTGACGAGCCAGTAAAATCTTTGCCTGTAAAGCTTGCCCGTCCAAAGATTGAATAGATCCGTCGACATATTTAGATTCAGCAACTTTTTGACTCCAAGCCTTCAGAGCAGTTTTATCCAAGCGCTTTAAGTTTTCATTTTGTTTAATCAGGGCGGAAATTTCGTTGAGGACTCCGATTAATTTCCAATCTGAAGTCAATTCCTCCCAATTTTTTGAACCATCAAATGAGTAAACTATAGAGGCCTCGTTGATTACCTTTTGGGTGATCCTTTTTATTGTGCTGTTTCCCCATTTTCCGATCTTCAACTTGCAATCACCCCAAACTAATTTGACAGGTGAAAGGAAGACCGCTCGGCCTTTTTCACTGATTTTGTCTGATTCAACAATGAAGCCTTCTTTTCTGACCGCTCCGTAGTCCACTCCAAAAATATTCGCCGAGAACCCTGCCTCACCCTTTGGCTTGAAATAGTTACCGTAGGCAATCAAAGCAACTAGATCAGCCTGGCGCTGAGTAACGGGATCATCTTTATCGCCCTCCTCAAATTGTATACCCAGCTCAGAAGCGACTGAAGATCTCAGCCTGTTCATTTTATACTCATGGTCTTTTAAATAACCCGAAAGACTCAGTAACAGCTCTTCAACGTCTTTACGGATGTCTTTTGCTTTTGGAGCGGGCTTTTCAGAAATCGCAATGGTGATGACGGTATTCTGATTAGTTTTGCTTTGAGCAACTTGATTCTCAGCAGAAATCCGGGCTACATTTAAGGTGGAAAACATAGACTCAAGTGTTTCGCCATTTTTTACCGTTGCACTGGCTTTGTCGGCTTTGACCAAATGGGAATTCGCAAGAGCCAAATATTTCAAACGAGGTCGAATCGCTTTCAATTTAAACTCTGTTTCAGTTTGGATCGAAACAAATTGAGCGTCGACCGCCTTTGGATTCGACTCGGCTAGCGCCGCTAAACCTTTAAGTTTGGATTCGAGAAGTTCCACTTCCGGTTTCAACTTCTTATATTCAGCTTGATAGGTATCGGCAATACCCCCAGCAATAGTCACTTCGGCAAAGCTCATGGAACTAAAAGCCAAAATCCCTACAGCAGCGACACTTGCGTTTCTCAATCTCTCTCTTTTCGTTTTCATACTGGTTGGCTGCTAGGAATTTAGTTTTTGGCTGGATTGCTGGAACCTGTTGTTAAGGGGGGAGGGGAGGTGCAGAAGGGAGTTGCGAAGGTGGCTGGGGAATTTCCAGAGAACCGCGCCAGACTCAGGGGCGACCCATTCTAGGGGTAGATTTTCTTCTGAACTTAATCCCATTCCAGTCGGACCTTGGAAACTAGGCCGATCTTCTGCAAGCAGAGGAGATCTCATAGCAGTCATGAAGACACAGGTCAGAAGTAAGGTGCCATACTTCGTGAAATCGATTGATCGCATCATCTGAATACTCGTTGATGAATGAATATGTTGCAGCGATTATCTTGAATGTTTGACGATCTATTTAAATTTCTTTCAGCATGGTGTAAACACTTGGAATTCTGCCCTATCCCTAGCTTTTGATGACACAATCTCACCCTTTCACACGCATGAACCGCAGAGCAGTGCTATTTACTAGGCGTTATAAATGCCTTCTTAGATTGTAATATCTTTGGGTCGTTTGCGTCGATATGGTCACGAAGATGTATGAAGTCCTCTAACCTTGTCAAAAAAACGGTAAAAACTTCACCAATGATAATTGTGGTCATGATGTTGGCTTTCGGCTGTGTCGTGTGGGGAAAAAGAAATGGTGACAGCCGAAACAGGAAAAAAGAAAAAGTCTAATTAGCCGAAAAAATTCAAACACGGGCACATGAAAACCGAAAAATGACACCGGAGGGGATTTCGATGAGCTATCATGGTCTTTTTTAGCGAGTAGAGACCTTCAGTCCCATTATCTGTGACGAGGAGAAGAGTATGGTGGACCCTAGATCATATTAGAGTTAATCGGCAGCATCCTTAAACTTTTGTTTCATAGTCTGGTTGCTACGGGTGAGTTTTTTGATTGTGACGGCATCCGCCTTATCATTTGCGAGTCGTAGATTGCGCTCGGAGCTGAGGAGCGCCTCTTTGGTCTTCTGAAGGTGCGTAATTGACTTGTCGATCTCATCAATCGCGGAATGGAACTTGCGGGAAGCAAGGTCGTAGTTCTTGGCGAAGCCGGATTTAAATTCTTCGAGCTTGGTCTCGAAATTGGTGACGTCGATGTTCTGCTTTCGCATCAGATTTAGCTCCGCTTTATAGGCGAGAGACGACACTCCGGAGTTTCTCAGAAGGGAGATGATTTGCAGGAAAAACTGGGGGCGGACCACATACATTTTCGGGTAGCGGTGGGATACATCAACGATCCCGGTGTTGTAGAGCTCGCTATCTGGCTCGAGAAGTGAGACCAAAACTGAATACTCGCATTTCTTTTCGTTGCGGTCCTTGTCTAGTTCCTTAAAAAAATCCTCGTTTTTCTTTTTGGTGGCGGTGGTATCGCTTTCGTTCTTCATCTCAAACATAATGGAAACGATTTCATTATCGTCCTCATCCATGTCGCGGAAGATGTAGTCTCCCTTGCTTCCAGAACTGGCATCATTGTCCTTCTCGAAATAGGCGTTCTGGAAGGCGGTAGCCCGAATTCGATTAAACTCGGTTTCACAGTGTTGCTCCAATGATTCGCCAACCATCTTAGTAGAAAGCTTTGCTTTCATATCTTTGAGGCGCTCGATCTGCTCTTCACGGTCCTTGAGTTGGATCTGATAGCGCTCCTCGAGCGCTTTTTCCTCAAGGGCCTTTTTGAGTTGGGCCTGCTCCAGCCCGTTTTTGAACTGATCGCGCTCCTGTTCCACTTGCTTCACTGCCTCGGTGACCGCAAGTTTCTGGGATACCTCCATTTCCCTGAGCTTAGCTTGAAGATTGTGAATGGCCTTTTCTTTTTCGACGGCTGCTGACTGGATCTCATTTAGAGTCTTTTGCCTGAGTAAGTCTAGGGCGCTTTCTTTCTCTCTTTCAGCAGATTCCAGTCGCTCGTTGAGTTGATTCGTAAATTCACGGTCTCGAACTTGTTTGACGATGTCGGCATATCCAGCCT
The DNA here is from genome assembly GCA_000383735.1 of Verrucomicrobia bacterium SCGC AAA164-M04. Next base: position 8,458 of record KB912121.1, read on the forward strand.
GATCGATTTTAAAAGCGTTGTTACAGTGGGGGCAGCTGATTTCATTCATACGAGTATTTGCTGATTTATAAGAGAGGATTTGGAGCCAAGAAAGGCGGGAATTCTACGTGTAAGAAAGAATCGACCTGATCGCTCCAAAAAGTTGGATAGGCACTTTCATTTTCCATGAAGATCGCTCCGCTGAGATTATATTCTAAGTATTTTCAGTATAATTCGAGTCTAGGATTTTTCGTTGGTGGAATCGACGAAGTTTTTGATGACGAACCCGATCTCGTCAATCTCTAGCGCGGATTTGATTTCTCTAGGAAACTACCTTATCCCCAGTTTTTCTGACACGAATCCGATCTCTAGCACGCATGAAGAGCAGAGCCGTGATATAGGCTATTTGTTATGAAATAATAATCAGATTATAATGTTCTGGGGTAGTTCCGTTTGGCCTATTTAATAGGATTTTAAAGATCATCCAAGTCCCCCATCAGCTCGGTCAAAGCTGCCTAAGTTATGGTTACGGTCATAGTGTTGGTTGTGGATTTCGGGAAAATTAATAACTGAAATACAGGGAGTATAAGGAATTAGTTTGATTAATCCTGAAAATTTGATAGATAAAATTGCCATGGAAAGAAGTGAAAAGAATTTCGTTACAACATTATTGCTGTGTCTCCTCCTAGGGGGGATTGGTGTGCACCGTTTTTATGTTGGTAAAGTGGGAACGGGAATATTGCAGGTGTTAACCCTGGGTGGCTTGGGAATATGGGCACTTATTGATCTTATTATGATTGCATGCGGGTCGTTCAAGGACGGCCAAGGACTGCCCATAAAAAGCTAGTCGTCCAAAGCTCACGGCCGAAGTTGTAAGCATACCTTTGTCTCGTTGTCCGATTGGAGGTCAAACAGCTTTTCCTTTGGTATAGAGATATTTTTTGGATTTCATATCCGTTTGGTCTTATTCCCAAGCTGTTTTTCGAAGTGATCGTGATGGGACTTGGACCCGTGGTCTGGTTACCCTAAAGTCAGTATGTGTTTGATGACGAACTCGATCGCGTCAATCTCTAGCGCGGATTTGATTTCTCCAGTCTTCACATAAATGATTTCGATAATTGTCTAGAAAAAACCTTTTGAGGTGTTTTTGACCTTAGATTCTTTGCTATGCTCTTAAGCGCTGCAGAAGTCTAAGTTCGAGATCCCGCCCATCGAGAGGTTTATTTAACTCGATCACGATATGATGATCCTGACCCAGCGATCCGCCAACCGCCCAGCCGGAATCACTGCCGGCATTGCCATCAATCGCAGAGGCCGCTCCAAATTTGTCCTGATCATAAGTCGAAGAGGCATTCGAAAAAGCGGCTTTGGTCCTACCACTAGTGAGTTCGATTTCGTTGAGGACAAAGTTTCCATTCCGACCTGGCCCCCCGCTTCCTAGCTTATCATGAGCAAGAGCCTCGATCTTAATTGCAGTAATTCTTTTCAGCTTACTACTAGCGGAAATCGTATAATCGTCAGTTCCGGCAGTCTTTCCACTCACGAGAATAGAGCCGTCAGAACCCGCCTTGAAATTCGCACCAGAAACCGCAGTCATTTTTTCTGGCGTGAGAACATACCAACGAACTGCCTTCGCCTTCAAAGCAGCCTCCCATTCAGCAACGGCCTTAGGATCGATCTTGTTGGCAGGCTCCATTTCCTTCTTCAGCTTTGCGATCTCAGCGGAAATATGAGCCGCTTGTTTCTTATTTCGATCACCCATCACCTGGATAATTGGAGCTTCATTCCGTCGGTCGGCGTCTTCCGATTGATTGAAAATAGCAAACATCTGAAAATACTCAGCATGACTGATGGGATCATATTTGTGGGTATGACACTGAGCACAAGCTGCTGTAGTTCCCATCCAAGTCGCCATAGTCGTATTGACACGATCAACGACCGCTGCGTTACGAAATTCTTCATCACTCGTTCCGCCTTCGTTATTCGTCTTAGTATTGCGGTGGAAAGCAGTGGCAATGAGTTGATCTTCAGTTGGGGTGGGAACTAGGTCGCCAGCAATTTGGTCAATCGTAAATTGGTCGAACGGCATATTCTCATTGAAAGCACGAATAACCCAATCTCGATAGGCCCAAATCGTTCGGCCCGGGTCATCCGCATAACCAGCTGAGTCGGCATAACGAGCAAGATCCAACCACATACGAGCCCAGTGTTCGCCGAAAGCAGGCTTGGCAAGAAGACGGTTGACCAGATTCTCGTATGCCTTGGCACTCTCATCAGCGAGAAATGCATCGACCTCCGCCTTGGTAGGCGGAAGCCCAGTAAGATCAAGGGCTACACGTCGAATTAAGGTGTGAGGATCAGCTTCTTTGCTAGGCGAAAGATCTTCTTTACTGAGTCGGCTGAGAATAAAGGCGTCTATAGGGTTCCGAACCTTCATCATGGTCTCGTCAACTTGGGGAACCTCAGCACGAACAGGCTTTTCGTAGGACCAATGGACCTCGTATTCCGCTCCTTCTTCGATCCACCGCTTAAAAATCTCAATTTGTTCCTTCGTAAATCGCGCCCCCTTTCCCGGAGGTGGCATCATCTCATCCTCATCGTCCGTAACAATTCGATAGATCAACTCACTATCCTCGACTTTTCCGGGCGAAATAGCGGTAAAACCCTTATGATCCTTTGTGGCCCCTTCACGAGTGTCGAGTCGTAGCTTGGCCTTACGATCCTCTTCGTCCGGACCGTGACAGCGGTAACAACTGTTGGAGAGTAGAGGTCGGACTTCGTCATTGAAACTGACTTTCGCACTAAGGGAGGAAAAACCGAGAATGAGAACAAAGAGAGAACGAATGAACATAAGAAAGTGTCTTGGGAACCCTACAAGATATCTACGGTTATCCAACCTCCGATCTTGCTCTCATGACATCGAATTTTTGAGGAATGAAACGACCTCCCACTCTTCGACGTAGTGAGAAGGATGACCTTCTTAAAAAACATGATTGTCCTCGCAAGCCTTTTGGCGAACAGCTCCGCAGGCGAATGGCCAGGATGGCGTGGTCCAACTGGGGATGGCGTAGTTTCAGACGAAAAAGCTCCGCTTGAGTGGTCGATCGAAAAGGATGTAAATTGGAAAGTTAAGATTCCAGGTAAGGGACATGCTTCACCGATTATTTGGGGCGACGAGCTCTTTTTGGTTTCGGCTGACGAAGATTCAGGAGAACGACTACTCATGTGCCTCAGCATCAAGTCAGGAAAAACCCTTTGGAAAAAAACTGTACTCGAATCACCTATCGAAAAAGTACACCGCAAAAACAGCCGAGCTTCGAGCACTCCAGTGACCGATGGCAAGTCAATTTACGTAAGCTTCCTTGATCAAGAGAAGATGTTTATTGCTGCTTACAATTTGGAGGGGAAGAAACTCTGGGAAAAACGCCCTGGCATTTTTTCAAGTGTCCACGGTTACTGCTCCAGCCCGATTCTCTGGAAGGATAAGGTCATCATTAATGGTGACCACGACGGGAACGCTTACATCGTGGCTTTAAATAAAGAGACCGGAAACGAAGTATGGAAGACGCCAAGACCAAATAAGACACGAAGTTATTGCACCCCCTTAATCCGCACTATCGGTGGACGAAACCAACTCATTCTCTCGGGAAGTAAAAGCGTGGCTTCTTACGATCCCGATACTGGTCAGCAACACTGGATCATCGACGGTCCCACTGATCAGTTTGTCGCCTCTTTGGTTTACGATCAAAAATACCTCTACATGACATGTGGATTTCCCAGTAAACATATGATGGCAATTGATCCCACCGGCAGCGGGAACGTTACCGACACCCATGTGATCTGGCACACCCGCAAGAACCCATCCTACGTTCCCAGTCCGGTAGTAGTGAATGGTTACTATCTCGCAGTTTCAGATTCGGGGACGGCGACCTGTTGGAAGGCTCAAGAAGGTAAATTACTCTGGAAGCAGAAACTTGGGCGCGAGCACTCAGCCTCACTCGTGGTCTTTCGAGATCATGTTGTTTTTGGATCCGAAAAAGGATTGATCACAGTAGTCAAACCTGGTCCAGAATTTCAGGAGGTCGCTAAAATGAAGCTCAGTGAACCACTTTGGGCCTCACCGGTTATTACGGACGGATATTGGTTCCTCCGCGGTGAAGAGCACCTTTTCTGTATTGGTAAAGGAAATTAATTCCACTCTCGATAACCTCAAATAATCCGAGAGGAATGGCCACACCCGTTATTCGGCACCTGCTTCAGGAAGAAGAACCTCTCGTGGCTTAGCTCCATCGGCTGGACCCACGATGCCACGAGCTTCCAAGATATCAATCATGCGGGCTGCACGGGTGTAACCCAGACGAAGGCGGCGCTGTAGGAGCGAGGTGCTGGCCTTTCCTTCGGCACGAAGCACTTCCATGCAGCGCTCGAGTGCCTCCTCATCAGCATCTGAAACTTCTTCGCCACCACCATCGCTACCAGACCCGCCGCTTTCAATGACCTTCTGGATACTCTCTTCAAACCGCTGTTCGGTTTGGTTCGCGCAGAAGTTGACGATTTGCTCGACTTCTTCGTCCGAAACAAAAGCACCTTGGGCGCGTTCCAATTTAGCTGAGCCTGGGGGTAGGAAAAGCATGTCTCCTTTACCAACCAATTTTTCAGCGCCCTTATTATCGAGAATGACACGGCTATCGAGTGAGGACGAAACCTGAAATGCAATACGGCTTGGAATATTCGCCTTGATAATACCCGTGACAACATCGGCACGTGGAGTTTGGGTCGCTACGATCAAGTGGATACCGGCAGCTCGAGCCTTTTGAGCGATCCGGGCAATCGCCCCCTCGACATCAGCCGGAGCGGTCTGCATGAGATCAGCAAGTTCATCAATAATGACAACGATGTAAGGAAAACGGTCCGGCACCTCGAGATCGTCTTCATGAACCTCATCATCCACCGAAGCGCTTGGGCCGAGATCGCCGTCCTCAAAAGCCTTCGCCATAGATTCAACTGCTTCCTCGTCCACAATAGAATCAATATCCTCTTGCTCTTCCGGCGTGAGAACTTCTTCCTCATTACGAACTCGGCTGTTGAAGCTATCAAAATTTCTTACTCCAAGTTTTGCGAAAATCTTGTAGCGGCGCTCCATCTCATTGACACACCAGTTCAAGGCCCCAACAACCCGCTTGGGATCAGTGACAACTGGCACGACAAGATGTGGCAACTTCGCGTAAACCTGCATTTCCACAACCTTGGGGTCGATCATGATGAAGCGGAGTTCGTCGGGACCAAACTTATAAAGAATACTTGTGATGATGGAATTGATACAAACTGACTTACCCGCGCCGGTCGCACCAGCTACGAGACAGTGGGGCATCGCAGCGAGATCACCCACCACGGTATTTCCATAAACATCCTTACCAAGGGCGAGAGGAATCTTTCGCTTGGAGCTGCGAAATGATTCATCCTGCAGAAGTTCACGAAGCGCAACCGCCACCCGGTCATCATTCGCAATCTCGATTCCCACCGTATCCTTACCTGGGATTGGCGCGAGAATATTGATTCGCTCGGCCTTCGTGGCACGGGCAAGATCAGCTTCAAGTTGGGTGATACGGCTCACCCGCAAGCCAATAGCCGGGTAGATTTCATAGCGCGTAATAGTAGGTCCACGGGTGATATCGCCAGCTGTGACCTCGACACCAAAAGCGCGACAGGTCTCGATAATCATTGTTTGGGTCGCTAGAAGTTCCTCACTAAAGTCTTCCGGCTCGACATCATTTTCTTCGTCAAATTCAAGAAGATCAAATCCAGGTAACTCGTAATTCTCAAACCCCTCGGTGCTAAGCCCAGTATGAGTCGGCTTCTTACGCTCAAAAGGCCGAGCTCCAGCGAGAGGAGCAACCTTTTTCTGGGATGAATCAATAATTTGCGGTGTTGGGATCTGCCTCAGTTGAAGGACGCCCTGACCATCTTCCTCAACACTGGATCCTGAACCAAGAGTCGGGTCAGCGACAGGTTGGCCCTTCTTACGCTTGGCACGTTTTTTTGCGGGTGCAGGTGGTGCCGGTCTGGCAGCCCGCTTCGCGCGTGAGTTGGAAATGAATTCACGAACCGTTACCAAAGAGGTTTGGGCAAAGGCAACTGGATGCCACCCGGTTAAAAGAATCACGCTGGCAAGATAAACCCCCAACAAGACGATGGCTGATCCCAACGTTCCAAGCAGGCTTTTGAAGACAAAATTACCAAGACCCTCGCCAATCGCACCACCAGGCCAATTCCCAAAGTGGACGCTTCCAAAGATCTCAAGGACGCTAAACAGAGCAGCACTCGCAAACATCAGCGAACCAAAACCAATCAAAGTATGAAGACCCAACCGGCTCTTAAACCATGCCACTACGAACCCAAGCCAGATTGTTCCGGCCGCAAGCAAGTAGGCTGCTGCCCCAAAAAGAGCAATAAAGACAAATCCGATCAAAGCACCCACCGGACCAATAAGATTTTGGGTATCGCGCGACTCGGCTCCTTCCGGAGCAAAGCTTCCGAAGAACTTCCAATCGACGAAGTCGACGGTAGTAAATCTAATTAGCGAGCAGAAAATCAATAGCCCCATCAAGATTAACCCGATCCCAATCAACTCCTGGCCACCCTCTTTTTTCAACACCGCGTGCTGCCTCCTGGGCTTTTTTTGCTTGGCCATGATCTTAAACGGAGACACTCAACTCCCCTGTGCGAACTAATTTCGCATAAGAACGGTAGATCAGGCAAGAAGGAACTTAAAGGTATCTGCATAGTCTGGATTTCTTAAATAATCGCTCAAACCGCAGTTTTCTTGTCGAAATGTCTCTTTCCCCCCATTTTTAAGGGGTGGAACCAATTTCATTTTCGCCGATTTATATGACTCGCGTGTGGGGAGGTCGCTCGCTGGAAACGATCTATCAGCGAAACCTCCCGGATGATCAGCCCTACGGGGAATCCTGGGAAATGAGCGATCGTCCCGATGAACAATCCATCGTTTCATCTGGCCCTTACGCCGGGAAATCACTCCATGATCTCTGGACCAATCACCGCGAGGCAATCTTTGGAAAGGGATTCACCGGTGACCGTTTCCCACTTCTCATAAAAATTCTAGATGCTCGTGATGATCTCTCTATTCAGGTTCATCCACCTGAAAACCTCTCCCGTGAATTAGGGGGCGAACCAAAAACCGAAATGTGGTATATCGCCGACTGTGACCCTGAAGCTAAACTTTACATTGGCCTAAAGGATAAATGTACACGTGAGTCATTTCAGCAGTCCCTCTCTGATGGAACCGTAGAAGAGCAAGTTCACGCAGTCAGACCAGAACCGGGCGAATCCATTTTCATCCCTTCAGGTCGACTGCACGCTATCGGCGCCGGATTCCTCATTTATGAAATCCAACAAAACTCAGACACCACTTACCGGGTTTTTGATTGGAATCGCGTCGGCCTCAACGGCGCTCCGCGGGATCTTCACATTGAAGAATCCATGGCCTCCATCGACTTCAATGATTTCGAACCTAGAATGGATCAAGCAGATGGCGAATCTCTTGCATCCTGCGAATACTTCGTAGTCCAACGCCATAAGCTTTCGAAGCTCAAAGAGATCACGAACACGAACGATTCTTTTTCAATCATCACAGTGATTTCCGGAAAAATAAGCTCCCGCGAAGGGCGCATATTTAAAACCGGCGACTTCCTAATCTTGCCGAGAAACGCCAGTCCACTGACCGTCGAAGGAGATTGCCAAATCCTACGCACCAGCCTACCTAGCGCCTGAATTTAGTCCAGATCACCTTGAATCGGAGCACCCCTTTTAGCCGCCTCGACATCTGTGTAGTGGCACCGATCAATAATAAATTCGCAAAGACTGATAAAGGTGGGGCAACCCGCTATTCATCGCGATGAAACTTTCCCCGCTTCAAGCGAAATCTAAGACACGATATTCTTGATAACCTTTACTCCAGGTTCAACTCCAGTAAGACGCATATCCAGCCCCTGAAACTTATAGCTAAACTTCTGATGGTCGATCCCAAGCTGATGGAGCATTGTGGCATGTAGATCATGCACTGTAACCACATCTTCGACTGCGTTGTAACCGAAGTCATCAGTAGCTCCGTGGGTCACACCACCTTTGATTCCTCCCCCGGCCATCCAAAGAGAAAAGCCTTTGATATGATGATCTCGACCAGGGTTGTTACCGCCTCCTTGTGACATCGGCGTGCGGCCAAACTCTCCACCCCAAATTACCAAAGTATCATCGAGCATTCCTCGTTGTTTTAAATCCTGCACCAGAGCCCAACTCGCGCGATCCACCAATTTCGCGGTCCCTGCCACTCCATTCTTCACTCCACCATGATGATCCCATCCACGATGGTACAACTGAATAAAACGAACTCCCCGCTCCGCAAGACGCCGAGCCAGTAAACAATTACTCGCGAAAGAACCATCACCGGGTTTCGCACCATACATTTCAAGGGTGTCCTTCGATTCTCCTTTCAAGTCCACCAACTCGGGGACACTCGCCTGCATTCGAAATGCCATCTCATACTGCGCAATTTTAGTCGCAATTTCAGGGTCGTCAGCAAGGCCATTACGAATCGAATTCAAGCCTTTCACAGCATCAATCACTTGTCGTTGATCTGAACGCTTAACCCCCTTAGGGTTTCCGACATAGAGCACGGGATCTCCTTTGGAGTGGAAATGAACCCCTTGATATTTACTTGGCAAGAACCCGCTGTGCCACTGGCGTGAGGCAATCGGCTGACTCTGACCTCCACCCACCGAGGTAAGGACAACAAATCCCGGAAGATCTTTAGTTTCGCTACCGAGGCCGTATTGAATCCATGAACCCATACACGGACGACCTGAAATCTGGGTCCCGGAATTCATAAAAGTATGAGCCGGGTCGTGATTAATTTGCTTGGTCGTCATCGACCGAACGATCGCGATATCATCAGCCATTTTCCCGATAAACGGAAGCTGCGAGGAAATCTCCTGCCCCGATTTTCCCTGCTTGATAAAATCCCATTGTGGCCCAAGACATTTCAAAGCCTTGCCTTGCAACTGCGCGATTGGCTGTCCTTTGGTAATCGATTCGGGCATGGGCTGTCCGTGCATCTTAGCAAGAGTTGGCTTGTAATCGAGCGTCTCGAGATGGGATGGCCCGCCCGCCATGCAAAGAAATATAACCCGCTTGGCCTTGGGGTTCCCCGCCATCTTAATATCGTCCGGGATACCCTCGGCAAAAAGCTGACGCTGAAACGCAAGCGCTCCAATTCCTACCGTAGCTTGATTCAAAAAGGTTCGTCTGTTTGTCGTATCAATCATGGCGTCTAGAATCGTGAGGTTGTTTCGTAAGCGTTAAGAATGACTCGGCCCACCTGCCCCCAGGCTGCCGCTTCGTGGGCAGGAACATTAGCGGTTGATGGCCATTTCCCAGTAGAAAGGAAAGCGATAGCCGCTTCGGGATCATCTTTAAATTTTTTCAGTTGCGATTGATAAACCTTCGCCAAAAGGTCCACCTCTTCCGTGGTTCCCTCCCGCGATAATGCTTCAGTCAGACCCCATGCTATTTTCTCTGGAGCCGTTCCTTTATGTTCCGCCATCCGCGCTCCAAAAACACGCGAGGCTTCTACAAAAATTGGATCGTTCAGCATTGCGAGAGCTTGTTGGGGAATATTCGACCTTGAACGCTCAGCAGTGCATTCCTCGCGACTCGTAGCATCAAAGGCAACCATTGAAGGATGGGGAAAAGTTCGGCATTGAAAAGTATACACCGAGCGTCGGTAGAGATCACCTCCATCACTCGCCTTCCAAACTTTTCTGGGAAAATTTAAATGCTGCCAAAACCCAGCCGGTTGGTAAGGCTTCACACTTTCACCACCTAACTTTTCATCATTGAGAAGATCAGAAATCTTAAGCGCACCATCGCGAACGAATTCCGCATCAACCCGCCAGCGACCCTGCCTTGCAAGCAGACTGTTCGAAGGGTCTTTTTCACGTAAGAAAGAACTCACTCCAGACTGCTGAAGGTAGACTTGGCTAGAAACTATTTTCTTCACCATCTTTTTCATATCCCAACCTCCATCACGGAAATCAGCAGCCAACCAGTCAAGCAGCTTAGGATGCGTCGGCACCTCGCCCTGGCCACCCAAATCGATGACATTGGGAGATAACCCACGACCAAAGAACAAACGCCAAACCCGGTTCATCGTTGAGCGAGCAGCAAGCGGATTGTTCTTGTGCAAAATCCACTTCGCCAAGTCAAGACGGCTTGCGCGACCATCCACGTTCCACATCTCTTTTTGCAAAAACTCAGGAACCGCAGGTTGAACGATTTCGCCAGAATCATCCAGCCAGTTTCCTCGCGGTAGGATGCGTGTGACTCGGGGAGTCTCCAGCGCCTCAGAAACCAGCATCTTGCGCATCCCGCCTTCAGTTTTTTTCAATTCCTCCTCGAACGTCCGTAGTTTAGAATTTTGAGCAAGAATCTCGGGAGCGATCGAGAGATAATAATTTCTTAAAACTTCATTCTCTTTCGGAGTCTTTTTGGAACTTGCAAAAGCTTCCATTACTTCAGGAGCTGGCCCAAGTGAATCTTTCAGGTCGGCATGGCCCACTGCAGCCATCGAAAGACCGAAGCGTGCGATATTGTGGGATTCAAAAGGCGATTGATAATGCAATGTTACGTCTAGCGCCTCGCCCCCCTTAAGCTCAACAGGCTTCTCGAGAACAAAGGCCGCACGACGGGTCCCCTTCCGCCCTTCCGGCATATTTGCACCAACAGCCCAACCTGTCTTCTGATCCCCATCAACCGCAGCTTTTGCAGGAAAGTTGGGCTGCTCCACATCAGCAGTAACCGAGGAAACCTTAAGCATCTCCCCCCCTTTTTTAATCTCAATTTCGGTGAGGACAAAATTCCCATTCCCTCTCGAAAAACCATCTTTCACTGAAAAACTTTCGTGAGTCAGCGCCTCTAGTTTAATTGCCGAAACCTTCCCGGGAGAAGATATTTTGAAGGAATAAGTTGCAGTAGCTGCGATTTTTCCACCTTCTAAAACTGTTCCGTCATCTAGGATTTTTAATGTGGTGCCCTCTGGCGTCTTGAAATCACTAAACTTTACTGGACGCCATACCGAGCCCCCTAATTCGGCCCCGGCAAGCCACTCCTTAAATCCCGCAGAAAACTTCGCTTTAAAATCAGAGTCGTTTTTGAGGAGTTTCTCCACCTTGCCGTTCTCGATCGCTTTTTTGAGTTCGGCAATACGAGCCTCTTCCTCGGACCCTGGCACTTGTAAGTTCGGCCGACGCTTCCCAATTCCGTTCTCACGAATATCATCAAAAAATGCAGCCATTGAATAGAAGTCGCGCGCTGTAAAGGGATCATATTTATGGTCATGACACTGAGCACACCCCAGGGTTGATCCCAGCCAGACCTCCGAAACATTTCTCACCCGATCCGCCGCATAAATAGCGCGATATTCCTTATCTTGCGCTCCTCCTTCTTCGGTTGTTTGAAGAAGCCGATTGTAGCCCGAGGCGACCTTCTGTTCGAGGCTAGCATTCGGCAAAAGATCACCCGCAAGTTGCTCGATCGTAAAATCGGTAAAAGGCTTATTCCGATTGAAGGCATTGATGACATAGTCACGATAGGGCGAAACCATCATCGGGTTATCGCTGTGATATCCGATAGTGTCTGCATAACGGACCAAATCGAGCCACCACACTGCCATGCGCTCGCCGTATTTTGGATCCGCCAAAAAACGATCCACCAATGAGCCCCATGCACCAGGAGACTGATCTTCTAAAAATTCTGCCCGCTCCTGAGCCGAAGGTGGAATACCCCGCAGATCCCAAGAAAGTCGACGCAGCAAAACCTCCTTAGAGGCAGGCTTACTTCCCTCTATCCCAGCAGCACCCCATTTTTGGGATACAAAATGATCAATCTCCTCGCCTTTGGGAGCCTCAGTTTTCTTAATCTCCTCGTAGGCCCAATGCTCTTGATACCCAGCACCTTGTTCAATCCACTTTCTGAGCGTTTCAATTTCCTCAGGATTCAAGACCTTGTGAGACTCGGGAGGAGGCATAACCTCTTTCTTCTTTTTGCTAGTGATTCTTAAATACAGCTCCGATTCCTTTACCTTGCCCGGAACCACCGCAGAATACCCTCCCAAATCTTCATAAGCACCCTCGGGCGTGTCCAATCGCAGATCCGCTTCACGGGTCTCTGGGTCAAAACCATGGCAGAAGAAGCATTTATCTGAGAGGATCGGGCGAACATCTCGCTGGAAGTCAACCTTCTCCTCCGCCGCAACGGCCAACCCAATTGATAAAATTGCAATCCAAGCGATTTTCACGTCTATTATACGGGTAAAATACGATAACTTCTCAAATTCACGTCACAATTTGACCGATTTTCACGGGGGCCATCGCCAGCCTTGGCAACCGATGACTTTTTGGTTACCCCGACACATCAAGATTTGCGACGCCATCTTTACCGCCATCGATTTCGAATCCGCTGGCACCGCCAAAGGAAAGACTGATTCTCCTGTGCAAGTCGGGCTCGCAAGCTGGTCGGCTAAGAGAGACCTTCACGAGCCCTTTGTTTCATTCCTTCATTGCGATCAAAAAATCACTTGGGCCGCGCAAAAAGTACATGGCATCACCACTGAGGATCTCCTGAACGCCCCAACCCTCTTGTCGCTGTGGCCCGTCCTAAAAAAACAACTAAACAATAGCCTAATTGTTGCCCATGGCCACGGAACAGAGAAACGATTTCTTCGCGCATTCCCAGGCCACTCTTTCGGGCCTTGGATCGACACCCTCCAGCTGGCCCGAGCCGCCTGGCCTCATGAAAAATCCCACTCTCTTGGAGATCTCTGCACCTCGCTGGGACTGGACAATTTCTGCCAACATGCCCCCGGGAAATCCTGGCATGATGCTCTTTACGATTCGCTTGCCTCGCTCGCTCTTCTCAAGCACCTTATCACCCAACAAAACCTCGCAGAACTACCTATCGAGGTTCTACTCCAACCAGACACCTCAATCTGGCACCGCTCCCGTCACCCATGAACACCGTTCACGTCAACCTAGGCTCCCGATCCTACGAAATTCTCGTCGCTCCAGGTCTGCTCGCCGAATCCGGCTCGCGTATTCAAGCCGCCGGACTCACTGGGATGGCTGCGATCATCACTGACGATAATGTTGCACCACATTTTCTCGAACAGCTTGAGGGCTCGCTCCTAAAGATGGGATACACTTTCTCCTCTCACATTTTCCCCGCGGGTGAGGCCTCCAAATCAATGGCCGTAGCTGAGAATCTGAACCGCGAACTAATTCAGGCAGAGCACAACCGATCTTCCTTCGTGATTGCTCTCGGCGGCGGAGTAACTGGTGATCTCGCTGGATTTGTCGCCTCTATTTTTTATCGCGGGGTGCCATTTGTCCAAATCCCCACTACGATCGTCTCGCAAGTCGACTCCGCCGTGGGAGGGAAAACAGGAGTCAACACACCCGAGGGGAAGAACCTCATTGGGGCTTTTCACCAACCACGGCTCGTCCTCACAGACCCCAACACCCTGCTCACCCTGCCAGGCCGCGAATTTCGGGAAGGTTTCGCCGAGGTCATCAAGCATGCCGCTATTCGCGATGAAGAAATGTTTTCCGATTTAGAAGCTCTCGACCCGATGGATCAGAATGTTCCCTCNGAGTTGATCGCTCGCAACGTGGCCATCAAAGCCCGGATAGTCGAAGAAGACGAACAAGAGACTTCTGGAACGCGCGCCCTTCTCAACTTCGGCCATACCATCGGCCATGGCATTGAAGCCTCTGTTCCTTATGGCACCCTTCTTCATGGAGAAGCGATCTCGCTCGGAATTCGAGCCGCCCTCAGACTCTCGGAAAATCACGCCGACCTCGCCCCCGATGCAAGCCAGCGCATTCTTGCCCTTCTCGCTCACTACCAACTTCCTCTCAAACTTAGCGATGAGATCCCTACCGACCTTGTCATAGAAAAACTCCTGCGGGATAAAAAATTCTCCGATGGACAGAAAACATTCGTTCTTCTCGATCGTCCCGGAAACGGAATCACTTGTAGTCGTATTCCTTTTGAGGAAATAGCCCTCACCGTCGACTTCCTCCGCTCATGAAAATTCTAGTCCATACTGGCGGCGTCTTCCAAACCAATGGCTACATCCTTTCAGAGGATGATGGAACTTGTATCGTCATCGATGCACCAGCCGAAATTGCTGATTTCTTGGATCAAAGCTCCCTCCGAGCTACCCACCTTCTGCTAACTCACCAACACCTCGATCATATTGAAGATGCCGCTAAGCTGAGAGCACAGGGGGCCAAAGTTCTGGCATTCCAGAACTACGCTCCGGAAATCATCATGGAGAAGCGGCTTCAGGAAATGGGCCTGCCCGTCGAAGCATCACCCTTTGAAGTCGATGAAGTGATTGAAGACAGTCCCACCCTTAGAATCGGTGACTACCGCTTTGAGATTCATTATGTTCCCGGCCACTCGCCCGACTCAATCTCCTTTTATCTGAGCTCGAAATCATGGCTTTTTGCCGGAGATTCCTTGTTTAATGGGAGCATTGGACGGACCGATCTTCCTGGTGGGAATCACGAGCAACTCCTCGACTCCATCCGCCAGAAACTCTATTCTCTTCCCGACGAAACGGCAGTTTTTCCCGGACATGGTCCACGGACCAGCATTGGCGAGGAAAAGAAAACTAACCCATTTTGCCCTAACACCTAGACGATCCAAAGCATGACCCGCCGCCTCACCCTAACCCTGCTTGCCTGTGTAATCGCCGCTCCTAGCGCCGCTGCAATGGGGAAACGTCCCGAAAAAAACATTCTCAGCTTTCACCTACAGGGACACCAATCAGATGGGCCTAAGATGGTTTTCCCCCTACCGATGGGAAACAAAAAGCGTTTTTTCAGAAAGAGCCCAGTCACTTTCAATAAGGAAATCGTTTCACTTAAGCACTTCATCACCGAAGATGGAACTTACGGGGCAACTTTCTCTTTTAACAAGGCTGCGGCCGGGCGAATCGCCGCCATCACTACCAGTAACCAAGATAAATGGCTCGTCGCCATGCTAAACGGGCGCCCCGTGGACGCTGTCTATATCGACAAACCTGTTGGTGACGGAAGGCTCGTCATCTGGCGCGGAATCAAGCAGGTCGAAATCATCCGATTTGAATACGCCATGCCCCTCACCGGAGAAACAAGCAAGCAGTGGAAAGAGAGAATCAAAGGTCACGAAAGACAACGCAAAGCCGCTCAAAAAGAAGCACAAGAAGCACAAAACGAACGGAACCGCCGCCGAAACAACTAACGATGAAATTTCTCGGGATTCTCCTACTCCTCCCTCTGGCTCTCGCAGCAGCCGAACCGCTCAAGCTCGTTCTTCCCACTGATAACCGGGCCATCTTCGATGGGAAGCCCGAGGATTTCTACATGTATGTCCTCAGATACTCGGGAACCAAGGCCTCTCAACACTGGACTGCTGGCCAATACGGATTTGTTCGCACGATTATTGACACTGAAAAAGAAGGCCCGATCGCTACAAAGTTTCACGAAGGACTCGATATCAAACCAACGAAACGGGATCGCAGCGGAAACCCGCTTGATGAGGTTCGATCTATTGCAGATGGTGAGGTGGTTTACATCAATAACAGCGCAGGTGGGAGCACCTACGGTAGATATGTTGTCATTAAACACGACTGGAACTGCGGCCCCTTTTATAGTCTTTATGCTCACCTCTCACGGGTTAGCGCAAAGGTAGGTGACAAAGTCATCGGCGGAACTCCCATCGCTATCATGGGCTATAGCGGAACCGGCATCAGCCGAACCCGGGCCCACCTTCACCTAGAGCTCTGCATGCTCTCGACCAAAAACTTTACCGATTGGATTGGGACAAAAGCACCCCACGGAATCTACGATGGACGGAACCTCATAGGCGTTGATCTTGCCTCCCTTTTTCTGGCAACAAAAGAGAGTGACAAGGTAACATTGCCTAAGTTTCTTGAGAGTGCTTCGCCCTACTTTAAAGTAGCGATCCCTCGGAAAGACGAATTAGAAATCACCAAACGCTACCCTTGGCTAAAAAAAGGAGATCATAATTCTGATAGTCCGTCTTTGGAAATTTCGTTTACCGATTCGGGAATCCCTCTGTCTGTTGTTCCAAGCCACCGTAAAGTCACGAAGGCCACGATCACCTTCGTTCGCACTACCCGCTCAAAGCACGAATTTTACACAAGAGGACGTCTGACCGGGATCGGCCGTAAGGCCACCCTCACACGTAACGGACGTAAATTTGTTGCGCTATTCACAAACGAATACACGAAGCCATAATTCAGATCCACTACCGAAAAACCTGATGACTCCTGAAGAAAAGCTAGCCTCACTTGGCCTCAAACTCCCCGATGTCGCTACGCCACTAGGCTCATACCTTAATGCCAGCCGGTCCGGAAACCTCCTGCATATCTCGGGAGGACTCCCGATCATGGGGGACGAGAAATATCTGGGAAAAGTACCAACCCAATGCAGTGTCGAAGAGGCTAACAAGGCAGCCCGCTTGGCCGTCATCACGCGCCTTGCTGTTATTAAATCGGAACTTGGTTCAATCAATCAAGTCGCACGTATTGTGTCGGTCTCAGGCTTTGTTAACGCCGCTCCCGATTTCACTGACCACCCTCAGGTTGTAAATGGAGCGTCGGATCTCCTTGTCGAAATCTTCGGTGAAATCGGAAAGCATTCCCGCACTGCGGTTGGATGTTCCTCTTTGCCCCTTGGCGTTGCTGTTGAAATCAGCCTTATTGTTGAGGTGAAACCCTGAAATTCATGGAACTTCCCGAGCGCGTCACCCTTCCATTTTCCCTCGAGGAATTCCCAGAAATTATTGACGTTCGCTCGCCTGCTGAATTCGAGATCGACCACATCCCTGGCGCCGTTAATTTGCCGGTTTTGGACGATCAAGAGCGTCATGAAGTCGGACTCCTTCATGCTCAAAATCCCTATAAAGCACGGAGACTTGGTGCGACCTTAATCACAAAGAATATTCACCGCCACCTCGACGGATCCCTAAAGGATAATCCTAACTCATTCGCCCCGCTCGTTTATTGCTGGCGTGGCAATCTGCGATCCAACTCAATGGCCCTCATTTTTAGAGCCATTGGTTGGAGATCCCGAGTTCTAACTGGAGGCTATCAAGCTTGGCGTAAGTTCCTGAGCGCAGACCTCGATCCACTGATCGGTGCAAGCAAGCCAAGATTCATCATTCTGGGCGGACTGACTGGCTGCGGAAAAACCCGCTTACTTCATGAACTAAATCGCCAAGGAGCTCAGATTCTTGATCTTGAAGGACTTGCAAACCACAAAGGATCAATTTTAGGCAATACTCCCGACAGTCCGCAACCGGGTCAGAAGTGCTTTGAATCCCGACTTTGGGAGGCATTCAAAAAGTTTGATCCAAAAAAACCCGTATTTACTGAAGCCGAGTCCAATCGAATTGGTCGACTACAGTGTCCGCCACCTTTGTGGAAACGCCTCGGGGAAGGGAAAGTGGTATTGGTTGATCTCCCCCTACCAGAGCGAGGAAAATTACTCGCTCTCGAATACGAGCATTTCATCGCAAATCCCCAGTCACTCAAGGACACCTTGGATGGCTTACGGAGGCTGCGGGGTCACGAGCAAGTCGACGAATGGCATCGTCAAATTGACACCTGTGATTGGTCCACCTTTCTCGAGTCAATTCTCTTGAAGCACTACGATCTTTGCTACCGGCGACCTGGGTCGGAAGATTCTATTTATTCCGAACCCATTGCCACTCTCTCAGTCGCTAGCGCTAGCGATAGCGATTATGAAAAGGCGGCGGCTGACCTGATCTCTAAGCACTCGTGATTGACGTTCACAATCACCTGCAAGATCAACGATTTCTCGGCAGACAAAGCGAGATCATCAAGACTATGAAAGAGGTCGGCATCACAGGCTGTGTCGTGACGGGAACATCGGAAGCCGATTGGCCGGAAGTCGCCCGACTGGCTGATAAATTCCCGGATTTTATCCGCCCTGCCTTTGGACTTCATCCTTGGAAAATCAACTCCCGCTCATCGGGTTGGCTAGCAACTCTGAAAAGCTATCTCATTCGATTTCCCCATGCCATGCTCGGTGAGTGTGGTCTCGATCGCTGGATAAAATCTCCAAAACTAGCAGATCAGCACCAAATCTTCCGGGACCAAATGAACCTTGCTCTCTCCCTAAATCGTCCGACCACCATCCACTGTCTAAAAGCCTGGGGTCCTCTGATGTCCGAACTTAGGGATTTCCCACGACTCCCCCGCTTTCTTCTCCACTCATTTGGCGGGTCACTAGAAATAGGGAAAGAAGCCGCTCGGATGGGCGCTTACTTTTCGTTTTCGGGATACTTTCTTCAAACCAGAAAAGCTAAGACCCGCGAGGTCTTTAGTCGCCTCCCAATTGAGCGGATCCTTGTTGAAACCGACGCTCCTGAGATGGCGCTCCCCAATCCAAAGTTCCGCTTTAACGATCTCAATCATCCTGCAAATCTTGCGTTTATCTCTCACGAACTTGCGAAAATTTGCGATACCGAACAAGAAAGGTTCACCGCAAACACGTATGCCTTTTGGGGCGAAGATAAATAGATTCACCCGCCTAAAAAGGGGGCGGTTTCCCGTGCCCTTTGAAATCTGAATCTTACACCTAGCTTCCCTAGTGAGATCGGCAGAACTCCTCAAAACGACCAATCCCCTCATTAAGAACATCCAGAGTGGTGCAATAACTGATACGAACCCCCATGTCGTGACCAAAAGCCACGCCAGGGACTGCCGCCACTTTATAGCGGGTCAGAAGCTTATCGCAAAGGTTGACCGATTTGAGACCGAGACCAACGCAATTCACAAAAAAGTAAAATGCTCCCTTCGGTTCAACAACACTCACATTCGGAATCGCTTTGAGGCGAGCCAGCATAAATTGGCGACGTACATCATACTCACCCCGTAAGTTATCGATAAACGGAGCTGATGCTTCGTCAGTGAGCGCAGCAAGTGCTCCATATTGAGCAAAGCTAGTCGCATTCGAACTGGTGTGTCCCTGGATGGTCGAGAGTGCTTTCGCAATAGCTTCGGGAGCGGCTGTATAACCGACACGCCAACCGGTCATCGAGTGTGACTTGGAAAATCCATTGACAGTGATAGTGAGGTTGTAGGCATCTTCGTTGACCGAAGCTACGCTAACATGCTTTTCCTCCCCATAGACGAGGTGCTCGTAGATTTCGTCAGCAAGAATTATAATATCCTCGTATGAGGCGACTTCGACAATCCCCTCAATCTCCTCGCGGCTATACACCGAACCTGTTGGATTACCCGGAGTATTCAGCACGATCATCTTCGTACGAGGAGACATCGCTTCTTCAAACTCCTCTGCCGTGATCTTCCACTTGTTACTTTCCTTGGTCTCTACCATCACCGGAACACCCCCAGCTAATTTCACCATCTCGGGGTAGCTCACCCAGTATGGGGAAGGAATAATGACCTCATCTCCTTCTTCAACAACGGCAAGGATCGCGTTGAAACAGGCCTGCTTTGCACCTGAAGTGACACAAATTTGGCTTGGGTCGTAGTCAACGTTGTTTTGAGTCTTAAGCTTGGTTGAGAGAGCCTCACGCAGCTCGGGAATCCCTGCAGCGGGAGTGTATTTCGTCTTACCTTCCGCTAGGGCAGTGTAAGCCGCCTGTTTGATGAAATCAGGGGTGTCACAGTCTGGCTCGCCGCCGGCAAGCCCATAAATTTCTTCACCTGCGGCTCGGAGTGCCTTGGCTTGGTTGGTAACGGAGAGGGTCAGCGAAGGAGTCACTGAGGTTACGCGATTTGAGAGACTGTCCATGATGTTTTTTAGATAAGTAATACCCCAAAACCGGGAAAAAACATCTATGGTAGCGATCGCCGCGTTTCTCCCCGAGGAGCGGGTGATTTCTGCACCTGAGGAGTCGTCCTTGCAAGGCAAATGAGTTTTGTCCGTGAATTTTTTTTGTGACTCTGTCGCTCAAGCCCATCAAGAAGCATCGAAACTCGCAGTCATCCACTTTCCGATCTTTTTATCCGAGACCAGCTGCAATCCACATTCCTCGGCTTTGTCCAAAACCTCCTGCCATTGCTCGGCAAGGATTCCTGATAAAATCAGCCGCCCTTTCCTTTCGATCCATTTTGTCATCAGAGGAAGGGCCCCGACGAGGACTGTCGAAAATAAATTGGCTGCCACTACCTCGAATTTTTGGGAATTCTCCCACTCGAAAACATCCGCTTCAAAGATCTCAATACCAGTGATTTGGTTTCGCTCTATGTTATGGGCCGCCACCTCAACAGCCTTGGCGTCGAAATCAAACGCCTTGACCTTCCCGGCTCCTAAAAGCTTACCAGCGATTGCCAAAACTCCACTTCCGGTTCCCAGATCCAAAAAGCTCCAGCCAGAAGGAACACTCTCCGAATGGTCAACCAACAATCTCAAGCAGGTCGCAGTAGTCGGGTGATCGCCGGTGCCAAAAGCCATCTCCGGGGGAACCACAATGACTTTTTTGTCCGGATAGGTTCCCTCCGCCACTTCAACCTGCGAGATGATGAGACGATCTCGAATCATCAAGGGCTCCGCCTTAGGAGCACTCATCGCCACCCAATTCCGTGATTTTAACTCACGGACCGTTCCTCCGAATTGCTCCTGGATCTCAAGCGCCCCTTCCCCAGTCTCGCAATAGACCTCGACCCGAACCGACTTACCACCCTTGATTCCACTGATGACCGAGTTTGGATTCCCGTAAAACCTTTCCTCCCATGCATCTACCCATTTCACGGCAGACAATTTCGACCAAACCCACATTAGATGAGTCTAATAAGACTGACCAAAGACATCAAGACTTAAGAACCTGATTCACAATCTGTTCATGCGTGAAAGCAGGTGGCCTTAGATTCCCTTGGTCGACGTATTCCGACCAATTGCGAAGTTTAAAATCATCCCGTGGATTACCACGAAGCTCGATCCGACGCTTTCGCTCAACATCATCACAACTCACAAAAATGACCCGAACCGACGTCTTAAAGCGCTCTTTGAGACCGTCGCGCCAACCGGGATCCCGAATTTCCGAAGTAAAGGGCCCAACGAGAATCACATCGGTTTGGGGCAAATTTTCGGCGGCTGTTGCGAACAGGCATTCATAGACTGCCGCTCGAAAGGCGACCTTGTAGTCCGGGGAATCTCTATCATCGAGATCTAATCCAGCCAGAACCATTCCAGCTCGTATTACTGGTTCGGTGACAGTGTCGCTATCCAGAAAACAGGCCCCCTTTTCAGCTGCCAGCTTTCTTCCGTAGGTGCTCTTTCCAGCTCCAGCGGGACCACAAATGACCCAAAGTTGGCCCATCAGTATTTGCCGACCTTTCCGGCATCTACGGGCTGGACGAACTTCGCGATAGTCTGCTTGGCATGTGCTTTTCCAGCCTGGGCATCGTAAGCTTCACCAGAACCCTCAAGCTTCATCGCGTAGCCAAAGTGAAGTTGATAGAGCTTTTTCCCATCGACCTCTGATTTCAGAGAGAAGGCTGGGTGCTTTTGGTAGACTTCGACCCAAGCTTCCCGGACTTCTCTCCAATATTCTCCAGTTTTTTCCCAAGTCGTTTCAGCTGCCATGAGTGAAGGCTCACTAATCCGCTCGTAGCGGTTCACACCTAATTCTTGACCAACGATTGAAACTTGTCCCCCCTCTCCCAGAGAAACCTTTTGATTCTGTTGGGTATGAACCCAACCGTTGGTGGTGATTGTCAATTCATGCACACCCTGCAGAATCTGGTAATCACTTCGAGCCGAGAACTCCCTTCGAGGCAGAGGCCGCCAACATGAATCACTCCGCCAGATTGAGATCCCACCACTGTGATCCCACTCACCAACCACCTCATAGCGCGGTGAGTCATCAACTTGGAAAACCGCCTGAGTCCACTTCCCTTTTACCTTACGAGGCTTCAATTTCGTATCCGCCCAAGTGGAATTTCCCCGAAAGGTTTTAAGTTCAGGGTCTTCATAGCTCCAATCCTGACGCCAGTGTTTCATCACCATCGGACCCATTTCCTTCCCATCTTCATCTTTGAAATACATCACAAGAGTGTGCTGAAGACTGATGAACTGATCCTCGGAGGCAAGAACCTGAACATGCTCGGTGCCCCAAGAAAAATAAGGCTGGAGCGGCTTGTAGCCCTTCGAGAAACCCATGGTCTCAATAAAATCAAAGCTGACTCGATAACTTCCTGCCAAGGCTAGGATTGCCCGACGATCCTTCTCGATTTTGGATCCTGCCTTCTTTTGAAGATTTTCCCAGTGTTCCGAAGGCTTCTCATCGAGCACAACGTCTTGGCCTCGACTCGTTCCGCCGCGAGGTTGCATCTTCTCAATGTCCGAGAAAGGCCAAGCAAAGACATGACCGCGAACAATCTTCTCCTCCGTTTTTTCAACTTCTTGAGCGTGGGAAAACAGAACAAAAATAGCGCTAAACAAAATCGACCGAGACATAGGAGTAACATTTATGAATTTCCCCAAAATGCAACAGACCAAAATCTCAATGATTTTAAAGTCTCCTCATTATTTAAGGATACTGGGAACGAATAACGAATCATCTCACTCAAAAACAAAACGAATTCCCCAAGAAATCCATAAAGGCATTGTCACGAGGGCTACAATCGAAGTTACGATAACACCCTGCACGGCTACCCCCGGACTCCCACCATAGTGACGCGCCACAATGATCGGGCCCACCGCAGCCGGCATTGACGCCTGCACTAAAAGCACCTGCTTTAGCTCTGGAATCACTGGCAACCATTTTGCCGCCGCTAGGAAAACAACAGGCATTATTACGATTCGTACTAAAAGCGATCCAGTCGCCACCTTTTTGGAAATTCGCTCTTTTCCAATCAAATCATACATCATCGCTCCGATCAGAACGAGTCCCATCGGGAAAGCACAAACCCCAAGCCATGAGATCATCTGACGGACGCCAGCTCCTACAATTCCACCTCCTGATTCCTCAAGAAACTGCCAGCCCCCCGTAGAAGAGAGAACTACTCCCAATACAACCGAAACTGTCGGTCCGTTTATTAGTAGCTTGGGATTACCAAAAACCGACCCCGTCATGATCATGATTCCGACCATCCATAATGCGATTTCAACACCGAGACTGTGTATAAAGAGGACCCCATAAACCTGCTCGTTCCCATTCATTGCCACGAACAGTGCTCCCAGTAGCGGGATCGCAATATAGCCATAATTTTGGGTTCCCACAGCCACACAAAAAGTCCTTCGCCCATTCCCAGGCTTCAATCCGAGCCCAAGCCCCATCAAATAAGCGACCGCCATACCTAGAATCACTAGTCCAAATCCCAACCCCACGCCCCATGCCAAAACATCGAAGTGTCTGACCAACTCGTTACCCAAAGTTTTATCCAAAATTAAACAAGGATAGAGACAATGAATTACCATCTTCAACATTCCCTTTTCCATTTCCGGAGTCACCACCTTGGCAGCCCTGAGAAACAACCCCACTCCTACTAGGAGGTAAACTGGAAGGATCGCCTGCAAGATAACCGAAAAACTCACGCTCTTATTTGCATCGTTGCGGCTTAATCTGCAAGCAGTATGAGG
Organism: Verrucomicrobia bacterium SCGC AAA164-M04; assembly: GCA_000383735.1. The sequence goes on from KB912121.1 coordinate 32,157, forward strand.
AGAGCCTGGCTCGAGCAGTCACGTTAGGGCTCTTTCTTTCGTCTCTTCATTGCCGCGCCCTCTGCTTATTCGATTTGGCTTCTTCACGAGCTTTTTTACGCACTTCACGCTTTGCTTTTCTTTTCGCTTTGTCGTCCGGAGTTGGTTCATCGGTAACTCCCGGATCTTTCTTTAGCGCTTCCGGCACCGTCACCTTTTTCCCTTTGATTTCGAGTTGTTTCACGATGGCGATTTGTTTGTCGATTTGGCCGGGTTTAGCGGCGTTCCCTCCGGAAATGAACTCTCCAAAAGGACGGCCAATGGCTTCTAGGTCCTGCTGCATGAGCTTGCGCATCTCTTTCATGCGAGTGGCCTGGGCTTTATTGTAAGCCACGTTCTTCATTTCCTTCGGATCCCTCTTCAGATGGTAGAGTTGATCTTCCTCAAAGAAACCGGGGCGATCAGCCCCTCTCACTCCGATACCAAGACGCCCAATGTAAGACATGGCTTTGGGGAGGTTTTGCGGCGTCGCTTTCTTGATGGCTGCGATCTGTTCTTTGGTGTGGCGAACAGCAATGTAGGACCAGTCTTTGGTGACCGTTGCCCGTGCGGCTCCCATTTCGAGATAAAGATGATCACGCCAATCATTGGCCTTTCCGTTTTCGAAAAGAGGAGCGAGGCTCTGCCCATCGATTTGGTAAGACTTCGGTTTCTCCGCTTTCCCCAGTTCGAAATATGTCGGGACGAGGTCGACATTCTGCACAAGCTCTTCACAGATCTTCCCTGCGGGGATACCTTTTGGCCAGCGCATGATCATGGGCACCTGACAACTCCCGTGTGAAAAGACGGAGGCCTTGCCATCGCGACCATGATCGGGCGCGAAAATCACGAGCGTGTTGTCATCGATTCCGAGTTCCTCGAGCTTCCGGAAAATTGCCCCAAGCGAATCATCGATCCACGCTTCACCCGCGACATGGCTGTCAGGATCGAAACCTTTTCCCGTGATCGTTTTAAGAAGCTCTTTACGAGGTGTCATGACCTCGGGAAGACTTTGAACTTCCCCCTCTCCCGTAACGAGCGGATGGTCCATAGATTTTCGCCATGACCGATCCGGCCCGTGCAGCAGGGTGCTACAAAGATGAAGATAAAAGGGACCGTCCTTGTTCTCTTCAATAAACTCCAGAGCAGCCACCGTCGTCCACTCCGGGTTATGCTGGGAATAGGGCGGAGGGGTATTACTCGGATAGACATTCTTAGCCCATGAAAACCCGAGTTCCTTGAGGTAGCGACGCATCCAGCGTTCGTTGTGTTCGAACTGAGCCGAGGTTTCAGGCCCGGGCCTCGCGTCTTTGGGAATGTTGATCCACTTGTCTTTCCCTTTGTAGAACTCCGGAAAATCCAAACTGGAAGTGAGGTGGTATTTCCCAACAAACCCGGTGGTATAGCCGGCCTCACGGAGAACGTTTCCGACGTTCATCTTGTCCCGTTCCAGTGCGACATTGAAATTGGGAAGCCCCTGGTTCTCTTTGCCGCCGACCGCGTCGGCGTAGAGTTTACTATGCGAATTACCAGCGAAGCGACCGGTCAGAAAACTGTATCGGGACGGGGTGCAAACCGAGCTACTGACGTAGGCACGGGTGAACTTCATCCCTTCCTCTGCCATGCGGTCCAGATTCGGCGTGTACGTATCGCCCCCGAATGCCGCGATGCTCGATGGGTTCTGATCATCAATCAGAAACATAATAATATTGGGGCGCTCTTCGTGAGCTGCGGTAGCAAGCATTGCCAACAAGAGGAGCAAAAATGTAAGATAAGTTTTCATGGTGAGATTGATCAAGTGACATGCGATCCACGCCGGACGGGTCATTTAGAGCTTTCTGAAGATTGGCTGCTCTTCTTTGCTTTGCGCTCCTTCATGCGCTCAGCTTTCTTTTTTTCGCGGGCTGCCTTCTTCTCTTTGTTCGACATTTTTTTGGCGGGTGCACCACCATCGGAATTCCAGCGTTTGGCCTGCTTGCTGACCGGATCGGCCATTTCGTCGAGCCATGCGTTGTATTTGGCGGTGAGTTCGGAAACGACTTTCGGGTGTTTTGCCGCGAGGTCTGTTGTTTCGCTGAGATCCTTTTTAAGATTGTAGAGCTCAATGCGCTTTTTCTCTGCAACAAGTTTCCAATTCCCGGAACGAATGGCCCACTTTCCTTTTTCACCCGCAGAGCTCCAATAAAATTCGTCGTGGAGTTTCTCGGTTTCACCTTTGAGGGCGGGCAGAATACTTTTACCGTCCAGAGCTTTTCCCTTTGGCATGGGAAGGCCAGCGGCATCGAGAGCGGTGGCAAATAGATCAATCGACCACATAGGGACTTCGCACGTTTTTCCACCTTTCACTTGAGCCGGCCAAGACACAATGAAGGGGACATGAACCCCACCTTCGTAGTCCATCTGCTTGAAACCGCGAAGCGGGGCATTATTGGCGCTCATAGTCTTGGAACCGCCATTGTCTGTGAGAAAAATCAGAAGCGTGTTATCAAAGATGTTGTGTTTTTTCAGCGAGCTCACGATTTCCCCCACTCCCAGATCAAGATGTTTGATCATGGCCATAAGGGTGTCCCGTTTTTTGTTTCCGGTTACATTTTTTATATCTTTATCGGGAGCCTCCGGCGGAGAATGAACAGCGTTGTAAGCCACATAGAGAAAGAAAGGCTCCTCTTTATGACGATTGATAAAGCCAACCGCTTCCTCGGTGATTCGAGTGGTAAGGTATCCTTCTTCTTTGATCGGCTTAAGCCCCCGATAAATAGGGTGGTCCATATCTGAATGATCAAAGTAAGGATGTGCTCCACGCCCCATGAATCCATAGAATTCATCAAAGCCTCGATTCATGGCATGGTATTCTTCAGTCAGTCCAAGATGCCACTTACCTAAGGCACCCGAGACGTAACCAGCTGGCTTGAGTCGCTGGGGAATAAACACCTCATCAAGCGGAACGCCCGAGCCACCTTCCCCCGCTGTATAAATTCCAAATCGTTGTTGATAGCGGCCTGTCATGAGTCCGGCACGAGTCGTCGAACACACGTGTCCACTGGTATAGCCTTGAGTGCATATAACGGACGAATAAGCAAGATCATCGATATTCGGGGTCCTAACCTCTGGCGGAGAATGCGGATTGTAGCTGACGTCGGCATATCCCTGGTCATCAGTAAGAATGATGACGATGTTCGGTTTGTCTTCCGCCGAAATAATGGAAGGTATTCCGAACAGGCTGAAGACTAGTGTATGTAGGATGTATCGAAATCTCATGATTACTTTTGAAATTTAGTTGGATGGAGTGATGTTGAAAAGACGCTTGATCTGTTTGCTGGTCAGAGCGAATCCGAAGAATGCGAGTTCGTCGATTCGGCCGTGCCAGAATCCCGACCTCTGATGTCGCTTCTCGACGTCGGGTTTTTTAGGGATTCCCCCGATGTTAAAAGGTTTGTGGGGTTTACCATGAAATCCATGTGAGGACTCCGAGGAAACGAGGACTCCGTTTCGGTAGAGCCGCAATTCTTCATTCGATCTAACAACAGCTACATGCGTCCACTCTTCGAGTGGCAAGGGTGACGAATCTACGATCTGCAGGGATTTCTCTCCACTGGCGAGGGTGAGCCCTAAATGTCCATGATCACCAACAAGCCCGAAGCAAAATGTTTCGTCGCCTGAGAGATTCTTGTCTGAGACGAGAACAGCGTTCCTTGGCAAAGTCTTAGTACGAACCCAGGCCATTATGGTAAACTTGCTTGTCGGGAGAGTGAAGCCCGGAGAGATCTGCGCATAGCCTCCCCTTTTAGGTCCATCCAAACGAAGGGATGAGCCGATACGGCCCGGAGCGAATGGTTGGCGGCGCTTACCACCTTTCACGATCGAGGCCGGATTTCGAAGACCTTTAGCCGTGTCCTTCAAAATTTGCCCGTCGTCGATAATGGCCATGCGATAGTAGGCAAGCGGCAGGAGCTCACGAACTTTGCCACTGTAAGTTGGGTCCGGCTCATCGAGGTTTCTGAGGAATCGATGATCGTCTACCGAGATGCCGAGAGGAATAAACGTCGAGTGATTGATGCGGGTCGCTTGATTGGTGACCAGACGGACCGGATCGATCGAAGGGTCTTCTTCCTTGGGTCGCACTTCCACTTCGCCCTTGAAAACATGGACCTCACTGCTCCGTTCACCCACGACCTCAATCGCGAATTCCGTGCCGAAATCAACCACTTTAGCATCCGGGGTCTCCACGGTGAAGCCGATTCCCTCTGGCGGAACATTCGCAGCAAGGCGCCCTTCGTTTAAGATCATGAAAACTGGGCTATGAATTTCGAATGAAGCCGGTGCTTCGATGAGCACCTCAACACCCGACTCAAAGGTAATTTCAACAAGACCTTCGTCGAGTTGGTAGCTTCCGATTCGCACCGCGCTTCCATTCCGGAAGTCAGATGAGACACCAAACAGTTCGAGACTGGCGGCCACATTCCCGGTCAGGGAACCGACCATTTCACCCGGTTTCATTTTGGAAGGCGTCCCCCACTGTGACCACAAAGCCACTCCGATCAACACCAATGCCGCGACCGCTGCTAATGGTTTCCATAGGCTAAAGGAGTTCGAAGCAACCTCGGATTCTTCTGGAGGCCTGGGCAAGTGTAACTCACCCAAGACACCGTGTTCCCAGGCAAGCATGGTGTGAATCTGACAGTATTCGAGGTAGTATTTTTTTGCCTCAGGATGCTGGCGCATGATCTCCATGAACCAGCGGCTATGTTCTGGCGACAGCTCACCCTCCGTCAACTCCATAAGGAGAGACTCCAGTTTCTTTTTCTCGTCCTCCGTCATACTGCTTCCTCCGGACGTTTGCGTTTGACGCACTCGATCAAAGCGGCGCGTGCTCTAAAAAGGGCCTGCTTGATCGAGTTTTCTGACTGCCCGCTTTGGGCAGCGATGGATTTCACAGTCGCGCCTTCGGTATATCGACGGCGGATAAGTTCCTGATACCGCTCGTTAAGTTTTTCGATACAGTCGCTCAGAAGCCGTTGTTTTTCTTCCTGTCGCTCGCAAAGCTCCTCCGCGTCTTCGGCAATCTCTTGCAAGAACCCATCGTCGAAAACAAGACGATCCCGGGTAAGCTTCTGCCGGTGTGCCATGACCTGAAAATAAGCAACTTTGAGCATCCAAGCACCGAAGTTGGAACCGAGCTCGAAGTCATGCGCCTTACGCCAGAGAACAGCATTGGTCTCCTGCATTACATCCTCCGCCTGAGTCCGGTTGCCAACAAGCGACAACACATAGGCGTAGAGCCGGCTCTGATGGCTAGTCAGAAGCTGAACAAATTCAAAGGATGACTCAGGTCGTTTTTCGGACATTTATCTTCGTGCTCAATTTCAGGTGGTTACTAGGGATATAGCACGAGAGAGTGTTTTAGTTACGGTAGAAATAAAAAAAGCAATAAAGCGCGACTAAAAGTATCAACCTCCTTCCAGCGCTTAAGAGCATAGCAAAGAATCTAAGGTCAAAAACACCTCAAAAGGTTTTTTCTAGACAATTATCGAAATCATTTATGTGAAGACTGGAGAAATCAAATCCGCGCTAGAGATTGACGCGATCGAGTTCGTCATCAAACACATACTGACTTTAGGGTAACCAGACCACGGGTCCAAGTCCCATCACGATCACTTCGAAAAACAGCTTGGGAATAAGACCAAACGGATATGAAATCCAAAAAATATCTCTATACCAAAGGAAAAGCTGTTTGACCTCCAATCGGACAACGAGACAAAGGTAT
>KB912122.1 GCA_000383735.1 Verrucomicrobia bacterium SCGC AAA164-M04
GAAAGATCAGTCGTGGCGATCAAATTCTGTGGAAGCGTGGAGTTTGGTAGGTAACGCTCGTTACAGTGAGTCGAGTTGATCGCGGCAGTCACCTTTTCATCTCGTCCGATCAAGTGAACCTGGGGGCATTTATTGGCCAAAAAAACGGCGAGTGCGGTTCCCCAAGAGCCTGAACCCACGACCATGGGATTTTGAAATTTCATAATTCGGTGACCTCCTTTTTTTGTCCGATTTTATTTTCGGTTCCGGCGCGTAGGCGCGTGATATTGGAACGGTGTTTCCAAATAGCGAGCGCACCCGCGACGATTGAGAAAAAAAAGAGCGGCTTGTTCCAGGTTCCGTCAGCGATCTTACCGTGATGCCAGGACCCATAAATTGCGACGATTGGAAGAGCAAAGCCAGTGGCGATACTACCGATCGATACATATTTTGTGGTGAAGGTGAAGATGGCAAAAATGATGATCAAGATTACTACGGCGGCAGGCATAAGAGCGAGAAGGGCTCCTCCGGACGTGGCAATGCCTTTGCCTCCTTTGAATCCAATCCACGGCGAATAGTTATGGCCGAGGATGGAGGCTAGTGCTGTCAAGACCTCAATGGTGTGACCGCCTGTATCATCCGGAACAAAGTGACGAGCCAGAAAAACGGGAAAGAAGCCTTTCAGGATGTCTAGAATAAGACAGATGATCCCTGACTTTTTTCCTAGAGTCCTAAAAACATTGGTGGAGCCAATATTGCCCGAACCATGTTCGCGGATATCAATGCCTTTAACTTTTCCAAGTAGAAGTCCAAATGGGATGGATCCCAGAAGGAAGGCAAGAGGAATGAAAAGCCAGAGCATGATTATGGAGTCAGGATTTCGGCTCCTGGCGAATCGATTTAATGATCACTGGATCGATGAGTGGGACATTCTGGTGGGGTCCGGAGGCGACTCGTCCGTCGGGTGTCAAGGAGTTCAAGTAACCGGTTCCTACCTCGACCATCTTGATCTTGTTAACGACCTCCATGCCCTCGGTGACTTCTCCAAAAACCGCGTAACCCCCGCCGTTCTTAGGATAGTCGAGGTTTGGATTATCGACAACATTGATGAAGAATTGAGCGGTTGCGGAGTGCGGATCGCTAGTACGGGCCATCGCAAGAGTTCCGCGCAAATTTTTCTTGGTTCGGGCGCTTTCGTTTTGGATCCCGTCGCCTGTCTTTTTTTCGGTGGGGACGTCATTCTTTAATTCGAAGCCTCCGCCTTGGATCATAAAGTTGGACATGACGCGGTGGAAAATCGTTCCGTCAAAGTGTTCTTGATCAACGTAATCTAGAAAGTTTGCAACTGTGATAGGTGCAGTTTCGGAGTGGAGCTTAATCTTGATCGCTCCCATGCTGGTTTCGATAATAACGTTTGAGCTGATATCGACGGGACTACTATCGACGGGACTACTATCGACGGGACCACTATCGGCGGGGCTGTTATCATCGGGTTCTCCTTTGCAGGAGAGGAAGAGCAGTGAAGCTGAGAGAATGAGAAGTGATTTCATAAGTGATTTTTTTCGGTTGTTACTTGGCTCGCTTTATCGAATTGATCGTGATTGTTTGGGTTGGGACGTCCGCCATACCGTTCTTAATACTGGTTTTCACCGCTCTCATTTTTTCTACTACTTCGATTCCTTTTACAACCTTTCCGAAGGTAGCGTAACCCCCGCCATTGTTCGGATAGTCAAGGAAGGGGTTGTTGACCACGTTGATAAAAAATTGCGCGGTCGCGCTATTTGGTGTTGAAGTCCGAGCCATGGCAATTGTCCCACGCTTATTGCTTGGAGTCTTCTCGCTTTCGTTTTTGATTGGCGGGTTGGTAGGTTGCTTTTTGAGTGAGCCATCGACTTCTTTAAATCCGCCACCTTGAACCATGAAGTTGCCAATGATACGGTGGAAGATGGTGCCGTCATAGTGCTTGGCATCCACATACTTCAAGAAGTTTTTGACCGTGATTGGAGCCCTTTTTGAATCTAGTTCAATATGAATCTCACCCAACGAGGTAGACATAATCACGGTGGCTTCTTTAACGGATACAGATTTTTCGGGCTTTTTTTCCTCAATGGTTTTCTGGGCGGGATCTTGTCCAAGGGTAAAAGAGGTGAGGAATCCGATCAGGGCGATTTTACAGAATGATTTCATAAGCTGGGGTGAGTTTAGAGAAGACTAGTGGGCTTGCAACCAGTTGTCGCCAAATCCTAGGTCGATTTTTATCGGAACCTCGTTAGGTAAGCTAATTGCGGACTCCATGGCTTCTAAGACAAGGGGGGGGAGCTCGTCACGTTCATCTTGATGGAGATCGAAAAGAAGTTCGTCATGAACTTGGAGAATCATCCTGGATTTGCGTCCTTGCATCAGTTCGTGAATCTTGACCATCGCCAATTTGATCATATCGGCGGCGGTTCCTTGGATAGGGCTGTTAATAGCAGCGCGCTCAGCATTGGCTCGAATACTGGCGTTTCCGGATTTGATGTCTTTGAAGTAACGCCGGCGTCCAGCAATCGTTTCGGTGTATCCTTTTTCGCGAGCGTTTTCAACAGTGTCTGCCATGAATTGGTGAATAGCGGGATACTGCTCAAAGTATGTTTCGATGATTTCGCTAGCTTCACTGCGGGGGATTCCGAGCCGCTGCGAGAGTCCGAAAGCTGAGATTCCATAAATGATACCGAAATTGACCATTTTGGCGGTTCGCCGCATTTCAGGAACCACTTCATCGGTTTCAACGCCAAAGACGCGGGCTGCAGTAGCGGTGTGAATATCGAGATCGTTTTTGAAGGCCTTTATCATGGCGGGGTCACCAGAGAGCGCGGCCATCACGCGAAGTTCAACTTGAGAGTAGTCGGCCGCCATTAAGGTGAAATCCAAGTTTCGAGAAATAAAAGCACGGCGTAGTTCGCGACCCATTTCTGACCGAACGGGAATGTTCTGAAGATTGGGATCAGACGAAGCGAGACGTCCGGTTGAGGTGACAAGTTGGTGAAGATGAGTGTGGACGCGATCAGAGTGCTCGGCACGATGATTTGGGAGTGCATCAACGTAAGTTGACTTAAGTTTGCTGGCTTCGCGGTAGCTAAGAATATTTGCGACAATTGAATGTTTGGAAGCAAGCGAAGCGAGGGTCTGCTCGTCGGTTTTAAATTGCCCTGTTTTTGTTTTCTTTGGTTTTTCGACGAGTTTCATTTCGCCAAAGAGGATTTCCCCGAGCTGCTTAGGTGAGTTGAGATTAAAAGGGCGGCCGGCGGATTCCTCGATCTCCTTACTGAGGTTTTTGATCTTTATCGTAAGAATCTTCCCAACTTCATCGAGAACGGTTTGATCCATCGAAATGCCTTCGTTTTCCATCGCTACTAGGACTGGAAGAAGTGGTGACTCAATATCCTCCATGACTGGGAGAGCATTGAGCTTTTTAAGTTCGGGAAGAAGCTTGTGGTAAAGTTGAAGAGTGACATCAGCGTCCTCTGCCGCGTATTCGGCGAGGATGTTAATGGGGAGCTCGGAAGGGTCTAGTTCTCCCTTCGAAGCCTTCTTTTTTGCGGCGGCGGCAAAAAGATCATCTTCTTCGTTCTGCTCACCGGAAAAGAGATCGACGAGCTTAATTGGCGAATATCCGAGGAGGTTTTCAGACAAGGAGTCCATGCTGTGCTTTTGCTCCGGGGCGGCTAGGGTGTGCGCGAGCATGGTATCGAAGAAAGGTCCGGCAACCTGGATCCCGTGCGAGAGCATAATGGCGAGATCGAACTTCAAGTTATGACCGATTTTTAGAGCGGGAGATTGGAAAACTGGGAGAAGTTTTTCACGGAGAGAGGGCCATTCGGTGAGAGGAAGATAGAAGGCTTCACCGGGGCTGTGAGAAAACGCAATGCCAAGAAGTTTTGAGGAGAATCGGTCGAGTGAATTGGTTTCTACGTCGAAGCAGAAAGTGTCTACTGCGAGGAGTTCTTTGATTAGAGAGTCTAGAGTTTTCTCGGACTGAATTAGATGATACTTATGAGGAACATCATTTAACGTTTTAAGGTGACTGCCGCGATCAACTCGACTCACTGTAACGAGCGTTACCTACCAAACTCCACGCTTCCACAGAATTTGATCGCCACGACTGATCTTTCTTTGGTCACCAAAGCTGATCTTCTTCTTTTTGTTGTTCCAACTAAAGCCACGCGCTCCACCGCGGAAAACCTCGCTTCCCTAAACATTCCGGAATCTGCAGTAATCCTTTCCTGCGCAAAAGGAATTGAGTTAGAAACCGGGAAGCGTATGTCACAAATTATCGGTGATTACTTCCCCAGCAATCAGATTGCGGTTCTTTCGGGGCCTAACCACGCCGAAGAAATCGCAGAAGGTCTACCCGCCGCGGCCACTATCGGATGCTTGAACGAAGAAGTAGGACTAGCACTTCAGGATATCTTCGCGACAGATCGCTTTCGTTCATACACAAACCATGACATCGCCGGCATTGAGCTCGGTGGAGCAATCAAAAATGTTTACGCCATCGCCGCCGGAGTCACAATGGGGCTTAAGTTGGGAGACAATGCCATCTCCGCTCTGGTCACACGTGCTCTCGCCGAAATGACCCGTCTCGGCACCGATCTCGGTGGAAAAACCGAAACCTTCGCCGGTCTTTCCGGCCTCGGCGACCTCATCGCGACCTGTTTTTCGGTTCATTCCCGAAATCACAAGGTTGGCCTCGCTCTAGGTCAGAACAGATCCTTAGAAGAAATCGTCACGGAACTTGGCATGGTTGCGGAAGGAGTTCCAAATACTCGCTCCATTTACGAGGCAGCCCGCCGCGCAGGCACCCGAACTCCAATTCTAGATGTCGTGTATGCCGTAATCTATGAAAACGTTCCTCCCGGCGAAGCACTTGACCGGCTCTTTCGCCAAGTTCCACGTAAGGAGAGCGAATAATTCAAGCCTTTAGACATTTACCTCCTAACGAGAAACGTCCGTTCATCAAATATCTTAGATTGCCACACGCGACAGTGTGAACCTTCACCAATCTTTTGACAAGGTGAGGACCAAAAGTGGCCTTGCTCACGGATCACATTCAAAATGTGACACTTAATATTCTAACTTTTAACTTCAGCTCCTATGCTCGACACCCACCACCATCTCTGGTCCTACAACGCCGACGAGTACTCTTGGATCCCAGCTAATACTCCCCTCGCCCAAAACCAGTTACTCGCCGAACTAGAAGAGGTCACCTCCGCAGCAGGAGTTACCGGAACAATCGCTGTCCAGGCTCGGCAAGTCATTGAGGAATCAACCTCTCTTCTTAAGATCGCGGACCAAAGTGACCTCATAAGGGGCATCGTAGGCTGGTTACCCTTAGTTTCTGAAAATGTGGAGGAAGACCTAGAACACTTTTCCGATCATCCCAAATTTGTAGGAATCCGCCATGTCCTCCAGGACGAACCCGACGAATATTTCCTGCGAAATGATTTCCACCGCGGACTCTCTAAATTACCCACTCATGATCTCCGCTACGATATTCTCCTCTACCAGCATCAGATTCCAGTTGCTACAAAACTAGTCGACCGCCAACCAGAATTAGGAATGATCATTGATCACATCGCTAAACCAAAGGCTCAAAATGGCCGCATTGAAGCCGAATGGCGCAGTGGAATGAAGGAACTAGCAAAAAGAGAAAACATTCTTGGAGTCAAATTCTCGGGTCTTGCGACCGAATTCTCTGACGAAGATGAAGTTGATCCCTCGACGATTCGGGCCTACTTTGAGGAGACGCTAGAAATTTTCGGCGCTGAGCGCGTTATGTTCGGAACCGATTGGCCTGTATGTCTTTTGAGATTGGCTTCTTACCAAGAATGGTCTGACACCGTAATTGGCCTGACTTCCTCTCTCTCAGTTGACGAGAAAGATCTGATTCTCCACAAAAATGGAGAAACTGCCTATCAACTGAAAAGTTAGGCTGGTCAGAACCCGATTTTCCCCCTTAGCTTTCCGCCCGCGATGACTCTCTCACAAGTTATCTTCCCCAGACACTTTCATAACTTCGATTCCTATTGAGCCTTAACCGCACAGAATACAAGTATCTGATTACGCTCGACCAAATGGAGAAAATCCAGAGAGACTTGGACGATCGGCTTATCGTGGACAGCTTGGCGTCGGAAGACGGTTGCTACCCCATCGTCACGGAGTATTTTGAAACTCCAGATCGAGAATGCTTTTGGGAGAAGGAAAGACGCCTTGCCAGCCGGCGGAAGATTCGGGTTAGAATTTATGGCTGCGAGGGCGGAAAAATCCCTCCCACCGGCTTTATTGAGATTAAGCACAAACACTTTGGTCTTGGAGCCAAACGAAGACTTTTTCTCCCCGTGGAAGAGGCAATCGAGTTTNGTCTACTGCGAGGAGTTCTTTGATTAGAGAGTCTAGAGTTTTCTCGGACTGAATTAGATGATACTTATGAGGAACATCATTTAACGTTTTAAGGTTCTCGAAAACTGGCGTGATCGCAGGTTTCGTTGCCGTCGCAGTATTACCAAATAGGCGTTTCGTAAGAGTTCGAAACTCCCAAATTTCGAAGAGCGACTTGAGGGTTTCCTCATCTGGTTCTTCGAGCTTAAAGTCATCGAACGATTCTTCGATGGGGACGTCGGTGATGATGGTTGCTAGTTCTTTTGAAAGACGAGCTTGATCGGAAAAATTGGTAACGTTTTCCTTCTGTTTGCCTTTGAGTTTGTCGGTGTTTCGAAGCAGTCCTTCGACTGAACCAAATTGAGAAACGAGCTTTTTTGCGGTTTTTTCACCAATTCCTGGCACGCCAGGGATATTGTCGGAAGCATCGCCCCAGAGGCCTAGGATATCGATGACCTGCTTGGGATCGCTGATTCCCCAGTTTTTGAGAATTTTTTCGTAGGTGAGAACCTCGTGATCTGACCCTTGTCGTCCTGGTTTCCACATCGCGGTGTGAGGTGCTACCAACTGTGCAAAATCCTTATCGGGCGTAACCATGAAGGTTTCGATCCCACCAGCTTCCTCGGCGCGACGGGCGACGGTGCCAATGATGTCATCGGCTTCGAAGCCGTCTATTACGAGGACAGGGATTTTGAAGGCGGCACAGACCTTTTTGACCTCGGGGATGGCGGCAGCGAGTTCTTCGGGCATGGCTTCGCGCTGGGCCTTGTATTCGGGGTAAAGAATATGCCGGGCAGTTGGGGCTGATGTGTCAAAGGCAACAGCGAGGTGGGTTGGGGCCTCTTTTTCAATGATTGTAAGTAAGGTGTTCGTGAAACCGTAGATTGCGGACGTGTTTACTCCTTGCGAATTCGTAATCGGATTGCGAATGAAGGCAAAGTGAGCACGATAGACTAGCGCCATGCCATCAAGTAGGAATAAACGATTTTCTGCCATGGGAGGAGCCTTTCTCCTCAAGGGCGAAAGGTCAAATGCCGACTTTGACTGCGTGACAATCTGATAATTCTGTTTTAGCCTCTCACAAGATTCTCATCTGATTATGAAATACGCTCAATTTTCTGCAGTTGTCCTTGTCCTCTACTTTCTGGGAAGAATTCTTAGTGGAACAATAACCCCCGCACTGGTCGACGTGAGAGAAGAAGCGAGTGGGATGGTTGTTATTGTGAAATACAAGGGGGCAAGTTATGAGATAAATTTAGACGAAGTTCGTGATAATGACCTACCTGAGACTGTTACCATTGAAAACCCTACTGTCATCCCGACTTCTGGTGGAGAAGGGCAGGTGAGGTTAAAGAAGGGGGATGTTGTCACACTTTTGAATCGCAAGAATGATTCGTTGATCGTCGAGAAGTCTGACTCTAACGGAAAAGGTAAAATTTCGCCAAAGGATACGGACCTTTTCCAGCAATTGGTTAAAACAATTTATGAAAGAGAGGCTGGAGGTGCTGTCGCGACTACGAATCCGCCGGTGTCGATTCCTGCACCTGCACCTGCACCTGCACCTGCACCTGCACCTGCACCTGCACCTGTTGCTAAAATTGATCCGGTTGTTCCTAATCCGGATCCAATGCCAGTTGTTGAACCTACTCCTGCACCTGCCGCGGACGCGAAGCTTGGTGAAGATAAGATCATTGCTTTAATGAAAGACAGTATTGCAGGTGGGGCCGTGAAAGAGTTTACCAGTGATCAAGTTAAGGGGTGGAAAGCGAGCGGAGAAGAGACAATTGATGGGACAGAGTATCAAACTGGCCTGGCAGCCTACGAAGCTGCTACGATTTTCGGGGTTCGGCCGGTTCAGGCTAAGGCTCTGATCAAGGATGGGAAAATCGAGCGCTGGGTTTACGCCAAAAGCGGAATGGAAATCCAATAAGTGGGTCAAAGAAACTCCATAAAAAAGGCGATCGAGATGATCGCCTTTTTTCATATGATTACTTTAGCGCTAAAGTGATTCTTAGCGCATTGAAGCGAAGCGCTGCCTGAGGAGATCACGTTCGCTGAGATCACCGATCTTGCTGCGAGCGTCTGTAAGCCATTCGCGTTCAAGTTCATTTTTAGTGGGCCTTTTGGTTTCATAATAGACGCCAAATTTTCCGGGAGTAAGGTCTTGTGAAAGGTCCATTGCTGCCGCGACAGACTCCAGGTCTTGTTCTTCCTCGTTGACGAGGTCAAATACCCCACCTTTGCGCGGAATACTATCGTCGAACGAACCAGGGTTGAACATGGTGCATTCTGAAAGGGTTTCTACGACTGCGAAACCGGGGTGAAGAATCGCTCGCTCGAACATTTCGTTCATATGCTTTACTTGCGCGGCATGAGTACGGGCGATGAAGGTTGCGCCGCTAGAAACCAGTTGGGCCATCGGATTGATTGGACGGTCAATCGCTCCTCGAGGGTCAGTTTTTGATCGCTGCCCAATCGGAGTGGTCGGGGAGGTCTGGTTTTTTGTGAGACCGTAAACGAAGTTATCCATCACGACGTAAGAGAGGTTGACGTTTTTTCGTGCGGCGTGGTTGAGGTGGTTTCCTCCGATGGAGAATCCGTCGCCATCACCGCCAAAAACGAAGACGTGAAGATCAGGGCGGGAAAGCGAAATTCCGGTAGCAAGTGGAAGAGCCCGGCCGTGAATGAAATGGATTCCGTGAGTGTTTACAAAATAGGGAAAGCGGGAAGAACACCCAATTCCAGCGACACAGACGATCTTCTCGTGTGGAATCCCGAGTTTTTGGACAACATTAAAAAAGGAAGCAAGCACTGCGAAATCGCCGCAAGCAGGACACCAAGTAGGCTTATCTGCTTTGAGTTGCTTCTTTGTAAGCTTTTCGGCGGGAGTGGCTGAGGTGGTATCTGACATGATTAAAGTCGGTTTGAGATTGGGGGAAATATTTTAGCCTTTGATGAGTGCTTCGGCAGCGTCTGTGATTTCCAGAACACGGAAACTGATACCTTGAACTTTATTCACGGATTCGATCTTGGGATTGCAAGTTTTGCCTCTCAGGAGAGTCGCAAGCTGACCGTAACCATAAACTCCGGAATCATTCATTTCGGGTACGAGGACGTGATCGTATTTTTCGAAAAGTTCGCCCAAACCATCCGGAAGTGGATGGACATGGCGGATGTTAATTGAGCCTACTTTATGACCAAGGCCGTTGAGTCGGTCTGTGGCCTCCTTAATGGGGCCGTAAGTGGATCCCCAGCCGACTAGAAGAAGAGAACCGCCTTTCTCACCATGGACCTCGGGGAGAGGGAGCGATTTGGCAAGGTTTACGAGCTTATTCCGTCGTTTCTCTGTCATCTTCTCGTGGTTGAGTGGGTTGCCAGAAGGGTGGCCCCATTCGTCATGCTCGAGGCCGGTTACAACTGGGTATTTCCCTTCGCTGGAACGCGCTCCCGGAGGTGAATGACGAGTTAATTGATCGAGAGGGTATGGCTTGAAATCTGCTCCTCGCTCGGAGAGGTCGAGTTCCGGATCTTGCCAGTGGGTTTCAAGGTCGGGCTCTTCGAACGCTTCAAGGCGGGTTGCGATCGCTTGATCGGAGAGAATGAAAACAGGAGTCGAATATTCCTTGGCAAGGCGGCAAGCTTCAAGGGCGGTGTAGAAACAGTCTTCGACATTTTTGGGGGCTAAGACAATACGAGGGGCATCGCCGTGGGATCCGTAAATGGCTTGTAGCAAATCGGATTGTTCGACAGAAGTTGGAAGACCGGTGGAAGGCCCTCCCCGCTGGATGTTGACTACGATGAGCGGAAGCTCGGCCATGCTGGCGTAGCCGAGAGCTTCTGATTTCAGGGCTAGACCGGGGCCGGATGAGCCGGTGATAGCGAGGTGACCTGAATAAGAAGCTCCTAGGGCGAGGGAAACTGCGGCAAGCTCGTCCTCACATTGAATGAACATGCCATTATACTTTGGAAGCTCGGTGCGAAGAAACTCCATGATAGTGGTCCACGGAGTGATGGGGTATCCAGCACCGAAGCGGCAACCACCTGCTATCAGACCGAGCGAAATCATGGTGTTGCCATCAGTGGAGATACGATTAGCTGCATCATTTTCGCCAGGAGCCATCGGCATGTGCTCTATGTCGTGGACGGGCCAGGCATAACCGGCGTCGAAAGCGAGCATTGCATTGCGCAGAATATCCTCCGATTTTCTACCGAATTTCTTAGCAATAATCGCGGTCATCTTCTCGCGGTCCAATTGGTAGACAGCGCAGAGCAGGCCAAGAACAAAGATGTTTTTCCCTCTCGATTTGGCGCTTCCGCCAATCGCTTCGATAGTTGCCGAAGTGAAGGGGACTCCGATGTGGATGATCCCACGCTCGTCTTTCAATTCTTCAACATTATCGCTATCGTAAAAGCAGATACCTCCATCTTTGAGAGTGTCAAGATGACCATCATAGGAATGCTGGTAAAACGCGACCAGGGTATCGGCGCGATCTCCGGGGTGGAGGACCTCTCCCGAGCCGAGGTGGACTTGAAAAATAGAAGGTCCGCCGGAGATGGTGCTGGGAATCGTCATGTAGGTCATGACCTCCTGAGCAGTGGTGCCGGCGAGCTGACCAAGGAAGGCCCCCACCGACTGAATACCGTCCTGGGAGTCGCCGGCGAGGCGGATGACAGCGTTACGAAGATCCGAAGAGGCGGCGGGCGGAGAAGCTGTTTGCGACATGATCGTGGAAAGTGTTCAAATAAGGTGCGGCGGGATAACCCTTGGGCCCAGTAAACTAAAGGAAAAAATGCAATTTTGGGGACCTTATTTCTGCAAAGAGCAAGCGTGGGTGAACGGCTACTGATTTGGGAGAGTTTTTTCGAGAGGCGCTTGGCGTCCTCGATAGATGAAATGTTCGAGGCCAATGCGCTCAGCTATCTTACGTGCGTCCTCAGCGCGCGGGCTTCCACTCCTTCCAATTTTTTCAGCAAGCTGAATAGCGGCTTTCCAGCGCTCTTCCCTTTCTAGAAGGGAAAGTGCCCCTTCAATGCCACACTTGTCATACCATTTCCATTCGAGAGAAGTAGTGGTTTCAGGAGAAAACTCACGATTGATCACTCGAAAATAAGATTCGAGGGCTTGCGCATTTTCACCTAATTTTTCGAGGGCTTGTCCGCTTATGTAATGCGCCCGATTTTGGGTGGAAGCCGGCAAGTTTTCAAGCTTGAGAAGGCTCTCGTAAAATTCCAAGGCGATCTGGTGCTGCCCAATTTGGTTGGATGCATCGGCTCCAAGAACGAGAAAGCGTCGCTGGTCGCTTTGGGAATTATTTTCATTCTTAAGAAAAGTTACGATTTCGCCCAGTGCCCGTTCCTGTTGGTTTCGGTCGATCAAAAGACTACAAAGATTGATGGCGGCTTCATTGGCGAGCACACCTTTTTTATCGATGAGTTCCCGAAATCGAAGAATAGCGGTCTTGTCCGCAGAGTCGGTTTTGAGCGCGGTAGATGTCAGTGCGCTGTAGTAGCGGGCCGGGTCTGTAAATTCGCTCGCTGGATATTTCTCAATTAAAAGTTCAAATTGGTAGTTCGCTTTACCAATTTCCTTGTCCCTTTCGTTAGTTGGTTTGCGATAGGTCTGGCCAAGCTGAAAGAGAACCCGTGGTGCTAAAGGGTGGGAAGGGGCCTTGGTTAGAAAATCCTGAGCTTGTTGTATTCCTTTATTTAGAGCGAGTAACACGAGGACTCGCCTGGCTTCAAAATCAGGTTTGGTCTTAAGATCAAACTTGAGGGGCGTGATGTTTTTAAGGGCCAGTTCTCGATCGAAGGGCAAGCTGAAAATCGCGCTTTCGGCAAGAGCCAAAGCGGCCTCGGGCCTGCGGGGATTATCAGGGAAATTTGCGAGGAAGCTTATGAGAAGGTCCCGGGCTTCGGTGGCTCTTTTTGAGGAAAGGAACAAGCCTCGTTCTAGGATGAGAAATGAACGGGCTTCAGGGCTGTCGAGATTGCGTGTTATTTCATCGATCTCCTTTGAGCGTGTTGAAGTAAGTAGAGTGATCCCGGCATTTAAAGCCGCAAGTGACCCAAGATCATCTCGCTGGATTTCCCGGGCAATTTCTTCGGCCTCAAGAAAGAGCTGGCTCGCTTTGGTTTGTTCTTCGATGGCAAATGCAGCCTTTGCTGCAAGGGCTTTGGCGTAGGCTTTGGTTGCTGGCGCAGCTTTTTCGTCATCGATTAGAGAAAAGGTGGCTAGTGCTTGCTCAAAATTATTTTTTTTAAAGTTTAGGACGCCGAGTTCGAGTAATGAGCGGTTTACGAATGCTGAGCCACTTGGGCTGATGAGCTGAAGTTGCGCGGCTCTTTTGCGACCTTCTCTTCTCTGGTTCAGGTCGTCAGATTGAAGTTGGATACTTGTGAGAAATGAAAGTGAGAAAAGGCTTCTCGGCTCAGGTAAGGTGGTGGAGGGAACGGCGTTAAGGGGAGTTAGGTTTATTGCTTGAACGGAACTGGAGTTTTTCACCGATGGGTTTTCTAGGAACGTTTGTCGAAGAGGAGCCCACTTTGAAATATTTAAAATAAGGGCGGCTGGGTCAGTCTTGTCTGCCCAAATTCTCAAGCGTGCAAAAATGGCTTCCAAGTTCGGTGGAGCCGGATTCTTGTTGAGGGCCTCGAGCAATGAATCAATTGCAGAGGATTCATTTCCTTCAAGGGAAAGGCTATCGGCAAGAGCGATGGTTGATTCGTGGTAAAGTGCGGCAGGGAGATTTTTCCGAATCTCTGGATCGTTGAGTAAGGTTTGAAATGTTCCAACTGCAGCGGGGCGATCGCCTCTTGCGAGTTGAAGCCTTCCATTAAGATAACGAATGAGACTTTCTTCGACGGGAGTGGAAGGTTTTGATTTTTCAAGAAGGGAGCTGGCTTCATCGAGTTGATTCAGTGAGAGGGCAACCGAGATAAGTTGCAGTGTGGTTTCCTTTTGGATTGAAGCGTCCTTCGATTTTAAAAGTGGGATCAATATCGGCCGAGCGTCTTTGGGATTGCCGAGAGCGAGTAAAAGTTTTCCGGTTTGGAGGTCCGCGTTTTCTCGCATGTTCATGCGGTCAATTTTTTCGAGTTCACCGATCGCATCCCGATACCTGCCCATCTGGACGAGTGAGTAGCTCCTCCAAAGATGGGCGGGGCTGAATTCTCTCAAAAGTGGGTTGTCGAGCGTTTTGAGAGCGATGCCAGGTGTGCCTGCCCGGATCTGAGCTTCCCCGAGAAGGGTTAGAAGGGTTGCGCGGGCGGTTTCGTCGAGATCTTCCCGCGTTAAAAGTTTTTCAATTCTTGGAATTGCAAGATCAGGAAGGTAATCGGAGATATACTTTTTGGCCGCCTGATATTCCGGTGACTGTTGAACCTTGCTCAAAGTGAAACCTTCTCCGAACAAGGACGATGAACAGCAGAGGAGGAAGGCTAATCCTAGTAATCGCACATGAGAAGAATAAGCCTAAGTTCGAGAGAGCGCCATCTTATAAGGTGCCGAAGATTCGATCGCCGGCGTCGCCCAAACCTGGAATAATATATCCTTGTTTATTGAGACCTTCGTCAACCGCCGCGGAAGTGATCCTTACATCGGGATGACTCTCTTCGAGAGCCTTTATCCCTTCGGGGCTGGCAACGAGGCACACGAAATGGAGATGTGTGGCTCCCCGTTCTTTAAGGCCGTCGATTGCGGCTATGGCGCTGCCTCCTGTCGCTAGCATCGGGTCTAAAACAAAGACTTCAGATTCCGCGATATGGTCGGGAATTCTTTCGAGATAGACTTCTGGTTGAAGGCTTTCCTCATTCCTCTTCATCCCATAGTGAGCTACGGTTGCTTCAGGGAGCATTTGAAGAAAAGGCTCACTGAACCCGAGCCCTGCTCTGAGAATAGGAACAAGCACTATTTGACGAGCCAATTCTTGACCTCTCATAGAGGTGAGCGGCGTGACCACTTCTGTTTCCTTCGTTGCTAAATGGGCCGTTGCAGGTAAGACCAATAGCCTTGCAATGTCGGAAAGATAGTTCCTAAAATCCTTTGGCGGACAAGAGGTAGAGCGAAGTCGAGCGAGTCGGTCAGCCACTAGTGGGTGATTTTTGAGGTCAGGCATTTTTTGCAGTAGGAAGAAGTTTCTTCAAGTTTGCTTGGCTCATGCCAAGAAGGTGAGAAGCCTCCTTTAGATCATGATTACATTGTTCAAGGGTATGACGAATGAGCTCACCTTTTACGAAATCGAGCGCATTTCGTTCAGTTCCCTCGGAGAGTTCCAAAATTAGCGCAAGGGCGTCCTTCAAGGTGCCTCCGATGCTAGCGGGGCCTCGACCGATTGGAATATCTTCAGGTAAGAGGATATCGCTAAGCGCAAGGGCACATGCTCGGGCCATGGTGTTTTCCAATTCGCGAACATTGCCGGGCCAGCGATGCCCTTGGAGGTGTTCGATTGCTTCACCGGTTAGTCGCATGCGTGCTGTCCCGTTTCTGCGAGCAATTTGATCGAGGAAAAATTCGGCAAGAATTTCGATGTCTTCCTGACGGTCGCGAAGTGGTGGGAGTTCTATTTCAACGACATTCAGACGGTAATAAAGATCCTCTCGGAATCGACCCTCACTGACCTCTTGGGCGAGATTCTTGTTTGTTGCTGTGACGATGCGAACGTCGGTTTTTTGAACCTCGTTGCTCCCGACTCGTGAAAAAGTCCCGTCCTGTAGGACCCGAAGAAGTTTTACCTGAACGCTTGGAGGAAGATCTCCAATTTCATCGAGGAAAAGCGTGCTTTCGTGAGAATCTTCAAAGCGCCCAGTTCGGCGAGCAATGGCACCAGTAAATGACCCCTTTTCGTGACCGAAGAGTTCCGATTCAAGGAGATTCTCAGGAATGGCGCCGCAATTGATGACCAGCATCTCTTTTTTACGTCGTGGGCTGTATGCGTGAATTGAGCGCGCAATCAGTTCCTTCCCAGTGCCACTCTCTCCAGTAACAAGGACCGGAGCGTCTGAGTGAGCGACGCGGCCAACGACCTTCATGACGTCTTGCAAAGGTCGAGAAACCCCAATGATCGTGGTTTTTCCGGTAAGTCCGGGACGTTGATCTGAAAGTGGTCCTATTTCCCGGCGCTGATCGACAGTCTGGAGGGCAGATTCGACAACTTGACGGAGTTCAAAAGCTAGCGATTCTTTACGGAGGACATCGAGCGCGCCCTTTTGGGTCGCCTCGATGATCTGGCTAGTGGTGGGCGAAACTGCGGTGAGGATCGTGATTGTTTCAGGAGAAGAGGCCCGGATGAGTTGGAGTAATTCGACGCCATCAAAGGGATCAAGCTTGATGTCGCAGATCACGACATCAATGGGAGCCTTCTTAACAACTTGCGATGCCTTGTCTGCACTATCACAACGCAGGATTTTAAGCCCCTCGGCACCGAGGTGTTTTGTGGCCCAATCGAGGTAGTCGAGGTCTTGATCGACCAGCAAAAGGTGATGTTCTGGTTCCTTGCTCACAACTAAATTCCGGTTTTAGAGTCTCCCGAAGCGCCTCCGTCTACGAGAATAAATTTCGAGAGCCTCATGAAAATCGGACTTTCGAAAATCTGGCCAATTTTTTTCGGTGATAAAAATCTCGGCGTAGCTCAATTGCCAGAGAAGAAAATTTGAGAGTCGTAACTCGCCAGAAGTGCGGATCAGGAAGTCAGGATCTGGGAATTCAGATGTGTCCAGATGTTCCGCTACAGTGTCTTTTTGGATATGATCTGGGTCGAGCTCTCCCCGTGCAACTTTTTCGGCAATTCGGCGGGTGGCGTCCGTGATTTCCTCTCGACTGCCGTAAGAAAGGGCGAGAACTACCGTTAGTTTAGTATTGGAAGATGTTTCGTCGATGACGTTAGCTAGCTCTTTCCGGCATGATTCGGGAAGGAGTTGGATTCGGCCGATCGTCTTAAGTCGGACGTTTTTTTTGCGGAACTCTTTCCCTTTAGTTTTCAGAAATTGCTCAAGAAGCTTCATGAGCGCATCAATCTCCTTTTGGGGACGATTCCAGTTTTCTGAAGAAAACGCGTAAAGAGTTAGGAATTCAATTCCATGCTCGAGGCAGGCGTCAACTGCCTCGCGGGCAGATTCCGCGCCAGCACGGTGTCCGGCTTTGCGAGGTAGACCTCGCCCTTCAGCCCATCGACCGTTGCCATCCATGATCACGGCGACATGTCTTGGGGTTGAATTGAGTGGGGCGTTGCCCATGATGTTGACCTAACGAATGATGGTTTGTTCTCGGTCGGGCCCAACCCCCACGTAGGAGACTGGAGCACCGGTAAGCTCCTCGATACGCGCTAGATAGTCTTTGGCGAGTTGCGGAAGGTCATCGTAGGCGCGGCACGCAGTTGTGGATTCCCGCCAACCTGGGACTTCTTGGTAAACTGGGACAATGTCATCCCAGTGATCACGTTCGGCTGGTGGGAACTCGTGAATCTCTCCATTAATGTTATAGCCAACACAAATCTTGATGGTCTCGCGGTCATCAAGGCCATCGAGAATGGTGACAGCGAGGTCTGTCACCCCGTTGACCATAACAGCATAGCGGATGAGGACGGTGTCGAGCCAACCACAGCGACGAGGACGGCCAGTGGTGGCGCCAAACTCCAAGCCACGGGAATGGAAGAATTCGGCGATTTCGTCATTTTGCGCAGGGAAAGGGCCTGAGCCAACGCGGGTCGTGTAGGCTTTGCAAACTCCAACAATCCGATCGATGGCATGCGGTGGCATCCCAGAGCCGGTGCAAGCCCCCCCGGAGGTTGTGTTAGAGGACGTAACAAATGGATAAGTCCCGAAGTCTATATCGAGGAATGTCCCCTGCGCGCCCTCGAAGAGAACAGTTTCGCCATTTTTCCAAGAGGTGTGGACGACTGGTATAACGTTGGCAAAGTGGGGGCGCAGCCGATCAATCGCCTCCTCTACTTCATAGAAAACTGCGTCAGTCTCGAAGGTCGGAAGGTCAAAGTGGGCGAGGGTTCGGTTCGCTTCCTTGAGTCGAGTGGAGATTAGTTCCTTAGCCTTTTCTGGGTCGCGAAAGTCGGCTAAACGAAGGCCAATCCGGTTCGCTTTATCGGCGTAGGTTGGGCCGATCCCCCGCTTGGTTGTGCCAATCTTTTTATCGCCAAGCGACATCTCACGAGCAGCATCGAGCTCACGATGGTATGGCAGGACCACATGAGCGCGGTCTGAAATGAGAAGTTTTTCAGGGGTAATGGCAATTCCATCAGCTTCTAGGCCCTCAATTTCTTTGCATAGTCCAACCGGGTCCATGACGACTCCGTTCCCAATGATGCATTGTTTATCCCAGAGAATTCCGGAAGGGATTAGGTGAAGAATATATTTTTTACCTTTCGCGATTACGGTGTGACCAGCGTTGTTTCCGCCTTGTCCACGAACCACAAGGTCAGCATCTTCAGTTAGGAAATCTACGATTTTGCCTTTTCCTTCGTCGCCCCACTGGAGGCCGCAAATGATGGTGTTCATTTTAAAAAGTAATTAGTTTGAGGATTCGATGAGTTTGATGAACTCATCGAAAAAGCCCTTGTCATCATTAGGACCAGGGGCGGCCTCGGGGTGATGTTGGACCGAGAAAACAGGATCTTTGGTGCTCCGCATTCCTTCTACTGTTTGGTCGTTGAGGTTGACGTGGGTCACCTCGACGAAATCGGGTAGTGATTTGTCGTCCGTTGCGAAGCCGTGATTCTGTGCGGTTATGGCTACCTTGCCAGACCGAAGGTCTTTGACCGGGTGGTTTCCTCCGCGGTGGCCAAATTTGAGTTTGTAGGTGGTGCCACCGAAACAGTGGGTCAGGATTTGATGTCCTAGACATATTCCAAAGACAGGAACTTGCCCGATGAGTTGTTTTACTTCTTCGTGGATGTAGGTGAGTGCAGCAGGATCTCCTGGTCCGTTTGAAAGAAAGACCCCATCGGGATTCTTTGCTAGAACTTCACTTGCAAGTGTCCGTGAATTTACGACTTCAACTTCAAAGCCAGATTGTCGGAGCGAGCGGAGAATATTGTGTTTTATGCCAAAATCGTAAGCAACAATTCGGTATTTAATGGGAGGTAGGTCAATGTAATTAGTATCCTGATTTGCGGTGACACTTGGAATTGTCCAAAGCCGGGATTCACCTTCCCAAAGGTAGGAGGTTTTGGTTGAAACTTCTTTGACAAAATCGCTGCCTTCCATTGGTGGGGCTTCGTTGGCGGCTTCGATTGCAGCCTGTTCTGAGAGTTCAGTAGTAATGACGGCTCGCATTGCTCCCTTATCACGTAGGTGTTTTGTGAGGGCGCGTGTATCAATGTCTTCGATGCCAATGATCTGGTGCTCCTTGAAATAGTCTGCTAAAGACTGTTGCGAGCGCCAAGAAGAGGGGAATTCGCAGAGTTCTCCAATCACGAAACCACGAACATGGGGTGACGCTGATTCGGCATCTTCGGCGTTGACACCATAATTCCCCTGGAGGGGATAGGTCATTGTTACGATTTGTCCGCGGTAAGAGGGGTCCGTAATGATCTCTTGATACCCGGTCATTGAGGTATTAAAGCAGATTTCTCCAGAGGTTGTTCCAGAGTGACCAAAGGCACGACCGTGGAAGGTGCGACCGTCTTCAAGTGCAAGGATGGCGTTCGTCAAGGCGGCAAGATTAGAGGCTAGCAGGAGGTTTGGTGCAAGAGCTTCTTTTAACCTGAGATAGGTTTTAATTAGGAAATTGCGATGAAGTTGAATTTACCAATAAGTATGTGATATTTTTGGGGAGGGCTCTAGGAACTCAAAATTCCTCGATGCTTCAGGTGAAAACATACTCCTTAAAAGTGATTTTCTCATAGGTTTATCATATTCATTGGGTTATCCTTTAAACGTTAAATGAAGGTCCTGATAGTTGTAATAGCGGTAATTGCTTTCCCTTCGGTTCTGTTTGGAGTGATTGATTTTAATGGGAATGGGGTATCGGAAATTTGGGAGCTTCAACACAAGGGGACAGTTGCGGATGATTTTGATTCCGATAAGGATGGTAGTTCAAATCTGGCTGAGGGAATTGCTGGGACAGACCCCCACGACCCCGAGAGCGTTTTGGCCCTTGAACATCCGGTTTTGGATGGGCCCGAAGTTCGATTTTCTTGGTCAGCTGAGGCCGGGAAAAGTTATCGACTTGAGCGTTGGGATCCAGCTGCAAATGGCTGGAGCGAAGCTGCCTTGATTCTTCCTTTGAGTATCTCAGCGATTCAGACGGTTACATTGGACCGCTTAGACGGTGGTGTTTTTCGCCTTGTGTCTGCTGACATAGACATGGATGGGGATGGATTGAGTGCCTGGGAAGAGATTCTCATTGGAACTAGCGATGAAAGTGCGGCTGGCGTTGATGGTTCTGGTGAAGGTGATTTTGTGACCGCTCTTCGTGCTCTCGAATCTGAAGAGGGTGTGGTTTTAAGCAACGGAACACAACTTGATCGAAGATTACCCAGTGAGAAAGAGGCGGCTCGATTCTTGCTGAAAGCAAGTTTTGGCCCTACCGATGAATCAATCGAGGAAGTTGTGTCAATGGGTTTGACAGGTTGGATTGATAACCAAGCGACGATTCCTACGACCCGCCTGCAGACCTCTATTGCAAGGAATGCTCTACCCATTAATAGTTCTAGGGGACGTGATGGTTGGTGGAGGTCTGCTAATATTGCGCCCGACCAATTGAGGCAAAGAATGGCCTACGCACTGAGCCAAATTCTTGTTGTGAATTTTCAGGGGGGAAGTGTCATCGGCGACAACTACCTTATCCAAGCTCGCTACTATGATATTTTCACAACCGGGGCGTTTGGTTCGTATCGGGATGCTCTTGAAAAAGTAACTTACAATCCTGCGATGGGCTTTTACTTGTCTCATTTAAATAACCGAAAGTCTGATGACCCGGTGAGTCCAACACGTTTCCCTGATGAAAATTTTGCACGTGAAATCATGCAGCTTTTTACGATTGGGTTATGGGAGCTGAATTTGGATGGCTCACGTAAATTGGATCAAGAGGGGAACTTCATTCCGACTTACGGTAATCAAACAATCACCGAGATGGCCAAGGTGTTCACCGGAATGAGTCATTCAACGACCAATAACGGAAGAGCTGCGACAAGTTTTTACGACGTGGCTCGGGGGAACGACTATCTGTATGACATGAAGGTTTGGGATGAGGAACATGAGACTGGTCCTAAATCAATCGTCAATGGGGTTCAATTGGATGGGAGTCAGACGGGCGAAGAAGAGGTTCAAGCTGCTTTGGATGCTTTGTTGGAGCATCCCTCACTTCCACCATTTTTGAGTAGGCTTCTAATCCAACGTTTTACAAGCTCCAATCCGTCTGCAGCCTATTTAGCCCGAGTCTCAAGGGTTTGGTTAGACGATTCCACTGGTGAATCGGCTGATTTAGGGGAGGTGATCAAAGCGATCTTGCTCGATCCTGAGGTTCTTAGTGGTGGTGGTCATCAATACCACGGGAAAGTTCGTGAGCCGATCATCCGTTATGCAA
The DNA here is from genome assembly GCA_000383735.1 of Verrucomicrobia bacterium SCGC AAA164-M04. Next base: position 20,933 of record KB912122.1, read on the forward strand.
GCTTAGCGAGAGCATTTAATCTTGTTTCTGAAAGCGGGAAATATTCTACTAATCAACCACTACTTAACGATGACTTCGGTCAGTTTCCGATGCTTTCACCGAGTGTTTTTAATTTCTATCTTCCGGACTTTGCGCCGCAAGGAGAGTTTCGCATGGCTGGAATGGTAAGTCCGGAACTCCAACTCGCTTCGTTGTCACAGCTGCTGCGATCGGATTCGCAATTTGCGGCTTCAGTGGAGGAGTCAGGTGTTTCTGGAAGTTTTGATCTCACGAAAGAGTTGACACTCGTCGACGAGCCAAGTGCTTTAGTCGAGAGGGTTGATCTGCTCATGACAGGTGGCCAACTCAAGGCTGATACAAAGCTTGTGATTTTGAATGCCGTGCAAAGTGAAGTCACTGACCTAGAAAAGGTTCGAACAGCGATCTACTTGGTGAGCCAATCGATGGAATGTATCGTTTTAAATTGATGAAAAATAAGCAGCAATACAGTCGCGTAAATCGGCGACGCTTTCTCGGACAAGCAAGTTGTTCGGCAATAGGGTCTGCCTCGCTTTTTTCTTCGTTGATCAATTTGCGGCTTACTGGATCTTTAGCGGCAGCTGACACTGATGATGGCGATGACTATAAAGCTCTAGTCTGTGTCTTTTTAGCGGGTGGGAATGACTCCTTCAACATGTTGACACCGGTTGACGCTTCACAAGGCTATCCCGAATATCTGGCGGCACGCGGTGATGTTGCTCTTCCTCAAACTGATTTTACTCCAATCGGAGATACTCTGCCTTCTCCAGATGGTCGGACTCTTGGTTTAAATGTAGAAATGCCTGAGCTGAAAGCTCTGTTTGATTTAGGGAAAGCATCTTTTATTAATAACGTCGGAACGCTCGTTGAACCGGTTACCAAGCTTGGAATTCAAAATCAATCAGCGAGCTTGCCTCTCGGGCTCTATTCGCATTCCGACCAACAGCTCCACTGGCAGTCGGGACTTCCTACCAATCGCTCGCCCCTCAACGGGTGGGGCGCGCGCTTAGCAGATCTTCTAGATGACTTAAATGGCGAGAGTCAGGTTTCAATGAATGTGTCTCTTGCTGGGACTAATCTTTTTCAAAGCGGCGGTTCAAGCTCGGTTCTTTCCAGAAGTGCTTCCAATATTCCCGAGATTCGGCAGTGGAACCGATGGGTTTACCGACACAAGAGGGCAGCTCAGGAATCAATTCTTGATGCCCAGTATCAAAATGCCTTTGAGAGGTCATTCGCTACTTCGAAAAAAGCTGCGATTGCTGCAAGTGCCGAATATCGGGCAGCGCTGGAATCTCAGAATCCAATCGTTACTGAGTTTAATACCTCAAATGCTCTGGCCAGACAATTGAAGGCCGTTGCGGAAACAATCTCTGCTCGGGGACTGCTGTCTAAGAGGCGTCAGACTTTCTTTGTCGAGCTTGGTGGGTGGGATCATCATAATGGATTAGATGACCATCCCGCGATGCTCGGACAAGTAAGCGAGGCAGTTGGCCAGTTTTATCAAGCGATGGTCGATTTGGAGTTGGAGAACCAGGTCACTCTCTTTACCGCCTCGGATTTTGGCAGGACCTTAACGCCAAATGGGAATGGAACCGATCATGCCTGGGGAGGAAATCAGTTCGTTGTGGGGGGCTGTGTTGACGGCGGCAAGTTCTTTGGGGATTACCCATCACTAGATCTCGGAAATGACCTAGATACTGGGCGTGGGCGGTTTATCCCTACCACTTCTGTTGATGAGTATGTTGCTGATCTGGCACTTTGGATGGGCGTTTCTGCAACTAATGTGAGGGATTTGGTTCTTCCAAATTTGTCTAATTTTCATGATGTTGTTGAAGGTGGAGCGCCGCTTGGTTTTATGAAAATGGACGGATGAGGACTTTTGGTGCAGTTGCTCTCTTGTTGATTCTTGGTTTTATATTCCTATCAAGGATTGCGTGGCCAACTTCGGGAGGTGGCGGTGTGATCACAGAGCCAGAGACCGCTACCCAATCCGCTGAGGAGTCCAAGGGAGTCAGGTTTCTGGGTAAAAACCCGTTTACTCTCGAATATGGAAAGCCAAATGGCGATATTAGGCGTGACCTAGAAGCACTTCGAGATGTCGTGACAAACTGTCAGTCGCTCATAAAAAATTTTGATGCCTTTCACCTGCCCGGAAATCCTGAGATCGTCCGTTTTCTGCAAGGTGCAAATCCGGAAAAGCTTGCTTGGATTCCAGAAGAGCATTCGCTCATCAAGCGTGATATCGGGTTGTTGGATCGAAATGGGAACCCAGTCTTTTTTCATCGCTTGAGCGGCCTTCAAATTGAATACCGTTCCGCAGGTGCTGATGGTAAGCACTGGACTGATGACGATGTTATAGTGCGTTAGGAATTAACCTTTAGGCTACTTCACTCGTAATCTGGAAAGTGTGGTCAGTGCATAACCTGTCCCGTATGGTTGGTGGTAGTCATAAAGAGGGTAATCCCACCAAGAGCCATCTTTTTCCTGTTTGCTTATGATGTGTCGGGCGAGGTGGGGGATATACTTTTTCTGACGATCATCGGGGAGCATCTGCAGGCACTCGGTAGCGTAGTAAAACCCATAGTAGTAGAAGTAACCGGATATTGAAAAGTGGGTCTCGTGAGGAATAGGTCGTTTGCGACCAATATTAAACCAACCCTCTCTGAGGCAAAGTCGATGAAGCCAGTGTTCAAGAAGTTTATCAGTGATTCGCGCATCCCCAAATTTCCGCATTGCAGCCATGCAGACCTGCGAGCGTCCCAGTGAACCTGCGGGACGATTGATTCCGTATCTCGGACGATAACGGTGATCGTAAGAGTAAACAAATGACCAATCCGGTGTTCGTTGCTTGTTGATTGAAACAAGGCCACGTTTGATTTCTCTTTGGGGAATCGAAAGGCCAAAAGTTTTTTGCGCATCTTTCATACCAAGTAGGACGGTTGCAGTAGTAAACGAAGTTGGGATGCCTGAGAAATGGGCGGTATGGTTATCGAAATCTAGATATCCCCAGCCCCCGTTCACATCCTCGGTTTTAATTAGCATTTCAATTTGCTTCGCGGCGAGTTGTTTGAGTCGAGAGAGTTTGGTTTCGTCGCCAGTCCGATAAACGTAAAGGTCCGAAATCGCGCGCAGCCCGTAAGCATGTCCCCAGACATTGTAAGTTGTTGTTGGGTCGAGGTGTCTTAGTTTTGGGAGTTTTTCGAAGAGCCACGTTTCCGCTTTGTTGATGGCAGTAACAACTTCAGGTCGTCGATCTTCACTGTCTAGTAATCCGCTGAGAGCGAGGGTCGATGCACCTGTTCGGAAGGCGAGATGTGAATCGGGAACTGGCGCGTAGATATTTAGCCCTTTCGTACGTGTGGGGCCACCCCATGAGCCATCCTTGTTTTGTTTGCTGACCAGATAATCGACACCTCGTTTAATTGAGGTTTCTAGTTCGCCTTCTTTGAGGGCCTCAACCGAAGGAAGCGGCCCGAGCTTTGCCAAGTTTTGAGCACCGACCTTGAAGAACAAAAAAGTTGAAGCGATGAGTAGAAGCCGCATGATTCTTAAGTGAGCTCGATTTATTCCGCAAGATCTTTGGCGAGGGGCTCGGCGTCTCCGGTGACAAAAATGACTTGATCAACTTCGAGACCTTCGAGGATTTCGATATTTTCGTTTATAATTCGACCGGTTTTGACTTCGCGTGTCTCGTGTTTACCATCAGCCATTTTTAGTTTTACGGTCGATTTTCCACTATCCCTAGTAAGGGCATTTGGTGGAATACTGATCGCGTTTTCTTTACGATAAGTAATTAATCGAACCTTTCCCTTCATCCCAGTGACAATAGGAGAGTTCTTTGGAAGCTCGACGCTGAGTCCTAAGCCGTATCGCCCAGAGGTATCGGGTGCAACATCGATCTGGGTGAGAGCCACAGGGAAAGTGGTTTCTCCTAGCCCTTCGACTGAGGCGGTTCCTTTAGCTTCGGTAGGTAGCGTTAGGACGTCTTTCTGTGAGATGGCTCCTTGGAGGGTGAGGGTGCTTGTGTCCGGTATGAACGACATGAAGACGGTGTTCGCTGGCACAGATCCCGCTTTGAAAAGGTATTTTGAAGTTCCGTCAATCGACCAAGAATTTCTGTCAATCTTTCCGTGATAGATTGTTCCATCTGCTGGTGCCTTCAGATTCATGAGTGCGCCATCGTCGATTAGTTCCTGTTGATCTTGATCTAACTTGGTATGGGATCTTTGAATTTTGTTGAAAGCGAGTGCGGCCTCCTCAAGAGCCCTAGGCAGATTGACCATACCGGTCTCGTAGGCCAGGAGCGCATCGGCGTATGCCCTTTCTAGATCAACAGCTTGTCTTGGTATCGTTTTTTCCAAAGCCCATTTTGAGCTTAACTCGGCCTTTTTTACTGAAAATTCGGCAATCTTCACTGAAGCTCGCTGGCGTTTAAGGATAATTTCTTCGGTCTCTTCAGTGATTCCATCTTCCTTATACATTTTAAGGAGCTGTTTCAGCTCTTCTTCTTGGTAACTAAGGCTCCGTTGTGAGCGCTTTAGACTTTCGATGGCCTCCTCTTCTTGAAGTGCTTTGCCAGTCGAGGTGAAATAATCAAGAGATTCCTTAGCGCGGTCGTGAGCCAATTTTAAACCTTCAAGCAGGCGGGGAGTGGTGGTCTTAAGGTCAGCAAGCTGACGCTCCGCTTTCGCCAAGGTGATCGCACGGACTTTGGCATCTTCTTTCGTTTCCGCGAGTTGGCGCTGATAGTTTTCAGCTTCGAACGCAATAATGAGCTGATCTTTTTTTACATTTGCACCATGCTTAACAAGATCTGCAATGATGAACTGCGACCACTGGTCTGGTTCGATCTTGAAAACAAGAGGTTGTTCGGGAATAAAAGTAGCATCAAGCTCGAGCTTGGTCTCCAGAGTTTGTGACTTGATCGTTATTTCTCGGCCAAAGGAATTGACAAAAAGAAGAGCAGGAAGAAGGAGGGAGTAAACTAATTTCATTGGAAAATTTATTCTTAATGTTTGCTTCGATAGTGCCCCTTGCGAGCGAGGTAAAGAGTCCGGTTTTTTTTCGATTTTTCGGAAGACGGAGCAAAATCTGTGGTCACCTCAAATCCTGACTTCCGAAGCTGTTTTTCAAGATCTGGTAGTGGTCTGTTAGCAATGAGTCCGAGAAGACCTCCAGTCTTAAGGCGTTCTTGAAAATTTCCAAGGACATTAGAAGAGGTGATTGACCAATTTGTCGGAGAAAGAGCTTCAAGCTGATCCAAATCAGCAAATATACCCTGGCTAGCCGCGTATTCTGCTGGGAGAAACGTAAATGGATCTAGGTTGTCAAGATGAACCCTTTCATCATCGAGTGGATCGATTGCTAAATTTGCCGAGATCAGATTTGCAAGTTCTGCAGCTTCCGGGAGGATTACGAAAGAAGCTTTTTCCTGGGGTAATGATTCACGAGCTGCGGTAACGGCATGTCCGAGCCCCAACCCGAGTATAATGATCCTCGGTTGGCGTGCAGGCCGAAAGGGGAGGCACATCAACTTGATTAGTTCCCTTGTGGCAAATCCTTGGTGGCTGCCATCGACCTGGCGACCTTCGCACTCCAAGAAAAATCGGCCATCGTGCTCGATAAAGTCTAGGTTAAGTTGGGTGCAGGAATTGGTCTGCGCGACGATTTTTCGTGGTTTCATGGATGAAAGTGCCTCTACCCCCGGGTTTCTGGTTGGTTGGGAAAGAAATGACCAGCTGAAAAAATAGGATCAGCTTGGCTCGACAAATTAGATTTGTGATTTCGAATTTAAACTAGACTTTCAGCCTCTCCTAATAGTTGGGGAGCGAACTTAGGCTTTATGGCGTGCGGATGAGCTAGCCCAAACAAAATTCGCTTTTTAAAAACATGGACTTTCATTCGACTAATTAAGCTGCTATTACTTTCAGATCATGCGAAGGAGATCACTTTGGCTGTCGCTCTTAGGCTTATGCATTGGCTTGTTCGTGGCTTGTTCAGCAGATCCTCCCGTTGTCAGTGTTGATGACGCTTACACTCCTTACTCGGCGGCAGGGCGTAATCCTTACTCCGGAATTCATAATAAGGGAAGTGATACGCGGGCCGACGCATGGAGGCAGCAATACGGGCGCACTGTAACTTCGACTGGGCCTTCCACAGCTTCGCTAAATGGTAACCCGATGATTCGTAGTCCACAATCATCCTCCGTGCTCTCAATAAGTCCATCATCACTTTATCGCCAGGTGAAAGTCAAAAAGGATTATCTCTCCTACAGGGCTCGGGGAAGATCTCGCAAGAAAATGACGCCTCGTTATATCACGATTCATTCGACGCAAAACTGGAAAAGTGGTGCTGACGCGCTTCGTCATTCGAAGGCTCTAAAAAACGGTGCTCTTGGCCGTCTTTCTTGGCATTATACTGTAGACGAAGATCTAGCGGTGCAGCATCTTCCCACTAATGAGCGGGGAAATCACGCGGATTTCGATGGTCCCGGGAATCGCTATAGTGTCGGGATTGAGATGTGTGAAAATCCTGGTAATAGTCGGAGTAGAACTCTTGAGCGGACAGCGAAATTGGCGGCATGGCTTTGCGTGAAATACGACCTTCCAGTCTCCCGGGTTGTGCCTCACTACAAATGGCCCCGACGCGGCAAAAATCCTCCCAATAAAAACTGCCCCCATTTTCTACTTTCTAACGGGCGCCCAGGTGCGAAGTGGCAGGGCTTTCTTAAGGCGGTCGATGTTTATCGCCGTAGCATGCTTGGGCGATAGTTTGACTTAAAATGGCGGACGGAGAGGATGACCCATGGTATCAATGCCAGCGCTGTACTAACTGCTGCAAGTGGGAAGGTGATGTCGTCCTTGCTGACGGTGAGGTCGAAAGAATTGCAGAGTTTCTCGAAATGCCTCTTTATCAATTTGTGAAGGACTTCACCCGGCTCCGTGACAATCGTCAGGGGCTTTCCTTGATCGATAAACAGGGGACCAGCGAATGTGTGATGCTCGATGGTGTCGATTGCCGACTTCAAGCTGTTAAGCCTTTCCAATGCACCGGATTTCCCAATCGCTGGAATTTTGAGAATTGGCGAGAGGCTTGCGAAGCAATTCCAGCCCCCCGGCCGGGGGGCTCGTAAATTATTTCGAGTTGGTGAAGCGGTAGTGCGACACGATCCATTCCTGTCCTTTTTGGAAGCCCCAGAGTTCGGCACACGCCATAAAGAAGCATCTCCACCAAACCCACCATTTTTTGGCATCGGCCTCACCATAGGTTTCAGCAATAAGTAGCTTTAATTCATCGCTAGATTCGTCCATGCGTGTAAGCCATGCTTCCGAGGTTTTTTGATAGTGTTCCCCGCCTACTTGCCAATGGTCCTCAATGGAAAGTTTGTCTTGAAAATAGAGAAGGAGATCATCCGATGGCATCTGCCCTCCTGTGAAAAAATAACGAGCCATCCAGTCACTCTCGTCTTTAGCCTCGTAGTGGTAGGCGTATTCGCGATGTGTGAAAATATGGACGAAGAGTTTCCCTTCGGGTTTTAGCCAACTTGAAATTCGGCTCAGCAGTTTGTCATAGTTCTTCATATGCTCAAACATCTCTACCGAGACCACACGGTCAAAAATGCTTTCGCCTTCACCTTCATAAGAAATCATATTGACCGTTTTGACCTCAATATTGGTGAGACCTCGTTCAGTGGCTTGGGAATCAATGTATATTTTCTGTGTTTTTGAATTCGAAATCGCTGTAATTTGAGCTTTTGGATATTCCTTGGCCATCCAGAGGGTGAGTGATCCCCATCCGCAACCGAGTTCTAGAATACGATGCCCGTTTTCGAGTTCCGCTCTTTCACAGCTGAGTTTGAGCATACGAGCTTCTGAAGTCTCTATGTCTGTCGACCCGGCATCCCAATACCCGGAGCTATACTTCATATGGGGGCCCAAAACTTTCTGGAAAAAATTGGTCGGTAGCTCGTAGTGTTGTTCGTTTGCCTCATCGGTGGCGATCGCTAATGGACACTCCTTCAGCTCGGCAACGTGCTTCATTAGAACCGCTTGTCGGTCTTCGCAATTAAGATTTTCAAAGGGCTTTAGGGTTTCTTTTAGTCTTGATCGAATTCCGATCCGAATCAGCGCATCAGGAATAATGTCTTTGGCAAGAAGGTCGTCGATATTGATCATGATTTTGGAGGGAGCGGGATAAAGGAGCTAGTGGTTCGTTGATATTCGCGATACGCATCCTTTTTTCTTTTGAGTGCTGAAGTTTCCGTTGGTGGGATTCCAGTGACTTTTAACAAAAGGAAAGTGATCGTTACGGGCGCGAAAAAGGTGGTCCATCCCCAAGCGGATCCGCAGGCAAAAAGATACACTCCAATCCAAATCACCATTTCAAAAAAGTAATTTGGGTGGCGAGAATATCTCCAAAGCCCATTGCGGCAGACTGATGATGATCGATTGTCCTGTGATTTAAATTCGGACATTTGGTAGTCTGCGAGGGTTTCTCCAGAAATCCCGATGAGCGCTATGGTTAAGCCAGCGGTCTCAAAACCCCCCCAAGGTGATGAATCACGAGCAATTAAAAAATAGGGAATTGTCAGAATAAGAACTGATAGAGCCTGAGCTTGAAAAAACCAAAAGAAGGCAGATGAGACTCGGCCTTTCCAGACTTCGCGAAGCTTCCGATATCGCGAGTCCTCTTCAGGGTGATGAAAGCGAATGCGCTTCTGTAGATGGTAAGCTAATCGAAACCCCCAAATTGCGGCAATTGTTCCCGAAGCGATACGCTTTTCAAAATCGCCTGTTCCCAAAGCCGCGTAAATTACGCCGGCGAGTCCTATCCAGAAAGCCCACATCGCATCAACCAGCGAGTAGTTGTTGATTTTTCGTCCGAACCACCAACCACCGATGAAGTCGAGAGCCACAATTACAGCGACAGCTCCTAGGATGATAAGATCGTTCATGCGGCAGCGGTCTTTTTGCGTTCGATTCGGGCGGCGGTGGCTTTTAAAAACGGGAGGGTGATGGCGCGGACGAGGAAAATCAATGGGATGGAAACGAGAAACCAAGCGAAAATACCGTGTAAAGCTGCCAACCAATAGTCTTGCGCGAACTGCCAGGGATTTGTGAAGAACTCTTTTAGAAGAGTAGAAATAGAACCCTTGATGGGCTGATTCCCTTGAATCCATTGACCCATTCTGATGAAAGGTAGAATTAGAGCAAGGTGAGCTGCCCAGAGTGTATGGCACACAACTTGAATTACGGGTTGGTTAAGTCTGAGGTAGACAGCGGCAAAGAAACAAACAAAAGAAGTAGTACCCATGACTGGAAAGATCCCGGCGGCACAGCCAATCGCGATGGTCCACGCCAGCTTGTCTGCGCTAATACCTTGGGTGAGTTGCTTCAGGATCGGATTTATAAACCACCGCTTCCACCAAGGGTCCCTGTTTTCCCCAACCTCTGTCATGTCATTAAGGCCGGATTATTTGGGCGGGTGTAGATAGCCTGAACCACCGAGATATTGCGAGTGGCAAAGCCAGCTTGGCAATATTTTAAATAGTAGTTCCACGTCCTCATAAATCGCTCATCAAAACCGAGTTTGAAAAGGGAGTCCTTTGCCGCATTGAAACGTTCGTGCCAATTCCCGAGTGTGTGGACGTAGAAGGAACCAAAGTCTTCTAGGTCATGCAAGAAGAGGTCGCTTGTCTTTAGTAGAACCTCGTTGACTCGACCAACGCTAAGAAGAAGGGAGCCTGGGAAAATCACCTTTTGAATCCAGTCGACCCCTTTTGTTAGACTCTTGTATCGGTTGTCTGGGACCGTTATCATTTGCAATGCAAGGATTCCGTCTGGTGCCAACACTTCATGACATTTCGCGAAGAAAGATTGATGGAAACGGTCGCCCACAGCTTCAATCATTTCAATTGAGACGATTTTATCGAACTGACCTTTGATATGACGGTAGTCTTGGATAAGAATTTCAAATTGGTCTTCGAGTCCCTCACGTTTTACTCGCCCACGCGCAAACTTGGCTTGCTCTTCGGAAATGGTAACCCCGGTCACCTTACAACCATAAGTTTTCGCAGCATAGGTTCCGAAGCCTCCCCAGCCGCATCCGATTTCAAGGACGTGATCAGTTGGCTTGAGTTTAAGTTTGTAACAAAGGGCCTCATACTTAGCGGTCTGCGCTTTTTCAAACTCTTGGTCGGGTTCTTCAAACTTAGCGCAGGAGTAGGTCATCGTAGCGTCGAGCCAGAGTGAATAGAATTCGTTCCCTAGATCGTAGTGCTCGGAGATATTCTGGCGGCTATTGCCAACCGTGTTGGCCCGGCGAAGGTGGCGGAACCAATTGACGACCTTCAGTAAACCAACACCTGGGAGCTTGTCGGAAGAGGTGTCGGCTCCCTGTAATGCTTGCATGTTCAGAATAAACCAGCTGATGACAGCTCGGATGTCTGGAGTATCCCAAATGCCATCAGAGTAGGCCTCACCCATTCCGACATTCCCGTAGTAGGCACAGCGCTTGAAGAATTCAGCATCGTCGTTAATTTTTACAGCTGCGTTGACTGGCTCGGCTGGATTTCCGAAGTGACGCGATGAACCGTCGGCGTAAGTTAGTTTAAGATGGCCTTTTGTTAATTTATTCAAGAGACCGACTACCAGTCGTTCAGGGAGGCCGTATTTGATTGGGAGTTTAGAATTACTCATCTTTAGAAGTGATTGAAGAATGGGGGCGAAGCACTTCCGTCTGGAAGCGCTTGTTTTTTGCTTTTGGAAAGTAAGGAGTTTTTTGAATCCACAGTTTTGTTGCTTGCCAGTGGATCATGACGATCACCTTGAGTGAAAGTAGGGGGTATTTGAAGCCAAACCAGAAGAGACGGCTTGTGGTGAGGGGCCTTGCGACGCCTCGTATTGAAGAAGTTAGGGTGGGCCCCTCAGTATCGAGATTGTTAATCCTGACATTCCATGTCTCAGAGGGGATGCCTAGTTCGAAATCAAAAAAATCGCGAACGCTCGAGAATGGAGAAACGTAAAAACCCTTTTCGACCTTTCGCTGCCACCCTGTTTTGGTCCGATTTTCTATGAGGTAGAGCTTCATCTCGTGGTAGGTATTACAAACCTCAGCGACTGAAAATAGAGGTGTGTTTTCCTTGTCGCGAACGTAGTAAAAGGAAACTGGATTGAAGGTGTAACCAAGAACTCGGGGAAGAGTGATAAGCTGAATACGTGAATCTTTGGGGCAATCAATCCCATGCTCTTGAAACCACGCCATAAGGTTGGGGCGAATTCCCCCAGCCCTCCCAAGATCAATATGGTCTTTGTCTCGCAGACTGAAAAGATTGAATCGATTGATCCCGAGAAAGGCTGTTTTAGGGATCTCAGAAAGATCGAAGCTCAACATGAAAACACGGTAGTCAAAACGCTTTCGCCTCGGCTTGACGCGACGATGCGTGATTTTGCATTCATAGAGGCAAGCGCTCATGACCAAGGGTCCCTCCCCAACAATTGTTCGCAAAGTCGAAATGCGGACCAAAGACCATCTTCGTGAAATCCAAATCGCTGCCAAGCGCCGCAGAAATATCTTCCTGTATCGGCGGCGTTGAGTTTAGGCACTTCTTTTTGAGCAGCGATACTCTTTAGATCAAAAAGCGGATGGCCGTATTCTAATTCCTTGATGATATGCTCATCGGGAATTCTGCTTGATGGGTTAATTGAGACAAAAAAATCTTTCTTTGCGGTGGCGCCTTGAAGGCTA
>KB912123.1 GCA_000383735.1 Verrucomicrobia bacterium SCGC AAA164-M04
GCAGTACTATACGGAATCAAGGCAGCAGCTGGTGTAGCCCAAGGTGTATTTGGATATCAGCAGATGCAACAGGCGGCGGCACGAGAAAGAGCTCTTAGGGGGCAGGGTATTCCAGAGATGCAGACCTCTCAGGAATACTTTGATCTTTATCAAAACGCTTCTAGAAGTAGACAGTTTGAAGCGGAAAAGGCTGCTACACAGTCTATTCTAGCCTCCAATCTTGCAACTCTGCAACAGGCTGGCAGTAGGGCTGTTATAGGCGGTTCCGCTGCTGCTCAAACAGTAGCTCAAAGGGGACTTGCCTCCGCCGCCAACGCTGACTTCAACAGACAGCAACAAGCTCTGGGACAACTGGCTGCTGCACAACAGCAGACAGCTGCTTACAACTTCCAAGCTCAATCCAACCAATACGCTCGTGACTTGCTAACTGCACAGGCTGGGTATCAAGCAGGTGCCGAGACGATGCTAGGTGGATTTACTGATGCTGTTGCAGGAGGTGTAGGCATGGCTGGGGCTATGGATAAATCTGCTAGTGTAGATGAGGAGCTACTTAAAGAAGCTCGGGATCAAGCCTCTCAAATAGAATCGCCAACATCTAAACGCAGTGCCCCTGGCATTGTGACCCCTGAATCTCCATTTGGTCAGGAAGTAGTTGGTCTTGAAGGAGGGGGTTCTGATTTTGGGGGAGGGTTTGGAGTAAACCCCACAGCCCCTAATGTTGAATCACCTGTTGTTATGGCAGATCCAGCGTCTTCATTTCCTACTGGGAATGTCCCACAAGGAGGTATAGTTGTTCCTGCAGGTGGCTATTCAACTCAACAAGAGGCAGCGTTCAAAAACCCAGGAGTTCAAATTGCACGGGGTTCTGATGGATTCTACTACCCACAGTATGCTAAAGGCGGTTCTGTCACCACACCTGGGAAGTACACAGCTGACCACAGCGTAGAGTACGACGTCAAGACCAAGAGCGGTAAGACTATCGCCACTGTTACTGGAGACGAAACCTTGGTGTTTAACCCAGAGCAGCGTAGATTCTTGAAGAAAGTAATTGGCAAGCTCATGAAGGGGCAGACAATGAAGCCTTCTAAGGCTGACACCAAGGCAGCAAATCAAACACTTAAAGCATTTAAGAAATGACACTTCTTTCTAGGGCCATAGGGTCTTCAGGACAAGGGCTAGGTTATCTAGACAAGATGATCGAAAAGTCAGAGCTAGAAGATCAGAAGCTTGAAGCCAATATAGACCAGTACAACACTATGGCTGGAGGCGTTAAGTCTGCAGCTACTTACATGGGAAAGACTTCTCGTGGCATACTTAATGAGTATGCTAGAGCGTTCGAAACTGCTATTGATAACTTCGCTGCCGATCCTTCCGCTGATAACGAGAGAGTAATTGAGCAAATTAGACTTCAAACTCAAGACTTCTACAACAGGGCTTCTGCCACAAGGCAGAACAGCATGGCCAATCTAAATGCTGTACGGGCAAATCCAGAGAACTACTCTGTGAGTGTAGCTAAAGCTCAACAAATGTTTTCGGATCTGGAAGACAATGATATGTCAGCTAGATTTGATTTGGATAGCATGACAATGTATGTCGGAGACGGGCAGTCTCAAGTGCAAATTGGTGACGCTGGGTATTACAATGGAAGTCAGCCTTTGGTTTACGACAAGGCTGCTCAACTAGGAGCTATAAAGGCAGAGGGGTCTTGGGGTAGTAGTCACCTTGATCAATTTATGGGTATGGTTGGCACCGAAGATGGAAAAGATAGGATTATCGAAGCCTTTATGGAGACGGCAAGACCTACTGGATCTGCATACCAAGAGACTGCTATCTACAACTACCTGCAAGACATAAAAAATCTTGACCTTACTCAGATTGAAAGTGAAGTTGAGCTAAGAGAAAGGATTTTAGAGGTTAGAAACAACTCATCAGAATTGACCGCAGCCCTCCAGCACATGGGGGAGCTGGAGTACAACTATATGAGGGGAGCTGCAGCAGCAAAAAGAATAACCGCGCAACAGCAAATTTTTAACGAACTGTTTAGGGGTGATGTTGACACTCGAACAGACATCTCTGAGTCAGGTGAAGATCCTTACGTTCTCACGCAGACAGGAGAGACTGGAGCTGCTACTAGATACTCGGACCCATTTGCAGGGGTGACAGGAGTTCGAATGCTCGAAAAACCTCTTACGGCAGAGTCAGGAGAAGGGGGTCTTGCTGGTGTATCTGACTTTGGAGATGTTTTGGTTGGATACGATGTTGATGCCCTTGGAAGGATTGTCGTTGAGGTAGAAAAGAAAGTTGTAGATCCTGACGACGAGGAAAACGAGACAATGATCAGGGAGTTTCATGTCTTGGATGACGAAAGTGGAGACCTATATAGAAACCTTCGTGCAGACCTAAAGGGAAAAGGAATATTTGGATTGCTGCAAGAGCAGTCTATTGCACGCAAGATGTATCGGGAGAAAAGTGCTAACGACAGGGCTATCGCAGAAGCTTACGCAAACTCAGACCTTGAACCTACTTTGCCAGAGCATAGGCTTACTACGACGCCAGAAGAAGTCCGCGCCGCGACAGGACCGTCTTTACGTCAAACTCAATCAGAAAGAAACAGAGAGCAGAGGCGTGAGGAGTTTAATGAAGTTTCAACGGTTGAAAAACAGTCAGTCATAGCTCTTGCTGGCTTGCCTAAAAACATTCGCCAGTCTTATTACTCAGAAGAAGACAAGAATAGTTTTGGAAATTACAATATTCCAAAAGGCGCCACAATGAAAGGCAACAATGTAGTTGTAAATGGCGAGGAAGTCGGGAAGCTAGTAACTCAAAGAAGCTCTGAGACTGGGAAGTACGAAACCAGAGGAATGGTTCCAATTCAAAAGAATGCCATTCAAAGGTTCTTCCAGGGAGTTGGACGATTCTTTGGCCCTTCAGATAGCAACGTTGAAGAGTACCTCGACGCGAAACAAAAGATTGAAACAGAAGACACGCCTATCGGCCCAGTAGACAACTCTAGAGAAATCTTGAACAGAGCCGAGTCAGACCGACTCTTTGGAGGAAACTTTACTGGAGGTCTTCAAGCTTCCGAGATCGCAGTCTCTGACAGGCAAGACGATGATCAGAAACAAAACTTTACAACTACACTAGTTGATTTGGGTAGAAAGAATGGGGTTGTCTTTCCTGAAGTCATGGCAAGCCAGAGTGTTCTTGAGTCTGGCTGGGGAACCAGCGAGTCCGCACCAAACAACGTATTTGGCATCAAGTACAGTGCATCTCTTCTAAAGGACTTGGAAGAGAAAGGGATCAAAGCTTTTAGAGGCAGTGAGGTAAGCACTCAAGAAGAGGAGGGCGGTGAGTTAAGAGAAATACAAACTAACTTTATGGGCTTTGAATCTCTCGAAGATGCTGTAAAAGCATACAAGTATTTGATTGAGTCCAGAAGTGCTTACAAAGAGGCTAGAGAAGCAGAGAACGCACTTGACTTTGTCAGGGCGCTACAAGGGACATACGCCACGGATAGTCAATACGCAGAAAAGATTCAGAGCATAGCTGCAGACAGCTTGGGTGTTGACCTTTCACAGATCGAAAGACAATTCTGACATGAACGAAAAACAACAAGAGCTGATAAATTTTATTTATCAGAACAATCTCGGAGCAGAAGATGCTGCTCGATATGTTAGGGATCTTAACGTTCCTCAAGAGGATAAGGATGCGGTCATGCAAGACTATGCTGCTCGACAGCAAAGAGAAGTGGCTAGGGAAGAAGAAAAGCGCAAGCAGGAAGAGCTTGCGCGTCAGCAACAGCTTCAAGTAAATATTGACGAAGGTCTTGAAGATATGCGTGCTGCTCGTGACAAGTATGAAGCAGCAAGCTTCGAGCTAGACAACACTGGCATCTTCGATTTTCTAGGTATGGAGACGTCGTTTATGACTCCAGGTTCGGCGTTTATGTCGGCTCTTTCTCCTCAAAAAAGATTTGAGGCTGCTAAAGCGGCTCAAGCCAAGGCAGCTACAGATCTACAACAAAACTTCTACGAAGCTGGAAGAGAAGACTTGGCTGACATGCTCCAACTCCCTAAGTCTAAGTTTTCTAGAAGAGCTTATGGCATTGTAAGCACTGGAAGTAAGGCAGCCCTATACAACACCGCTGACTTTTTCTCAAATAATGCAGCCATAGAATATCAATCCCAGTTCTACAGAGATGCGAAGGCTGGGATAAATATGGAGACAGAAAAAACTGCAGGAGAACTTGTAAGCGATCTTGGTGACGCAATTACGAATCTTGACCTCGAAAAAATCCCAGATCTGTTTGCTGATATCGGAGAGGAGGCGGCTATGATGCTTGCTGATCAAGCCCCGTACCTTGCGGCTACTCTCATTCCTTATGCTGGCGTACCTCTCAACTTTATGATGAGAACGGCTCAGGCTTATCAAGATGTAGAGGATGACGTAAACCTCACCGAAACACAAAAGAGAACGCACTCTTTCTTGGCAGGTGGCATCGAGTCTATTGGTGATAACATCATCGGTAAAGCAGGTAATTTTATTGCAGGAAAAGCCGTCACCTTGATAGGCTCTAAGCTTATGAGTAACGCAATACTTAGAGGAGCCACTAAGGTTGGTGGAGTCACCTTTGGAGAAGGTGTCTCTGAGGGCTTGCAGGAGCTGGCTATCATGGGGTCAGAGTCTGTTGTACTAGGGAGGGGCGAAGTGTTTGACATAGGAGGAGATGGAACCTTGGGCGTTCTTTCAAAAGAGGCGAGCAACAGAGCATACGAAGGGTTTGTAGGTGGTATTCTTGTGGGAGGACCTCTCAGTGGTGCACGATCTGTTGCGTCAAGAATTTCGCAACCTTCGCCGTCTCAAATGGCATCTCGTCCAGGAGACCCTTCTCACTCTTTGGCTATGGAGATAGGCCAGAAGATTGATAGTATCATCGAGCAAGCAGAAAATGTTGAGCCAAACTCTCCAGAAGCAAAGTCCTTAGAGACTGAGCTAGAAGCTCTACTTAATCAAGAAAAGTCTCGTGTGTCTAAGTCACGTAGCTACTACAGCAAGATGCGGCGCAGAGACAGAAAGTCTTACGATAGAATACTAGAGCTTGACGATTTGATCGGACGCTCTATGCTTAAGGCAAAGCAGCTTCAGCTTCCTTGGGCAGAAGAGTCAAGCAAGGCAGAACTTGAGGCTTTGTTGGCTGAGCGAAACGAGGTTTACAAGTCATTTGAAGAAAAGTCGTTTGAACCACTTTCTACGCTTGAGCAATTTGAGGACGCAGTAGAGGATATTGATATCCTTATTTCCGAAATCGACTCGGACTTAGACGATGTTAAAAACCTTCAGCCTGAAAATGACGAGGACCTGGCTTTGATCAATGAAATGATCACTCATAAAGGATTTCTAAAGAACAAGAAGAAGTCCCTGCAAAAGGCATTGGGCGAGGTTCAAGCTGCAGAAAACAGTGGTAATGAAGAAGCTACAATAAAAGCTCTTGAAAGGCTACAACAAGTCATTGACCAGCGTCCACCGCGTGCAGAAGCCAAGGCGGATCAAACAAACGATGACATTGAGCAAGACGAATCTGAGCAAGTAGAACAACCAGAGGATCAAGCGGATCCAGAGGTTGTGACTCCTCAACAGCCTGAACGACAGCCACTTACGTTTAGTAAGGACGACAATGTTTCAGACGATGAAATTGCTGACCTGCCGACACAGTTGGTAAAACCAATTAGAAATCTACTTAAGGGTCTCAAGCTTCCTGTAACCGTAAAGGTTCACGAAAGTGTTGAGGCATTGAGAGAAGCTCACCCTAGCAAGAACCAGAGCAGTAAGGCGTTTTACAACCCTAAGACAAGAGAAGTAAACGTACACATGGGGAGTACAGTGAGTGACCTCAGACACGAGTTTATTCACGCCATGATGCACAACTTGCTTGGTGATTCCAAGTATAGAGCACGCCTTGTTAATGAGGTAGAATCTATCTGGGGTAAAGACAACGTACAGAAGGTGCGCGAGGTTTACAAAGACTATAGCGCCCGCAACCAAGACGAAGAGGTAATCACAGCGTTCATGGAGCGCTATGCCACCCAAGATGGGTTGAATCAACTCAGAAAGCGTGGTGCTCTTCAAAAGCTAAAGGACTTGTTTAACGACCTGTTCAACAAGAGCTATGGAAGATATGCAGATGAGTACCTAATCAATACCGACTCTGACCTACTTGCTGTGATGGAGGCTTTTGTAGCGGGAACTGAAGTCGGATCTACTATACAAGTGCAAGAACAAACAGACGCTGACGCAGAAACGTCAGCTCTCGACATAAAATCAAGAGCGTATCCAGACCTAGAGGGAAAAGTGGTTTCTTTTAAAGTAAAGTACCCCAATAGATTCGGAGAGTTTACAGGAATGCCTCAGGAAAAAACGGTCCAAGTAAAAGACTACTGGCACTGGAGAAATTACTGGGCGAAACAAACTGGAAACGGAAAGCACGATTGGATTTACGACGCTCATTACAGAGGGGACGACGGAACGGTAAAGAAGATCAACAACCCTAACCCAAAGAAAGATCGGGAGGGCAATGTGATTGAGATGGAACCTAATATCTTCTCTAAAACACAGAGAGAAGTGAGGAGTATGCTTGCTTACAGAAAGGCGGTTGGTACTATCTCTTCTAGGAGAAACCTTCTTTTATCTTCACAAGCTCAAGACACTCGTGAGGGCAGGACTGAGGACTCTAAAAAAAGTGAAGAGATAGAAAAGTTGACTCAAGCCGTCAGAGAGCTAAACGTTCTTTTGGACAGGAGGGAGCCTAGGGCAAGTAAGTATGAGGCTATCAGACAAAGAGTTATGGGTGACAAGCCTGCGCCTCGTGAGAAGCTGCCACTTAGATCAGACCAAATTGGTACTCCTCGCGGGACTTCTTTCCTTCGAGGATTGAGACCTGATTCTAATGCTAAGTTCAAAGACTCTGTCGACCCAGACTCTGTACTTGACAAACGCATTGATGACACTGACGGCGTAGACCTTACTCACCCTGACAATGTTCAGGTAAAAGATTTGTCTGAGCATGCAGGGCGTAGAATGATATACGTACAGTACGACAAGACACAGGAAGAAAGCGGAGTTGGTCAAGAGGTATCTGAAAACGCAGTTTGCTCGCACGCTTCTCGGAAATTTGCTAAAGACATGAAGCGGTCCATACTTCGGGCTGCAAGAGCGTATGCTAAGGAGAACCCAGATGAAGACGATATAACAGTACTTATTGGGTTCGGGTTGCAGGGGGATAGCACACTCTCAAACCCGAAGGCTATTGACGCTATCATTTCTAAGTTTATGGAGATATCAGAGATTGATAGGGGCGCAGTTGTGGGTGAAGTAGCCAAAGCTATGCGAGCCATAGTAAATGGAGACATTAACAAAAAAGATTTTTCTGTCGAAACAAAAGCCATGATTGACACTGTGGTTAGCGTATACGGTGACCATGATCCGACTGACTTCCAAAGACAGAACATCCCGTACTTCGATGTTTCAAAAGATGGTGTAAGCTATGCGTTCCCTAACTTCGACAACATGTCAGATCAACAGTTTGTTGATTTTATGAACGGCATGAAAAAAGAGGGAGAGGGTAAGTCAGATGACACGTCAATTAGAAGAAATTCAGAGCTCCTGGGAAGGCTTTTGTCTGATAAGTACAATGTAGGTAGAGAGCTGGGGCTTACCGCATCTGACATTAAAAAACAACTTACCGACGAAGGGCTTAAGGAAGTACCTACAGCGGATCTTGTCTCCTACAGAGAGGTTTACTTTGAAGTAAAGAAAAATGTAAAAGGAGATCCCGAGCTAGTGTCAGGACTTACGATTGAGCACATTCCAGGAAGGCCGTTCCCTTTTGAAATTGTATCAGACAGAGGCTCAGCTTACTACGGACTTTCTAGGTCTGTACCCTTTGTTAGACTTGCTGCTAAATCTACCGTAGACTCAAAGAAGGCTACAGTTGAAGATGTAGACAGACAAATAGGAGAGCTTGAGTCTGGAGAAAAACAAGTACCCGCGATAATTACAAGATCTGGAAAAAGATCTTTAAGAATGCAACCCGACGAAGTCAGGTCTGAAATTAGACTAGCTGAAGAAAAAATTGCTAAGATGAAAGAGGATGGCGCCTCTGTTACGGAAATAAGCAAGGCCCGCGCTGAAGTAAATAGGATGGAGGATTCTCTTGTAAAACAAAGAGAGGCACAGAAAAAAGAAATAACAAAGCTAAAGGGCTCTATTTCAGGAAAAGCCCAAAGTGGTCCAGAAATAACCATTGACCCTACAGATAGAGCAACCCTTGATGCTGATGAAACACTAGACTCTCGTGAAGCTCTTGACTCCGTAACGAACAACACATGGGCTCCTCGTGAACGATCAGCCTTGCAGCAAAAGATGGACTGGATGCGACTTAAGTTCCAGGACAAGTTCGCCCCCATCATGATGATGCAAGAAGATATTGAACTTGCCAAAGGGTCTAGGGTAGAGGGTGACCAGAACTTCAAGCGTTCTGAGGAACTCATGTACGGAAAGGCGCACAATGATCTAGAGAAACTAGAGGCTAAAGTAGACCGACTAAAAAAGGCTATGAACGACGGTAAGGTTAATCCTGAAAGTCTAAACGATTTCTTGTATGCCCGTCACGCAGCGGAAAGAAACGCAATGTTGAAGGACAGGGATGGGGTCGACAATGGGTCTGGTCTTACCGATGAGGAAGCGGCCAATGTGCTAGCGTCTTTCTCTCCTGAAGAAAAAGCCGCGCTTGAAAAAGCAGCGGCTATAGCTGACGAGATTTCTCAAGACACTCGTGACACCATGAGAAAGTTTGGGCTTGAGGCAGACAAACGTATTGATGCTTTCGAGGGTATGTTTAAGCACTATGTTCCTCTTGGTGGTTTTGCAGAAGACTCAAAGGACGTAGACAACTATCCATACCCAACAGGCGGGATAGGGTTTAATGTTAAGGGCTCAACGACCAAGAAGGCTAAGGGTAGAAAGACTCCTCCCGCAAACATCCTTGCTCAGATAATACAGCAAAACGGGGCTGTTAAAATTAAAGCAAGAAGAAACGAGGTTCTTCAGTCTCTATTCAACCTTGTAAAATCTAATCCGAACACAAGTCTTTGGAACACGTCGGACAACATTGTAGTAAGCGACCCAGACAGAGCTCTTTCTCGTGCCGCCGCCTGTTGCATCTGCTGATATCCAAATACACCTTGGGCTACACCAGCTGCTGCCTTGATTCCGTATAGTACTGCTGTTGCTGACATTATTGTCCTTTTTCTTGACCGAGCTTAGACCGATCGTAATGAGTGTTGATTGCGTACAACTCTATGTCCTTGTCGGTCGAAGAGTCTGATGTAAGTTTTATTTTGCAAAAGTAATCACGAATAGCATCTCCGTTTGTCTTTTGATCAGCAACAAGATACAACTTGTCTCCCGCTTCTACTACAGAGCTAGTAGTAAAATTTTGCCCTGTAGTCCCGACTATCTGAGCTTTTAGAGCCAATCCCGTACCCATAGCAGAAGTAACAAACTTAGTTCCGTCTGGCTGTCCGTCTAGCGTGACATACTCGTCTTTTGTGGCGTTGTATATGTTTGTGCCTGTTGGTAGGCCAAGTCTATTTATAGCACCGCTGAGCTGTATAGTGTTACTACTAGAGTTAGTATCCAAAAGCACCGTAAAAGGCACCCCTATTTTATGCGACGTACTCGAAGAGCTTATGTCTCTTGGCATCATAGCATAATAGCCTCGTTCTTTTTTGGCCCACTCACTTGAAGCAATAGTTGTGTTTTGATCTGATGCGGTTATAGCTGCAGACCAGTTATCATAGTTGCTTTCTAGAGATAGAGACTCAAAAACCTTGACCAAAGAAGGGTTTTCGTTTGCTATGATTTCTACTACAGAAGATTTTTGATCTCCGTAATACTTAGCTTTTGTTGCGTCTTCTTTGTGGTCGAAAAACAAGAACTCTTCATTGTTATTTTCTCCACTAGCCGTATACAGGCATGAAATCAATCGGTTGCCTACATGAGCGAAGAGAGTCGGTTCGTCGCCTGACGCATCGGAGAAGTCATACAGCGAAGTCCATCTCTTCATGCCTACGTTGTACGAAGCAACAAACCCCGTAAATGCGCCAATACTATTTATAGCGACAAGCAATTCGTTGTAGTCGGGATCATAGCCCATGAATACACGAGACTTAGTTGTTAGAGCGTCCCACGACTCAATCTTGTCTTGGAAGAAACTGTCCATCCCCGCGTCAGAAATAGCAGAGATACCGTTTCCAGTAATTTGCAGCACCTTCTTTGAAGTAAGGTCCGTGAAGAATACATTGCCATCCTTCATTACAGACATTTGAGTCTTGCCCCTTGTCCCGTAATTTCCCGCGTAGTAGCTAGGCTTACCGACAATATTGTCAGCTGTAGTAAGTGTGTCTTGGTTTCCTATCTGAACATTCATTTGCCCCAAGGGTAGCCTAGATGCCTTGTCTGTTTGTATGCAACTGATAAATCCGTCGTTAGAAAACAGTCGGTCGACTCCTCCATAAGAGGAGTCAAGATCGACGAAGTTTGCTCTGCTAAGATTAAAGTTGGACAAATTCAAAAACGGAGAGTCCGAAGAGTACTTG
Source organism: Verrucomicrobia bacterium SCGC AAA164-M04 (assembly GCA_000383735.1). The sequence goes on from KB912123.1 coordinate 10,656, forward strand.
TCGCTATATGTAATTGAGTGTCGCCTGTGGTTTTCCGCAGCGTATTTATTTACAAAATGACTCCTGCCAAAAACAGCTCCATCAGAAGGGAAAAAGTGAGATGCGTCTTCGGACTCTAGAAACATGTTCGTGTAGTCCATTCCGTCTATATCCCAGTATCTGAAATAATGGGATACAAGATTATTTGAATCGTCACTCTTTTTCTTTTGCAGCTTTACAGGAACTCTTTTTTGCCACACGTCTCCAGACGTAAGGGTGTGTCCAACTGTAGGGAGATTTGATGAGTAAGAAAAGACTTGCGGGAGCTCGTTGTACACCCTCTCACTGGTAGTCCCTTGAGGGGTGTAGACTTCTACCACTACGTTTCTAGCCCAGTTAAGTATTGTATACCAGTGCTTTGAGTTAGGGCCTCCATCGCTTGCCACGTTGTCGGCAACAGACTCTATGATCCCATCACTGTCATTGAATTGAACCTTGTCAGCTGCCGCACGATCCCAATTTTTTACCCCTTTGTCCTTAATAATCAAAAACTCACCCTTTGCAAACGGGACATCAGTTTGCCCGCTAGGGTTTCCGTTTGAGTCATAAGTAGGTTGGCCCCCAGGATAGACAGCGTTTCTAGCGCTCATAGGGACATCCTTCATCTTATTGGTTGCGTCCTCAGCAGCGTCTTCAAGGTCTTCTCTTTTCTCTCTCCTTGTAGTAATTAGGCGATCCAAAAAGGGGTTTTCTTCTTGAACTTCATCAATTTTTTCCCCTAGTTTGTCAAACCCTTTCCCTATCCTAGTCAACAAGCCAGGACCCTTTTTGCCTTTTCTCTCTCTTTTTTCTTTTCTTTTTTCTCTGCGAGATTTTTTTGCATCATCCCTACTCTGCTCAAACTCTTGCTCCGCCCTAATAAGATTTATGTCGTCTGTGAAGACATCTTTCCTTAGAGTTGTTTTTCCTACAACAGGAAACTCTAGGTTCTCTGGGTAGAACCTAGTTACAGTGTCGTCACCATCTGCAATGTCATAATGGACAACCCTAAGCATATCCCCCTCTTTAGGGTTGTATACGTAATCGGCTCCGTTCTCCCCAGTATAAGAAGACTTACTGCCAGACCACCCCTTTAAGGAAAGGTATATGTTTTTTGTCGCGTCTTCTTTTGATTCGTTGCTGTCAAAGTCGCTATAGCTCCAGTAGTGAGCAAACCCTCCAGACACAGAGTACTGCTTGAAAGTATCTATGTCAGAGCCCCCATATACGACTTGATATTTGCTAACCCACGAAGGGAGAGTTTGATTAGACTCGTTTATTTGAGGAAACTTTATATTGACCTTAGCCTTACCTCTAGCAGATGACGAATCCTGAGAGTTTTTAGTGTCGACAAAAACACTCCCTACCTCTTTCACAAAGGAAGACCTACCCTTCTCGTCGTAAAAAACCATCCCAAAGGTATGGTTCGCACCCCTTTTAAAAGACTTAAACTCGTTTGTATCCGCAGCTATAATAAGTGTCTTGCTCCTTACTTCGTGACTCGTGTCGGCTACATTAGTCAAGGCTCCACCAAAAACTTTGTCCGAATTTCCTTGACCACCACCATTTCTAGCCGAAGCATTCGAAGTCGACCCGTTCCCTACGGTAATGACTATGCTGCTGTCAACTGCTGAATCAAACAACAAGTCAGCTCTTACAGTATCACCACCAGTTTGCGTTGTTTCCAGCTTAAAGGTTAAATCAACTTCCTTTAATATTACATTGTTAATGGTGTCGAGGGCGCCCGACTCCTTTGCAGTGACCCCTGCGTTAGTGCTATTTCTATATTTTACTTCAGATCTAGCGAATCTTAAATCAGTAGCCAAATTATTTAGGACAGTGGTGCGGTTTGCGTTTGTAGGCACAGAATAAGATCTACGAAATCTTATGTCTGGCATTTCTTCAAACTCAGGCCTATATGCTTGTGCATTTCCTAAGATGTATGTAGTAGACAGATAGTCAAACTGAAAAATATATTCATTACTATCTTCCTGGAGCAAGAAAACGGGGGACTCGCTAAAAAACGTAAAGTCAACTGATATCGTCGTGCCTGCAGGAACAGTGGTAGGGAGCCCTGAGAAGTCTAAGTTTGCTACGGCTTGGCATTGAGTAGAAACTCCAAAAACCCTATCAAAGCTTGCTGTAGCGCTGACAACGTAATGATCATCAGAAAGCTCCTCTTCGTAAACAGCTTCTAGCTCTACCTCTACATCAGGAAGAGATCTCCCCTCTGTGTAGTTACCATACATAAGCCTTCCGTCAGCTATGCACTGAGTTTTGGCTGCTAGAGGAACATTGTCGTACAACTTATTCGTCTCAATAAGAGGGGCAGGCTCTTGGTCTCTATCCCCGTAAAATCTGTACGTAGCTTCCGACTCATCGTATATAGTCGTTTTTACAGACCCTACAGCTCTTTCTAGATCAGCGTCTCTGTCTAGCCTGTCGGCCAGATACATAAGTCCTGTCTCGTTATCTCTGTAGTAGACGTTGATTTCTTTTACCTCTGTAGTTCCCTTAGGTATTGAGATCTCGTAATAGTTTATCTCGTCTTTTCTAGAACCATCCTCCTCTAGTCTTATCGCTGCCTGAGAAACAACAGCGTCGGAGATATTGGAAAGAGCGCTACGCTCTCCATCTTGATAAACCCACTGAACCGCAAAAGACAAACTCTTCCCGTATATAAAGTTGCCCTTAAAGTTGTCATCTTTTTTTTGAAAGATGTCAAACTCGTGCACAGGTTTTGTTTTCGCAACGCTAAGAAACTCCTTTATGTCATCGTTTACAGCATGGGCTGCAGCAATGGCTCTATCTACGTTTATCTTCTTAGGCTCGGAAACATTGTCCGTCATATACAAGATAGGGGTAATGGTTCCCGCTTGGTTGACATCGGCGCGGATGATATCCATATCTACGAACTCAGGCTTAGCGTCAAATAGATATCGGTTGACTACAACCTTTTCGTACTCCAGAGTAGAGCCATTGAAGTCTATTCGATATACCCCATGATTGACACCTACGGTGTCGTACACAATAAAATAAAGAGTATTGGCCTCCCCGTCTACACAGCTGCCCAGTACCTCAAAAGACCCTTCGGTTTGATCTTGAGTTATTTGACTCCCCGACTTAGCAGAAATAGGAGCGTTTCCTTTCGCATTTTTCAATACAAAGCCATTGCCGTCAGAGTCTGTAGAGACAGTAACGTTTTTGGCTTCGGTCATTTCATTGAGCTTCAATAATCTTTCGTCAGAAGATTTATTGAGAGCCATCGGTATATTCTTACTTATGGGCATTATCCTTTAGGAGCTTGCTTGAAGTTTTTACGAATAGTCTTGAGCGCCTCTTCTTTGCTAAAGGCCTTCATCCTAGAGTTAGCTTTACGCCTTTCATTGTAGTATTCAGCACGAGCTCTTTGCTTTTCAGCAGCTGGCACAGAAGACCTTCTCTCTATAACCTTGAANTACATATAGCTACGTAGGGCCTCCTCTAGGTATACGTGGACTGTAGGGTCCACTGCCTTTGCTTCGTCGGCGATGTACTCAATAACAACCTCTGTTATATTGTTGCTTGCCTCCATCTCAATTCGGTTCTGATCAAGGTTGATTCTATACCCTCCCTCGTACTGGCCCCCTCCTATTCCATACAATCTGCCCTCTACGCCTCCATAGAGGTAGTTTCTAAAGACGTAATCTTCAAAACCATCCCCGAGGTTAGATGTAGAATTATTCGTGCTAGAAGTGGCTCCTTTCGCGTCGACTCTATCATTGATACCGTCTCCGTCTGAATCAATAGGATTGTTGTTGGAGTCGGTCTTGTACTTCTGCGAGATGTTTATGTTCTTGTTCTCCCCAAGCACATACACTATCCCGTCTGTCCCCACAATACCAATCTTTACGATATCGACGTAGTCATCAGGAAGATCCACTGTGTCTGTTGAAGAGTTGACAGATAGCTTGAGCGACTTGACTCGGTTCATGACGTCAAAACCAAACTCCCTAATGCCTCTTTTCGCAAAGTTCTTAAGAACCGACTCGTCAGTGTCGTTTGCGAAATCGTCGTGTCCAGTCGTAAGCAAAAAGTCGTTTACGATCTGAGACACTTTAACTGTGTTTCTTGCCATTACTTACTGGGCTTTGGAATCTCTTCTTTCGAAGAGTAATTGTACATGTCTGCATCCCTCAAATGCAGACCTATCATCTTGGCAATCTCTATTGCCAGCTCTGGCTCATAATGCTCTGGCATGTCAAAGTGCTTAGCAGCAGTTTGATCTGTCAAATCAGTAATGTTTAGAACAGGCAAGGCGTCTACAAAATCTCCAGAAGCATTTCTTGATCCAGGCTGTCTGTAATACCTTACATGTATCTTGTTTATGGTTTCTGGAAAGACCTCTATATGATCCGAGACTAGAGCTACAGGGTCGCTCTCTGTAGGCAGATTCAAATCGCTCCTAAGTATCCTATCAATCTTGTCTTCATCGTACACTATGTCAATAGGTATTCTTGTCGATCTACCAAAAAGAACAGCGCCGCTTGAGTTCAATGCTATAAGCCTAGAAAAATTATTCGTCAGGTCTGATTTCTTAAACGCCTTGACAGTTCCGTCCTTGTCAAGATTCTCAGACTTAGAGTAAAAGGAAAGATCCTCTTCGATCCTTTTCATCCTACCCTTGCTTCCTTTAGAAGAGATGCCTCTCTTGATGGAGGCGCGAGCTTGCTCTATTTCAGAAAACAATTTGTTAAAAAGAGTCAGCTGAGCCTGATGTGCAAACTTGTTGAAAGAGACTGGCGTAACAAAGCCTCTTTGGTCTTTGTTTGCGAGCTCTCTTACGGTCTCATATACCTTTACAATGTTGGCGTACATGAAACAAATATACAAAAAGAAAGCCACCTCGAAAGGTGGCCTTCTCCTTGGAGTGCTCTGCAATTAAAGCTGCCTATCTATTTCCTCCACTACAGGCACTGCTGACTCAGTCAAGCAGTAGCGAGTAAATACATCTACAGGGTCTTGACCTGCTGGTACAGAGATGATCATCTTGTTGGTGTCGAACCAACGAATAGCGTCTTTGTCCATCTTGATAATGTTGTACTTCTGCGCCATGCGAAGCTTAGCCTTCATAGCGACAGAGGGGTTGTCAAAGGAGTTGATAAATCCTGCTGGGTCTTTCTTGGCTTTGAGCAAGAGGTCGTGCTTGATTTCAGCGAAGGGACGGTCTACGTCCATGTTGTACGCTGCAGCAACAGCAAGCAAGTCATCCAAGTCCTTGGTTCTCAATGCGTTAATGGCATCGTTCATCAAGAACTCCTGATCGAGACTCACCTCTTTCTTCTTGACTTGGTCAATGATTTCAAATGAGCTACCACCGTTGGCCTTGTTGCTTGGGTGAATGCTCAGAAACCTCATGAGATTAGGCTTTGACTTAGGGACAAATATTCTTCCCATCCGAAAAATAATCGGTGTCTTTACCGAGTTAGGATTTTGCTCGTCTTTCCAGATAGAGTTCTCACGCTCACAGTAGCGGATTTCGCGCACCATGTCCTTGTCTTCGTCGTACACGGTGATGCCGCTCTGCATAAGCATAAACGTGCCTGAGCTCTGAAGAGCCTTAAACTCACGCGCTTCGTACTTGACTTCTTTGCGCTTGATCTTCTGCTTAGGTGCAGTCTTTGTAGCCTCTGGCTTGGCAGCAGGCTTACGGCCCCGTCGGGGCTTGGGTGTTGTTTGTTCCATTGATATTGAATTAAATGTTTTACAAAAGTAGTAAAAGAGAGGAGAGCCATTCTCTCCCCTCAGTTACCGTGTAGGTTACACAGTAGCAAAAACTGGACCGTTGGCACTTGTGCCAATCAAACCCAAGTCTGTTGCTTCTTGAAATCCGTCGTCAGTCAACATGACTGAAGCGGCCTCATTTGCTGCATCCAGCGTCAACGTGTTTCTACCTTTTTTAAAAACGATAGAAGTAGCAGCCACATCAGCACTGTTAATGTTGAGGCTGTTGATGTCAACAAAGAAAACAAGACCTGTTGGGCCTGTCAAATTCACTGTATATGCAGGTGCAGCTCCCGTAGCTGTAGCGTTGCCTTGAGCCTTGATAATAACTGTTCTAGAGTCAACCTCAAAACCCTGTGTCTTGGTGGCTGCAGTAGCTTCAATCGTCAAGTTCAAGTCAGCGCTTGCAGTCTGAGAAAGCAAAGGAAAAAGTTTGTCTGCCATGATTCAAAGATTATGAAGATTAGAGCGAGAGCCCGAAGGCTCTCACTCGTCACTTCAGGTTAATTACTTAATGAGTACGTGCTGGTTAGCAGCGCGAGTAATCAAGTTGCACTCAGAGCGGTAGTAGAACTCAGCAACGTCCTTAGACAAGTTGGTGTGTCCCAAGATAGAACCGCGCACCCAGTGCTCCATGTCTCTGTTGTAACCGTTAGTACCCTTGTAGTTCATCTCCAAAGCAGGAGCTGAGTTACCAGTACGTGGGTCAACGACGTTGGCCAAAGGCACCATAGCCCCCTTGATGTTACCAACAGCACCGAGCTGAGGGTCGTTCAAGAGCTTCNAGTCGTGCTTGTGGAAGGTGTAACCACCACGAGTGAATGACTTAAAGCCGAGCTTCACAGCCATGTCAGCATCGTTGTTGAATGCACCGAACTGTCCAGGCAAGCCAGCAGTCACCTGCGTAGCGATACCTTGTGCCAGCATGTCGTCGATGTCCAAAGATGCAGCTCTGTTCAAGTACATAGCGTACTCTGCAGGAGCGCCTTCCTTGTCCAATTCGAGGATGATACCGTCGATGTCAGACATATCAGCAAACGTGCCTTGAGCACCACCAGAAACGTCAGCAACCAAGCCTCTGTCTTCGACAGCTGCGAAGTAACCTTCAGATCCAGCGACCTTACCCAAGGTAGCAGAATCATCGATAGGCACCTGCAACTCAGTTCCATCAGAAGCTGCAAGCTGACCGTAGAGCAACATCATCTCACGCTGGTTCATAAAGCGCTTGCGAGTATCCTGCTCGCCCTTCACGTACCATCTGTAGTCACCTCCGATATTCACCCAGCCGATGTTGGTTGCTTGAGAACCGTTGACTGCGTAAGTCTCCTTAGTGATGATGAATGGGTTGGTGCGCTTCTTGATTCCAGGCTCGCGGAAACGACCAGGCTGGTCACTACCTTGAGAAAAGATGTTGCCGATAACAGCAAAGTCTGCTCCAGAGTAGGTACCAGTTGCGTTGCCAGCACCATCCAAACGCTTCACTGTGTAAGTGTCTTCGGCTCCGCTGCTGTCAGCGTCAGCACCGAGAGCAGTTACAACGAGTCTTTCGTTTGTGTTGCTCAAGAGCACATCATTGAGTCTCAACCCAAACTCTGCAGTAGGGTCAGGGCTGGTAAGAGTAAGTGTTGCATCAGAGATTCCTCCAGTAACCTTTCTGTGCAAGCGACCTTCTTCCCAGTATTGGACTTCGTCCTGAGTACCAGCGTTAGTCACAGCACCAGTCAACTGCAAGAATCCAGTGATGCCTTGATCACCGTAAGTTTGAATCAACAAGTCTCTGTTGTCCTCCTTGGCGTAGTCGCCAATTAGGTCTCCAAGAGAGACATATTTTTCTGGTGTTGCCAGAAGTTTTGACGGCCCCTCATTGGAGGCACCGTTGTTTGTAAAAGTAGTAGCCATTTTTGTCTAATGTTAGATTTTGAAGGTCATAGTAGAGTTGCCCATCATAGCTTCCTTCAACTGCTGACTGATGGGGTTTTGAGTTTGATCTACGCCCTGTTGTGTTGGCTGTGCCGAACCTACATTAGCCGCTCTTGTCACCAAGTTTCTTTGACCGTCACCCAACCCCTTCTTGTAAATTTCTTTTGCGATGGTGTCGATGTTGTCGATCAAAGCCCTGTGTGAACTAAGCGTCTCGTAGTCCCAGCTGCCATTTTCATCAACGTATGGATCGAAAAATTCATCGAGACGGGCGTTTTTCTCGATAAGGGAATCTCTGTAGTTCTCTTGAAATCCGAACTTAAAGTCATTGCCATCGCCCAAATCGAACTGTAGTCCTTCGAGCTGGCTGACTGTGCTCTTCATGTTAGAGATCCACTCCTCGTTGATTAGCGGGTCTTCTCCAGTTGATTCAGATACTGGGGCTTTGTATCCATCTCGCATTTCGCTTATGGATTCTCTGGCCGTTTTAGCATCTAGCTTCATCTGGATTTTACCCATTTGAACCTCAGACTCGTCATGGAGATCAGAGTCAACTGTATACTTGTTCTTCATAAGAACATTGACTTCGTCGTTGCTAAGATCTGGGTGTTGAGTCCTAAGATGGGTAGCAATAGCAGTCATGTCGTCCATTTCGGACGGATCTACTGACTGATACTTAAACCAATCCATCGGATCTCTGCCAGTATTCTTGACAAAGTCAGCGATAACAGCAACCCTTTCATCAAGGTCTGCCTGAGGTTCCTGAGAGAGGTCTTCCAAAGACGAAATGTTTCTATTTAGCCTTTCGCTAAGAAAAGAAAACACCGCTTCTTCTACCTGACTATCAGATATTTCTTCTTCAGCAGCCTGTGGGGGCTGCTGTTCTGTTTGTTGTTCACCTTGTACTTCCGTCTCTGTAGGCTGAACTTCAACCTGAGGCTCTTCTGCTACTTCAACTTGAGGCTGATTGTCGCTAGACATAGCTTGAGACACCTCCTCTTCAGAGACAAAAGTGAAACCGCCTTCTTGAGCGGTTTCTTGTTGCTGGATATTTTCGTTTTCCATGAATTAAATTATTGATTTTTAATATTATCCTACGTATGCGACACCCTTGGCAGTAGAATCCGCCGTAATAGACGAAAACGTCCCATAGATAGTCATGCCAGCCTCCAGTGGGATACCCACACCGTCAGCTCCAGCAGCAACATACGAGCCGCCGCTGACTTCAAAAAGACTAGCCCCGCTGTCAGACGCCTTAAAAGTAACAGTACCCGCTTCTGTGCAGGTAAAGGCTGTAAACTTCTTGCTTGTAGGCGCTGTCGCCTCAGTAGCGTCACTGATATAAAAAAATGTAGACGGTAGTGTCCCTCCTGGATATGCCATTGTTATTGTTTTTGCAAATATATAACTTATTTACTTCCTGTACTTTGCGGTCTTCTTGGCGATCTTCTTAGGCTGACGCACGAACTGCTTGCCCTTCTTGTTGCCTTCTGCTTTCGCTCTGTTGGTAGCACGCTTCTCACTGGCACTCAGAGACTTCCATGCCTTGGCTGGCAAGTAACGCTTCTTGCCCTTTGACGGCTTACCGTCTGAAGTGCGCCACTTCTGCTTCGTCCATTTAGACAAAGCGTTCTTGCTAGACTTCTTTCCTGAGTATCCTCCCCCAGCTTTCTTGTACTTAGCTGTGGCGAGTTGAGCCTTGCGAGCAGACCACTGACCAGCCTTCCCTCCCTTGCTGCCAGCCTTGACTCTAGCGACGATTCGCTTCCAGAGTCCTGGATTCTTTTTTTTTGCTGACTTAGCCATGGGTTGCTGTTTTGAAATCCGCTTTCTCTACAGCCCCAGGATGCGGTTTGTAGCCCCCTTCCATGAGATAGTACCTGCCGCCCTCAAGCATCCAGTGGTATCCCTTAGGAGGATCCACTGCGATCTTCTTCTTGCCAACCTTAAGGGATGTTTTTTTATATGACTTCATTACCACTTCACCTTATTGGCCCAGTACGCAGCACTAGACTTGCCCTTGGCAATATTCTTTCTATGCCTCGCCTTAAAGGATTTTCTCTTGGCCTTCATCTTAGCTGACTCACCAGCCTTAGGCTTACCAGCAGTGCTGGCCCCCTTTTCCCCAAACCTGATAATCTTAATTTTCCCCCCAACTCTAACAGCCACAACATGAGACTTCTTTCCAGAAGAAGACCTCTTTGGCTTGTTTAGCCCAGAGAGACCATACCTTTTCAGTTTTGCTTTTTCACTTGCAGATAGCGCCATATCGTAAATATAATCAGACTTTGATTAAGGGTTTGTTTCATGCTCTACACTAGAAGCTCCTAGGTCGGAGGAGGTATTAAACTCCACGACAGTAGTTACATGCCAGTAAGCATTACCACCTCCTGGGGTGCTGTTTGCTTGTAGGCTTATTGAAATAGAATCACCAGGCTCAAAGTGTTGAGCATTGTCAAAGACAAAGTGAAATGTGTGATTAGAATCACCAAACGCGAAAGGTAGAACTTCCGACTCTTCTTCTGTCCAATTGCTTCCAGAAAAAATACTGCTTCCTGTCGGTAACGAATGAACCCTTACCGTAAAATTACCTGGAGCTGTAATAGCGCTGCATTTTAGGGACACAGATTTTATTCTCCCATTAAAAGGCATAAGCATAGCAGCTTCTTCTTGATACAGCTGACCTTGCTCGTTGATGTCTTTAAAAGGGAGGAAGTGCTGTGCTATCCCTATGTCATCAAAAAAACTTTGACTGTAAACCTGATCAAAAACAGTGGGCTTTGCTGTAGTTGCGAACGAAAGATTTCCCGCTCCGTCAGTTTTAAGAACATTACCGTTTTGACCGTCAGAACCTGGAAGTGTAAAAGTTACATTATCAGACATAGATGCTGGAGCGGTAAGGCTAAGTATGTGGCTGTTGTCGGCATCTTTCATGCGCAGCTGACCAGAAGTAGTCGTGCCATTACCATTAACAGTAAACCTACTTGTTCCGAATGCTGTTCCCATAGAGAAAATCTTAAACTTAGACTCGCCGCCACTTTGGAAGTCGACGCTTTTCCCGTTACCCATCTCAACAACTCTCGCCGCCTCAAGAGTAAGGTTTGTATTGCCGAGATTCGTATCAGCCGCTTGATCCGTAAAAGAAAGAGCTCCGCTTCCATCAGTCTTTATGACTTGGTTGGCACTCCCATCAGCCGAAGGAAGTGTATACGGATTAACTCCATCATCTATCTTAATCGTCCCGTTTGTAATGTGAAGTGACTGATCTGCAGGAGACGTAGATCCAATATGGATTGATGAAGTAGGGACAAAGACATCGTTTAGCAAATCAATACCCGTCGAGTCCTGAATACCTTGGCCACCAAGCTCAAGGGTACCGCCAAGGCGGGGGCCTGAATCATCAGCAAGGTTAGACATAAGCGTAGATACATCTTTACCGTCCACAGTGCCAGACACAATTATGTCACCATCGACCTTAGTGTTTCCACTTACGTGCAAGGCTTCATCAGTAGCCGCCGTGTTTACACCGACCCTTTTGGTAGATTCGTTAATAGCAAGAATTGTATCTGTTTGGGCATCAGTGAATGAAAGCCTACCGTCTTCTCTAACTTGAAAGGTTCTTGATGCCGACGCTACAAGGTTAGCGTTGCTTAGGTTTTGCCCGAGGGTAGCAGAGTCCTCAAAAGTAAGCTGATTACTTGCAGTAACCTTGAGTATATCTCCAACATTAGGTGTCGCAACAGGAAACGTGTATGGGCTTCTTTGATTTGTTCCTCCCCCTAAAAATATAGTGCCGTTGGCAAGATTAGGTATATCATTGGTTCTGTCTATAGCAGAAACCTTAAACTTTTGTACAATATTATTATTATTGGCCTTCAGAACAATACCTACATTCTGAACCAGATTTGCCGAGCCAGAAGGTTTAGTCACCGTGACCTCTCCTGCAGTTGTACTAACATACAAAACCTTCCCTTCGTCTGCTCCAGAAACATTATGGATGTTTTGATTCAAGACCCCAGCACTGATGACATCACCATTGCTGTTATGGGAAATCTCCTCATAAGTAAACCCAATAGCTGGCATCTTGCTAGAGTCACTAGCGTCAGCTAAATCAATAAGAACATTATTTCCCTGAAGTCCAGCTGCATACACGACACTTCCAGCTGGAATAGAGTTGCCAGTAGTGTTTCTTACGTTTATATGTAGCTTATCTATGTAAGCCCATTCCGTGTCGTTTGCAGCATCCGTGCTCTTAACAAGAGCCTGTCCAGTAGATCCCGCAGGATTAGTTGGCACACCAGCTCCGTCGGCCCCCTGAAGCCCATCTGTAGCAATAGCCGCCTGCACTTGCACTACGTTTTGAGTCGCAGACTGCACAGTGACGTTAGTCGCCCCTTCAGCTGGGGCGACCTTTACTTCGATTGGATCCCCTAGTGTAAGGTTGACTTCTGACATATTAGGTGATTGTTATATCCTCAACAGCTGTAAAGACACCGTGAAAAAAGGTTTCTGTTTCCGAGTTCGAATGCTGGATGTCATAGACGTACTGCCCAGAAAACGTCATTGAGGTTGATGCAACCAGTAACGTTAGGGTCTTACCACTGTTGCTATATGTAAAATCATTAGACCCAGATGCCTGAAGAACGCCATTGCCAGTGTTGTCATCAGCCGAATCTCTAACCTGCATCTTCCATCCCTCAACAACCCGATCAGTGCTTTGATCTTCATCAAAAGTAAAGATCAATTTAAACGTGTCTCCCTTTCTACATGTGATGTCTAGTCTCGACGATCTATCTAGATTGATGCTTGCCATTACCCTAAAAGTTGATTTACGTTTACAGAAGCTTTTTCTTCAAGCTCCCCTCTTTTCCCATCTCTTTGTGAGATGAGCTTGGATTGTTTTTCAGCCTGCTGATCTACTCTCTCGTCTTTTCTGTCTTCTTTGAGGACTTCGAGCTTTTCCTTAAACTCTTGATCTTCAGTTCTAAATCCGAGTGTCGCTTGAGCTCTAATCATCTCCACCTCCTTACGCATCTCATGCTCCATTTGCATGCGCTGGGCCTCAAACTGAGACTTCATCTCCAACATCTTCATATCAATCTGACCCTTAAGCTGCATTTCTTGAGCTTTGGCCTGTGATGTAGCCTGAGCTGTTTGAATGTTTGCCTGAGCCTGAGCCTGAGAATTTGCTCTGGCTTGGTCCATCTGTTGCTTAATTCTTTTCTTTCTTCTTACAATAAGAAGCCTTTCAGCTTGGTCGACATCACGAAGTTGCCTGATTGCCACAGCGTCCTCTATGTCTATCTCTCTTTGAGACAAAGCAACTTGGATGTTTTGCTCCAAGTAAGCTCTATCTTTTTCATCCATTTGCTTTTTTACTATGACACCAAAGTTGTACATAGGAATATCAGCAAAGGAACTCAAGACCCCCATATTAGTAGACCCTACTGCGTTTTCATACACCTTGTAGATAACAGACTCAGGAGGCAATATCTGAAGACACTTAACTACGTCCTCTACCACCCTCTTGAATAGCATCAAGGACGCATGGGTGACATCGTAAATAGCATTGTTACCTCCAGCAATAGCTTGTTCCCTTACACCGACCAAGTCTTCGCTCTTAGGTGTGGTACCGTCCATAGCTTCGTTGATGCCTGTAGCATCACGAATCATACGCAGGTAATGATTGTACAAGCCAATAAGCTGGTTGATGTTTCTGATACTGTTGTCTAGAGGACGAACGGGAGGGTTTTGGAACCCACCCTCTGGGTTCTTACTCCTATAGTAAAAGACACCCGTCTGCTCGTAAATGTCTTGAATCTCAAGTGGTTGGAGCTCACCCCCTCTACCGAGTTGCACATTGTCGAGACCTTCAATATCTACAATCAATCCATCAGGCTTGGCCTTGGCGACCGCCTGCTGAATCTTCAAGTGGGTAAGCTGAAGCTGATCCGCAAATCCTGTAATGCTGCCTACAATAGACTTAGGCATCATGCGACGCATGTTGGTAGCGGTAACAGAGTACGAGAGGCGAGCCTTAGACAAGTCGTGAATGTTCTTTGGGATATTGCTCTTCATCCCGTACCCAAACAAGTAGTCGGTTCCGAGAATGTGCATCCCCCCATAAACAGTAGCATTCTCCATCTTATGAGACTTCCTTTCAAACACAGAGCTTTTAGGCTCTACGTATGAGTCCCCCTTGTAGAAGAAGTTTGTGTTGCCGAAGCGGTTGTCTTTGTCCTCGAAGTACATGCAGTCGACAGACAAGAACTCAAAATCCAAGACTTGGACGCGGTACTCATCGTACCCGTACTTCATTGAATCTTTGGTCCTATCGTAATACTTTTTCCCAAAAACAGAAGAGTCGTTTTTAAACTTCCCCGCTACGCTCTTGGCGATTTTCTCAAACTCCTCCTCCTCAAACTCCCCTCCAGCAATTCTTTTCAGCTCGTCAATCGTCATTGTCTTGACATGCCCCGCATATACTAGATCCTTGAAGTTTGGGTCCTCTGTGTAACTATGAACAAAATCACAAGGGTCTACGTAGTTTGTTGCAATCCCATAATTAGGGTCGTTTTCTCTCTTTACAACAGACATGCCTAGCGTAACCAAGTCATTAACGCATCGCCTAAACGTAGAGTCACTAAAGTCGTTCCATGACAAGGTCATGTTGGTTGCTACCTGAGCAGCCACTTCAGCGTCAGTCTTTACGTTTGTATCTAGAAAAATTTCTGCCTCTTCAAGAGTGTCTGGTATCTGCGACGGGTCGGCGGACACGCTAACCCCAGACTGCTTCATCTGAGAAAACAAATCTTTGTTTTTGATTTGCATCTGTAGCTTTCTCTTCTTAGCGTCTTTCTCGCTGCTAGAGATAGGGTCTACTGCCTGAAGATTTGGATACGGATCAGAAGACAGGATCTTGTTGACTACAATCTTGACAAACTTAGGAATGATGGGCACAGGCGCCCAGTCCAAATTCAAAAGAGTCCCATCGCCGTTGTTAGGGTCTAGACTGTTGAGTATCTGCTTGTAAATGGTTGTGTCCTGAGTACCGTTTGCGTAATCCCTGTTTCTTTCGAACTCCCTCTTACGCTTTTGATAAATACCAGACTCGTCGTCGACTCTACCCCAACTCCCCTCAATAGCTTTGGCATAACCTAGGCCGTAAGATTTGTCTAGCTTTTGCGACGCAGGAGCTAGAGGATCAGGGAAGTTACTGGATTTTTTGTTTTTACTGGAGTAGGACATATAGGATATTCCTTTGTCTAGCAAATATAGTGCAAATACAATAACCCCTTAAGCATTAGGCTTGTACCGCCTAAAGAATCTTTTGTCGTCGAATTTAGATTGTTTTTTCTCAACCTTTACCTTTTGAGCAGCCAGAAGAGCAAGACCAGAACTAATCGTCAAGTCAAACTTTGTTCTCTTGTCTATTCTATACCCTATCCAATCTTCAAGAGTTCTGTTAAAATACATGTTGCCCATATTCCCATCCTCCTTCTCTCCTACATGATCAAAAATGTATTGCTCTATAGATTGAGCATGAGCATGGATAACGTCCTGAGAGTTTGAAGGTATACCCTTTGTCCTAACGTTAGAGGTGCTTCCTGGAGGCTTCAAGTGGGCTGGCCTATCCATAACATATCCAGCGTAACCTCTTGATTCAAAGTACCTTACGATACCATACTTGTTGTTCTCTATAAGCAGAGGGTACCCGTAGAAAAAAGAAGCCATCAATACGTCTTCATAAAAGATCTTGGCTATGTCTGGCCTAGAGGCATACTCCAAAACAAACATATTGGAGGGGTGAGACTCCGTCATATTGAACTTATTGTACAAATGCAAGGCCCCTTTAGATCCACGACCGTCAACAGTGGCGTCAAGGTCGTAAGAGTCAACACCACCGCATCCGAGTTCATGGTACGGAGGCACCCTGATGCCACCCTTTTCACTTAACTTGTTTCTCATGTCCTTCGGGGGCATCCAAGAGACCCTGAATCTACCGTTTGGATCTGGGGTAAATGCAACCTCTTTGTCCATCTCGGTCCATAGGAAATTACCTCTTACCACAGGGTTGGGGAACAAGTCTTCATTGCTGTCTATCTGCTGATATATTTTACCAATATTGAAGATGCTGCCCTCAACGCTATCCCTAAAAGCTTCCTCTTCTGTAAACGGAAACTGCCTCACAACCTCATTGAGTTCTGAAGCATCAGACTTCAAAGAGTTTCTTTCATTTCTCAAAAAGGTTTTTGATCCCTCAAATACAGGGTCTCCATCAATACCAGCTACCTCCTGTTCTAAGTCTTCGCACACAGCGTTTCCATACACGTCGAAGAAACCCTCAAGGGCTTCGTAGGCGGGTATGAATATTCTGTAAAGACCACTCTTTGTTCTCCCATTGGCATTTCTTTCAAAGGGGTCGCTGTCTTGCCACACAGACTTGTACTCCTTACCTCCTTTGTCCATAGGGTTTACCGTGCTACCCACCAGAGCTTTGCCTACGATTTTTTTACCTACGATTAGGCACGTTCTTTCAATCCTCCAAGCCTCCCTGATGTCAACGGGTTTTTCCCACTTGCCAGCCTCGTCCAGATAAAGCATGTGTAGCTTTTCCCCATCATAAGCATTGTTTGTGGTGTTCTTCCAGTTGATTACTGTATTAAGAGCGTCGCCTCTAAATGACGTCTTGTTTTTTGTAGTAATTCTTTTTGAAGGCTCTCTGAAGGCCAGCTCCATTCTGGGGTTTGTAGTACCGTCTTGAATAGGCTTAAAGAAAAATGGGTATGATTTGAAGATCGAAACGACCTTCTTCATGAAGATGTTTTCCTGAGAGTCCTTACCAGTCTTTGACTGTATTCCGAGCAGCTTATCCTTAACCTGCGTAGCTTCGTCGACGAGTACAGAAGAACAGATATTAGTATACCCAGAACGGCGACACTTAGTATAAAGCTGACCGAGACAACGGGGATCAGCTTCGCACGCAGCCATGTGGAGAAAGATTTCACGTTGGAAGGCAAGATAGTAAGGATACCCGATATCGATTTTTGACCACTGGAGGAGCATGTAATGCCTCCCCGTGATGTACGTAGGGACGCCATTGTTGTAAAACCAAACACCGTCACGCCGCCGCTTAAACTCCCTTTCGACGAAACTAGAAAACTTTTTACGGAACTCCGAAGGCTTTTCGTACCACTCATCCATACTTCGAATCTTCTGCAACTCTTGGGGCATAGGAATGCGTCTCCACAGTTGCATAGACTTTGGTTGATCATGGAAGAGTATTTCAGATCGCTTTGGTTTTTTCGGGAGGATAACAAGAAGCCCATGGAGTTCAACACACTCACCCTCTGTACCGTTAGGGTCGATCTTAATCCCCTTATCTTCATATCCATCGACATCAACTAGAGAGGACATCAGTAGCTTTGACCTAGACTATTCATACGGCCAAGGCTAGGTACGCCTGACTTTGGATCCTTTAGTCCCATGTGTTTGCCGCATGGACACTGAATTTGATGCTGAGCCTTTCCGTCAACGAACTTGATGGTAACCCCAGACTTATCCTCTTCGTGCTTTTTCTCGCAATCGCAAATGTAGACAGCCATATTTATCGACCTTGTGAAGCGTAAGGCTTCTTGTAGTTAATTGAATGCTTGTTCTTAGATGTCTTCGTCTTAGCGTGGACACCTTTGCGCTTTACGCGCTTCTTCTCGTAGTTACTGACCTGAACTTTAGCCATGAATAGGTTTATTTAAGTGATTTAATGTAATTATCATTTCATGAATTTGCCCCCTATTGTATCTAGTTGTTCTTCTGTTTGAAACAGAGGAAGCGCTATCCATAAATGGAATAAGCATTAAGATCAATAGTGCAAACCTAGAAACAACTTTCATTTTAATTTAATTTAGTACACCCGCAGGGACTCGAACCCCGAACCCTCGCCTTAGAAGGGCGATGCTCTATCCAGTTGAGCTACGAGTGCATATTTTACTTAAGAGCTCTGTTTTTAGAAGCAGACATTACTGTCGCTGTGCCTACTTTGGTTCCTCCAGTGTGATGCACATCTTTACCATCACCTTTTTTCACTTTGCCTTTTCTTGTAAAAAGCCTCCTAAGCATATTTCTTACAACACGTTTCCTTTTCTGTTTGGAAGTGGCGTTAAGCTTTTTATCATACTCGCCTTTCTTCTCCCTTGCCTCGGGATTGTTTTTATAGTACTGTGCTGATTTACTTAATTTGCCCATAGTTACAAATATACTAAAGTCCGCGAGGTGGGACTTGAACCCACATGTGACCAGTTACCCTTTCTACAAGGTATAAGCTTGAGGGGATACTCGCGGTTATTTTTCTTCGCTTTCGTTCCAGGATTCCTCCCAAAATTTAAAGTCTGTCTTGTTGTATTGCCAAACCACTTGTTTCCAATCACTTAGAGAATCTTTCAGCGAAACCTCCGCTGTAGTCTTTGTCTTCTTCAATTTTTCCATTTTCACTTAATTCTTTAATCATTTGCTCTAGTTTCTGTCTCTCTATGATTAACTCCTTACAATCCACAGCGGTCTGCTTTACAGCTTGCAGCTCAGCTTTTCTGGCTGAGCCTCCAGCCTCTGGATCTACAGGCTTTTTTATTTCTTCGATCATATTGTCTATGGCAATAGACATGCTGTGCATAAGCCTAGAAGAAGCGTCAAGAGTATTGAATTTAGTCTTCTTCGACATAGAGAAAGTCTTGTGATCGTGTCCTGTAATACTCCTTGCCGTCGATTTTGATTCGGTAGTCCATATTCTTAGGAAAACCTACTACGTCTCCGACCTTCACACCCATCTCTTCAATCCATGGGGCCGTAAAAGCAACCCTCCCCTTTAGAACAGGATCTTCCTTAAGCTTTACCAACTCGATTAAATCGCTTTGTTTTCCTGGAGTAGAATCCTCTTCCACAGCCTCTAAAAGCCCCCATCCACCCAAAGGGAAGACTTCGCCCTTGGAGTTCCTATAGGCTATTGCCTGAGACTCAGTGGCTACACTAGGGTGGTAATGCACAAGGTAGTGGTCGTCTTCATGCTCTACTTGTTGGCCTCCATTGACTACAACTAGGTGATGAAAGAAAAGAGTGTCTCCAGGCTTGGCATCTACATTGTACTTGGCTGGCACAGAGACGATAGGGCCTTCCGTTACTCTGTGCTTAAACTCATTGTACTTATTATCTACGTACAACTCCAAACCACTGTCCGTAGTGATTGTGTCGTTGATTCTTTTTTCAAGTTCAACGACGAATTTTTTAAGTGACCTCATATTAAAAGTTTAAATCAAATTCCAACAAGCAAGGCATATCGTCTATTGCCTTCCAAAGCAAAGTCCCCTCGTCTGTTTCTATGTACACAAGATACCGCTTTTTATTGTACTTTACAAGAGCTCTTTCATCTTCTAGTATAGCAGAGACCTTGCCCCCGCCAGCTCTCATCCCCAAGTAGTACGCCATAGCGTCCTTAGGGTCTCGCCCGATGATGATCTTTCTGATCAGTCCTTCTTCCATCACTTAATTAGTTTCCCATACA
>KB912124.1 GCA_000383735.1 Verrucomicrobia bacterium SCGC AAA164-M04
TCTTTTGGTTGGGGCCGTTGACCATGAATCAGAGGGAATCAAGATTCTGCAAACTATTGATAATAATCATGGATGCCAGCAGCTCTCTTTTTCGCGGGATGGCAGTCATCTAGGAACGGTGAATGCCGATGGAACTTATTCCTTGTTTAAGGTGATTCGAGAATGATTAACCAGTTTCGCGAAGGCCAGATGAGATGGCGTTGATCGTCAATTGCAGGGCGAGAAAATCGCGATTAAAGCGACCATCCTTTGCTTCGATCGGGCTCCCGGCCTCACGCCAACGTTTGATTAGGGCGATTTGTTGCTCGTGAAGGACCTTTAATGGACCTTCACGGACTGCGAGGGTTTTTTCCATGCGCGGGCGGCGGGAATCGAATTCGCGGCCAAAAAGTTTACGAACTAATCTACGTGTTTTTTCGTATTCGGTAAGGATTTGGCCAAGAAGGCGTTTTCGAAGATCCTCGTCCGGGCAGAGCTCGGCATATTGCTTCATCATTTCGGGGTTTGCCGAGGCGAGGGAGGATTCAATGTTGGTGAAGACATAGCGAAGGAAATCGAACTTTGGGAGGTTATCCTTGATGTTCTCATAGGATTCTTCGCCGATAGCTTCGAGACCGGAGCCAACACCGTACCAGCCGGGTAGGTAGAATCGGGCTTGGGTCCAAGAAAAGACCCATGGAATAGCACGGAGATCCTTGAGTGAGGCCTTCTTGCCAGTACGGCGGGAGGGCCGGGATCCAAAGACACCGGTTTCTAAAGCGTCGATGGGAGTCGCACTACGGTAGAAGCTGATGAAGTCATCGGCGTCGAGCAGCTTGCGATAGGCTTTGTCTGATTCGGCGGAAAGGGCGTCGAGACTTTGGCGGCACTGTTCAACAGGATTGGCCCGTTCATTTCGCAACCCAACGACACGGGTGACACCAGCAGTGAGGAGTTCGAGATGGAAGTGCGCGTTCCCTTCGTGACCGTATTTTCGTGGGAGGACTTCGCCTTGTTCGGTGACACGGACGGGGCCGGCAAGTGCTCCATCGGGAAGGGCCCGTAGGAACCAACGAGTGGGACCTGCTCCGCGACCAATAGTGCCGCCGCGGCCGTGAAAAAATTGTGGGATAACACCTTCTGCTCGACAGGCTGCGGTCATTGATTCTTGGCCTTTGAAAATTCCCCATTGGGATGCAAAAACTCCGGCATCTTTGTTGGAATCAGAATAGCCGACCATGGCGGGCTGCATTCCGGATGGATGGGGGCCCATAATGGCGAGGTATTCCGCCAGAATGGTGCTAGCGGCCGCTAGGTCTTCGCCGGTTTCAAAGAGTGGACTAACTGGAAGGCGGGAGCGCCATTTGCCGTTTGAATGTAGCTTGGCGAGTCCAGCTTCGCGGGAGAGTAGCTGGACGAGAAGGATATCGGACACAGAACGCGTCATACTGATGATGAGTTGGCCTAGGCAATCAGGCCCGCGTTTGCGCAGGTGGGTCGCGAGGAGGCGAAAGTAGGCCAGAATATGATCTGCATCATCGCCAGCTTCCTCGTAGCGAGTAAGAAATGGTCTTGGATTCGAGAGCTCCGCGACAAGGAATTCGCGGCGTTTTGCCTCGGTCCAAGTTGGGAAGTTTTCGCCATCAGGAATCCCGACTCTAGCGAAGAGTTGAGCGGCGGCGGCATCGTGGGCTTCCGAGTTGTTGCGAACATCGAGGGAAGCGAGATGAAGTCCGAAAATTTCAGCAAGGCGAATGAGTGGGAAAATCCACTCGTGGGCGGTCATTGAAGCCTTGGCTTCGCAGAGGGTGTCGTGAGCAAGATTGAGATCGGAGAGATATTGGGCGGTGGTTTGGTATTTGTCCTGCTCGAATCTTTCGACGACGAGTCTAATAAAAGTCTGCCATGGCTCTAGATGGTAGCGTTTTGTAATTCGGAATCCCGCATCGCCGAGTTCTTCGGCATACGTTGCAATGGCTTCGTTAAGACGGGAAGGAACTTTGGTGAAGGGTGGAGCCAGGGTGAGTTTGTCAGCGACATTCATTAAATGCCGCTGGTGCATTTGCACTGCATTTTCATGAAGTTCGGCGAGAGTGTTCTTAGTTACCTCTGGTGTGACAAAGGGATGTCCGTCGCGGTCGCCACCAATCCAGTTAGAAAATCGGAGTTTTGGATAGGCGTTCTCCTTGCGAAGGTTTTCGATATTCCAACCGGCATCTTCCCACGCGAGTTCGAGAGAACGGTCAAGGCGGATTACGACTTCGGGGAAGGTTTCGCTGAGATAAGGTAGAGCATTCCGAAGTTCCTCTTGAACTGCGGGACGTTGGACGAAAATTTCCCCCGTATACCAAAGGGTCTGGAGCTCAGCGCGGAGAGAATCTGCGACGCGGCGACCGTAATGAGGGTCGTTTTTAGCGGATTCAAAACTACGGAGTTCCTCGTAAATAGCTTTGTGGCGGACCCGCACGGATGGGCGTTTTGCTTCGGTTGGGTGGGCAGTTAGGACTGGTTCGACCTGAACTTTTTTGAGGGTCGTGATCACCTCTTGCTCGCTTAAACCGGCTTCGGAGAGGCGTTTGATGACGGAGGGCCAAAGGCCCTTAATGGCATCGGCTCCGTGGGAGGTTCGGCGGGCACTGCGGAATTTCCAAGCGACGCGTTCTTCGACGATGTTGAGTAGTTCGAAGCAAATAGAGAGGAGTTGAGCTCCTTCACGCTCTGCGCCTGAGGGAATTGTTTCAGGAAATGGTTTGCCTTCTTGCCAGGGGACGAGCGAGCGCAGGGCAGCATCAAGCGGAAGGGCCTCGGCAAGCATAGCTGTGGTTTCGGCTAGACTTTCGTCGAGTTCGCGAAATCCCTCCGCGAAATATCGGTCATTCTTAATGTTGTCAGGCATCCGGAGTAAGAATGCTCAGATTTTGAGGGGCTGGCAAGGATCTGTCTTTCAGGTCACGATTCATTCTGATAATCAACGGTATGAAGAAAATGATTTTTGCGACAGTCGCTCTCACTGGAACCTTTCAGGCTCAAACGACTCCTGTATATATTGGCACCGGAGCAGATGGGATTTACACTCTCGAACTAGACGAAAAAACGGGAGCGCTTTCGAATCGTAAGCATGTGGTGAAGGGCCAGAACATGGGGTTTCAAGAGGTGAACAAGGAAGGCAGTGTTATTTTTTCGACTTTCAAAAAAGGTGGGAAGGGAGCGGTTTCGGCTTATTCGATCGTTGAGGGCAAGTTTACCGAGATTTCGAGCCAGCCTTATGAGGGTCGAGGACTTTGCCATGTCAGTATCGACGCGAATGAAAAAGTTCTTTTTGGAGCGGATTATGGTGGTGGAAAGGTTGTGTCTTTCCCAATTGAAGGTGGGGAGATTGGCGCCGTGGCATCACTGATGCAGCACAAGGGTTCGAGCTTGAACAAACAACGACAGGAAGGGCCTCACGCACACTCCATTTATGCTGGGCCTGATAACAAATTCGCGTATGCGCCAGATCTGGGAATTGATCAGGTGAAATTCTATGCTTTCGATGCTAAGGGGACGTTGACTGATAAGGGGGGATTCAAATTGATTCCAGGTTCTGGTCCCCGTCATATGAAGTTTGGTAAAGATGGTTCGCATGCCTATGTTCTTAATGAACTCACCTTGACTGTAACAGGGTTCTCCCGTGATACGAAAAATGGTGTTTTGACAATGAAGAATACAGTGAGTGTTTTCCCGTCGAAAACAAAAACAGAGAATATGAGCTGTTCCGAGATTAGGGTTTCGCAAGATGGGAAGTTTATTTATACCGCGAATCGTGATTTAACAGAAGAGGGGAGAGATTCTTTAACTGTCCTCTCTGTTGCACAGGACGGGTCATTAAAGCATCTCGAAACGACTCCGGCAGCGGTGTGGATCCCCCGGAATATTAATCTTTCGCCATCTGGTGATTGGCTTCTTGTGGCAGGGCAAAAGTCCAACGAAGTGACCAGTCATCGGATTGATAAGAAAA
Source organism: Verrucomicrobia bacterium SCGC AAA164-M04 (assembly GCA_000383735.1). The sequence continues at coordinate 3,977 of KB912124.1, forward strand.
CGGGTAAGATTTCTTTTAGCGGCAAAAGTGCGGAGGTGCCGAAGGCGATGTGCATTAACTTTGCTCGGTGAATCTCACCCAATTTTCAAAATCGGGTGATGAGAGTGCTTACTTTGAGTCCTAATTGAGAGGTCGAAAGAGGGGGCCCTTTTCGCGGAAATTTAAGCGCGTTTTTGGCCGCGAAGCATGGCTTCAATAAAGGGGTCAAGGGCTCCATCCATGACGTTTTGGATGTTTCCAGTTTCTTCGCCTGTGCGGAGGTCCTTAACCATCTGGTAAGGTTGGAATACGTAGGAACGAATTTGGCTTCCCCAGCCGATCTCTCCTTTATCGGAGTAAGCGCGGTCCGCTTCGGCTTTCTGCTTGTCTTCCTCAATCTGGTAAAGTTTGGCTCGGAGGGTTTCCCAAGCGACTTCGCGGTTGCGGAGTTGGGACCGTTCTTGGGTGGAGCGAATCACGATGCCTGTTGGGAGATGCTTCATCATAACAGCGGTTTCGACCTTGTTCACATTTTGGCCACCTTTACCGCCTGAGCGGGCTGTGGATATTTCGACATCGGAATCGGGAATGTCGATCTCGATGGTGTCATCAATTTCAGGTGTGACATCGATAGAGGCGAAAGAGGTGTGTCTTTTTCCTGCCGAATCGAAAGGCGAAATGCGAACGAGACGATGAACGCCACGTTCGGCTTTGAGGTAACCATAGGCGTATGGGCCCTCAATTTTGAGAGAGGCAGAAGAAATTCCGGCTTCCTCACCGTCCTGATAATCAGTAACGGTAACCTTAAAGTCTTTTTGCTCTGACCAGCGATTATACATTCGGTAAAGCATACCGGCCCAGTCGCAGGCTTCGGTGCCACCTGCTCCAGCTTGGACAGTCATGTAGGCGTTTTTTGAGTCGGAGGGAGAATCGAGAAGGGTAATGAGCTCGAAGGACTCTAAATCTTTACCAAGCTTCTCGAAAGTGGATCGCGCCTCACGTGCCGAATCGATGTCATCAAATTCCTTGGCGAGCTCAATACCCGAGGTGAGATTTTGAAATTCTTCCTCAAATTTAAGGAAAGGTTCGAGTTTGTCCTTGTTGAGTTTTGTTTCGGCTAAGACTTCGCGAGCCTGCTCCTGTCGGTTCCAGAATTCTGGATTGGCGGCTTTAGCTTCGAGTTCCTCGATTTTTTGGGTTAAAAGCGGGATGTCAAAGATACCTCCTGAGTTCCGACAAGCGGCTCTCGAGCGAGCTGGTGTCGATCGCCAGAAGGTCAGCGACGTTTTCGGTTTCCATAAGGGAGCGAGAGGTATGGGAGACGGATGCAGGGGTCAATGGAATTGTCTGATGAGAGGAGAGAGTTGCACCTCGGATTTCAGAAGAAGACCGTAAATTGAATGGTCTTTCGTGGGTGCCTCTAAAAAAATTTAGAGATTTTCAAAATACTCAGTGATAGCTGGTATCGGATTTACTGGTCATCCTAGTTAGATCAGTCAGGGTTCTATGACGATGAATCAGGGGTATTTTCTGGGTTTGGTGGCGCTGGTAGCCTTTTTTCTGCAAGGGAATGTGATGGGGAAGCCTCTCAAAGTTTATGTCCTAGCAGGTCAGTCGAATATGCAGGGGTCGGCTCATAAAAAGACTTTTGCAGCGATAGGGGATGATCCTAAAACGGCCTCGATCTTGAAGGAGATTTTGAGTGCTGATGGAGAACCGGTAGAGGGGCACAATAGCTGGGTGACTTGTCGAACAAATCGTGGAGGGAAACAGGTAACTCTTCATGGGAAGGTCAAGGTCGGCTATGGATTTGATGATGAGAGAATCGGTCCGGAGTATGGCTTTGGTCTACACATGGATCGTTCAACGGAAGAGCCGGTATTGATTATCAAGACAGCTTGGGGGGGGAAGTCGTTAGCGGTTGATTTTCGCCCACCGAGTGCCGGCCCCTATTCGCCAAGTGAACGGGAAAATGAGAACGGAAGGGTTCCAACACAGGAAGCGACGGGGTCTTACTACCGTCAGATGATCGCGTTCGTCAAAGAGACGCTCAAGGATGAAGCAAGTATCAGGAAAGTGGTGCCGGAATACGAAGAAAGCGATGGATACAAGCTCGCGGGTTTTGTTTGGTTTCAGGGATGGAATGACATGTGCAATCGCCATCACATCTCCCAATACACGGACAATATGATTCACTTTATTGTGGATGTGCGACGGGATTTTGAGTCGCCCAACCTTCCATTCATCGTAGGGGTGTTGGGTGTTTATGGGACGGATCCCGATAGCCGTCGGTTTGATAAGGGATTGCCGGTAACGACTTTTCGAAAAACGCAATTTGAAGCGGTGGAAACCTTTAATGCAAAAGTCAAATCCAAGTATAGAGGGAATGTCATCGCGGTGGATAGCGGGCCTTTTTACGAGCTAGGGCTCAGTGATATTTATTGGAAACGGCGGATGACGGGAGAGTGGAAACGTCGCCTCGAAAGGGGTGAGATGATCCGGGAGGACTATCAAAAGGAGTGTGCTAAGTATGGCTTTGGTAATGGCGAAATTACCGCCGAAGAACAAGCGACCTGGGACCGATGTTCATCAAATGCCGAATATCACTACCTAGGAAGTGGAAAAACTTTTGTGAGGTTTGGAAAATCCTTGGCTGAAGCGATGCTAAGGATTGAGAAAAACTAACGAGAAATTGAGATGATAAAATTGAAACTGACCCTATTGAGCCTGCTGTGCACTACGCTTATTTTGAAAGCGGAGAAGCCTCCCAATATTCTCCTGATCATGGCGGATGATTTGGGGTGGTACGATGTTCACTTTAACGGGAACGAGCATTTGGATACCCCAAACCTCGATCGCTTCGTAAAGCAGGGAATGGTTTTTCCACATGGCTATGCCGCGGCTCCGGTGTGTACGCCAACTCGTGCAGCGATGATGACCGGAATGTCTCCAGCAAGACTGGCAATCACGAATCATGCACCAGGATTTAAAAATGGCATGGTGCCGGAGGGTCGGAAACAGGCTGGAGCGGAAAAATTGACTTATCTTCCGTTAGAAGCGGAGACTTTGGCGGAGCGATTGAAGAAGGAAGCCGGATATGCGACGGGCTTTGTGGGAAAGTGGCACTTGTCCCACCGCAAAGGAGAGAACAAAGCGGGTGAAAAATACGAACACGGATTACGTCCAAAGTCGCAGGGCTTTGACCTTAATATCGGCGGCTACGACCGGGGAGGGCCCCCGACGTATTTTGCGCCCTACAAGATCCCGACTTTAAAAGAAGGGCCGAAAGGGGAATATCTCCCTGATCGATTGGCTACGGAATGCATCGACTTTATTACAAAGCAAAAGAACGGACCGTTCTTCCTGACGTTTTGGAATTATTCGGTTCACTACCCGATTGAGGCACCGGAGGATCTTATAGAAAAATACAAAAAGCGCCCGGTGGAAAATGCGCCTTACGCAGCGATGATTGAGGGCATGGATCGTTCGATTGGGCGGGTGTTGGCATCGCTTGACGATCTTGGCTTGGCGGAGAGCACGATTGTCATCTTTACTTCGGACAACGGATCTTTGTTCGGGAATGGTCCGTTAAGGGCAAATAAGGGGCACCTTTATGAGGGCGGAATCAGAGTGCCGTGGGCCATTCGTTGGCCGGGAAAAGTGAAGGCGGGTTCGAGTTCCAATACGCCCATCATCACGACGGATACCTTCCCGACCTTGCTCGAAGTAGCGGGATTGAAACCAAAGGCGGGAACTCCGCTTGATGGAGTAAGTTTGGTTCCGATGTTGAAAGGGAATGCGAGGCTGGAGAGGAAGTCTCTTTTCTTTCACTATCCCAACTATGCCTTCCATAAGAGGAATCGCTTGGGGGGCGTGATACGGCGCGGGAACTACAAACTCATCCATTTTTACGATGATGATTCCTTCGAGCTTTACGACGTCGTTGCGGATCAGGGTGAAAAGAAGAATCTAACCAAGTCGAAGCCGAAGTTAGCGGCCGAGTTGAAAGCAGAATTGATGCAATGGCTCAAGGAGTCCGGTGCGAAGATGCCTTTCGTTCCCGCCAAAAAATCAAACTAATGAATTCCTCAGACTCTTATCGGATTCCAGGCCTTGAGCTGATTGACCATGCTTTTGAAGCTCCTCTTGATTATCGCGATCCTAGAGGAAGGCAGATCGATCTCTTTGTTCGCGAAGTTCGTGATCTCGATCCAAAGAGCTCGGAGAAACCTTTCCTTATTTTTCTGCAAGGCGGTCCAGGGTTTCGGGCTCCTATTCCGATTCAGAAGACCGGTTGGTTGAAGCGTGCTCTTACCGAGTATCGTGTGCTGATGTATGATACGCGGGGAAATGGTCTGAGCACGCCGGTGGATCACCAGACCTTGGGTCTAGAAGGTGATGCCGCTGCACAGGCGGAATATCTGACACACTTCCGGCAGGATAACATTGTAAGGGATGCCGAGCTGATCCGCTCTCACATGAGTCCGGGAATACCTTGGTCAACAATTGGCCAAAGCTTCGGAGGGTGGTGCACAATGACCTATCTGAGTCTTCATCCGGAAGGCTTGAAGGAGTGCTTCATCTTTGGTGGAGTCCCCGGGCTTGAGCGGACGGCGCGGGAGATTTACGAAGGAACCTTTCCTTTTGTGGAAGAGAGGAACCGGAAGTATTTTGAAAAGTTTCCAATGGATAAGGCACGGCTAACGAAGTTGGCGAGGCATCTTGAGGAGAACAAGATCTTCTTTCCAAACGGCGATCGAATCACACCGCGCATGGTGCAGACTCTCGGGATGAAATTTGGGTTTTCTTACACGGCGGAGGAGATTCACTTCCTGCTCGAAGGAGCCTTTGTGAAGGCGGGTGATCAGGAGATCGTCAGCCAGGCATTCAAAGTGGGCTTGCAAGCGACGGTGCCATTCGACACCAATCCGATCTTCGCGATTTTGCACGAGGCAATTTATGCGCAGGGAGCTGCAAGCAGCTGGGCATGCGATGCGGTGCAGAAGGAAAAGTATCCTCACTTTGACGATTACGATGAATTTCTGTTTTATGGTGAGATGATTTTCCCGTGGATGTTCGATGAGATTTCGGAACTGCGGGGTATGAAAGAGGCTGCAAATATTTTGGCTGAAAAGTCAGATTGGCCTCTGCTTTATGATTTAGAAGTTTTGAGCCGGAATACCGTTCCGGTGGCTTGTGCGGTGTATGCAGATGATATGTTTGTGAATGTGAGATTTTCGCGTGAGACCGTGGATTCCGTCCCGAATATGAAGGCCTTTTACACCAGCGAGTATGAACACTGTGGGCTCAGGGTGGGTGGAGAGCACTTGTTCTCGCGCCTCATTGATTTAGGGAGAGGGGAGGTGGAACGATGATTCGATCTCTGGCCTTTGCGGCAATTGCATTGATAGGACCGGCTTCGGCGAAGCTGCCAAACATCGTCATCATCTATGCCGATGATCTGGGATTTGGGGACTTGTCTTGTTATAATCCAAAGGCGGCTTACGAGACACCGCGTCTGGACAAGATGGCGGCGGAGGGGATTCGGTTTACGGATGCGCACAGCCCCTCGACGATTTGCTCGCCATCGCGATATGGCTTGTTTTCGGGACAGCAGATCTATCGCTCCACGGGACGAGGGGGCGGAGCCTTTGAGGGGCCGGGGGGGCCGAGCTATCTCAAGCCAGGAACCTTGACGCTGGGCGGGATGCTCCAGGAAAAAGGGTATCGGACGGGGGTTTTTGGCAAATGGCATGTTGGGCTGAGCTGGTTGGACAACGAAGGGAAACGCTTGGGAGGAGGTTTTAAGAACTCGCTTCTGATCGACTATGAAAAGAGCACCCCTTTGATTGATGGCCCGAATGAACGGGGATTTGATGAATCGTTTGTGACGCCGAACTGCCCGACGACCGATCCACTCTATTGTTATATTGAAAATGGAATGGTGCCGGTTCCGGCGAATAAGCGATACAATCCCCAAAACACGCCAAACCCCGGCGGGAAGTGGCGTTGGGATAATGATGCCGGTTGGGTGGCTCCGGGGTACGAGTTCGTGAATGCGGATCTTCTTTTCTATGAGAAGACAAAAAACTTTATCATGAAGCATCGTAAAGAGACTCCAGAGAAGCCGTTCTTTACAGTTTTTTCCACTCAGATTGCCCATGCCCCAGTTTTACCTGCGGAGGAATTCAGGGGAGCAACCAAGGGTGGTCCGCGAGGTGATTTTGTTTTTGAATTAGATGCGCTGACCGGCCGGGTTCTGGACCTCCTCAAAGAACTGAAAATTGATGATGAAACGCTCGTGTTGTTCAATGCCGACAATGGGGCAGAGACAGTTCATGTTGACTGGATGAGGCAGGATCATGACCACGACGCCTCCGGAGGCTGGCGGGGTATGAAGCGCGATGGTTGGGAAGGGGGGCACCGGGTTCCTTTTATCGCTCGATGGCCGGGTCGTATTCCGAAAGGACAGGTTTCAAAGCAGATGACCAGTACTACTGATATTATGGCGACGATTGCTTCGCTAGTTGGCTATGAACTTCCTGATGATGCCGCGACCGATAGTTTTGATATGCTGTCAGTGATGATCGGAAGACAGGGTGAGAAAAATCCAGTGAGGCCCCATCTCCTCACACAGAGTTTTCGGGGGGAGTTTCAGATTCGAAAGGAAAGCTGGAAGTATCTCGATCACAAAGGGTCGGGAGGGAATGGATACGAAAAGGGAAACTTAAAGAAGTACTCACTGAAGGAAAAGGAACCCGAGGCCCCAGGGCAGCTCTACAACCTGACAACAGATCCCGGCGAAACCACCAATCTTTATTTCAAGGAGGAAACAATACGACTGGAAATGCAGAAGCTTCTTAAAAGGCTCAAGGAGAGCGGTCGTAGCGCTCCATTAGGAAGAGAGCCGATAGGGATGGCGGGAATTCCCAAGGTGAAATGATCTATTGGCCGAAAGGGTTTTCGTACCAAAAGACGCCGAGTTGGTCCCGTTCTTCGCAGCAGAGAATATCGAGATCCCCATCGCCATCGACGTCGGAGGGGACGATGCGATCATACTTGATGCCCGCCTTTCCGGCGATTTCGTGGCTTTGCCAGACTGGGTCAAAGGGAGTGTCTTTATAAGAAAGCCATCTGGTTCCTGATAAGGGTGCCTTGGCGCTTTCGCAGCTGAAGACGAGATCGTTTTGGCCATCGTGATTCACGTCGAAACTCACCGCGCTTTTGCCTCCACCGACTCCATCTGGAAGTGGGATGACATGTTCCTCCCACTCAGATTCGGTGAAACGAAACCAAATGATGGAGGTTGTATCAATTGCGATGACATCGAGACGTCCGTCCTTATCGAGGTCGCCTTGTGAGATAAATTTGATTTCGCGATCGTTTCCGCCAATCTCATGACGCTTCCATTGGGAAGGCTCAATCGCAGCTTCGGGTCCAGGATACTCCAACCAAAAAATACCGCGTTTTGGACCACGTCGGTCACTGATGAGGATGTCCTTGTGACCATCCTTGTTCATGTCGATAGAGATGAGGGACATGATCCAACCGGCATCTTGAAGTTTGTGGTATTTCCAATCGGAAACTTGTCGTGCATCTTTTGGGATCTCAAGCCAGCCGACGCTACCGTTTTCACCTTTTGAGCTGACAATGAGGTCGATGCCATTCTTTCCGTCGATTGACCTAGGGAGAGCATACATCCAAGATTGTTTTCCGGCGGTGACAGGAATGGCTTCGGTTTTCCATTTTGATGAATCGAGAATGGCATCAGAGGATTTCGGAGCCCAGTGAACGAACATGCTTTTGGTTCCCCCTTCGCAGGAACTCACTACGTCGATGTTCCCGTCGCCATCGAAATCTGCAAATACCGCGTCTTCGGCCGATTGGACTCTGCCCACTGTAACGGCGGGCCATTCTTGTTTCGTTTTGGTGTATCCGGGGTGGAGATAGGCACGAACGATTCCGCCTTCTTCCCAACCGGTGGCGATGTCCATGAGGTTGTCCCTGTTAATGTCAGCGAGCCGGATACCATCCGCTCCCTCTGAGCTGCTATCAATGGTGTGACGCACCCACGGCTCCGATCCGTGGCCAGCCAACTGGAGAGACACAAGGAGGAATGCCGTTTTCATGGGAGCAGAATTTAGTTTTGGAGGAGGAGCGGCTTGGACTCTTCAACCCAGCGAAAAAGAGAGCTGCTGGCATCCATGATTATTATCAATAGTTTGCAGAATCTTGATTCCCTCTGATTCATGGTCAACGGCCCCAACCAAAAGACGAGACGCCCCTTTAGCTCCTAATTTCCCTACCCAAAATTCGCCAAGTGGATCAGTCGCCAGCACACCCAAATCATCATCCAAAGACGCGACTTTCTTAAAAGCATTTCTGGAGAGACTTCCACGAATGGTATCCCGAACTCCAACGAGACGATACTCTACCTCCGGGTCTTCGGTCTCTATTGCTTCAGCAATAGGAATTACGGCCTTTCCAAATCCTGCAAGTTTTTCCATCGCTTCCTGCCTCTTGAAAAAAACGATCATCAGCAAGCTGCTTGATCAATTTTAAGACCTCCGCGTTGTCGATCATCTCTTCTACTTGAATCTCTGGGAGAATACGGGCTAACACGTCTTTGCTGTTTGTCGAAATCACGAGAGAACGTCCATTATCCAAATAGGCAATTCCCCTAGGTCGATCCTTTCCAAGCTTAAATTCTGCCAACTCTTCTCCCGCCGTCACGGACCATGATCTGATCGAGCGGTCCCTTGAAAGGGTCATCAAAAGCTCTCCGTCATTTGATAAGGCAAAAGCTACGACATCATCAGTGTGCCCATCAAAATCCCGAAGCCTCTTTCCGCCTTCAATTGCCCAGAGAGTTACGCGATTCGCCCCCCCTCCTGCCACCAGGCGTTTTTCACCGGGTAGAAAAGCCAAACCATTCACCCTCCCCTTTTCAGAGATTGAACTAAGTAATTCAAACTCCCTCGTATCGAGCACCTTGATCTGGCCACGCTCAAAACCTATCGCAATGAAATCACCACTGCTTGATAGCGCTATCGAAGTTACTGTTTGGTTCTCCGCAAACTTCCGATTAGCCTCAGGGTTTTCACGATCCAAAACCTGCCAAGAGGAACCATTTGCAAGATAAACCCGCGAACCGGCTGGACCTACTGTCAGATGATCATAACCTTCACTATCAGGAAAACCCATTTCAGGTTTAATCCGCTCCCCAGTCTCAACGTTGTGGACATGCAAAATAGAGTCACCTCCTGAAATAATAAATTGACTGTCGTTGGAGAAGGTTATCGGGGTGTGAGATTTTTGAACGGTTTTAATCTTTTTAACTACCTTCCCCGTTTTAGGATGGAAAAGGTAGAGGTTGCCATCACGCGAAGTCGAAGCAATGAGAGAACCATCTGGAGCCCAAGCTACAACTTCACCTTCCTTACCCAGCTTCGTCTTCCAAATCTCCTTGAGAGTGGCTGAATCGAAGACCCGCACATAACCACCATCGCATACCATTCCGAAACGCTTTTCATCAGGAGCAGCAGCCAAAGTGAACACGTCCCCATAGGCTGGTTTATCAGTGATGGTCTTGAGACACTCACCTGTCGCGATATTCCATTGTTTGATACTCTTATCTTCCGATCCTGTAATGAGTGTTTTACCACCATTCACTACAATCGCAGTGTAGACGTCCTTAGTGTGACCAGAGAACGTTCTTAGTTTCTTTCCCGTAGCGGTTTCCCACAACACTGCCGTGTTCTTGCCATCCGTTCCAATGAAGCTCTTTCCATCAGGAAGAAGGGCCAAGCGGAAGGCCGTCCCAGAGTGAACATACTTCTGCAAGACCTTTCCCGTTGCTACTTCAAAACGAAAAACATCATTTGAGCTGCTAGCCGCTAAAAACTCCTTACCCTTTTCCAGGAATCGAATTCCCCACATATCTCTGCAGCCCGGAACCGTATATCGACGCACCAACTTACCCGATTTAATCTCCCAGAGACGTACGCATTGATCACGGGAAGAGCTCAAAACGTGGATCCCATTGGGATGACAAACAACTTCTGAAACCGAACCGGCATGCTGGAACGAAGCAACTCCGGATGTCTCTAGCTCTTTCAAAATGACCGCATCTAGCCAAGACCAATTAAGGACTGAAATGCAAAGACAGGCAAATAATCTCACATGGTCTAGATATCTTGAAAAACTCATTTGGACCAGCACTGATTCCCAATTTGACCACCCTGCCAAACTTGCTTCTGAGCTAAATTCCGTTACTCTACCGACATGAGAAAACTAGTTTCCCTTTTCTTTCTTTTAATTTCTCCCTTTGCCTCAGCAAAAGCTCCCGCAGATGAATACTTTAAGGTCGAAACCGTCGCTGGAAGTTTTATCGACGCCATGGAAATGGCAGTCACTCCGGAAGGCCAGGTATTCGTCACTGAGCGCACTGGGGCGGTGAAACTGGTTGATCCAGAGAATGGCAAAGTTAAGGTGATTGCAACCATTCCAGTCGAGGTAAGAAAAAAGGAATTCGCGAGAGAGTGCGGACTCCTAGGAATAGCCCTTGATCCGAATTACGAGAAGAATAAGTGGGTTTATCTCTACTACTCAGTCCAAGGGAAACCCGTCCATCATCTTGCTAGATTCACTTTTGAAGGGGGCCAACTTGGCAGCGAAAAGACCCTACTAGAAGTTCCACACGATCGTGAAAATTCAACATGCCACGAAGGGGGATCTCTCGCGTTTGGACCCGACGGTTGCCTATATCTTTCCACTGGAGACAACACCTGCCCATTTCAATCAAATGGCTCCGCTCCCATCGACGAGGGTGAAAACCGCAAGTGGTATGATGCCCAACGCACTTCCGCCAACACCAATGACCTTCGCGGGAAAATCCTTCGTATTCGACCCACCAAAAATGGCGACTACACCATTCCAAAAGGCAACCTTTTTCCAAAAGGCACTGCTAAGACTCGTCCAGAGATCTATGTTATGGGATGTCGTAACCCCTATCGAATTTCAATCGACCAAAAAACCAACTATCTTTACTGGGGAAAGGTGGGACCTGACGCCGGTAGCGATTCAAGCCGAGGACCGCGCGGCTATGATGAAATCAATCAAGCCCGTAAAGCCGGAAATTTTGGTTGGCCCTATTTCAGCGCCAACAACAAACCCTACACTGACTATGACTTCGCAGAAAAAAAGACAGGGAAAAAATTTAATTTTAAAAAACCAATCAACACCTCAGTCAACAACACCGGACTAACCGAACTCCCTCCAGCCCAACCGGCCTTTTGGCACTACCCCAGAGCATCTGCTTGTGCTGGACCAGTATTTCACTCCGATCTCTTCCCTAAGGATCAGGGAGGGCTCCCGGCACAACTAGACGGCTGCCTGATTGCCTACGACTGGACCACAACTCGGATTCGTTTAATCAAGCTTGATGACAAAGGAAATATCGAGTGGAACGAACCATGGCTCGGAAAATATCGATTTATTCACCCCGGCGACATGGCCTTGGGCCCCAAAGGTGAGCTCTTCATTCTTGAATACGGATCAGCCTGGTATGACGGCAAGGACGGTAAACTCAAACGAGTGACATACTCCAAAACACCGCAAGCCATCGCAGTTTCACCATCCGACCCCCGAATGAAGGGCCTTCCAAAGGATCACCCTGGCACCAAGCTCATTGCCGAGACCACCTGTCTTGCCTGCCATAACACCACTCAAAAATCGATCGGACCTACCTACCGCGACGTCGCAGGGAAATATGCAAAAGATCCGAATTCTATCGAGATGTTAGCCAACAAGGTAATTAAAGGAGGAGTTGGTGTTTGGGGTGAGCAACCCATGCCTCCCCATCCCCAACACAATATTGAAGAGACCCGGCAAATGGTTGAAGCCATTCTGAAAGTCCGAAAAAAGTGACCATTATTTATCAGGACCAGCACATCGTGGTGGTCGATAAGCCCAGCGGATTTCTCTCAGTTCCTGGACGAGGGGTTGAGAAAATAGATTCGGTTGCGCACCGAATTAGCACAATTATTCCCGGATGTATTGATCAACCCGCGGTCCACCGTCTTGACATGGACACCTCGGGCTTACTTGTTCTGGCTCTTACTAAAGACGCTCATCGAAACCTCTCGAAACAATTTCAAGATAGACTCACCGAGAAGGAATACATTGCCCTCCTAGATGGAGCACTCCCTAAAGAACACGGGAACAGCGGCACGATCACGCTCCCATTCCGACTTGATATTGAGAATCGCCCCTATCAAATCTACGATGAAATTCACGGGAAAATGGGGATATCTCACTGGCGCCGTATCTCGGTTGAAAATGGAATAACGCGAATACATTTTCAGCCGATCACGGGCAGAACACACCAGCTTCGAATACACTCAGCCCATCCGAAAGGGCTCGGACTTCCAATCCTTGACGACCCGCTTTATGGCAACGGTGCAGATCCCGGTAAAATGAAGCTCCACGCTAGTAAACTCTCCTTCGACCACCCCGGCACAAGTGAGCGACTCACCTTCACTTCACCCGTTCCTTTTTAAATCGATGCCCCAGCCCGATCAGGCACCATTTGGGATTTCCCTATGAAAAACATAAGATCCGATAGCTGACTAAATTCACCCTCGAGTCCCAATTGCCTTGGGCTTTAATGAACCAGCCTGAGAAATTTTCTTTCCGCCTTATTTGCAACCATCGCAAAGATTTGGTCACCAGCCTCAAGTGTGTCATCGGCCCCAGGAACAATAGCCTGTAAACCCTTGAGTAACCCAACCAAGACACAACCATCGGGCCACTTAAGTTCCGCCACTGTTTTCCCATCTGCCTTTGACCCTTTTGCAACATGGGTTTGGAGAACGATGCCCTTCCCAAGTTTACGAACGACATGAAATTTTTCGGTCGTGACGTAACGCGAAATCTCTTTCCGCGAAGCTTCTCGCGGACTCACCGCTGCGACGACTCCAAAGTGTCGTCCAGAAAAACTAATGGCTTTCGCGTAATCAGCCCGGTGGATCAAAGTTAAACAGTTCTTAGCGCCAAGATTATGAGCCTGCAAACAAGTCATCACATTATCCTCATCGCTGCTGCTGGTCGCTACGAAAAAATCAGCTTCCCCAACCTGTTCTTCCTCTAACTCTGCGACCGATGTCGCATCTGCATTTATCACGGTCGTGCTTGAGAGACGGTCGGTAAGTTCCTGAGCAAGCTCAGGATCACGCTCAAAAATACGGACCCCGCAATTCCAACTCTCCAACATTTGAGCAAGTGAAAATCCATATTCCCCGCCTCCAAAAATGACAACCCGAGGTCCATCCTTCAGGTGAATCTCTTTCTGTAATAGCCCAACAAGCTGGCGTAACTTGTGAGGTGCTCCGAACACCGTCACAATATCACCTCCTTCCAAAACAGTGTCGGCATTGGCAACTTCATGGAAATTGTCCCGACTGACCAATGCGACTCTCGTATTTGCCGGGAACTTGAGCGACTTCAATGGCTCACCGACGACCTCACTCTTCGAGCTGACTCGAACTTGCTGTAACTCAATTCGTCCGCGCGCAATCTCTTCGACCACTAATGAATCAGGGTTTCGAATAAACTTCGCTAACTCGATTGCAGCCAACCTCTCGGAACTGAAAATGTGATCAATTCCAAAGTGGCCCCGAAAATCAAACAGCCACTCCTCGCGCTGCAAGCCCGGGTGCACCCGGCTGATCACCCGCTCTACCCCCATTGACTTCACCATCGAAGCGCACATTAAATTCACCGAGTTCTCACTTGTAAGCGCAAGAAATAATTCGCAGTCACCAATATTAGCTTCGGCAAGTGTATTCACACTAGAACCATCTCCAATAACTACCTTCCCTTCGATTTCGCCCTGAAGCTCGGAAGCCTGAACTGCATCACTCTCGATTACCGAAACAGTATGCTCTTGGCGCGACAATTCTATGGCAAGGTGGCGGCCAATTTCCCCAGCTCCAACGATAATAATATTCATGGATCAGTAATTATGAACGGAAGTCTTTGTATGCTGAAATAATTCTCCCAACCACAGGATGACGGACAACATCGCTCGTGTCGAAGTGATTAAATGCTACGCCATCTACATTCTTGAGTGCCTTTTCCGCTTCCAGTAAGCCCGAAATCCCGTGATCCTTCAAATCAATCTGAGAAGAATCACCAGTAATAATACATCGGGAACCTTCCCCCAAGCGAGTAAGCGCCATAAACATTTGCTCCCGCGTTGTATTCTGTGCCTCATCAAGAATAACAAAAGACCGCGACAAGGTCCGTCCACGCATATAAGCCAGCGGGGCGATCTCGATACTACCATCCTCCAAACGCTTTGCACCTTCCTCAAAACCCAGCATGTCATCAATCGCATCGTAAAGTGGCCGTAAATAAGGCGCGACCTTATCTCGCATATCCCCCGGCAAAAACCCAAGCGCTTCTCCTGCCTCCACTGCTGGGCGAGTTAAAATTAAACGACTAATTTCCTTTTTCCGAAGAAGATCAAGCGCCATTGCCACCGCCAAATACGTCTTTCCCGTACCAGCAGGCCCAAGTCCAAAAACGACCTCATTGGCCACCATCGCATTTAAATATGCCAACTGATTCGGACTACGAGCTACTACCGGCTTGCACCCGCGGGCGCCTACAAGCTGCAACCTTCCCAAGGCCGAAATCCCTTCACCACCTTGCCTTACTAAATCGACCGCCGTTCGAAAATCCCTCGACGTTACCTCCCCACCATTTCTCCTCGCTTCCTCCAAGTCAGCGAAAATCTCTTCTACTAAATCACACCCTTCTTTCGACCCTCGAACTTCCAGCCATCCATCCCGGGTCACCAAACGGACTTTTGCCTTTCCTTCAAGATACCTAAGCTCTTTTTCCGCGTGTCCAAAAAGAGACTGCAAAAAATGCGCACTTTCATATTCGAGTTTGATCTGGTGTACCTCCGTCACGGGACAGGAACTAACTCAGACTCAGCCACCCCGCAATGTTCAAAACCCCGTCTTCTTGACAAGTTGGCTACTCGCCTCCAATATTTCGAGCAACAAGACAGGGGTGTTTCTTCGTCAATTCGGAGATTCTGAGATTATACCCTCACTACCGGATTAACCATCGGGAGTCAGACCAAAATCTTTCTCACGCCTGTCGCGCCTCCAATCCAGAGCCGACAGGCTTTTTCTTTCGCTACAACTCAAAAACTTCACGACTATGATTTCTCCTGACGAAAACGAACTCACACCCGAAAACTCAAAGCAACGCTCAGACTACACTGGAAACTTTGTTGAGGATATTGACAACTCCGCCGAACTCGAAGCCATTGCTAAAGACCCGACCATCTTCCCCAACTCCACTCGGATTTACGTTGAGGGTCAAATTCACAAAGATCTTAAGGTTCCTATGCGTGAAATCCGCCTTTCCGACACCGAGCATGCCAATGGGGTGACTGAAAAAAACCCATCTATCCGGGTCTACGATTGCTCTGGACCTTGGGGCGACCCAGATTTCAAAGGTAACGTCCGTGAAGGCCTTCCTGCCCTACGCCGCAACTGGATCCTAAAACGCAAGGACGTTGATGAATACGATGGTCGTGAAATCAGAGCTATCGACAACGGTTACCTGTCTGAAGCCCACGCCGAAAAGTATAACGAAAACAAGGCCGCTAAAAACAAACTTAAAGAATATCCCGGCTTGAAGCGTAAGCCGCTTCGCTCTACCGGGAATCCAGTCACCCAAAAGTGGTATGCAGACCAGGGCACTGTCACTCCTGAAATGGAATACATCGCGATCCGCGAAAACATGGGTCGCCTTGAGCAGTTTAAAACGATCCACGACCGCTATCCCTCCATCGAGGAAATCCCCGATGACGCATCCGATCAAATTAAGGAGTTTATCCGCCAGAAAAACTCTACTCCGGAAGGGTATGAAATGCCCCGCCCTAGCGAAATTGACCCCATGGAGCAAGTCTCACGAAACGTCATGAATCACCAGCACCCTGGCCAAACCTATGGAGCTGAAATCCCGACTCTCATAACCGCCGAATTCGTGCGCTCGGAAGTCGCACGCGGTCGAGCCATCATCCCCGCCAATATCAACCACCCAGAAAGCGAGCCCATGATTATCGGGCGGAACTTTCTCGTCAAAATCAATGCTAATATCGGCAACTCAGCCGTTGCATCCACTATTGATGAGGAAGTTGAAAAAATGCGTTGGGCCACAAAATGGGGAGCCGACACCGTGATGGATCTTTCTACTGGGAAAAATATTCACGCCACTCGCGAGTGGATTATTCGCAACTCCCCTGTTCCCATCGGAACCGTCCCCATTTACCAAGCACTCGAAAAGGTCAACGGCCAAATCGAAAGCCTCACCTGGGAACTCTTCCGTGACACTCTCATCGAGCAAGCTGAGCAAGGGGTCGACTACTTTACCATTCACGCGGCCGTCTTGAAACGCTTCGTCCCTCACACCGCTCGCCGTATGACTGGGATCGTAAGCCGTGGGGGGTCCATCATGGCTAAGTGGGCGCTCGCTCACAACGCAGAGAACTTCCTCTACACCCACTGGGATGATATTTGTGACATCTGCGCAGCCTATGATGTTTCATTCTCTATCGGCGACGGACTGCGTCCCGGCTCAATCGCCGACGCCAATGACTATGCCCAACTCGCAGAACTCGAAGTGCAAGGCGAACTCACGAGCCGCGCTTGGGAGAAAGGTTGTCAGGTCATGAACGAAGGACCCGGCCACGTTCCCATGCAGCTCATCGAAGAAAACATGCAAAAGCAAATCGAGTGGTGCCACGAAGCTCCCTTCTACACGCTTGGACCACTCACAACCGACATCGCCCCTGGCTATGATCACATCACTTCCGGTATCGGAGCAGCCAACATTGGGTGGTATGGTTGCGCTATGTTGTGTTATGTCACCCCAAAAGAACATTTGGGTCTCCCGAACCGTGACGACGTCCGCGAAGGTGTTATCACTTATAAAATCGCCGCTCACGCCGCCGATCTGGCCAAAGGACACCCCGCCGCTCAGGAACGTGATAACGCGATTTCAAAAGCCCGCTTCGAATTCCGTTGGCGAGACCAATTCGCCCTCGGACTCGATCCCGCCCGTGCGATCGACTTCCACGACGAGACCCTCCCGGCTGAAGGAGCCAAAACCGCACACTTTTGCTCGATGTGCGGCCCCACTTTCTGCTCCATGAAAATCACCGCTGACGTCCGAAAATACGCCGAAGAAAACGGCTATACCGGTGACGATCTTAGTAAGCGAGAACTTGCCGAAACCACCGCATCCGAGTAGTAAACGTCAGCGGCTTCTAAGCGGGTCCATGAAAGGCAGCGATTTACTAACGCCCCCAGTGTTAGGACCTAATCTAGCACTCGCGACCCGCTTCAATCGCCTGCCTCCCCTCCAAAATTTTACTTTAAGAGCGATTTTGCCATCTCTCGAGCCTGGATTCCTCCCCCACCCAACATTCGCACTAACTCGTCGATACGCGTTTCACCGGTCACTTCGGTCAACGAAGAAAATGATCGACCACCTTCCACCCGTTTCTCAACCAGAAAATGTTGATGTGCTACCGCCGCGACCTGCGGAAAGTGTGTGATCGCAACAACCTGATGACGCTCACCAAGACTAGCCATCTTCTCGCCCACGGCCCGCGCGATTTCGCCACCCACGTTCGCATCAATTTCGTCAAAAACCATCAGCGGAGTTGAATCCTGATCCGCTAGCGCGTTCTTCACAGCAAGCATGACCCGTGAAATTTCACCACTCGATGCGACTTGCCGCAGCGGTCTTAGTGGTTCGCCAGGATTAGGTCCAAAGAGGTATTCGACATCTTCCAATCCAAAGGCCCCCGGTTCCTCACGGACGTTCAACTGCACTTCAAACTCCGCCTGTTTGAAACCCAAATCCACCAAATGTCCGCGCACTTCTTCTGCTAGAGATGGTGCATGTTTCTTCCGCTTTAAACTAATTTTTCGAGCAACTGCCCGCAATTTTTTTAAAGCTAAGTCAACATCTTGTTTCAATCGCGCCAGAAATTCCTCACGGTTATCAGAACCCTCTAATTTTAGTCGAGCATTCTCAGCATGATCCAATGCATCCTGCAGAGTTGGACCATATTTCCGCTTGAGAGATTCAACCAAATTAAAGCGATCCTCAACCTCCTGCACTTCCGACGGATCGATCTCAAGATCATCGAGATAATCGACAACGCTCCGCTCAAGTTCCTGCATCTGCGCCACCGAGCACTCTACCTCCTCAGCTAAATCAACGATCGCCGGATCAATCTGGCGCAATCCAGAAGTCACACGTTGAAGATCTCCCAACCCTGGACCAACCGTATCACTGATTAAATTCACAGCCTTGCTTGCCAGTTCGCCCAAACGATTTGAATTGCTGCTCCGCCGATAACGTTCCTCCAAATCCTTCTCTTCTCCCATTATTATTCCCGCCGAGTCAATTTCCTCAACTTGAAACCTCAGTAACTCTTTTTCCTGATCACTAATTTCGCGCTGAGCACGCGCAGTTTCATATTCTTCACTTGCCTCGCGCCAAGCAGCCCAGCGTTCACGATAAGTCTTCACTTCTTCGCCGGCCGCCCCATAGGCATCCAGCAAAGCCAACTGCCTCTCCGTTGAAAGCAAGGACTGGTGATCATGAGGACCATGAAGATCGACCAAATGCTGCCCGATTCTTTTCAAGACACCTAAGGTCGCCGCACCATTATTTACAAATTGCTTATTCGACGAAGCCCCAATCACACGACGGATAATCAACTCATTTTCCTCACAGCAGTCTAAACCAATTTCTTCCAAGATTGCATCAATCACCGAGGATTCAGGCAGCTGAAAAATTGCCTCTACCATGCATTGATCCTCACCGGTACGAATGAGCCCCTTGTCGGCTCGCTCACCTAAAATCAACTTAAGAGCACCCACAATTACAGATTTCCCCGCACCGGTTTCGCCTGTCACACCTACTAAGCCCCCACCAAGATCCCATTCTAGACGTTCGACTAGGGCCAAGTTGCGGATCTTTAGAAGGTTAAGCATTCGTTTTTGCGGTGACATGGGGATTATGCAATTCTCTTCCCACAACGCAACGATGACTCGCAACAGATCTCAACCTCGGTTCCTATTTCTTGGCACCTCCACTTCAGTGGGAGTCCCTGTGATTGGTTGCTCCTGCAAGGTTTGCCGCTCCAATCACCCTCACGACAATCGCTCCCGCAGTTCAATTTTTTTTGAAGGTCCTTGGGGCCGTCTCCTTATTGATAGTGGCCCCGATCTACGACAGCAAGCCTTGCGGGAACAGCTTACCGCGGTCGATGCCGTCCTTTACACCCACGAACATCTCGACCATGTCGCCGGTTTTGATGAGTTACGGGCCTTCTGCTGGAAGCGCGACTCTCCTCTCCCCCTTTATGGTTCACCTGAGACCCTCGCCGGACTTGCCCGTATGTATCCGTGGGCTTTCTCGGTTGCCGATCGCCAAGCTGGATACATTCATCCCGAACCACGTGAAATAGAGGGGGCCTTTGATTTCAATGGCCTCAAAATCACCCCAATTGAGGTGCAGCATGGCTGGGTTCGCACCCATGGGTTTCGCTTCGACCACCCTACGATTGGATCACTTGCCTACCTACCCGATGTGAAAGTGATCCCGGAACAGTCCTTAGAGCTCCTGAGGGGTCTTGATTATTTTGTGGTCGACGCGCTCCGGCATGAAGAACACCACACTCATATGAATGTCAGCGAGGCATTAAACACAATAGATCTGATCACACCTAACCAATCCTACCTGACTCATCTTTCCCATGAAATTTCCTGGGAGGAAACCAATCGCTCTTTACCACCACAAGTTTCTCTGGCTTACGATGGATTGACCCTTACCTTTTAGAATCATGTCCATTCGCCTTTTTCTATTTCTCACCCTTTGCTTGCCTATCTTCTCCAAATCAACACCTCTTATTCCTAACCAAGTCGTTGTTGTTTATAATTCCACTCTTCCCGAATCAAAAGAACTAGCCGAATTTTACGCACTAACCCGCCTCATTCCCTCGTCGAATCTCATCGGACTTGAAGTTCCGCAAAAAACCACCATTGACCGCTCAACCTACGAAATGGCAATCCGACGACCCTTGGTAAAAAAATTCACGCAAAATCAATGGTGGGAACTAGGAAAAGACCAAAATGGAACCTCCGTTCCACTCAAAACGAAGATTCGCTGTATCGCCTTAATGAAGGGAATACCACTTAGAATCGGCCGCGAGGCAGTTCCAAAAGCCGAAGAATCAGCAACCCGTCAATTCAAGAAGCAAAATGAGGCCTCCGTTGATTCCGAGCTTAGCCTTATGGGAGTGGTAAATCACCCCATCGGAGGAGCAATTCCAAATCCCTGTTACAACAAAGAAATCTCAGCGGCGACTAACCCGGCGCAATTCATGGTCATGGTGGGNCTTGTTTCGTTTTGGTGTATCCGGGGTGGAGATAGGCACGAACGATTCCGCCTTCTTCCCAACCGGTGGCGATGTCCATGAGGTTGTCCCTGTTAATGTCAGCGAGCCGGATACCATCCGCTCCCTCTGAGCTGCTATCAATGGTGTGACGCACCCACGGCTCCGATCCGTGGCCAGCCAACTGGAGAGACACAAGGAGGAATGCCGTTTTCATGGGAGCAGAATTTAGTTTTGGAGGAGGAGCGGCTTGGACTCTTCAACCCAGCCGGCCTTGCGCTGGCCTTTCCCTTCCTTGGCTCCGTCTCCTAAATCCTTCCGGGCATCTTCGGCGAAACCTGAGAGCTGTGCCAGTATGTCGGGGTGTTTCGTGGCGAGGTTGTTTTTTTCTCCGGGGTCGAGAGAAAGGTCGTAGAGCTGGATCGGGGTGTCTTTCTTTTTCCCACTCCAACCCTCGAATTTTTGCTCCTGAGGAAGGACGAGTTTCCACTTTCCGCTGCGAACGGCCTGGAGCTGAGTGGTGTGATAATAAAAAAAAGCCTTGTGAGGGGATTTGGCTCCGGGCGTCCCAAGAATGAGATCGCTGATGTTGTGTCCATCGATTTTTCGATCCGGTGAAGGAGTTGTTCCGGCTAGAGCGGCGAAGGTAGGGAGGATGTCTAGAGTGGAGGCGACTTCCGAACAAGTGGAGTTGGCGGGGATCTTGTCGGGCCAGCGCATCACGCAGGCAACGCGCATGCCACCTTCATGAGTAGATCCTTTCGCACCTTTTAGGGGGGCATTACTACCTCCTCTTCCTCCATTGGAGCCGTTGTCGGAGGTGAAGATGACGAGGGTGTTTTGGTCGAGTTTTTCGTCCCTGAGAGTTTGCAGGATGACGCCGGTGCATGCATCAACTTCCTCGATCCAGTCTCCATACTTTCCGTTCGCGGATTTCCCTTTGAAATCTTCGCCCGGAAAGAGAGGGAGATGAACGGAGGTGTGCGGGAGGTAGAGGAAGAAGGGCTTTTCGCGATTGGCCTTGATGAATTTAACAGCTTCGTCGGTGTAACGTTGGGTCACGGGAGATTGGGCGACAGGGGCTTCGATGACCTTGTCATCGCGAAGAAGCGGGAGAGGAATTTTTTTGCGTCCCATGTCGTTGGAGTAGGGGATGCCAAAGTAGGAATCAAAGCCGTGATTAGTGGGGAGGAATTCGGGTTGATCGCCGAGATGCCATTTTCCGATGCAAGTGGTGGCGTAGCCTTTTTTCTTAAGAAGTTCGGCTACTGTTGTTTCCTTGGGGTTTAGGCCTTTACGGGCATTTGGGAAGAGGACCCACTTATTGTTTTGATCAATATGCATGTTTAGGCGGCGGGGATAACAGCCGGTGAGTAAGCTGGATCGGGAAGGGGTGCAGACTCCGCTGGTGACATAGAAGTCAGTGAAACGCCTGCCTTCCCTAGCCATTTGGTCGAGGACGGGCGTGCGGTTTTTGGTAGAGCCGAAGCAGCCGATGTCGCCGTAGCCCATATCATCCATATAGATGAGGATGATATTGGGTTTGCGCGCAGTTGCGTGGGTGATTAGAAGATAAACGATAATTAAGAATTTCATAGTTTGCTTCGGGAAATGAAGAATGTTCTTGGGATGTCTGAAACTTTGCTCTGTTGCGAGGGACTTGGCTATTATTTCCAAGCCTCCTTAATGTCGAAGAGCCATAGGTTAGGCTCTATTGTTATAATATTACTACCGATATTACGGTTTTTGAGCGACCCTTAGACGTATAAAATTGCGTTCTTGGTCTTCAATCGGAGTGAGGCTTCGCCAAATCACGGTTTCGGTTCCGTCTTCATTGGAAATGGCAGAGACCGCAGTCGTTCTGAGTGGGTCCCAACTCATAAGATCCGAACTAACTTCGACTTCGAAGAGAATGTCATCGGCGGCGAGGTTTCGACGGTAAGTCAAGGTGAGGTATTCTTTGAAGTTTCCTGTGCCATCTTCGAAAAGGTCGATGCCAGAGCTTGGGATAGCTTCTGGACTGAATCCCGCATCGCCTTGAATAGAACCAAGGGCGTATTCAAGAAGTACGGTGAGCCCATCACCGTCGTCATCGGCGTTTGGATCACCAGTAAAGGTGGTGTTGTCAACCTTTCCTGGACTGCCTCCCGGAATCGTACTAGCCCTCCAATTGTTGGGTAAGGAATGATCGGGGATAGTTTTCGGTGAGATTAGGACGATTGAGAAGCCGTCGCCGTCGGGTGAAGTCGGCCAAGGATCCTTGTCGTTGTATTTAAATCTGCGGGCATCGAGTCCGATAGCGTCGATCAGAGCAATTTGCTCTCCGGAATTGCTTAAGCTGGAGGTTGAGAAATCGCCGGGAGCTATATTGACTCCTGCGGTGTTGTAGAGGGATGCAAATTCGGTCTGGTTCTTGACCACAACCACCCGAGCATCGGGAGCGAGCGTGAACCCAAGAGGGAAAGTGTAGTCGATGCCCGCGAAGGTGAGGTTGGAAAGGTCGGCGGTCGCGTCTGAGATGTTCATGAGCTCAATCCATTCTCCGTCTTCCGATGTCCCAAGTGGATTGTACATGATTTCAGAAATCACGATGTTTGAAGTATTAGCAATGGGCGCGACAAGAAAATCGCCGGTTGTAAGTGCTGACCATTCACCATTTTCAAAGGCCCTTGCACACACCTTAGCACCACCTGTTAATGGAACGATGTTGCTACCACCGTCACCGCCTGCCGGAGCGATACCGGAGAGTTGGACATCGAGACCGGTGTCACTGCTGCTGGCGCTGTTTTGGTGGACTTCTACGGAAAGAACGTTAGCTCCCTCGAGGAGGTCGCCGGCGGCGAGAGTGAGAGTCCCAAGATTAACGAGGCCTCCTTCATTAGAGGTGGCGCTAATGGCGTAATCCTCATATCGCTGATTCCCCCCGCTCATATTACTTCGTCCGATTTCTTTGCCATTGAGGTAAACAATAGCTCCATCATCGCGGACCAAATTAAGATTCAGTTGAGTAAAGCTGGCGGCATCGGTAACGGTAAAAGATTTGCGGAAGTAAATTGTTGGAAGGCGGGGAGTCTGGAAGTTGAGATCGGCATTCATCGCCCGCCCGTTGATCGTACCGTATCCTAGTAGGGCTTGCCCTGTTGCCCAGCCGGTGTCATTGAAAAAAGGATGCTTCCAGTCGCTGGTGTTGTAGGCGGCATTTCCGACTACAATTTCGCTGCCACTCTGCGCGGCACCGGTGTCGAGAAATTTCCAGCCATTTTCTTGAAGTTCAATGAAGTTGGTTTGATTGCTTCCCCCTCCGATTGAGGTTGAATTGGGATTGATTTCACCTCCGGGTAGGCGGGGGTCATCACCATCAGTTGTGTAGTAGATGGTGCCAGTGGTGGAGGTGATCTTGAGACTGCCTCCAACAGGAATAATCCCTTCGCTTTGAAAGGAATCGCTTACCAAAAAATCTGGAGCGTTCACCGAGGGGACTAGGGAGCCGTAATTAGCTTCAACGATATTACTACGGGCGGGGAAGTAGCTGTTGATGAGGCGATTTTGTTCGGTGAGCCATTGATTGTCGCGGGTGTAAAGAGTGCCGCGATGATCACCCCAGCGGGCGGACTCGGCGATGATCGCGCGGTCGAGATTGTCTGCGAATTTCATCCAACGCGCGGCAGTGGCTTCGGCGGTAAGGGCGCCTCCTGAGCCGAAGTGTTTTTTGAGTCTGTCGGCAAAACGAATCCGATATTCCGATAGCGCCTCGAGTTGGCTTCGCACTCCCATGGGGTCGCGTGGAGAGTTGTTGAGTGAAGGGCTCTCGAGGGAGCGTTCGCCATCCCATGAATAGAGTTGCCAAGGTGCCATTTGCTCAGGCCGGCCGGGGACGAATGGGCCACCTCCGGCGGCGCGCCAATTGCCTCCCGCCTTGAGGTCTGAATTTCCACCGAAACGGTTAATGATCTGGTAGTCGATATAGTGATCGATATCGATGACCTGCTGGATCCGATCCCAATTACCACTGGAAACCACACTTGGAATGGTATTCCAAGCGGTTGCAGAACCATCTACGATAGAAGAACCATTGCGGGCATCAAGGAGGCTGTCATCACCACTGTTGTAAGCGGCGTAGTGGGAAGCCTCTGGGCGTTCGCAGAGGTTGTGGACTCCCCAGTAAAGACCGTTTACAAAAACGTGAACCATAAATCCATGACCAGCTGCGGGATTTCCCATCTCGATCATGGATTCGCGCATCCATTGATCACGAATCATGGAGCCGCGACTGCGCTGACCGCTATCACGGTGGATCCAAGAATTGTTATATCCGGCGCGCAGGGTGATGGAGTTGAATGCTTCGACTTCTGAATTTGGAAAGAGTTTTTCGCGAAGACGTCCGGCGCCGAATTGGGTTCGGAAGCGGAAATTCATCGAGTGTTTTGGACTGGAGCCGGGGTTACGGCTCGCTCCGCCCTGAACTTTGATCCCGCAATTGATTTGCCAGTCATTACGAGTGTCGGTGGAGGATGGAATATATTCGGCGGAGCATTCATATTCGAGGCCCCCATTCGTCGAGTTTGTATAAATCCCATTTCCCCCACTAAAATTGGCACGATCCATAGCGATGGAAATCGTGGGAATATCTCGGAGTCCTTTGAGCATCGTTTGGGCAATGGTATCCTGATGACCGGTGGCAAGGCTTGTTGATTTAGAGACGCGAGTATCCATCCTGTAGTCTCCCGAAGATAGGTTGCCCCACCCAGGGGGCTGATTTTGCTCCAGAAAGGCGGTGTTTAATCCTGCGGGATCGGTTCCATCAGATCGAGCATTTTCAATGTCAAACAAGAGGTAGGTTTGGCAGTCGATGTTTGTTGGGGTGAACCCGGCTTTCGTTGCGGATGCTTTGAGTGTCGTGGTTTTGCTGACTGGAATGGGGCCGGAGTAAATAGAAGCATTGGCTGTTGGGTTTCCCGTCTGATTGACTGGGCGGGTGCCATCTGTAGTAAAATAAATGGTCGTTCCAGGGGTGTCGCTCGTGATGGTGACATTGATGGCCTGGTCGTAGTAGCCACGATCTGGACTAAAATTAGTATCAAGCACTTTAGCGATTCCAGAAGTGTTGTTGGCAAAGCCTGGGCTGGGGGATGAGAAGTAAACTGGGGCCCCGTTTGTAGGGTCGAGACCATAAGAAATGTCTTCGTCTTGTTTTGGATAGTTAGTGTTATCTGGGCAAAATTCGCTCTCAATCGTGCCTGATGTATTAACGAGCGCAAGGTATTCGCCGCCTGATGAAAGTTTGAAGTTGGTATTAAAATTTCCGCTTGCGTCGAGGGTGTCGAGCCCCGAAGCGTAGACGATCAGGAATCCTCCCGCGGGAATACTTGTGGGTGAGGGGAAGGTCCACTTTTCTAGTGCCGAAGGGTCGTCGGTGAGATGCCAACCACCGAGATCGAGAGGCGAGGAACTGTTGTTGAGGATTTCGATCCAATCGTGAGTGGTGCCATTAATTTGATTGGTAATTGGATACCAGTCATTGGGATTACTAGTTTGGCCGCCATCGTTCGATGCCATGAACTCGTTAATGACAACCTCACCGATGTCGAGTGTTACCCCTTCGTCAAGAACCGCCGATTGGGCTTGGAAAAGAGCCAGAACCGAAGGAATGGCGAAAGACCAGAATCGTGTTGTGTTTTTCATAGGGAAGGGTGGCGTTGCCTTTTTGAGTAGCTACAGGATACGGCTGATAGCGAGGAATTAAATGTCCCTAAGAGATAAAATAATCTATTGTTCAGCGTAAGCAAGAATAGGTCATTGGCCCATTTCAAATAGGGGCTCCGGAAGCCTTTCGCTGAGATCATATTCCTAAGTTTAACCAAAATACCTTCCAAATATTATCGCATTTTTCGGAGTCATCGCGAATCGTTTCCGAAGGAAATTGTTAACATTTGTGAAATTCCGGAATTCTTAAACGAGAGACCGTAAAACTATGATTCTAAAAACTCAAATTGCGTTTCTGATTGCCGTGACTTCACTTGCTCCGGCAAAAGTGGATTTTGCGCATGAGGTGTTGCCAATTCTAAAAGAGAATTGCGCAAAGTGTCACACGAACGGAAAATATAAGGGAGGGCTTTCGCTCGATACTCGCGAGGCCTTGCTGGATTCTGAGACGGTTGAGCCCGGTGATTCCGAGAACAGTCTTTTTATACAGGTGCTCACAGCGCAGGACGAAGATGAGCGCATGCCACATGATGCTGATCCTCTACCAGCGGATAGTATTGCGACTTTAGCAAAGTGGGTCAATGAAGGGTTGGCTTGGGAGAAGGGGTTTACTTTTAAGAAGAAAACATGGAAGGCTCCTCTGGGTCATCAAAAAGTTGATTTGCCTGGGCCTGAAGGTGGAAACCCAATCGACCGAATAGCAGCAGCCTATTTTCAAAAGAATAGAGTCCAACCGCCTGCCTCAATTTCGGATGCCCGGTTCTTAAGAAGAGTGAGTCTTGATCTGGTAGGGCTCCTTCCTTTACAAAGTGAATTGGAAAAATTTGTGACTTCGGATCTAGGCGAGAAGCGGGAGGCGAAGATCAAGAAAATCCTGTCACGCGATCTCGATTATGCCGATCATTGGATGACTTTTTGGAATGATCTTTTGCGGAATGATTATGCCGGAACTGGTTTTATTGACGGGGGGCGTCGTCAGATTACGGGGTGGCTTTACCTTTCGCTAAAAGAGAACAAGCCTTATGATCAATTTGTAAGAGAGTTGTTGAATCCCACTGCTGAGTCAGAAGGTTTCATCAAAGGAATAAAGTGGCGGGGCAACGTCAATGCGTCCCAGGTTCCCGAGATTCAGTTTGCTCAGAATGTCTCTCAGATCTTCTTTGGTGAGAATATGAAGTGTGCTTCGTGTCACGATAGCTTCATTAATGATTGGAAGCTGGAAGATGCGTATGGAATGGCGGCGATTATCGCGGGGAAACCACTTGAGATGTATCGCTGCGATAAGCCGACTGGTGAAAAAATGGATGCGAAGTTTCTCTTTCATGAATTGGGGCCGATCGATAAGACATCATCTCGGGATGATAGATTGAAGAGGGTTGCAGAGCTTGCGACAACGGAGGGAAATGGCCGCTTAGCTCGGACGATT
Source organism: Verrucomicrobia bacterium SCGC AAA164-M04 (assembly GCA_000383735.1). The sequence continues at coordinate 31,582 of KB912124.1, forward strand.
GTGAATCGTCTTTGGGCTCGTTTGATGGGGCGGGGTTTGGTTGAGCCCGTAGACATGATGAGCAATCGTCCATGGAGCGAGGATATGCTCGATTACCTTGCGTGGGATTTTGCTAAGAATGGTTACAATCTTAAAAGGACTCTCTCCATCATTGTAAGCTCCCGAACGTATCAAAGCGCAACAGTGATCGCGTCGAAGAGCGGTGAGGGTTTTGTTTTTGAAGGCCCTAGTGCCAAGCGAATGACGGCTGAGCAATTTATCGATGCGGTATGGGGGATTACTAAGACAGCGCCCGGAAAGATTGATGCCAAGGTTGAAAGAAAAAGTGAGAAAGCTCGGGTTGTGAGGGCATCGTTGGTGAAATCGACTCTCTTGATGCGTGCGCTTGGCCGCCCAAATCGGGAGCAAGTTGTTACGACTCGGCCCGCTGACTTAACCACCTTGCAGGCTCTTGAGCTCAATAATGGGAGAGAATTCGTTAATTATTTGAATCGAGGTGCCACCAAACTTGTTGATGAGAAAGAGAGGGGCGAAACCCTCTATCTCGAAGCTTTGTCTCGCCTACCAAGTTCACTTGAAAAACAAGTGGCCCGTGAGATTCTTGGAGCGCGAGTTACTCCAGAGTCTGCGGCGGACTTTTTGTGGGCAATTCTTATGCTGCCTGAATTTCAATTTATTAACTAAGAGGGAACTATGTCAAAACCACTTGAATTTAAAAACCGGCGCGACTTTCTTAAAAAGCTCGGAACTGCTTCCGCGGCGACTTTGGCAATGGGCGCGCCTCGCTCGTTTGGCGATGAAATTGAACAGCCTGAGGCAAAGGCTGATTGTTGTATTTTACTTTGGATGGGTGGAGGGATGGCGGCCCCTGATACTTTTGATCCGAAGCACTACGAACCTTTTCGGAAGGGCCTTAAAGTGTCGGATGTTGGAAGCACCTTCCCTGCGATCCCTACTTCGGTAAGTGGGATCAATTTCACGGAAGGATTTGAGGAAGTCGCGAAGGTGATGGATAGAGGAACGTTGATCCGCTCGGCGGTGCAACCCGACCTTGGCCATATTCTCCATTCACGGCATCAGTATCATTGGCACACCGGATACGTGCCACCGCAAACGGTTGCAGCCCCGCACATTGGGGCGTGGATGGCCAAGGTGTTGGGGCAGAGAAATGAGGCGATGCCCGCCTTTATCGATATTGGTCAGCGACTCGAGGGGGTCGGCGAGAAAGAAGAGCTCAAAGCTTTCCACACCGGCGGATTTTTTGGGAGTGAATTTGGCCCTTTTCTGCTGCCATATCCTGATCAGGCGATCGGGGCAGTCCAACCGCCGAAGGGAATGACCCCAAGTCGGTTTGCGAATCGATATAAACTTTATAAAAAATTGATTTCAGAGGGTTTGGTGGGAAAAAGCGGAAGTGAGTTCCAACAAGAGTCGATGCTGCAATCGATGGAAAAGGCCCATCGGTTGTTAAATTCGGGGGAGGCCGCGGCCTTTGATCTTACGAAGGAAAATGAAAAGTCGGCTGGGAAATATGGTAAAACCCGCTTTGGGCAGGGTTGTTTGTTGGCGAGGCGACTCGTGGAATCGGGAGCTCGATTTATCGAGGTGACTACCGAATATCAGCCGTTCAAACATTGGGATACTCACGAAAAAGGACACACCACTTTAAAGCGGTTAAAGTCTGAGATCGATCAACCAATCGCTCAGTTAATCCGTGATTTAGAGGAGCGTGGAATGCTGGATCGGACCTTGGTCGTGATTGCGAGCGAGTTCAGTCGTGACATGATGATCGAGGGTGTGCCTGGATCAAATGCCCGCGATCAGACGACTCACAAGGTTGATGTTATCTCAGAATTAAAACATTATGGTCAGCATAGGCATTTCACTGGTGGGACTAGCGTGTTGATGTTTGGTGGTGGGGTGAAAAAGGGATTTCAATATGGTAAAACCGCGAATGAACGACCATTTGTGGCGGTTGAGAATCCGCTCGCAGTTGAGGATTTGCACGCCACGATTTTTCAGGCCATGGGGATTTCGCCGAAAACCTCGTTTGATATCGAGGGGCGTCCATTCTACGCAACCAAAGATGGAATCGGAAAACCAGCAATGGAGATTTTTTCTTAGGTAGGGTAATTGTTTCAGACGTGAAACCTTTCTTTCTCTTAATTCTGCTAAGTTCACACTCTTTTGGAGAGGAGAATGACTTGTTGGAGTTTAAAGAGTGGATCAAACCCTTCCTTTCCGAGAATTGCGTTCGTTGTCATGGCGAGAAAAAACAGAAGGCGGATTTCACGGTCCACGATATCGATGGATTGATTACGAACGGGAAGGATGTTGAACGTTGGGAGAAGATTCTTGAGATGGTGAGCTTGGGAGACATGCCTCCGGAGGATGAAAATCAGCCTTCGGAAGTTGAGAAAAGTAGGGCGCAGGGGTGGATCGCGGGCGAGTTGGCCAAGATCGGCCGGGGACATGATCCATCCAAGTTGGCGTTGCCTCATCAAGCCAATCGGGTTGATCATGACGATCTTTTCAGCGGGGAGTTCAAAGGTCCGGCCTTCTCCCCCCCGAGGATGTGGCGGAAGAGTCCGCAAATCTATTCTCGTTTTGCCAGTGAGATGAGGGTGAAGCTATCCCAGCCACTCCTCGGATTGGGGGGTAAGGGGATTCAGGATTACGCGAGCCTGGTTGCTGATGAGTCGACGATAAAGACGATGATGAGGAACAGCAATTTGGTGGCCGAGCACATGGTGTCGCCGGAGAGGTCGCACATAAATCGCTTTCTTAATGGCTTCTTCAAGGAAGGAGCGGAGCCGCCAACCGAGGAGGGCGTCGAGCGGGCCTTGGTGGAGTTGTTCAAGCAGATCTACCAGCGCGAGCCGACACCGGAGGACCGAACGAGGTACATCGAGGGGCTTTTTGAAAAGAACCGCCAATTGGGTGGGCTTTCCCTAGGATTTCGCTCGTTGATCATGGGAATACTCATGTCGCAGGAGTTTGTTTTTCGAATGGAAGTCGGGCTCGGGGAAGAACTACCGGACGGGCGTCGTATTTTAAGTCCGCTGGAGTTAGCTTACGCTGTGTCTTATGCTTTATATGATAAGCCGGATCAAGACCTGTTGAAAGCAGCACGAGAGGGACAATTGCAATCCCGTCAGGATGTCGAGAGGGAAGTTAGAAAGAGGTTGAATTATCCCGACGACGAGAAACGTTACTGGAATTACCCTATGTATCATCGATGGGGAGAAGATTATTACCATTTTCGTCCTCGTGAGCTGCGCTTTTTCCAGGAATTTTTCGGATACCCGGCGGTCGCTGATGTTTTTAAAGATCGCGAGCGGGCTGGGTTTCATCATGCCAACCGTTTAAGGAAAGATGCCGACATGTTTGTGCTTGGTATTCTTGAGAAAGATCAAGATGTCTTTGGTCAGCTGCTGACATCAAATCATTATCCGGTGGATTACTTGAAGGATGGGAGGGGTATTAAAAAATTACAGGAGGAACCGGATGAAAGGCACAATAGAAAGCTTAGAGAGCAGTATAGTGATACTGAATGGGCGTCTGTTTTGAAATCAGGGAAGTGGCCTGGCATACGAAGTAATCATGTTGAGGCCTATAATTTGAATCGTGATGCTGCTCGTGCAACCCGTCGTGGCGTAGGAGAATCGATCGTCTTCCCAAAAAATCAGCGTGCGGGAATGTTAACCCATCCAGCTTGGTTGGTGGCGCATAGTTCCAACCTTGAGAATGATCCCATTCGCCGGGGGAAATGGATTAGGGAGCATCTCCTCGCTGATTTAGTTCCTGAAGTGCCAATTGCGGTCGACGCTAAGGTTCCAGAGGATTCTCACCGAACCTTAAGGCAGAGAATGAACGTGGTAAGGCCGGAGAAGTGTTGGCGTTGTCATCGACAGATGAATCCTCTGGGTGAGGTCTTTGAATCTTATGATGATTTTGGGAGATTTCGACAAGTGATCGTATTAGGTGATGCTGAAAAGTTTTTTAAGAAGAGACGAAAGTTTGTGAACGACAAGCAAAGGAATGAAGTAGAACTAAAGCGTTGGCTGAAGTTGGATCGTTCGGGTAGACAGAAGAAAGTCGAGGAGGCAGAGGCAAAGCTTGCTGAGCTTGAGAAGCCTAATAAAGGCGTGAATAATTATCCGGCTCTCTTGAGTCGCTACGAAAAAGATTTAAAGCGTTGGACGGGGGAGCGCAAAAAGTGGCAGGAGATGACGGATGAAAAGTGGAAGAAAGAGGTGAATCGCTTTCGCCATCGTTTAGCTGAGCTTAAGGAGCCGATTCCGGAGTCCTCCGTCCCGGTAGATGCTTCAGGAGAGCTCCGGGGGACGGGGAACCCAGAACTTGATGGGGCGGTCGATGATGCGATCGATCTAGTCAATCGACTGGCAAAGTCTGCACGAGTTCGTCAGTCTTTTGTGCGCCATGCCTTTCGCTTCTGGATGGGACGGAACGAAACTTTGAATGACTCACCCACTTTAATTGCTGCTGACGATGCCTATACAAAAAATGGCGGAAGTTTTAAGGAGCTTCTGGTGTCACTCTTAACATCAGATTCATTCCTCTATCGTAAAGAACTTAAATTTAAAAACTGATGGTTACTCGCCGAGATTTTCTTCGTAATATTGGCGCTGGTTCGCTTGCTCTGGCTCCATTCATGAACCACTTGCGTGCCGACGCTGCTGGTCGTGTGGCGGGACTGCCCAAGCGGTTTGTTTTCGTGGTGAGAGGAAACGGATTGAGACCGTATGGGGTAGTTCCTAAAGGCCTAGAAGAGTTCGGTGCCGATCGGCTGAACCTTAATCGATTGGTGGATCGGTCTTTGATGGATCTTGAACTGAATGAAAGTATGAAGTCACTTGAGCCATTTAAGGATCAGCTGGCCATTATTCAGGGGCTTTCGAGTAAGATTTGCAAAGGACCACACGGTGGACATTTTGGTGTTTTGGGAGCATATTCCTCTGGTGATCATGCGCCTCCTAGGAGAGAGACGCTTGATGCGGCGTTTGCGAAAAAGTTTCCGAGTATCTTTCCTCATTTGGCATTTCACATTGGAACAAAGAAAGATGAGCTTTTTCGATATCTCGATATTTCGGCACAGGGGAAAAATACAAGGACTCCGGCCTACGCTTCTGCGATGCTAGCTTACAAAGAGGTTTTTGGCACTGTTATGACTGGTGATAATGCCAAGGTAGAAGAAATGGCCCACCAAAATCTTATGGATTTTCTAGTTGATGACGTGAAGCGAACCAAGAAGACGCTCAACTCGAAGGAAAAGGAAAAGCTTGATCATTATTTGAATGGCTTCGAATCTCTCCGGGATCGTCAGGTGAAGCTCAACACGATGGGCGATTCCCTGGCTCAGATGGCTCCTAAGCTCGACGATAAGTTTACTTCGGCAATCGAGACTCATCGGCTAGAGGCGCACTTTGATCTGGCTGCTTCGTCACTCATTACAGGGTTAACAAATGTGGTTACGATCCGAGCGGATCAACTGGAGGTGCGCTACCAAGGTTTTGACCACGCGCGCATGAAGGAAATTTCTGTGCACGAAATTGGTCATACTGCTGACATTGAGGGAACAGAGGATCGATTTGAGTCCAACTGGGAAGAGGGTCGCGAGATGAGATCCAAGATTAGGACTTTCCAGATGGAGTTAATTGCGGGACTCGCTGGGAAGCTCAAGGCTGTTCCAGAGGGCGATGGAACAATGCTCGATAATACCGTGATTGTTTTCTTGAGCGATGCAGGGAGCCAACATCACACAGGCTATGAAAATATGCCTCTGATTATGTTGGGAAATATGAATGGAGCGTTTAAGACCGGAAGGTATCTTCATTATCCACATTACAACCAAAGCGGTCATCGGGTATTGGCAAATTTTCTCATGAGCCTGCAGCATGCTGCCGGAATGTTGGTGGATGATTATGGAGATCGCGACCTAGGTTTGAGCGAGATTATTGATCAGAGTGGGCCGCTAACTGAGCTTATGGTTTAATTTTTCGATGGCTTGCCGGAAATGCGTTGGCGGGTTAAATCATCTCTGTGGCACGGATTATGGTCGGACTTTCAGGCGGGGTTGATTCCTCGGCAGCCGCTGCTTTGTTGGTAGAACAAGGACACGAGGTCGTGGGTGGCTACATGAAGAATTGGATTAATGAAGAAGGCTTGCCTGGCGATTGTCCCTGGGAAAGTGATCTTGAAGATGCTCATCTTGTTGCGAAAAAACTGGGGATTGAGTTTCGAGTGATTGACCTAATTGATCAGTATCGTGAGCGGATCGTGAACTATTTGCTCGAGGGATATCGCGACGGAGTAACGCCCAATCCGGATGTCATGTGTAATCGTGAAATGAAGTTTGGCGTGTTTTTGGACTATGCCTTAGAGCAGGGATTTGAGGCTGTCGGCACCGGGCACTATGCTCGGAGACGTATCCGTAAAGACGGCTCAGTGGATCTTTTGCGAGGGGCAGATCCTAACAAAGATCAGTCATATTTTTTGGCGATGATGACGCAGTATCAGGCGAAACATGCTCTTTTTCCAGCAGGCGAGATGTTGAAGCCAGAAGTGCGCGAAGTGGCGCGGCGATTTGATTTACCCACGGCTGAAAAAAAGGACTCCCAAGGGATTTGCTTTATAGGAAACATCAAGATGAGTGATTTTTTACGTCATCACGTCTCCGATTGCCCGGGGGAGATCGTCGATCTAGATGGTAAGGTGAAGGGGCGACATGATGGGTTACACCTTTATACCTTGGGGCAACGCAAAGGGCATGGAGTGGCGTCCCCGAGGTCTGGGATGGCTTATGTCGTGGTGGGTAAAAACGCGGAGAAGAATCAATTGATCGTCGGTTGGGACGAGCCTGCAACGAGTGAGCTTTATGCTGAGACTTGCACCGTTGGATCACTTTCGTGGATTAACGAGGCGGTGCCAGGGGGCAGGGCGGAAGTTCAACCTAGATATCGGGCGAAGAGCGAGGCGGTTGAGGTAAGAGAGATTGAGGGAGGTAAATTAGCCTTGTCGTTCACAAGACATCAACGAGCTCTGACACCGGGGCAAATATGCGCCTTTTATGAAGGCGGAAGATTACTGGGTGGGGGAGTGTTTGAGAAGGTGGGTGATCTCATCGAGTCTTAAGTTGGCTGGGGGTGGTTGAAGCCTGAATTTTAGCAATATCGATTGAGATGATGGCATGAAGATGAATTATCGATTTTCAAAAGAGGGAAGGTTGGATCATGGTCACATTTGTGAACGATGATTTAGGGGAGCCCCGAAGGCGAGAATGGGTGTCATTCTGGTCTTTGATCGGAATGCAATCGACAAATGCCTTCAATGATAGCTTCACCAAGTTTATCTTAATCCCGCTGGGGATGGGGTTGGCGTCAATGGGCCTTGCGCCGAGTAGGGTGGAACATCTCTTTGCACTTTTAGCGATCCTTCCCTTCATTTTATTTGCCCCGATAGCTGGGTGGTTGGGTGATCGCTTTTCGAAGAGTCTAATTATTAGACTTTCATCTTGGTTTCAGTTGTTGGTGCTTCTTTTAATGGGTTGTGGGTTGTGGCTAGGGTCGCGGCAGGAGGCCGCTTCGTGGCCACTTTACGTGGTCATGTTTGCTTTCTTTTTGTTGGCGATGCAGTCGGCTCTTTTAAGTCCCTCGAAAATGGGAGTGGTAAAAGAGTTGGTTGGAAGTGAAAGGCTGGGCTTTGCCAACGGAGTGATGGAAGGATCTGTTGTCTTGATGATTCTATTAGGGCAAATTATTGGAGGGTTTTGGTATGATGCCTGGGGTTTGCAAAACGGGCTTACTCCATGGATTGCGGCGATGATTCCAGTTTTATGGATTTTGATTGGAGCTGTTTTATCTCTTTGTTTTTCCCATATGATCCAGAAGACGAAATCTCAATCGAGTGAGACTTTTTCGTGGGCGATGACGGTTAGGCATTTCGGGGATTTACGGGAACTAAGAAAAAACGAGGCTTTGTGGCGTTGCGCTTTGGGTATTGCTTTTTTTTGGTGCTTTGGAGGTTTTCTTCAAATGTTATTGATTCAGATCGCCGCGGATCGGTGGGGCAGCTTGGAAGGATTGGGCGTAGGGGCAGCGATTCTTTGGATACCAGTCGTAGTAGGAATTGTGGTCGGAAGTTTGCTTGCTAGTTGGATTTGTAATCGTCGAAATGAACTGGGGCTAATTGTGATTGGCGGGGCTTTGATGTGCTTATCCACTGGGTTTCTAGCGATCTTTCAAATGGGGGCGATTTCGTTCTTGTTACTTGTTTTAACCGGTTTTGGAGGAGCTCTTTATTTGGTTCCTTTGAATGTTTTTTTGCAAGATCAGGCTCCTGAAAATCAGCGAGGGATGGTGCTGTCAGCTTCTAATTTGTGTATCAACCTTGGTTTGGTTCTAGCGGTGGGGATCCAATTCTTCCTGTCGTTTCTGGGGGTTCCCTTTTGTCTCCAATTTATTTTAATGTCTGGGATTTGCGGTTGGGCGACAGTTCATATTATGCGCTTGTTACCAAAAGATTTCATTCGCCTAGTGTTTTTAGGGATCTTTCGTTCGGTTTACAAAATTCGGGCGCTTGGAGTGGATCACATTCCGAAAGAAGGAGGGGTCCTGATGGTGCCAAACCATCTGAGTTACATTGATGCTTTTGTGTTGTCTGCGGCTTGCCCGAGGCCGATACGGTTTGTCCTTTTCGCAGATTGCTTCAAGAGTAAGTGGGTCGGTGGATTTGCTCGGCTTTTTGATGCGGTGGCAATTTCTCCAAGCAAAGCGCGGGATGGAATTCGGATCACGGCAAATGCGCTAAAGGAAGGAGCGGTTGTCTGTGTGTTTGCGGAGGGCCAGCTTTCTCGAACAGGGGCGCTTTGTGAGATTAAACGTGGTTATCAGATGATGGCAAAGAAAGGGAATGCGGAGGTTATGCCAGCATATATGGATGGGCTCTGGGGCTCGATGTGGTCATTTTCGGAAGGCAATTTCCTTAGAAAGCCTCCTCAGATTTTACGCTACGGAGTGACCGTGGCTTTTGGTCCGCCGATCCCGTGGAAGGTTGATATTGGAGATGCACTGCGTGGCTTGTCGGTAAAGACTGCGGCAGACCGGGAAGGCAGGCTTTTCGCTAGGGAGAACTGTGAACCGGAGATTTCTGGTGATTTGCCACGGGGCTGGACCGAGATGAGAGATCGTTGCTTTGGAAAGGACGAAGTGGGACGCGGAATGAGAATTAATGCAAATCAGTTGAGCCAAGTGCATATGGCTCATCGTCGGACACGCCTACTCGTTGAATGGTTACCCGAGGACGATTTAAGTGGTATTTTGGGTGTACTTTGGCCGCTCAGTGTTGGGGCAACGGTTTCTCTTGCTGATGGTTTGAGCGATGCCGCAATTTTGGCGAAAGTGTCACGGGAGAGAATTGATTCTGTGGCGCTTCGCGGAGTGGTGGGGCGGGATGACTTGGTGAGGCATTTGCGGAGAAAAAAAGTGATTGTATGGAGCTTTGACGAGCTGGGTTTGAGCGACGGAAATTACTACGGCTGTTTGGTTGAAAATGGTCGGGTTGCAAGCTTTGCGAGGCCTAATCCGGATTATGAAACGACGACGATGCTCTCTCAGAGTGGCTGGCGCGAGGGGACGCGCGGAAAGTTGCTGCCAGGTTGGGAGGCAGGGGAATTTGGTCCGTTAGACGAGGAGGGTTTCATTTTGTAGTAAAGCGACGGGTTGACATTGGGAGGGGGACGGTATTGGTTCCCGCCATGCAAGATCACGATCAGGAAACTGAAGTCGTTGAGGAAGACGTCGCAGCGACCGAAGAAATTGTTGAAGAGAATGAAAATGAGGAGGTTCCTGAACAGGAGGTTCCTGAGGTTCCCTTGACTCCAGAAGCTGAGGCGATGAAGTGGAAGGAAGCGGCGATTCGTTCGGCAGCCGATCTGGATAATTATCGTAAGCGGATGGCCCGCGAGCGTTCCGAGGATTTGCGATTTGCACGATCCGGTTTAATCGAGGAGCTGCTTCCGATTTTTGATAATTTTTCAATGGGTCTGCAGATGGCGGAGCAGGAACAAGATTCAATGATCTACAAAGGGATGGCCATGGTGAAAGGGCAGCTTGATGATTTTCTTTCTGCGCAAGGTGTCAAAGAGGTTGCTGCTGAGGGGGTTTTTGATCCCAATTATCATGAAGCGGTAGCCGAAGAGAAAAAGGAGGGTGCCGAGGCGGGAGAGATTCTTTTTGTAAAGCGTAAGGGCTATATACTGCATGATCGCTTGTTACGGGCAGCAGCGGTTATTGTGGCAAAGGGTGGGGAGCAATCTGCCGAGGAGGGTGCTGAAAACGAGGGGGGAGCTGAGTAATGGCTGAGCGGGATTATTACGAGGTGCTGGGGGTTTCTCGAGATGCCTCCCAAGGCGATATCAAAAAGTCTTATCGCAAGTTGGCGATGAAACATCATCCGGATCAGAATCCGGATGATCCGAAGGCTGAAGAAAAATTTAAAGAGATTGGCGAGGCCTACGAGGTGATCAGTGATGAGGAAAAACGGTCTGCCTATGATCGCTATGGTCACGCTGCTTTCAAGAGTGGTGGCGGAGGTGGCGGCGGACGTGGAGGGTTCCACGACCCGATGGATATTTTCAGTCAAGTCTTCGGTGGAGGAGGTGGTGGAAGTATGTTCGATGATCTCTTTGGCGGTGGGGGAGGTCGTCGCCGAGATCGATCAGGGAAGAAACGTGGAAGTGATTTGAGATATGATCTTGAAATCACACTGGAGGAGGCAGCCGAAGGTGTGGAGAAGGAGCTTGAGATCGAAAAGTATGCGAGTTGCGTAAAGTGTTCTGGTTCAGGATCCAAATCGGGCAGTGCTGGTACGAATACCTGTAGCACATGTGGCGGACGTGGTGTAGTAGGCCAACAACGTGGAATTTTCATTCAGCAGGCGACTTGCCCTGATTGTCGGGGTGCTGGCCAGAATATTGCTGATCCTTGCGGGGATTGTGGTGGTGATGGTCGCAAGCAAGCGCCCGAGCGGGTGATCATTCGAATTCCGGCTGGAGTTGATGATGGGACTCGACTTCGTTCAACCGGTAAAGGTGATGCGGGGATGCGGGGGGGGGGCGGCAGGAGATCTGTACGTGTTTCTGCATTTGCGTGATCATGATGTCTTTCAGCGCGACGGTGATGATCTTTATTGTGAGGTGCCCTTACCATTTTCAACAGCGGCTCTGGGAGGCGAATTGGAAGTGCCAACTTTGACGGGGAGTGCAACCATGAAGGTGCCTGCCGGCACGCAAGGTGGAACGACCTTCCGTCTTCGTGATCGAGGAATGCCTGCTTTAAATGGACGAGGGAAAGGTGATCTTCATGTCGAGGTTCAGGTAGAAGTTCCCACTAGACTCAACTCCGATCAGCGTGAGAGGTTGGTGGCTTTTACTGAGTCGATCGGCGAGAAGAATTCACCGGTTCAAGAGTCGTTTTTTGAAAAGGCAAAACGCTTCTTCGATAGCTAGCCAGCAAGATGGATCGCTTTTTTCTATCGCCTGACCAGTGGGATGAGAATCCCACCTTAAGGGGTGACGAGGCGCATCATTGTCTCAAGGTAATGCGAAAGCAGGTCGGGGATGAAATTGCTATTTTTGATGGGAATGGGAGGGAAGCTAGCGCTAGAGTTTGTGGGGTTTCCAAAAATGAATCCCGCCTAGAATTAATTGATACAAGAAATACTTCAACGGTGTTACCGCAGCTTGAGGTAGCGGTAGGGGTTCCCAAGGGAAAAAGTTTTGACCTTATTCTGCAGAAAGCGGTTGAGATGGGAGTGAATCGGATTCAACCACTGGTGAGTGATCAAGGGAATGTTCGATTTAAGACTGGCGAGGCTTTGGCGAAGCGGGATAAGTGGCAGAGGATATTGCTAGAGGCTTCTAAGCAGTGCGGGCAGAATCATCTGCCTGAGGTGATGGTGCCCGCATTACTTGATAATTACTTAAGGAATATTGAACCGGGCGGCACTAGGATTGTTGGTGCCCTCACTTCAGAAACTAAAACACTGAAGGAAGTACTCGATGGACTTGAGGTTCCCGAACGTGTGGTTTTGATGGTTGGGCCAGAGGGCGATTTCTCGGCAGGAGAATATGAAAGAATTTTTGAATCGGGATTTGTCCCGGTTGGTTTGGGTGAACTTGTTTTGCGGACTGAGACTGCTGTGGTTTGGATGGCTGCGGCAGTGCGCTTCCAATTCCAATCTTGAACTTTTTACTTCGTTCTATTTTTTGTTTTTTAGCTGCTTTGTCGCAATTCTCACTGTTCGTTTGGCTGGTTACCACCGGGTTACTCTGAGACATTCAAGATGTCCTGCTGAGAGTTTGGAGAGGCGGGAACCCTAGGTCGGGTTTGCTTGGGTTAGCGCTCAAGCTCTGAAGCTTTCGCGCTGAGGATCTTTCGGATGGGGGTGGCGATGGGGAGGTCTGAAAGTTCTGAAATGAAATGATATTCCTCATCTTCGAGGAGTTGGGGCGGTTTGGCGTGGTAAAGATATAATGTGACTTTGTAGTGGGTAATAGTGTAGCGGTGTTGACTGAGGAAATCTAAATGGGCGCACTCCTCTGGTGAGCGAAGAGGAAGCTTCCAAAATCCTTTGCGACGAGAATCATGGCCTTTTGACAGGAGAATTCGGTTGTTCTCAGTCCAGAAAAAAGCGTGTTCATTAATTTGGACAAATTTCTTACGGGGCTTTTTGAGCGGAAGGGGACTAGGGTCATTTGTCTGGCAAAAGCTTTGGACCGGACAGATAAGACAGGTCGGAGATTTGGAAGAACAAATGGTTTGGCCGAGTTCCATGAGGGCCGAATTGAATAGTCTAGCCTTTGATGGGGCTAGGAGTTCGCCAGCGGTCTTCCACATTACTTTTTGTCCTTCAGTAGAATCAACTTCTTTGTGGTAATCCAAGAGTCGTGAAAGGACCCGAGCGATATTGCCATCGACGATGGGAGCAGGGTGATCAAAGGCAAAGCTACTCACAGCTCCTGCAGTGTAGCGACCAACCCCAGGGAGGGTTTCGAGGGTTTCAGCGTCGGAGGGGAATTTACCTTCATAATCCTGCAAAATGGTCTGAGCTGCTTTTTGAAGATTGCGAACGCGATTGTAATAACCGAGCCCTTCCCAAGCTCGTAAAAGTTTTTCCTCTGAGGAAACAGAAATCGCCTCGATATTAGGAAACTTTTGTAAGAAGTTTTCGAAGCGGTGGTTGGCGATAACCGAGGCGACGGTGGTCTGCTGAAGCATGATTTCTGATACGAGGATCGGCCATGGATCAGTTGTTTCTCTCCATGGATAGGATTTAGCGTTTTCCTGAAACCATTCGAGGATAGCATTCCGGAATTGGCGCTTATCTTTGAGCGGATGATATTGTGCGCTGGGTTTGTCCATGCTTCGTAAGAAGGTTAAGGATGAAGCTTATCTGAGCCAACGAAAATCCGGTATTGGGAATTTGGGGGAAGAGCGTTAGAGTCCCCTAGCGAATGGGGAAAGTCACTTATACCTTGGCTCTGTCAGTTGAGCAGGTTGCGATCTTGAAGGACTGCTTGTCGATGGGCGGGTTTGACTTTCAGGAGAAGGAACACGCTATTTATTCGGCTAAAAGAGGGAAGCTTAATGTCACGGTTTACCGGAAAGGGCCCAAAGTTTTGGTTCAAGGAAAAGAGACGGAGGAATTTGTGAAATTTGTTCTTGAGCCTGAAGTGGTCGGCGAGGCGCGTTTGGGCTATGAGGAGCATTGGCAGGCAGAGATGTTTGAACCTCACTTCGGAATCGACGAAAGCGGTAAGGGGGATTACTTTGGACCGCTTGTGGCAGCCGGGGTTTATACGAATTCCGAGATTACGCGCGCTCTCCTGAATGCTGGTATTATGGACAGTAAGAGAATCGGCTCGGGTAAGAGGATTCGGGAGCTGGCTAATATAATTCGGGCTGAAGTTGGAAGTGGATACAAAGTGATTAGATGGGCTCCCGCGCGGTATAACTTGCTCTATGAAGAATATAATAACGTGAATCGTATGCTAGCAAGAGGGCACGCAACGGTAATTAAGGATTTATCAGTTAGGGTTCCATCCTGCGGTAGGGCTTTATCGGATCAATTCAGCAAAGCGCCATTAATCGCAAGAGAGCTAAAAAACCGGAGGGTAAGGCTAATCTTAGAAGAACGGACCAAAGCGGAAAATGATATCGCGGTAGCGGCCGGGTCGATTTTAGCTCGAGAAAGTTTTTTGGATTGGATGGATCGTGTTTCCGAAAAAGTAGGCTTGGAACTTCCGTTAGGGGCTAGTCCTGCCGTCAAAGAAGTTGCGCGTAAATTTATACGGAAATTCGGTAAAGAAAAGTTGGCGGAAGTTGTAAAGCTACATTTCAGAACGACTGAGAGTGTATGATCAGTGTAATCACCAAAAAATATATTAGTTTTCCAAAATTTTTTTGACAGATCATCTTAGGTTAGGGTCGTAAGATGGCGGTATTCTCCCCAGATTATGGCAAACTTTACCAAAAAAGAAATTATTCAAGAAGTAAGCGACGAGTTAGGAGTCACTCAGGCTCTCTCTTCAAAAATGCTGCACCTCGTCGTTGATATTGTTTCGCGCGAGTTGGCCGCAGCAAATAGCGTCGTGATCCGCGATTTTGGAACCTTTGAAACTAGGATCGCCAAGGGAAGGCCCGGGCGAAATCCTAAAGATCCTTCTAAAACGATCAAAATTCCCGACCGCGCCGTGGTTAAGTTTCAGGTTGGAAAGGCTCTTAAAGAAAAAGTCGCTCGGACGTTGCCGGAGATCAAGGCCAGGGATGTGGATTAGGATGAGGTTGCCTTTAGGATTGGCTTTCGTTGCTTTGCCTACGGCCTTGCTTCTCGTTTCATGTGGGACTCCTAATTACAAAGGTTATCAAACTCGGGGTTACAGTATCCGGGGGCAGCATTATCAACCATTGAGTGTTGAGAGTGCTCTCCACTACTCCGAGGAGGGAATTGCCTCGTGGTATGATGAGAGTAGCTTTTTTGGCTTCAAACGTGGGAACACCTCTCTCGGAGAGCGGGTGGGGCGTTTGGATATATCAGGCGCTCACAAAACACTTCCGATTCCTTGCCGTGTGAAAGTGACTAATCTTTCGAATGGGAAAGTTCTGAATATACGCCTCAACGACCGGGGGCCTTTCATTGTGGGCCGAATTATCGACGTGACACCCAGGGCAGCCTCTAAACTTGGTTTTAAGGAAGATGGGCTGACCCAAGTAAGGGTAGAGGTCTTGAGTGTTGGCGATGGACAGTATCAGCGAAAGGCGCCTGGCCGAAAATTCTGGTTCTGGCCATTTTAGGCATTTCACCTTTTAGCAAAGCCTTGCTTGAGCTTGGTGCGGGTTGAATCCATTCTTCCCCCGCATGCTTCGCTCTTTGATGACGATCTCCGGGTTCACCCTGATGAGCCGGATCTTGGGCGTGATGCGTGACATCCTGATTGCGCGATTTTTGGGGACTGGAATGGTGGCGGATGCCTTTTTTGCAGCCTTTCGTTTTCCAAACATGTTTCGCCGGATTTTCGGCGAAGGCGCCTTCAATGCGGCTTTCATCCCTTTGTTCGGGAAAAGGGTTACGAGGGACGGGTGTAATTCAGCAATGCAGTTTGCCAATAATGCTTTCACGATTTTGTTCGGGAGCCTTGGGTTGCTAACTCTTTTGGCGATTCCCCTGATGGCCGCGATTATGCTTGTGGTAGTGCCTGGTTTTTTGCCTAAGACTGAAGAAAACCTTGGCAGTGAGGCGATAGAGTTTCGAATTCCTTTGCGGGGTGCCAAAGCGGTTTATTTACAGACGAAAGAGGGTGAAGCCAGTTTTGAAAACCTAAGTGTAGTTAAACGTGGTAATCCTGCTTTCATTAACGTTTTCGGTGAGGTTTTCGGTGGAGAGGTCAAGGCAGAAGGCGAAGAGGTTGAGCTGGCGTCGGTTATTTTAGAGAGCTTCAAAAGGGACGGAGAGGTCGAGTTTAAGAATACTGATACCGAGGAAGATAAAAAAATAAAAATAGAGGCAGCTCGAGATCAGATATTTAAAGATGGAGACTGGCTTGTGAATGATGGTGGGCTTCTGCGGATCCCTCTTCCTCCGGATCACGATTATGCGGTGTTTAAGGGGATGGCCTCGGGAGGCGGAGAGCTTGCGATCTACAATAATGATCCAGGTGCTTATGATCTAACGGTCAAACTATCACAAATCACTTTTGTTTATCTGCTTTGTATGGCGCTGGTGGCGCATCTTAGCGGAGTGTTGACGACCTTGAAAAAGTTTGCGGCCCCCGCTTTTTCTCCCGTTATCTTGAACTTGGTTTTTCTTTGTGGATTGCTGGGGCTAGTGCAATTTGTGGAGTGGCGAGGAGTCGCCTTGGCAGGCTGTGTAGCTCTCGCAGGTTTTTTGCAGTTGGGTGTGCTTTGGTGGGTCTGTTTTCGAGCGGGTTTGCCTGTGGTTTTTAAAAAACCAGTTTTTGATTCTAGCTTTAAGAGGCTTTTGGTCCTGATGGGACCCGGCGTGATAGCAGCTGGAATCCAGCAGATCAATTTATTGGTCGGAGGGATTGTGGCTTCGTTCCAACAGGGGGCGATTTCTTACATCTACTATGCGGACCGAATCTATCAACTGCCGCTTGGGATGATCGGAATTGCATTCGGGATGGTGTTGTTACCAGAAATCACAAGATTGCTTCATAGTGGTAAGGAAGGTGAAGCGCGCGCGACTATGGTGAGTGGGCTAGAGTTGGCTATGATTGTGACCGTGCCAGCGGCGATTGCTTTGATGGTGATTCCGCAAGAAATCATCTCGGTCATTTTTGAGAGGGGAACATTTACCTCTTCGGATTCCTTTCAAACCGGTCGGGCGCTAGGAGCTTTCGCGATAGGATTACCGGGGTATGTCTTGATCAAAGTACTGCAGCCGGGATACTTCGCGCGGGAGAATACTAAGTCTCCGATGTGGATGGCTGGGATTACGGTAATTGTGAATATTGTATTCAGCTTGGTTCTTTTCCCCTTCTTTGGGCATGTTGGGATCGCGATTGCGACCTCGATCGCGGCTTGGGTAAATGTAGTTTTACTTTGGATTGGTTTGCGGGAATTTGTGACCTTAAGTGTAGAGAATTGGCGTCGGCTTCGGGGGATGGTGATTGCTAGTCTGGTGATGGCTGTCGGATTGTTGGGGGCGAAGGCGCTGATGGCTGGCTGGATTGATGCAGGTCCATGGGCGAAAGCGATTTCGACGGCAATCTTAGTGGGCTTTGGAGCAACTATTTACGGGGTCGGGGTGCTCTGGTTAAGAGTGACTAGCTTCTCGGAGCTCAGGTCCGCTTTTCGGAAATAACGATCTCTGATGATCGTTTGCACCCATAGAGAAAGGGGTTAACATCCCATTAATGAACATGGGAACACTGCTTCGAGGCGCGATCGTGTTAGGTTTAATCTGGGCTGCGGTTTGGGGGATGACGAGCTGGAGCGGTGCTAGGAAAGCGACTCCGGAAAAGGTGTCAGGTATGATCGGACAGGCCGAGTTTGAGGATTGGTCAGTTGAAGAAATGACAAGCTACTCGGAGTCTAGAAGGGAGCAGCGGATAGATAGTATCGATGAAATAGCCGAAACCCTCAACCGACTTGATTTGAGGCAGCGGAAGCAGCTCGACGAGCAGGGGAAGGTTATTGAGATGTTTTTCCGCTTTTCCAAGGAGGAGAAGCTTCACTTTGTCGATTTGATTTTTAACGAGAATATGGAGAGGCTCATGAAATCATTCGACGAGATGCCTTCCGAAGAGCGTCAGAAAATGGTGGAGAGATCTGTTCAGGATATGACCGATGGAAAGGGTGCTGAGGCCCTTGCTCGCTTGAAGGAAGAAGATCCTGAGATTTTAAACGTGGTGATTAGCAAAGGGTTTAGTTCCTATTACCAGAGCGCTTCCGCCGATATTAAGATGTCGCTACTCCCTTTTATGGATGCTGTTGGTGAGATTGTACAGGGCTTTGCTAAGCCAAAGGTAGGGCTATGAGGCGTGGTTTTACGGTGACAGAGCTGGTAGTGGTGGTGGGAATCATGATTGCTCTCGCAGGTATTGGGATACCCATTTTCAGTGGGATGAAATCAACCGCCCAATCGGCGAAATGCATCACAAGACTTAGAGGTTTGGGCACTGCTCTTGAGAGTTACCTTGCTGAAAATGGCAATTTTTTCCCGAGGATCAAAATGGGGAGGAAATCCCATTCTGGCGGGAATAACGTTCTTGAAGAAGTCCTTAGCCCCTATGTGGATGGGCCTGAGGTTTTTCAATGTCCGGCTGACCACGAGGATTATCGGACGACTGGGTCGAGCTATTTTTGGAATCACCGTGCCAGTGGTTTGAAACGGACTAGGGTGCTTATGATGGGAATGTCGCGCGGGAGTTCAAAGATTCCCCTAATTCATGACAAGGAGGCATATCATGGAGATGAAAATGGTACGAATTTCCTTTTTCTTGATCTATCAGCGGGGAAGGATTTGGATTTCGACGTAAAAAACTGAATGATGCTGAAGGTTCAAAATCTCACTAAAAAGTTTGCAGGAAAGAATGCCTTGAGGGGAGTCTCTTTTGAAGTCAAGCGTGGTGAAATCTATGGCCTGCTCGGACATAATGGCGCAGGAAAAAGTACTACGCTTGGAATTATTCTTAGTATGGTGGCCGCTGAAAGTGGAGAGGTTTTTATTGGTGGTGTTTCGGTTTTGAAAAAACCGCAAGAAGCACTCTGTAAGGTGGGGTCAATTTTTGAGGCCCCAGCATTCTACGATTACATGAGTGGTTGGGATAATCTCAAAGTGTTGGTGGGTTTGAGCGGACGCTTCGAAAAAGAGGCGGCGATGGACGTAGTTGAACGGGTGGATTTAACCGATCGCATTCATTCGAAGGTTGGGGCCTATAGTCATGGGATGAGACAGCGTCTAGCTCTTGCTCAGGCCTTACTTCCTGAGCCGGAAATTCTTTTGTTGGACGAACCGACTGATGGGCTTGATCCTGAGGGGATCAAGTGGTTTCGAGATTTCATTTTAGGGCTTCGAAAAGAGCGGGGGATGACTGTTCTTTTTAACTCACACCTTTTATCCGAAGTGGAGCAAATGTGCGATCGGGTTGCAATTATTCGGGCCGGCGAATTGGTTTACGAAGGAGCTGTAGATGAGCTCCGGGACGATCGGCCGGGGGTTAGATTACAAGCAAAGCCATCTAAAATTCTTAGAGGCGTAGTCTGTGATTTCGGAGGGCAAAAGCTTGGCGAGGATCGGTGGGTTTTCCCCGAGGGGACTGAGATCGCTGACGTGGTGCGTTCCTTGATTGAACGCGGCGCAGAAGTCAGTGAGGTGACGCCGGTCAAGCGATCACTAGAAGATGTCTATTTGGAACATAGTAGTTTGTGTAAGCCATGATGTTCCTTCGACAATTACAAGGTGAGCTTAAGAAGCTTTTTGCCCGCAAGCGGACTTACATTGGATATGTTGTGTTTTTGATCTTTGAAGCATTACTTCTCTCTCTGTGGATCTATGTCGGGCGTGAGCAATTTGAGGATTTGGCGAAACGAAACTTCATCCCGGTTGAGCTTCTTTCATCATCATTGACGGCAACTTATTGGATTATGGGATTCAGTATGTTTTTGCTCGGTTCAATTTATTTCGCATTAGTTGCTGGTGATATTGTCGCGAAAGAAACGGAGGATGGTAACATGCGGATGGTGTTATCGCGTCCAGTGTCTCGGTTGCGAATTTTAATTCTTAAATACTGTGCCGTCATTATTTACACGGTGACCTTTGTAATCTTTGTGGGGTTAACCGGATATGGAATGGCTCTCTTTGCTATGGGAAGCGAAGGTGGGTTGTTCGTCTGGAATCCCGAGATGTACATTCTGGCGGTCTATCCCGATCGCGATGAAGCATTCCAGCGGCTTTTTACCGGGGCCTGCTTCATGGGTTTGAGCATGTGTGTAGTAACCTCTCTAGGCTTCTTTTTTTCCTGCCTAAAAATCAAGCCAGCTGCTGCTTCCGTGATGGCCTTGAGTGTGTTCTTTATTGATTTCGTTTTGCAGAACATCCCCTTTTTAGCCAACCATAAAGATGTCTTTATCACCTTCCGAATGGCGAACTGGATTTACGTTCTTCAGGAAAATGTTCCTTGGGAACGAATTGTGGAGAGTTATTCGATTTTGATGGGCCTTTGCGTAACTCTTTTTATTCTGGGCTGGATGGTGTTTCAATCGCGGGATTTTAAGACCTAGAACGATTTTCTTGGGGGGTGCAAATCGTTTTGGTGGCAACTGCAGTTTGGGATAAATAGCGTGGGGGTAGACGATCGGCTCATGAGCTTGTTTTAGACATCTGCCGTTAATGAGACCAATTTGGTAGGGAATAGATGTAGATCGGGGATCCTAAACTGAAAATTGTGAGGATTCTTCCCCTAATGACCGAGAAGTTCAGGCAGCTTCTATTCCGGAGATTTCTTAGGTCAGTTGGTCGGAGGCTATCTCCTAGCGGGCTAAGGGGTTGTGTTTTTATTCTCATCGGGCGAGACTCCGTCGGTTCTCATGAATGGTCTGATGTATCGACGTGATTTCGTTTTTGCTCTGCTGATCGCAGCATGGGCGCATATCGGTCTGTTTTTCCTCTTCGTCATTCTCATGGCCTCGAATTTGTTTTCGGCTCGGATTGATTATGAGGAAAAGGAATCTGAGCCGGCGCCCGATCTGATCAAAATGCAGATGGTTTATGAAGATCCTGCTGGGGTGTCGGTTGTTCTAATACAGCCTGAGGAGCCAAAAGAGGCTGAGGAACAAAAGCCGTCTCAACCTTTTATTCAGACGAACGAGGCCCAGGAGTCAGTCGACCCTCCCAAAGAAAGAGATTTGATTGGTGAGCGTGATACCACTGCGACTAGCGATAAAGGAGCAGTTGCAGGGGAGGATGATAGGGCGGCTCTTTCCGGAGACGAAGTTCCCATAAATGACCCGAAAACTTTCGACTCTGATTTTGCTAAAGGAGATGCAGTGAGTGGGAATATTGGTGTTAAAGATTCGCTAGATGTTGGGGAAGGAAAAGAGCACATCAATCAAGAAGCCGCTAAGACGACCGGTGATGCTAAACCGTTCCAGAAAAATCCAGCACGCAAGGCAGCCAATGAGGCAGTTCCGCAGGATGAACTGACCTCGATCGAGGAGGCTCTGGCATTATTAGAAGAGGAGGTCGGTGATGATCGGAAGAAGGAGCCGGTCAAACCGGAGAATGAAATGATCGAAGAGAATTTGCCCGAGCGCCTCGCAAAGGATCAGCGCGAAGCGGCTGACGAGAACGGCGGCTTCGCTCCGCGATCCCGAAAGACCCGTATTGCTGGAGTAATTAGCGCGAATGGTAAGGGGTCACTCAATGTTACCAATACTGCAATTGGCCGATACCAAGGGGGGATCTTCAAAAAGCTCGAAACGGCTTGGCAGATGGAAAATATCAGCAATCGTTCACTTCTTGCGCCGGGTAATGTGACTCTTTACTTTGTTGTTAACAAAAGTGGCAAGGTTTTACGTCAGAAGCAAATGGCCATGGTCGGAGCTTCAGGGACCCAGTGGGGGATGATCTTGCGAGCGCTTAGTGGGATCAATATTCCGAAGATGCCAAAAGATGTTATTAAGGAACTCGCGGGCGATCCTCTGGAGATTATTGTCACTTTTAATTATCATTAAGTAAAAAATATGGAGTTTTCTGAAGCACTCGAAACAACGTGGAATTTTTTCAGAGGGGGAGGGTTTTTTATGATCCTACTTGGGATATGTTCTTTAGTTGGTTTGACAGTTATTATACTGAAATCGATTAGTTTAAAGCGTTCACAGATTGTGCCCGATGAGCTGGGGCGTGAAGTCGAGCGCTTCGAAGAGCATCTTGAGGCAGGAACGCTTGGCAATTTACAAAGCGAATTTGCACGTGAGGAAAACTCTCTTTCACGTCTTTGTTCGGTCGCCCTTGGCAATGCAGGGAAGACACAGGGAGAAGTCCAGGAGGCGGTGCAATCGTCTGCTCGAGAAGAAATCGTTCGAATGAATGCGGGAATGTCGGTTCTGGATGTCATCATTACAATTTCGCCCCTGCTTGGATTATTGGGCACGGCGAGCGGCTTGGTCACAGCCTTCTCTGATTTGGAGGATAATGAGCGAATTCGCGCTGGTATTGCGACCGCGCTTAGTACGACCATTGTAGGGATCGCAATTACTGTTCCGGCGGTCATTGCTCAGGGTGTTTTTAGCCGAAAAATTGAGTTGTTCTCGGCGCGGCTTGAGGTCCTGCTAGGGCGGGTGGTTTCGGCCTGTCATCAACACGTTTTCTTTCGCGACAAATCATAAAAATTTCTTGAGTGGAATTTAATCGTACAGCCCGGAAGCCTCCCACGGTTTCGATCGTTCCCTTGATCGATATTTTGGTAACGCTTTTGTTTTTTTTCATTGTGACGATGAAAGACCCGGATGATTTCGAAAAGAAGAAACTTAAGCCGGAGATTCAGGTTTCGTTGCCATCAGCGCATTCGATGAAGGTTACCACGACTAAGCAAACTCGGTCGACCTTGTCGCTGGGTAAAGATGGTAGTGCTGAACTAGATGGGACGCCAGTAGTTCCGGGTTTGTTGAAGGAATACCTCATCGCCAACCTGAAAGAGAGAGCTGGTTTGAAACTCGCCCTTCGAGTAGACAAAGAGTGCCCATTTCAGACAATTCTGGGAGCTCATAGTGCTGCCATAGACGCCGGCTATTCCGAAAAGGAAATTTACTACTTGGTTGAAAAACCTCAATCATCAAGCTCTTCTTCTCCCTCCGAAAATCCTTAATCATGATTCTTGAAATTACCCAGTATGGCAATCCGGTGCTTCGTAA
This sequence comes from Verrucomicrobia bacterium SCGC AAA164-M04, assembly GCA_000383735.1. Next base: position 54,537 of record KB912124.1, read on the forward strand.
AAAATGCCGCAAGGTCACAAAAGTGACCGACGAACTTAAGCAATTTGGAGAAGATTTAATTGAGACGATGGTTCACGCTCAGGGGGTCGGGCTCGCTGCGCCTCAAGTCAATCGTGAGATTCAAATGGCGGTGGTGGATGTATCCCATGATCCCGAATGCATTACCTTTTTGAAAGTCGACGGCGAAGAAAGTTCCCTCGATGATCTTATGCCGTTGGTGTTTTTAAATCCATCACTTGAGTTTGGAAGTGAGAGAGAATCAGCGACCGAAGGCTGTCTTAGTATTGAGGGGGTCAATGCTGAGGTTTTTCGTCCGGCTCAGGTTAGAGCAACTCTAGAGCTGCTTAACGGTCGCAAGATTCTTGTGGAAACTGACGGCTTGTTGTCTCGCGCCATTCAACATGAAACGGATCACCTTAATGGAGTGCTCTTTGTGGACCGTTTGCCGACTGCAGCCAAGTTGTCAATGAAGCGAAAGCTGAAACGTCTGGCTGAGTAAGGGTGAAAAATTTATCCTCTTCTGATCTATGAAACGCGATGCTTCCACCCCACTGGGAAATCATTTCAGGCGAGCATCTATGCAGGCGACACCCCAGGATGGAGAAATGAAGGAAATGCCATTAGACGGGCTCCCCGAGGAGAGGCTTCGGAAGGAGATCTCGCTGCCATCCGCTTCGATAGAGGCTGATTGCAGTATGGCGGAGGGCGAGCCCTCTCCAATTCGTCTCTTGGAGCCGATGGAAGGATTTGCACTCCCCAAAAAATCAGAGGGTGTTCCTAAACTTGTCCCTCAAAATCCCAAAATCGATAACCCAGACCCGCTAGCGATGCCTGATCCCTTGCAGCAATCAGGACCGAGGCGCGGTGCTGAGCCGAATGTTCCGCTATCGCCGGCCCCTGATCCATATCCGAATCTAGTCCCACCGTCTCAATCTGTCGATGACCGGCAGTTGGTTTTGCGTGCCATTTTTGGAGTCGCACATGATTTGAACCGCGATGAAATTCTAAAAAGGGCATCTGAGCTTGCCGGGATTGTGAGTGTGAAATTACTGGGACGAGCCGAGCGTGCTGCATTCAGCGTTTTGCGCGATGGGATACAAGAGCTTGGCCATAGCACCAACTTAGAGGTTGTTTCAAAAGAAGCTTCAGTTGAGCTGATTCATGGTGAAGCGACGACCCTAGTTGTCTTCTATGTGGGCGAATACCGTCCAGGTGTTCGGGAAATTTTAACGATTGTTGCGCGTGAGTTTTCTCAAATTGATTAATTCTTCTCCGCGATTTTTGGAAAACTGAATTATGGCAGACTGGCAGATTCGGATCGATGTGGGTGGAACATTTGCGGACGGGTGGGCATTAACTCCGTCGGGGTCACAGATTCGTTGTAAGGTTCTTTCTTCCGGGATCCTTCGTGCTTCGGTTGTGGCCATCGAGGATGGGTGGTTAGTTTGTGAGCGCCCTCTCTCGGATCATGATCAAGGACTTGAGGGTTTTTCGGTTGATGGGGCTTTGATTACTGAATCGGTGCCCAATCTTGGAAAGATTAAGGTGGAAGGTCAGTTTCAGTTAGGCCAGATTATTGAGCTACTTTCGGGCGAAGATGCTTCGGTTGTTACAGCTCGTCTTTTGACCGGCACTGCGCCCGGTTCTGACTTTCCTCGAGCTGATTTACGGGTTGCGACGACTCGAGGAACAAATGCCTTGCTGGAACGGAAAGGCACCCCGGTCGATCTTTATACATCTAAGGGTTTTGAGTCTTTGTTGGAGGTCCGTGATCAACGTCGGCCGGATCTATTTGAGTTATCGCCTTCTCTTTCGGTTCCAGTGACCAAGCGGGTGATTGGGGTGTCTGGCCGTCTTGACCGGCAAGGTCGTGAGTTGGAACCTCTTGATGAGTCGGAGCTTGAGGCTCAACGAGAGGCAAAGGCTGTGGCAATTGCAATGATTCATGCGGATGTGGCTCCGAGTCATGAGAAGCGAGTTGCTGAAATCTTACGCGACAGTGGATTTGTGGATGTGAGTGTATCTCATGAAATAGCGCCCATGATTCGGTTGTGGCCCAGAATGGAAACGACCGTAGCTAATGCTTATTTGACCCCAGTGATGGGAGGTTTTCTGAGCTCGCTTGAAAATGCTCTGCCTGGAATCCCGATCTCTCTAATGACAAGTGCTGGGCAGTTGAAATCTGCGGAAACATTCCGTCCTGTGGATAGTTTGCTTAGCGGTCCGGCGGGTGGAATTGCTGGGGCGGCGGCGCTGGCCCGCGCTTGCGGTTTGGAGCAAGTTCTGACTTTCGATATGGGTGGAACTAGCACAGACGTGTCCCGGATTTCTGGTGAGCCTAGCTATCGTTACGAACAGGAGATCGGTCCGGTGAAGGTTCTGGCGCCAGCGGTGAAAATTGAGACCGTAGCAGCTGGAGGTGGATCAATTTGTCAGTGGAGAAATGGAGGTCTTCAAGTAGGCCCGGAAAGTGCTGGAAGTTCTCCGGGGCCAGCTTGTTACGGATGTGGGGGGCCGCTTACGGTGACGGATGTGAATTTACTTTTGGGTTTCATGGATGAAACGCGTGCTGATATACCGCTGGACCGGACTGCGGCCGAAGGGCGGTTAGTTGAACTGATTCAGGAAATTGGGAAAGAGATGAATCGAGGGGAATTGTTAGAGGGGCTTCGAAAGATCGCGATTGGTCACATGGCCGAAGCATTACGACAGGTTTCGACTCGAGATGGATATGATTGCCGAGATCACACTCTCGTAGCGTTTGGAGGTGCTGGTCCGCAACACGCTTGTGCACTGGCGAGGGAACTTGGCATGAAGAGAATTCTAGTTCCGGCTGACGCGGGTCTTCTTAGCGCTTGGGGATTACATCAAGCTGCTGATAGAGAGATCAAAGTAAAACAGGTTCTGAAATTATTAGATGATTCGATTAGCGAGGAATTAGACCAGTTGAGGGAAGGTCGGAGCATTCATCGGAGTTTGTTTGAGCTCAGATTAAAAGGGCAGGATTCTAGCATCGAAATAGAGGGGGGGCAGAGGATTTCGGAGTGTGAACTGAGAGAGGCCTTCGAGACAAGATATCGTGAGCTTTATGGAGATGCCCGCCCGGTTGATCGTGAAATCGAGTGGGTTGCCTTAAGGTTGGAACTCGTCGGGAGGTCGATCGATTTGGAACACGAATATTTTGAGCGAGGGGGATTGGTAGAGAAACTAACTCTTGAGCAAGATGGATTTTCGACTCTCCTGCTCGAAAAAGGGTGGCGAATTTTTCGGGGGACACGTGGGTCAATACGTTTGGAATGGGAAGGGCGGAATGAATTGGAAGGAAGTGCTCCCGCAGTTGTCGAAGCTGAACTTTTTCGGCGACGTTTCGAGGGTGTGGTTGAGGAAATGGGAGAGTTGTTAAGGAGGACTGCACTATCCACGAATATCAAGGAACGACTCGATTACTCGTGTGCTCTTCTGGATGCTGAAGGCCGTTTGATCGTGAATGCTCCCCATATTCCCGTTCATTTGGGTGCGCTTGGGCTCTGTGTGCGAAAGGTGTCTGTCGACCGAACGTGGGAGGAAGGCAATACGGTGGTCGTAAATCACCCCGCGTTCGGGGGATCTCACTTGCCTGATGTCACGGTGATTAGCCCGGTCTTTGTTGGTGATCAATTACTCGGGTTTGTTGCTAATCGAGCCCACCATGCCGAAATTGGAGGAAAGACTCCGGGTTCGATGCCTCCAGATGGTCGCTGTCTTGCTGATGAAGGAATCGTCATTCCTCCTACTTCAATAGAATCCATTGGAGATGAGTTTTTTAGAGATTCTCGATCGCCTGCCGATAATTTGGCGGACTTAAAGGCGCAAGTTGTGGCTAATCGATATGGAGTGAAAGCGTTGAGGAAACTTGCTGATCAATCTTCAGTGAAGGTTGTGGTTTTTCACATGAGGAGTGTTTATGGTCGATCCTCAATGCTTCTTGCCAGAGCCTTAGAGGAATTTGGGGAAGCAAGTGCGGAAGACAAGATGGACGACGGTTCAGTAATCCGGGTGAAAATATCCAAAGATGAAAAACTAGTGGTAGATTTTTCGGGCTCTGCTGACGTTCATCCAGGTAACCTAAATGCCACTCCGGCTATTGTTAGAAGTGCAGTACTATACGCCTTGAGACTTTGGGTAAGAACAGATGTCCCTTTAAATGAAGGGCTTCTTGATCAAGTCGAGATCGTGACCGAGCCAGGTATTCTAGACCCACCGCTTACGTGCGATCCTGAAGCCTGCCCAGCTGTTGTTGGGGGTAATGTTGAAACCAGCCAAAGAGTTGTAGATGTTCTTCTAGAAGCCCTCGGCTTACAGGCCCACGGGCAGGGCACCATGAATAATTTTCTTTTTGGAAACGAGCGTTTTGGATTTTATGAAACAATTGGAGGTGGAGCTGGGGCTGGCCCGGGTTGGCATGGCAGGAGTGGATGTCACGTTCATATGACTAATACGGCTATCACTGACATAGAAATTCTTGAGGAGAGGTTTCCTGTGCGGGTTCGTGAATTCGGTATCCGTCGTGGTTCCGGTGGGCAGGGTGAGTGGAGGGGGGGCGATGGGTTAGTAAGGGAGATCGAGTTTTTGGAGGAAACCACCGTGTCGCTACTCACTCAGCGGCGTCAGCTTATTCCGCGCCCCAATGGTGTTCCCGGACGTAATTTACTCTTGCGTGACGGGCAGTGGCAGGAATTAAAGGAGATTGAGAAGCTTGTCGTTAAAACTGGGGACCGGGTCCGTATTGAGACTCCCGGTGGTGGTGCGTGGTTGCAAGAGCTCAAGACCTCGCTATAGTCATCCCAATGAGCGATCAAGAACCTCAAATCACGGCTTATCTAAAAACTTTTTGCGGCTGGAGCGAAGGCGTCCGGGCTATAATGCGAAAGTATGAATTGGAATTTGATGAGAAAGATATCATCAAGAATCCCGCTTTCCGTTGGGAAATGGAACAGAAAACAGGTCAACCTCTCAGCCCTTGTGTTGAGGTAAACGGTGAAATGCTTCCGGATGTAAGTGGAGAGGAAGTGGAAGCGTTTCTTCTTGAGAAGGGTCTCGTCGATGTAAACCAAGAAAAGCCTGACGCTCCAATCGATTCTTCCTGCTCGCCCGAACAGCATGAAAAGCAGGTGCAGGCGGAGGCTGAGGCTAAAGGTGAGCCTGGGAAAATCGTCTTTCTCGACTGATTCCTTGCTATTAACTGATCTAGTAATTTAGGCCTCTGGCAACTGATCATGATCGGTTCCTAGAGGTTTTTTTGGATCATAGCGCGAATCGCGCTTGCTATCGGAGGCCAAATTCCCTTGATTCCTCCATGGCGGAACCATCTTTGGCCCTTTCTTTTGACGACGTCCTTTTGACGCCTAGTTTGAGCGAACTGCTCCCTTCCGAGTCCGATGTGAGCACCGAGTTGTGCAAGGGAGTTCCACTAAATATCCCAATCGTTTCAGCTGCCATGGATACGGTGTCTGAGACTGACCTTGCAATGGCTCTTGCACGTGAAGGTGGTATTGCAGTTATTCATCGTGCCTGTACCGTCGAACAACAGGCTTCAATGGTGGCTAAAGTAAAGCGTTCCGAGAATGCGGTGATTTATAAGCCCCTGACAGTTTCTAGGAAGCAAACGGTGGCTGAAGTTCGCGAAATTATGGGGCGGGAGGGATTTTCCGGATTCCCGGTAGTCGATCCAAATGGTCGTCTTGAGGGAATGGTTACCGGACGTGATCTTCGTCATATCCCAAGTGAGAAAGCTCTGGTTGAAGATGTGATGACGCCGATGGACCGCTTGGTGACAGCGCCGGCTGATATGGATCAACGCCAGGCTCGGGAGATTCTTTACAAAAACCGGATCGAAAAACTCCCTTTGGTGAATAATGAGGGGACTCTAGCTGGATTGATTACCGGTGCTGATATTGAAAAACGAATCATTTTTACCAGTGCGTCCAAGGATCCAAACGGCCAACTTCGTTGCGGCGCGGCGGTGGGGCCAGGGCCTGAATTTTTAGATCGTGCCAAGGCTCTCCTTGAAGCTGGTGCTGATGCTCTTTTTATAGATGCCGCGACAGGGCATACTTCCCGTGTCATGAAGGTGATTGAGAAGCTTCGCGAGCTTGGTGATATTCCAGTTGTAGCCGGTAACGTCGTTACGGCCCAGGGTGCTAGGGACTTGATCAGCGCGGGAGCAAATTGCCTGAAAGTTGGGGTTGGTCCAGGGTCGATTTGCACCACCCGCGTAATATCCGGAGTGGGTATGCCTCAGTTTACGGCCGTTCAAAATGTTGCCGATGCTGCTCACGAACGTGGCGTGCAGGTAATTGCTGATGGCGGAATTCGATACTCGGGCGATATCACCAAGGCTCTTGCTGCGGGTGCCGATCTCGTCATGTTAGGTTCTTTGCTTGCCGGAACGAGAGAGAGTCCAGGACAGACCGTTCACTCTCAGGGGCGTCGCTTTAAGACTTATCGTGGCATGGGCTCGATCGGAGCGATGCGAAAGGGCGCGGGTGATCGTTACGGCCAAAACTCTAGCGGTAAGCTAGTTGCCGAAGGGGTAGAGGGTCGTGTTCCTTATAAAGGACCACTGGCTGATGTTGTTTTCCAACTCATGGGCGGACTTCGTTCTGGAATGGGATATGTAGGGGCTCGAAATTTGACCGAGCTTCGGGAAAAGGCCGAATTTGTTCGCATTACCCCGGGTGGTCTTCGAGAAAGTCACGCTCATGATGTCACCATTACCGAGGAGCCCACGAATTACCAACCCGCTTCCTAGTTTTTAAGATGCAAGAGATTCAACATGTTGCTGTTTTCGATTTTGGCTCGCAATACACCCAGCTCATCGTTCGCCGAATTCGCGAATTGGGCTTTTTCGCTAAGCTTTATTCCCCTGAAGATATCGCTGAAATTGGTCGGCCTGGAGCAATCATTCTTTCTGGTGGCCCTAAGAGCACCAGCGAGGCGGATGCTCCGGATATCGATTTTGAGAAATTGAAGACCTTTGGAGTACCCGTTCTTGGAGTTTGCTACGGGATGCAACTTCTTAATATCAAATTTGGGGGCTCCGTGAAAAAGAGCGATAAGCGGGAATATGGTGCAGCTGCTCTCACTCCGATCTGCCACAAGGATCTCTATGACGAGATTTCTGAAGATTCTCAGGTTTGGATGAGTCACTCGGATACTGTGCAAGATCTGCATGAGGAAGCTGAAGTGATTGCGACCAACCAACATGGGACTCCGGTGAGTTTACGCTGGCCCGGTGGTTTTTTTGGAATTCAATTTCACCCCGAGGTCACGCACTCCCACGAAGGATTGCGAATTCTTAAGAATTTCCTCCAGCAAGCCGACGAACTTCAGCGTTTTCATATCGAGGATTTTAAGCGTGAAATGATCGAGGGGATCCGTGAACTTGTTGGCGAGAAACAAGTGGTTTGTGGTGTGAGCGGGGGAGTTGATAGCACGGTTTTGGCCGTGCTTCTAAAAGAGGCGGGGGTGAATGTTCGTGCGATTTTTGTGGATAACGGACTCCTCCGAAAAGACGAAGCAACTGTAGTGCAAAATAATTTTCATCGCATGGGCGTAGAGATTGAAACGGTGGATGCTTCCGACGAATTTCTAGGTGCTTTGGCTGGAAAAGAAGATCCGGAAGAGAAGCGGCGGATCATTGGGAATCTTTTCATTAAGGTTTTTTGGGATTCCGTTGGGAATGCCGATATGCTGGCTCAAGGGACCCTTTATCCCGATGTCATCGAGAGTGCTTCAAATGCAAAGTCAAAAGCTTCTGTGATAAAAACACACCACAACCGCGTTCCTAAAATTCTTGAACTTCAGGAACAGGGTAAGGTGCTGGAGCCTCTGGCTGAGCTCTTTAAGGATGAGGTTCGTGAGTTAGGGGCGGCGTTAAGAATTGCTCCTGATATTCTTGGGCGTCATCCATTCCCGGGGCCGGGATTAGCCGTTCGGTGTCCAGGTGCGGTTGATCGTGAACGTCTCAATATAATCCGTGAATGCGATGCGATTTTTATTGGGAAACTAAAACAGCATGGCTGGTATGATCGGGTTTGGCAGGCTTATGCCGGATTAATTCCGGTTAAGACAGTTGGGGTGAAAGGAGATGAACGAAGCTACGAGTGGGCTACCAATTTGCGGGCGGTGATCTCCGAAGACGCCATGACTGCCGAATGGGTAGATTTGCCGGCCCAACTCCTTCGTGAGGCCAGTCAGCAAATTCTGAATGAAGTTAGCGGTATTAATCGTGTCCTATACGATATCTCGACAAAGCCGCCTGCGAGTATCGAGTGGGAGTAGAGCTCTTCTTACTGCTGATAGTCTTTTAAGAGTTCCAACGCTTTTGGAGTCCCGATCATTTTGAGTGTTGAAATGACCTTGGCAAGTGCCTCTCTTTTATCGTCAGTAGATTTTGCGAAAGTGCTTTCAACGATAATATAGTGTCGGATTGCGGCTTCGGGTTTTTTGGCAGTGATGTCGATATCTCCGGCGAACATGCGGAGCTGGATATCGAGTGCTCCGGCGGGGCGGAGGTTAAGGGCATCAGAAGCGGCCAAACGAGCTTCATCAAATTGCTTGAGACCATTGTGTGCCTGGGATTTGAAGTAGAGTGCTTCGGCCTTGCGGTATGGATTTTCTTCCAGTTCTAGGATGGCTTTGGCTCCACGTAAGGCTTCAGCGTATTTTTTAAGACCGAGCGATGCCTTGGTGTAAAGTTTCCAAACTAGAGGCTTGGCGGTTGTGGATTCGTCGGAAAGTCCTTCGTGAAGAAAAGGCCAACCGCGTTTCTCTTCATCGCTCTTGATGAGAGTGGCGCCCAACCATTGCAGAATGGCAGATGGAAGTTTGGTGTCAGGTGAATCTTGGCGTGCGAGGTTGATTTCATCTTCAAGGAGGTTGAGATCCTCGGCTTTGAAGGCATTTCTGACCAAGATAGGGCTGACCTTTGAAGCGAACGTTTTGGAGTCGAGAGCCCGAGCTTTACGAAGGAAGGGCTCTGCTTTGGCTCCGTTCTTGAGGCGAAGCTGATTCCATCCAAGCCAAAAGTTTGCGGAAGCTCGGGCTTTTTGGTCAGATGCGGGGAGCTGAAGAATTTGTTCCTGCATGCCTACAAACTCCTCCCATTTCTCCTGCTCCTGATAGAGAGATGCTAGTCGAAGAATAAGGCTTTTCTTCATCCTTTGATCCGTGGTGTTTTGTAGGATTATTTTGTAGTCTCCTACAGCTTCGCCTTCTCGACCGGCTGCATTAAGGAGCTCGGCCCGATCTAAGCGAAGCTGGGTCGTTTGTGCTGCTTTCGGGAATTTGGCAATAAATTCGGCGATTGCAGCGAGTGCCTCTTTTTCATTTTTCAGGAAGAGCTGTGATTTAGCGACGTGATAGTGAACTCCAAGGGCGTTTGATTTATCAACAAGAGAGAGATCAAGTAGACGATACTCTGAAATCGCTTTTTTATAATCCTTTGCTGCGTAGTAGCCCTCGGCGAGAAGTAGGCGAATGGAATGAACTTTTGGGTTTTTCCCTTTTGTGGTAGCATAGTTGGTCAGAAAGATTTCAGCATTGTTGAGAAAGTTGTTGGCAGCTTTATCATGGTCGCGGACAAGGAGGTTATAATTGGCGTCAAAGCTTGACGCAGATCCGGGAGAGAGAGAGGCGATCTGCTCGTAAAGTTTCGTGACTTCTTCTTCCTTGCCAAGGGCATCGTATGATTTTGCGACCATAATCAGACGCTGAAGCTCGGTTTTTTTTTCGAGTTCGAAGTTTCCAATACGAAAAACATCAATCACTTCCTGCCATTGCATGTCCTTGTAGTGTAAATTCATGAGGACAAGCTGGGTCTTACCCTTGACGTCTTTTGATTGCTCTTCTGAGAGAGTTTCACGAAACCAGAACTTGGTAAGGTCTTTTTTGCCAAGTGTCTGAGCAGTAAGCGCTGCTTGAAAAGTCGCTTCGGCACGAATTTTGGAGTCCTTTGATTTCGACAGAAGCTCAAACTGCTCGTAGGCTTGTTTATTCCTTTGTGAATTGCGGTAGAGCCTTGCCAAAGCGAGGCGGGCTGTCTCGGTATAGGGACTGTCCTCGTCTGCTATGACCTCCTTCAAAGAAAGAAGTATTTCATCTTTGTCTTCGAGCTTATGAAAACAGAGGAATCGTCGATAAAGCGATTGCTGTTTAATCTCTTCATTTTTTGTCGTATCAGAGACGATTTGAAACCACTTGGCTGCGTCCCGCCATTTCTCTGCCTTGTAATCGTCGGAGGCTAAGAAGAGGGCAGAGGCCTCAACAAATTTTCCGGTCTTCCCTTTTGTAATAGTTTTTTTGAAGCAGGTGCGGCTGGCTTCGCTTTCGCCTATTTCACGCCGGGACATTCCAAGGAAATACCATGCTTCGATTGCCCTTTCATCGCGCGGGAAAGTTTCTAGAAATTGGGTGAACTTCTTAGCTGCAATTCGATAGTCTCGTTCAACCTTTTTGGCGTCTTCCCCATTTTTAGCGTCGTTATAGTTCAGCGTAGCGAGGTCAAAAAGATCGCGGGCTGGATTAACCCGAAGGGCCTTCTCCTTCTGATCCGGGGCCTGTCCTAGGGAAGGAAGTGACAAGCCGATTAGAATAGCGAGGAATGCTAGAATTTGCATCGGGAAAATTAAGGGTTCTTTGGTGAACGGGTCGCGAAATCGATGTTCCAGATACCGGCTTTCTGGATTTCGTCAACAAGCTGGAGAAGCTGTTGATTTCTGCCATCATGGTCGGCTCGGATTCGCACAGGTTGTTGATCGGCACCGTCTTCGTTGGCGAGTTCGGCGGCTTTTACGATCCGTTTAAGTTTTTGCCTGAGTTGGTCTTTGGTGTAAACTTCGCCGCTGATGGTAATCTCACCATCAGCGGCGAGGTTGATTACGATCTTATTGGCAACACGGGCTTTTTGAGAGCCTTCACTGGTAGTGGGAACTGCGACTTTAAGGTCTTTTTCTTGTTCAGTGATCTGGTAGGTGACCAGGAAGAAAATCAGAAGGAGAAAGACGATGTCAATCATTGGCGCTAGCTGGAAGCTAGCGGGCGGAGGATTGTTATCGCGAATACGCATGACATTAAAGCGTTCTTAGATCCCTAGAGGTCACGCATTGGAAAATCATCGCGGAGAGGTTGGCTTGTTGAACCCGCCTGACCCTGCTGGATTTGGGAGCCAATCAAGGCTAGGATATGGGTTCCGGCTGCTTCTAATTCTGCGGTGTGGTTTTGAACTCGGCCGCGAAAATAGGAGTAAAATGTCATAGCGATAATGCTAATGACGAGACCGCCAGCGGTGGTTATGAGGGCCTCCCAGACTCCTTGAGCTAGTTCCAATTGCTTAGCCCCCTCAATATTGCCGTTAGCGATTTCCATGAAGGATTTAATCATCCCGATTACGGTCCCAAGTAAGCCAACCATTGGAGCGATCCCCCCAATATCAGCTAAGTAGCTGATTCTTTGGGTTAGGATGCCGGCCTGACGATTTCCTTCGGCTTCTGCAACCTCGCGTATCTCAGGGTGGCTGGCATTTGGGTTTTTGGTCAAAAAATCGAGAGTTTTTTGGGTGACTCGCGCCACTGCTTCTCTCCGGCCGTGACAGTAGCCGACAAGTCCAAGATAATCACGCTTTCGGATCATGGCCTCTGAGGCATTCATGAAGCGATTTGAAACGACTGAGCTGCGACGAAGGGTCAGAAAATAAAGTAGAATGAGAATTGCGGTGAAAATCGAGAGGACGACAAGCGCTCCCATGACCCACCCGCCTTTCTTAAGAATTTCAACCAAGGTGATATCTTTGGTCATTTCGGTCACCTCTTGGGCAGATGCGACAGAAGGAATCAGCGCCAAAATAAGAGTGAGGAGGAAAGTGGTCTTCATGAACTAGTTGGTCGAAGTCTAGCGGGAGATTATTCAGGTGCAAGTGCAGGAAAACCCACCGTAATCTCCTAATTGCCCATAAAAGCGATATCAATTATAGGTTTTGTGCCTAGAATCTAAGGCGATGTCCGACCTTCCCTTACTTCGAGCAAGGCTCTCACAGGTCTCCCATAAACCGGGTGTCTACCTGCATAAAGACCGGTTGGGCTCGATTATTTATGTCGGAAAGGCAAGGGATCTCCGGAAACGACTGAGCAGCTACTTTATGCCATCGGGCAAGAAGCGGGCGGACCGAAAGACCAGAGCTCTGATCGACTCGATCTGTGATTTCGAAGTTCATGAAGTTCGAAACGAGCAAGAAGCTCTGCTCTTGGAGGGAAAGCTAATCAAGCAGTATCGGCCCCGCTACAACGTAAGCTTTCGGGATGATAAACGATTTCTCCTAGTAAAGGTGAATCTTGATGATCCGTGGCCGAAGTTTCAAACAACGCGTCTCAAGAAGGGAGATGGAGCGCGATATTTCGGTCCATTTGCACATTCGGGAGCGTTACGAGCTACCGTTGCTTGGTTGAACAAGGAATTTGGACTTCGGAGTTGTCGGCCCCGAAATCCGGGTGAAAAAGATTACAAGCACTGTAATGCCGATGTTATTCGGAATTGCATGGCTCCCTGTGTTGCGAAGGTGAGTCGTGAAGAGTATTTGGAACAATTAGAGCAGGCTTGTGAATTGCTAAGTGGAAAAGGAAAGCGGGAGCGCCTCAAGAGCCTGAAGGTTGAAATGGAGCAATCAGCAATGAAGTTGGATTTTGAGAAAGCCGCAAGGCTTCGCGATGTTATCGTAAATCTTGAGCGTGCGCTGAGCCCGACAAGGCAGTTCACGCGCGGACGGGGAGTGCCGACGACTGTTAAACCAACTGAGGATTTAGCTGAATTGGGTGATTGGCTCTCACTCATTGGGCCACCAACGATCATGGAGTGCTTCGATATTTCCAATATCTCGTCGACTCATATTGTGGCCTCAATGGTGAGATTTAAGAATGGATTGCCGGACAACCAAAACTATCGGCAATACAGGATTAGAACGGTGGACGGACAGGATGATTTTGCGAGTATGGCCGAGGTGGTTCGGCGTAGATACGGCCGAATTTTACAGGAAAATATGGAGGCGAACCCAGAAGTGGCAGAAAGCACACAGGAAACTCACGTCGAGACTCTTCGGCGACTTGCAGCCGAGGGCAGGAGCCCGGTCACGCTACCTGATTTGGTGATCGTGGATGGCGGGAAAGGGCAACTCAGTGTTTCAGTGGCAGAGTTACAGAGACTTGGGTTGGGCGGCCTGCCGATTTGTGGTTTGGCAAAGCAGCGAGAAGAGATCTTTTTCCCGGGCGAATCCGAGCCCGTAATTATTCCACATGATAGGGGGGCCCTTAAGTTGATGCAGCGGATTCGTGACGAAGCACACCGCTTTGCAAATCGCTATAACGAGTTGTTGCTCCGAAAACGAGTGAAGGAAAGCTTGTTAGATGATTGTCCCGGTGTGTCTCCGGCAAAGAAGAAAGCACTTTTAAAACGGTTTGGGTCAGTGGCGCGAATTAAGGAGGCAACGGTGGATCAAATCGCTGAGCTTACGGGATTTTCGGTAAAATCAGCTAACGAAATTTTAGCATTCCTTACAGGGAGAACCTAGTTTGGATTTCCTTCAATCGGAGAAGGGGAGCTACTTTTGGAGGCAATAGAGGAACTCTTGGCGTTCTCCCCGGTCAACTTTACCAACCCGCAGGAAGAGCTGGTTGTCTAGGGCAACAGGACTCGCATAGGTGTCATCTCCAAGCTTGTTTTCTGCGATCTTTTCAAAGCGATCTCCCGATGCTTTGAAGATAACGGTAGTGCCATTTTTAAGGGTGGCGTAAATGTGGTCGCCGACCGCTAGTGGTGAAGCCATCACGCCCCGTCGACCAAGTTTTTCGGACCACTTTTTTTCTCCAGTTTTAGCATCCCAGCAATAAGCTCTGCCATCGTCAGCGATAGCGTAAATCAAGTTGTTGTGTGAGAGGAGAGATTGTTCATAACAGACGACTTTATTTTGCCAGACCTTAATGCCGGTTCCATCGGCTTTGACTCCGGCGGTTTCTTTTTCGGGAAAGCCACCGCTTGCAAAGATCATATCGTCCGTCCACACAATAGTTCCGCACATTGATTTAGCTCCAGCTTCGACCTCCCAGTTGAGGTTGCCGGTAGTGGGTTCATAGCTCGAAAACTTATTAATACCGGAAATGAAAAGCTGCTCCTTGCCCCCAACAGTCGCAACGACAGGAGTGGCCCAGTAGTCATGACCGGCTCTCGGAGTCTTCCAAACTTCTTTGCCATTGGAGGACTTCAACGCCGCGAGGAACCCCCCTTTTTCAGTTCCAATTACGACTATGAAAATCTCTTTGTGGAGGATTGGAGTGGAGCCAAATCCGAACGGGTATGACGGGAGATAACTTCCTACGGCTTTAGACCAGATGATTTTAGCATCGGGTGAAATTGCTGTGACTTTTATTTTTTTATCGTTTTGGAAAGTGACGAGGATGTTTTGGCCATCCCACTGGGCAGATGCTGAAGCAGGAGAGTTTTCCGAATGGAGTGGTGTCGGGAAACCACCTTGGTGAACCACTTTGGACCAGATCACCTTCCCGGTTTTTCGATCAAGGCATAGGAGTGATTGGGTTGATTTTTTTTTGTCAGCAGAAGTCAGATAAATTCTTCCCTTAACAAAAATCGGGGTGGAATGGCCGTGGCCAGGAATAGCAGTTTTCCAGCTGACATTCTTGTCTTCTGACCACTCGATAGGCGGCTTGGCTGTGCTCGGAGCATGATTGTTTTGGTCCGCGCCGCGCCACTGGGGCCAATCGGCGGCTTGGAGTGGGAAGAGAAAGGAAAGCAGAATAAGTCGCTTCATCGTTTTGATTATGGCGGCTTTTGTGATCCAGGCAAAGGGAGAATAAGGTATTCAGGATGGAGGAAATCGTTAAGAATCCTGCCATGCTTGCTCGCATTATAAATTTTTTTTGGTTGTGGACCTTCTTGGGGACCGGGTGGGCATGGTTTGTTCCGGAGCATTTCACGTGGTTTCTTGGGGTGATTCCTGGAACGGAACTAAAGTGGATTCCACTTGGATTAGGAATTATTATGCTTGGAATGGGGATGACTCTGACTTTTGCAGATTTTCGCGAGGTTTTGACAACACCCAGGTGGGTTGTGCTTGGGATTATTGCCCAGTTTTTGATCATGCCGTTGATTGGGTGGGGCGTCGCCTCAATTTTTTCGCTGCCGGCCCAGTTCAAACTTGGGATCATCTTAGTGAGTTGCTGTCCGGGAGGGACGGCGTCAAACGTGGTGACTTATCTGGCGCGCGGTAATCTCGCGTTGAGCGTTATGATGACAATGTGCTCTACTTTATTGGCAATAGGATTGACTCCGTTGCTGACGAAGACTTACGCATCAGCGATCCTTGAAGTTGATGCATGGAGCATGGTCGTCTCGATGGTGATGATTGTTCTCCTGCCCATTATCATTGGTTTGGTTTTGAATTCGCTTGTAGGCGAGAGGCTGGAGGCGATCAAGAAGGGGTCACCTCTCATCTCGGTTTTTGTGATTGTGCTGATCGTTGCGGCGGTGGTTGGCGCCACGAAATCAAACATTCAAGCGCATTGGGAAACCTTGCTTCCTGCGGTTTTCATAGTGCATGCTTTTGGATTCGCTTTGGGATATCTTTGGGGAAGGGTTTTTGGTTTGAAGGAAAAGGAATGTCGGACGTTTTCGATTGAGGTTGGAATGCAAAACTCCGGTCTTGGCTCCCAATTGGCAAAAACTCATTTCACGTTAATGGCAGCGGCACCGTGTGCAATTTCGGCTTTTTACCACTGCATGATTGGGAGCTTCCTTGCGAGCCTGTGGCGGCGATGTGCGAGGGGTGAGCAACCATCAGACAATCGTTAGGCCGGAATTAAACGTGGCGATGATAAGAGGCTGTTTTATTTTACCTGGTTTTGCGGAAGTCGGGGAGGAATCATTCGTGCTCAAAATTCGGATCGAGACGATGGGTGTGGTCAGGAAAATTGAGTTTGATACTTTCGGTGGAAGGCGTGCCCTTTGGGGGAGTAGGGAAAGTTGTTTTTTTCTTCGCAAGACTGTCGTCGGTGAAGGCGTGAAGAAAATCGAGCAGGTTGGTGATTTCTTTATCGGTTAGGCCCAGATCACCTAGGTCGTCGTGGTTAACTGTTTCTGGGTAGTCCGTGACGCCCCAACGTTCCGGTTCGAGATCACGCTTGTTGTAGAATTCAAGAACTTCGCGGAGTGTTTTAATTGAGCCGTTGTGGAGATAAGGGGCGGTGAGTTCAATGTTGCGGAGGCTTGGAGCGCGAAATTTCCCAAAGTCTTCCGATTTGCCGGTGACGGTAAAGAGGCCAGGGTCCTTCTTGCCGGATGCGGGTCCTCCGAGATTGTCGTATCCGAAGTCAGAGAGGAGTGGTTTGCTCCAGTTTTGAGGTTCTAGGAGGTGGCAGTCGGCACAGCCGCCCGAAGTTTTGAAAATATCGAGTCCTCGTTTTTGAGATAGAGATAGAGCATCTTCGTTTCCTGCTTGGTATTGGTCAAAGGGAGAATCGAAGGGGCGGAAGGATGGAGACTTCAGGAATTCAACAAGCGATCGAAAAACAAGATAAGTGAGTTGGTCGTTATCTTTGAGAGCGCTTCTTGGGAATTTTTCTTTGTAGGTTGATTTTCGTATTTTCTGAGCAAGCTCTGCCTTGTTTTTGAGGTTCATTTCATGGCTTTCGAAGAAGGGTTTTCCCACTTGTTCAAAAAGATCTTTGGCCCGTCCGTCGTAAAAAAGACCGCCTTCCCACGCGAATATTTCGGTCCCATCTGGGAGTAGAACATCTTCGTATGCGAAGGCAGGAATGAGTGCTGCATACATAAGAGGCGGAGCGTTTCGATTACCTGAGAAGGATGGGGTTGCTCCGGGAGAGACGCGTCTGGGGTCGGCAAATGCGTGGTTGGGATTGTGGCAAGTCATGCATGACTGGCCGGGAGGATTTGAAAGGTTTTTATCGGTGAACACAGAACGCCCGATCTCAGCGAGACCGGGCGCAGCTTGAACTGGAGTGACTCCGCAGAGAAATGAAACGAGGAGACGGAACATTAAAGGGTGAAGTCAGAGGTAATGTGGCTCTCCTACTTCTTTTTAGTGCCGAAATGTTTCTCGAAATCGTGCATCAAGTCATGAAGTTTGGCAACGTTCGCCGCGTCGGTGGACTGTTTGCACTTCATGGCGGTAACGATGATTTGATGGCAGAGTTGGAGTTTGGCCATGTAGGCTGCTTTGTCAGATTCGGCTTCAGCGAGTTTGAGGCGTTGGGCAAGGAAGTAGTTGAGGGTTTTGTCTTGGATCGCTTGTGCGTGCGACTCCTTATTCGTGATCCACCGGGTCAATTGGTGGGCGTTTTTTGAAGGGTTCTTGGAAAGTTCGATGATCTGTTTGGAGGCTTTTTCGATGGTCTCAAAGTCTGTGTGCATTGACTCGATGACGTTGTCATCGTTATAGATACCACAGGGGATCTGGCAGTGAGCTGAGATCGTTGCAGGAGCGAGGAAAGAAAAGGCGCAGAGGGCGAGGATTGATGTTTTCATATCGGCGAAAGGTTAACTGATTGGGCTAAAGGCGCAAGAAACGAAAATGCAATCAAACGACGAAGGAAAGATAAGAGGTTAGATTCTCGTTTGGTGCAATCAGAGTTGCGGGCTTTTTAGTGAATTCACTTTTCAGTAAATGGTCTCACAGCATTTATCCCGCAGCACACTGCCTGAGGGTTTTGGTGAAAGGAAAGATCAGCCTGTTTATCAGGGGAGATTTTTCTGAAGGTTTTGAAGAAATATCGCTGAGGCCGAAGCAACATTGAGTGAGTCTGTCCCTCGCGACATTGGGATATGAATGAGCTGATCACAATAGGATTCAATGGTCTTGTTGAGGCCGAAGTCCTCCGGCCCCAGAAGGAGGGCGATTTGATCGGGAATTGGTTGGTAGTCGTTGATGGGAACGGAAATTCCAGAAAGGCTCGCACCCAGAATATGGTGGGTTTTTTTAATCTCGGCGAGATCTGAGATGAAGTCTGAAGCGCGTCGGACGGGAAGGTTGAAAAGGTTGCCAGCGGAGGCTCGAATAGCTTTGGCATTAAATGGGGATGCGCCTTTTCCTAGAAGGATTCCTTCTCCACCCAGTGCGGCAGTATTACGAATGATTGTGCCTAGGTTTCCGGGGTCGGCAATCTCGGGGAGAACAACGAGGGTCCCTTTCGTTACCTCAGAAAGAGGCGGGTTTATTGGTTTTCGAGCAATCGCGAGATAGCCGCGGTGAAAATGAAAACCGAGAAGAGATGACGCTTCGCCACGTGAGAGATCCTTGCCGATACGAATAATCTTATCGATTGAGTATGAAGAATCTTGAAGGCGCTCAACCGGAATCTGACCCTCTACGATAAAGTGAGTTTCGGTTTCCCCTTCTTGAAGGAGGTTGCGCCAATTGATCATATTATTTGGATCCAGGTAGGGTCGCGAAGTGATGAGGAAAAGGTGAGAGGCTATGGGTGGGCCTTGATTTCACAAGATTGAGAGATTTGTCGCCATGTAAAATCCTTGTGGAGCATATCTCCAAGGAATGAGTCCCTTGGAGCAAGACGATGGGCGTTAACGAGTTTGGCTGGGTTGGTGAGGCGGGAAAAGAGGACATGTTTAACTCGTGACTTAGCCACCGATTTACAACTATATCCTTCGGGGTGGTTTGCGGACCAATAGTGGATCTGATCTCCATGCGAACCAAGGTAGATGACGGAGTGGCCTCGTTCTTTTTTTCCGATGGCATTAGTCCACCACATCTTCATGAAGTCTCCGGGGTTTGCGTGATCATACGAGGTGAAGTTAATTCCACATTTAAGATCAGAAAAAAGCTTCGCCGTGCCGGGCCCATTGGCATTCCAGCGCCCGAAGATTTCTTCACCATCTTTGACTCTGAGATCGGCGAAACGGGTATATTTACCTTCCGGTAGAAATGTGGAATTTCGAAGGCGAAGTTGCTCAATCGTACGGAGGAAGACAAGGTAAGTGGCGCCGGAGCAGAAGGTAGACTTGGCCATTTTGAGATCCTGTTTGATAATTCCATTTTCGAGGGAGATACTGGAGGCAAGCCTGTCGACCGCAGCTTGGGAGGCATCGTAGCCACGGCCATCTGGCATCGATCTCACTGATGCGAGGACGATTGAATTTAGGGGAGTGTTTGTAGTCTGCGGTCTGATCTGAACACAGGAGGACAGCGCGGCGGCAAGGATTATTAATATTAATCTCACGCTAGTAACCTAGCCATGGTCCTAGCCACTTTTCAACTTCTTCGATGCTTAGTTCTTTGCGCACGGAGTAGTCTTTGATTTGATCTTTTTGTAGATTATCTATCATGAAATAATGCGATTCGGGATGGGAAAAGTAGAGCCCGCAAACCGCTGAACCAGGATGCATCGCGCATGATTCAGTAAGTTCTACAGTGGTTTTTTCTTTGGCTTGAAGAAGGTTAAAAAGGATGCGCTTTTCGGTGTGGTCGGGTTGGCTCGGGTAGCCTGGAGCAGGACGAATCCCCTGATATTTTTCGTGGATGAGTTCTGATTGACTAAATTGTCCCGGGCGTTCGATCCCCCAAGCGATTCGAGCCCGGTGGTGTAAAAGTTCAGCGAAAGCTTCAGCAAAGCGGTCAGCAAGAGCTTGAACCATGAGTGCTTCGTCTATGTCGTTCTGTTCACGAAGTTCGGCCGCCCATTCATCCGCTCCATGAATGCCAACGACGAAGCCCCCGAGGTGATCACATTCTGGTGACACATAGTCGCTGAGGGCATAGTTGGGTTTTCCTGACTTTTTATTTTGCTGGCGAAGGGTATGCAAGGTGACCTTTTGATCTGGAAGATAGATGTCATCTCCATCTGCTTTGGCGGGAAAAAACCCGTAAATCCCGGAGGCGGTAAAACGCTTTTCGGTAATGATTCTCTCAAGAAGCTCTTTTGCTTCAGAGTAGAGTTCTTTAGCGACCTTCCCCCCCTTCTTTATTCCGGGTTTTGAGGGTCTCGGTTTCGGGGTTCCAAACACCACGAAGTTCCCAGGTGTGGAAGAAAGGGGTCCAGTCGATATAGTTTGCGAGTTCGCGGAGGGACTGGGATTTAATGGTGCGGGTCCCGGTGAATTCCGGAATAGGCGGGTTGTAGTGTTCCCATTCGATAGTGACCTTGTTGGCACGGGCTTGCTCGATGGAGAGAGCTACCTTCTTCTTACCTCCGTTAAATTTCTCTCGGGCTCTATGGTGATTCTCTTCGTTGGTATCGATGAATTTTTGGCGATCTTCGGACAAAAGGGCGGTGGTGACGGGAACAGATCTGGAAGCGTCGAGAACGTGAACAAGTGGACCTGTATAATGTCCCGCAATTTTGATGGCGGTATGAGCGGCGCTGGTCGTGGCTCCGCCGATAAGGATTGGAATATTTCTCTTTCCAAAACCTCGTTTTTCGGCCTCCTTGGCGACGGTGATCATTTCGTCGAGCGAAGGGGTAATGAGTCCAGAGAGGCCGATTATATCGGCGTTGTGTTCTTCGACGGCATCTAGGATCTTATCGCAGGAGACCATCACACCCATGTCGACTACATCGAAGCCGTTACAGATGAGGACTACGCCAACAATATTCTTCCCAATGTCGTGAACGTCACCTTTAACGGTTGCCATAATGACTTTTCCGTTCGAGAAGGATTTGGTTGCAATGGCGCGTGCTTCAGACTCAGAGAGAGCGGAGTTTTCCGACCGAAGGAAGGACGTTTGGGTTATAATTTTTTCCTCCCGCTCCTCTTCCATAAGTGGCTCAAGCCATGCCACTGATTTCTTCATAACTCGGGCAGATTTCACGACCTGAGGAAGGAACATTTTGCCAGCTCCAAAAAGGTCGCCGACAATTCCCATACCATCCATCAGAGGTCCTTCGATGACGCTGAGGGGTTTCTTATACTTGGCAAGGGCCTCTTCAGTATCGTCGTCAATGAATTTATCAATTCCCCTTAGGAGAGAATGTTCGAGGCGTTTTTCGACGGGCTGTTCGCGCCAGCTAAGATCCTCAGCGAGTTTCTTAGCTCCCTGGCCTTTAAATTCCTCAGCGAGATCGAGAAGGCGTTCGGTTGCCCCATCGTCCTTGTTTAGGAGGACGTCTTCAACTGCGGTGAGAAGGTGCTTTGGGATCTTGTCGTAAACCTCAAGCATGCCCGCGTTAACAATGCCCATGTCCATTCCGGCTTGGGTGGCGTAGTAAAGAAAAGCCGAATGCATGGCTTCACGAACAGCGTTGTTACCTCGGAATGAGAAAGAGATATTTGAGACACCTCCGGAGACTTTTGCGAAGGGTAGATTATCTTTTATCCAGCGGGTGGCATTGAAGAAATCGAGGGCGTAGTTATTATGCTCTTCGATGCCAGTGGCAACAGTGAGAATGTTTGGGTCGAAGATGATGTCTTGGGGTGGAAAGCCAACCTCATCAACAAGGATGTCGTAGGCTCGTTTGCAGATACGACATTTGTCTTCGTAGGTGGCGGCCTGACCTTGTTCGTCGAATGCCATCACGACAACGGCTGCACCATAGTTAAGGATGTGTCTCGCGTTGGTTCGGAAGGCTTCTTCTCCTTCCTTGAGCGAGATGGAGTTGACGATGCCCTTTCCTTGAAGGTGTTTGAGGCCTTCCTCGATAATTTCCCATTTTGAGGAATCGACCATTATAGGGACGGCCTGAATGTCGGGTTCGGCCTGAATAAGGTCGAGGAACTTAGCCATCATAAGTTTCCCGTCGATGAGGCCATCGTCGAAGCAAATGTCGATGACGTTTGCTCCATTTGCGACCTGCTGGCGAGCGACTTCGAGAGCGTCTTCGAGCTTGTCTTCTTTAATCAATTTTCGGAAGCGAGGAGAACCGGCTACGTTAGTCCGCTCTCCTATCATTAGAAAATTTTTGTCAGGGGTGTGATTGTAGACTTCGGTGCCTGAAAGCCGGAGGAAACGGGGGACTGGGGACATTTGAAATTTAAGCAGTAAGATTTTTAACTGTGAATCAGGCAGGTAAAGGTAATCTAGGCGGTGGCAAGAGAGGGGACGAGACGTGGTGCTTTTCCTTGGACTGATTTGGCGATAGCGGCGATGTGTTCGGGAGTGTTGCCGCAACATCCGCCTGCTAAATTGAGGAGTCCGGAATCGGCAAAGGCGGCGATGTAGTCGTGCATGTCTTTTGGTTCAAGGTCGAACCCTGTTGGAGCAAGCGGGTTGGGAAGTCCAGCGTTGGGATAACACGAGATGTGGGTGGTGGCTGCTTTTCCGAGGTCGCGGAGAAAGGGCTCCATGAGGTCTGGGCCAAGCGAGCAGTTGAGGCCAACAGCAAGGGGGTCAATGTGAGCGAAGGTGTTCCAGAGGGCCTCGACTTTTTGGGCAGAGATCATGGTTTCGCCACCACGACCAACGGCGGCGGAAATAATGACAGGTGCTTCGGTTTGCGATTCCTTGATGGCGACTAGAGCTGCTTTGGCATTAAGAGAATCAAAAATGGTTTCAACCATGAGAATATCGCAGTCTTCTTCTAGGAGAGCGTCGATTTGGTGGCGGTAGGTTTGTTTGACCTGATCGAAGGTGACAGGGCGGAATGAAGTGTCGTTTGGATCGACGACGTTGGTGAGAGAAACAGTCAGGGGGCCTATGGCTCCGGCGACATAACGTTTTCGTCCGTCATTTTGGGAAACTCGGTCGGCTTGCTCTTTGGCGAGTTGGACTGATTTCACATTAAGTTCGTGAACAAGATCCTGAAGTTTAGTGTTGTTTATAACTTTTTTATCGAAGAATTCAGGATCCTTGATGCCACCGCTTTTTCGCGGATCTTGGACGAAGAATTCAGATTGAGCTAAAACAGTTCCAGAGAAGGTATTGGTTTCGCAGATGTCAGATCCGGCTTCATAAAAACGCTTGTGGATGTCACCGATCACGCTCGGTTGGGTGATTGAAAGAATGTCACCGTTGTTTAGGAGATCTTCGTTATTATCCTGAAAACGTTCGCCACGGGCATCTGCTTCGCAGAGTTCATAACTGCGAATAGTCGTCCCCATAGCTCCATCTAGGACTAGGATACGCTCGCGGAGGGCTGACTTGAGTTCTTCGCTAAGGTTAGGTGTCATTGGCTTGTCTTGCGCGGACTTTCGGAAGAATTAAATGATTTTCAAGTTCAAATCTACATATCGCGATATGTTGATAGGTTTAGTTGAGTGTATCTTGTCTTCAAGAAACAGGCCATTAAATCACCTTTTTTTCCATTGCTAAGCAAGTTTTGAGGGCACATAGTCCGCCGGCGGCGCGTTTCGCCCTCAGTAATCCAACTATTTTAAGTTATCGCTAGACCAAGAAATTTTCGAAGAGGCGGCGGCGGTGGCCGGCGGCGGGGTCGTCGTAATGTCGACAAGAGCAATCGTAATTCGGATGAAGGCAGCGAACAGAAGTCTGTCGAAATTGAAGGCACGATCGCAGCCGTTTTAGCCGGAACGATGTTTAAGGTGGCCCTCCCGAGTGGTCATGAGGTTCTTGCACACATCTCCGGAAAGATGAGAAAGCGGTTTATTCGCCTCGTTGTTGGCGACCGTGTCAAAATGGAAATGTCACCCTACGATACTACGAAGGCGCGAATTGTATTTCGTCTTGGTTGATTTCCACTTCCTCGTCTTCCCTGGCGGGGCTTAATCTTCTTCGTCCTTGCGGTGGCTAGCCGAGAGGATTATACCATTCCAGGGCCATTCACGTGGCAGGCTACTTAACCAGAATCGTTATTTTGGGACTTGTTGATCAAATTAGACGCTGGAGATTGGTCCAGAAGGGGCTTTCTTCTGGTAAGAAGCGTCGCACCAGTACTGATGGTGGTGCCTTGGCTGCAATGGACAGTAGCCTGATCGTTCGTGGGGCACTCTATGTGGGGTTCAGTCTCGGTATGTTCGCTTTGTTCTCCGGTGTTCAGCACAATGATTCTCGGGCTGCCGAAGCGGTCGTCATTCTGATCTGTGGTCTCGCCATTTTTCACCTTAACCATCAACAGTCGGCCGGACGGAATGGTAGGGTGTTACTGGTTTTCGGTGGTATCTTGATTCATCTATGGTTGGTGAAATTGGCCAATGGGGTAGCCTTGAAATCTGACCTAGGGGAGCATTATGAGTTTTTGGTGATGCCTATCGCGCTCGCCCCGATGGTGCATTCAGTCTTACTGGGCCAGCGTGCCGGGGTTTATTCCTCGGTTTTTGTAAGTCTCTTTGGGGCATTGACGATTCCGAGTGATGATCGCTGGGCTTTTTTTGCGATTAGTTTAATTTGCGGTCTGACGTCGGTCTTTGCTACGAAGCGAGTGAGTAAACGAGGGCGTCTCCTGCGAACCGGTTTTTGGGTTGGTGTTATGGCGCTTTTGGTCGACTTAGTTTTCGCCAAGATTTCGGTGAGTGGTCTTCAAATGTTTAGCGGCGAAAGTTGGACAATTTTTGGGAAAGCCTGTTTGATCGCGCTTTCGACCGGTCTTTTAACCGGCCTTTTCGTCGGTGGGGTGCTTCCTCTGCTCGAAGGTCTATTTGGTTTGACGACTGAGATCTCATGGCTGGAGCTTAGTGATTTGAATCATCCGCTACTCCGGAAAATGCAGATCGAGGCACCGGGAACGTTTCATCATAGTCTAATTGTGGCTTCGTTAGCGGAGAGTGCCGCGGAGGCGATCGGGGCAAATGCGGTAATGAGTCGTGTCTGTGCTTATTTTCACGATATCGGGAAACTGAATAAGCCCGAGTATTTTATTGAGAACCAGGGGGGCATGAATCCTCATGACGGCCTGACTCCGACTATGAGTGCGCTCATTATTGTAGCGCACGTAAAAGATGGCGTGGATCTGGCGATCAAGAATAAGCTAAACCCAAGAATTCTTGACGTGATTCAAGAGCACCACGGCGATTCGTTGGTCTATTATTTCTATCGCAAGGCTCAGGAGCGGCTTCAGAAGCACGAAGTTGAGGAGGATCATGGGAAGACTGATTCCGATGATCTTCCTAATGTGGATGAGAAGAGTTTTCGCTATCCGGGGCCGATTCCTCAGACCCGTGAGAGTGGGATTATTTCGCTTGCAGATGCTATTGAAAGTGCATCGAGAACCATTTCAAAGCCCTCTCCGAGCAGAATTCGGGCTTTGGTGGACGAGATTGTTTTTAAAAGGGTGCGCGATGGTCAGCTGGATGCGACAGGTCTCACTATGACCGATTTAACAATGATTCGGAAAATTTTCGCATCGACTCTCAGAAGCATGTTGCACGCGCGAATCGAGTACCCCAAAGAGCAGATTGAAGATGCTCCTTCAGATCTTTCTAGGAAGGGTGGTAAATCGGTTTCAGCGGAGGAGATAGAAAAGGTGCGCCGCCGGCGGTAGAGGAATAGCGAATGGTTGAAATTTATCCGAAATGCTTGTCACGGAGTTTTTCAGTCGAGTTCCTGAAGCGATTGGAATCTGGTTGGCGCGAAATCTTTGAGATTCTGCATAAAATCGGGAAAGGCGTCATTTCTGATATAGCGCTCATTGAGGTAACTTTTCTTGATGACGATGAGATGGCTCGCTTACATGGTGAGTTTTTGGGAGATGCAACAACAACGGATGTAATCACCTTTGATCATGGCGAGCTCCTGATTGGGGTCGAGACTGCTAAAAGACAATCTCTTGAATTTGAGACGAGTATCCATCGGGAGATCGCACTTTATGGCATTCATGGAATGCTTCACCTCGCCGGCTTCGATGATAGAGACTCCCCGAAAGCCAAGTTGATGGAAAGACGTCAGAAAGACCTTTTTAGTAAGGTATTTGCCGATCTTGTCTAATTGACAGATTTTTTTACCCGATTCGGTTCCGACTGGTTGACACCTTAGTCTCATTTCCGCAATGTCATGCAGACAGAGGGTCAATGGTGGTCAAACCACCCTTTGTCACACACCTAAAAACGCACACCGAATTTTACACCGTGTATTCCAACGAAGATTATTTGATTCAGTTATTGACCGAAGGAGGGCACTTGACCTCCGAGCATGTGGCCGAGATCCGGGGAAAGCTCGGAGACGATGGCTTGATCCAACATTTCCTTGATCATGGAGATGTTACCGAGACTGCCATTGCCGAGGTTTCCGCGGCCAATGTCGGGACCCATGTTGCTGATCTTGCCAATGGATTCATTGATCCAGCCTTCAAGAGCTTTCTCAGCTTGGCCGATTGTCGGCGCTTTAATGCTGTGCCGTTTTATGATGATGGTTCTTACCTCAGTATTGCCCTTGCAGATGTGCTGGATGTTGAGGCTCAGGATGCAATTCCGCATATTGTAAATCGTGAGTGTCAATTCTATGCAGCACCGCTGAAGGGCATTCAAACTGCGTGGGAACAGATTTTTGGAGATGAAGTGGGTCAGGCTGATGCCAGCGAGCTTCAGGTAGTGGGGGACATTGGTTCTGACAATTCAGATGCACCAGTCATCAAATTGGTCTCGGGGATTTTGGTCGACGCCTTCAAGATGCGAGCGAGTGATATTCATATTGAGCCTCTTGAAACCTCGCTACGGATTCGAAATCGCCTGGATGGTAAGCTCATCGAGGTCGCTAGTCATCCCAAGAAGCTTTTGCCGGCAGTCATTGCACGTCTCAAGGTGATGAGTAGCTCTATGAGTATCGCGGAGAAACGGATTCCTCAGGATGGTCGAATTCAAATTAAAATGGGGGGCAAGGAGGTTGATCTTCGTGTTTCGTCAGTTCCGTCCAATCATGGAGAGAGTATTGTTATGCGTATTCTCGATAAGTCTGCTTTGAGTCTTGGACTGCCGCAGTTGGGATTCCTTTCTGATGACCAGGCAGTTTTTGCAGAATTACTTAGACTTCCAGATGGTATCATTTTGGTGACTGGCCCGACTGGATCAGGTAAGACCACGACTCTCTATGCTTGTTTGAACGAGATCAACAAGCCGGACAAGAAGATCATTACCGTGGAGGATCCCGTGGAATATGAGCTTGCTGGAATCAATCAGGTGATGGTGCGTGCTGACATCGGAATGACCTTTGCAGCGGCTCTTCGTTCGATGTTGAGACAGGCGCCAAACATCATCATGGTGGGTGAGATTCGAGATGGCGAAACTGCGAATATTGCGATCAATGCGTCGCTGACCGGTCACTTGGTGTTCTCTACCCTTCACACCAATGACGCTCCGAGCTCGGTGGCCCGACTAGCAGACATGGGGATCAAAAATTTCCTCATCGCTTCTGCGGTCCGCGCAATTCTTGCTCAGCGATTAGTTCGTAAGCTTTGCGACAAGTGTAAGGTGCCTGCAACCCTGGACGAGAAGGAGTTGCGCATGCTGAACATTGATCCATCCCAGCTGGCTGAGTCCAATATCATGGGGCCGGGAGGATGCGAGGCCTGCCGTGATACCGGTTATCGCGGTCGAATTGGCATTTTTGAGATCTTTCTTGTTGATGACGAAGTTCGTCATCTGATCAATCAGGACATGAGTACACCGCAGCTCCGTCGCCGCGCCCGGGAATTGGGGATGCGGACACTTCGAGAGGACGGGATTCGAAAAGTTCTCGTTGGGATGACCTCGGCGTCCGAAGTCATCGGCGTCACAATGTCTGATGCCGAGTAAATATTTTCACACCTAATTAAACTTATACCCTTTTTATTACGATGGATAACAACCAAGTCCTCGATCTCTTTGTCAGTCGCAGTATGATCGACGGTGCCCTTAAGGCCGACGTGCTTGCGGCAGTCGAAAACAGCGGAAAAGAAGCTGTAGAAATTCTTGTCGATTACCAAGTCGTCAATTCACGTGACGATATTTGGCCGATTATTGCTCAGGAGCTCGGAGCCGAGTTTGTGGATTTCAGCGATTTTGAGCCCCCCGAGGCGCTGCTATCGCTGGTTCCTGCCGGACTGGCCCGACTTCACGGCGCTTTGCCGGTTGCTTATGATGAAGGCAATATTTCAGTCGCCCTAACGGACCCGCTTAACCCCCAAATACTGGAGGATCTTCGCTTCGCTGTTGGTCATGAACTTACCTTAGTTGTGGGTGCTGATCATCTTGTTGAGCAAAAAATCAACGAGCTTTACGGAGGAGAAGAGAAGGCAATGGATGATATTCTTAGTCAGCTTGACGGCGGGCTGACATTCAAGGGTGGCGAAGCAGAGATGGAAGACGAGGCCAACTCGGCTCCCATCATGCGCTACGTTGACCTTGTTCTTTATCAGGCGATCAAGGAAAAAGCCTCCGATATTCATTTCGAGCCTTTTGAAACTGAGTTTAAAATTCGCTACCGGGTTGACGGGATGCTTTACGAGATGACTCCGCCGCCGGTTCACCTAGCCCTTCCGATCATTTCTCGTGTGAAGGTGATGGCGAACATGAACATTGCAGAGCGACGGATTCCTCAGGACGGGCGGATCGTCAAGCAGGTTGGAGATCAGTCTGTTGATATGCGTGTTTCATCGCTTCCGACCCAGTATGGCGAGAGTGTAGTGCTTCGTGTCTTGGACCGGAACTCCGTGAACCTGAATCTGGATAATTTGGGACTGCCTCAGCATATCCATGGCTATATCCACGACACAATCCGGATGCCGAACGGGATTTTCATCGTGACAGGGCCAACTGGTGCTGGGAAAACTACTACTCTGTATGCGGCTCTCCGGGAGATTAACAAAATAGATACCAAGATCCTGACGGCAGAGGATCCGGTAGAGTATGATGTAGATGGGATTATTCAGGTTCCGGTCAATGACGCTATTGGTATGACTTTCGAGAGGGTGCTACGCGCTTTCCTTCGTCAGGATCCTGATAAAATCCTGGTGGGAGAAATGCGAGACCTCGATACCGCAAAAATTGCGATTCAGGCCTCACTAACAGGTCACCTCGTGCTTTCAACGCTTCACACCAACGATGCTGCTGGAGCGGTGACTCGACTGGTTGATATGGGAACTCAACCATTCTTGGTTGCCGCTTCTCTGGAAGGGATCTTGGCTCAGCGACTTTTGCGAACGATTTGTCCGGATTGCAAGGCTCCCTACGAGCCGAGTGAAGCTATCCTCACTCAACTTGGAGTGGCTCCACACGAACTTGGAGACAAAAGCTTTTTCACTGGTAAGGGCTGTAAGTCTTGCGCTGATTCTGGCTATAAAGGCCGCGCCGGTCTATATGAGCTTTTAAATGTCAGCGATCCTATTCGTGAGCTTATCATCGACAGAGCGCCGGCAGTGGTGATCAAGCAAAAAGCGATTGAACTTGGCATGACTACACTCCGTGAAGACGGTCTTCGTTGTATTTACGAAGGTCGCACGACAATCGAGGAGGTTTTGAAGTATACCTAATCAACTCAATTCTGGGGATACTTCGGCGAATTCAATTAAGATTTCGTCATTTGGAGCTTCCCCAACCTTTCTCTAAATCTTTAGAACTAAGCACACACAAAATTTTATGGCTAATTTTCAATACATTGCACTCGATTCCAAGGGGGAACAGAAGACCGGAATCAAGCAAGGGAATTCGGATGCGGAAGTGATACAGGCCCTTCGAGGAGAAGGTCTTTACCCTACTCAAGTGGTCCCTGAGGGGCAGGGGACGATTGCTGCGACTCCTGGTAAGAAGGGGAAGAAAAAGACAAAGCGTAAAGCCAAAGGTGGCAAAGCTAGTAAAGTAGGTGGTAAGGTTAAGCCCAAGATTCTCATGATCTTCACCCGTCAGTTGGCGACGCTGATTGACTCCGGACTGCCTCTTCTTCGTGGGTTAACCGTTCTTGGTAAACAGGAGCCTAATCCTGTTCTTCAGGCGACAATCAATAATATTGGGGAGTCTGTTCAAGGAGGTTCAACCTTCTCGGAAAGCCTAGGTCAGCACCCTAAGATGTTTAACAAGCTCTATGTCAACATGGTGAAAGCTGGTGAGCTTGGCGGTGTTCTTGAAGTGGTTCTCACTCGCCTGGCCGAGTATCAGGAAAAGGCCCATAAGTTGAAGGGGAAGATCGTTTCAGCGATGGTCTATCCGCTAATCGTGATGTTTATCGCGGTCGCAATTATGAGCTTCCTGATGTTGTTCATTGTTCCCAAGTTTCGCGACATGTTTCGCGACATGGGAGATGGGGCTCAGCTTCCTTTAATTTCCCGAGTGGTCTTTGGATTTTCCGACTGGATGTTGGCCCGCCCTCTCATCCTCCCCAATGCAGTGTGGATCCTTTTCATCGCAGTAGGAAGTTGGACTGCCTTTGGCGCCTGGGCTAGAACGGTTAAAGGTCGAAGTATAGTCGATGGGCTCAAACTTAAGATTCCAATCTTTGGTGATATCCAACGAAAGAGTGCAATCGCCCGGTTCAGTCGGACACTCGGAACTTTGGTAACCTCTGGTGTTCCAATCCTTCAGGCTCTTAATATTACGAGAGATACCGCGGGTAATGTCGTTGTCGCCGAGGCGATCGATAAGGTTCATGATGCCGTGAAAGAAGGTGAATCAATTGTGACGCCAATGACTGGGTCCGGAATTTTTCCTAACCTCGTGGTATCGATGGTCGACGTGGGGGAGGAGACTGGGCAATTGCCCGAAATGCTCTTGAAGATTGCAGATGTCTATGATGATGAGGTTGATGGCGCAGTGACTGCGCTGACCTCAATTCTCGAGCCAATTATGATCGTGATCCTTGCGCTTGTTGTGGGTGCGATTGTTTTCGCGCTCTTCCTCCCATTGATCAGCGTGATTCAGAAGATGCAGGGAGGCTAGGCTTCAAGACGCCATTTGATTCCTACTAACTAACCAGCTACAAAAACTGATGAACTTTGTCAAAGAACCCAAGGTAGAGCGGCTTCACAAATCTGGATTCTCGCTTATTGAACTTCTCGTAGTCGTTTCGATCATTGTGATCCTCGCCGGAATCACGATCGGCGTCATGAGTCAGGTCAATCAGAAGCGAGATGCCTCAACAACCTCAAAAAATATTTTGATGGTGAGAACTAAGCTCGAAGCGTTTTACAATGAACAGGGTTATTACCCGGTGGGCCAAGACGCCACAAGTGCATCTGTTTATAAGGCTCTCTCAGGTGATCCGACAGGACAGGGAGCAGATCCGACTGGAACGATTTACTGGCCAGAGCTTAATGATGACCGAAATCCGGCACTTGTGAGCACTTTTCAGGGTTTTCGAGTAATTCTTGACGGTTATGGCCAATCACTCCGCTATCGTTCCGCAAGTGATACTGATGGGAATCCGGTTCAGAATGTGAGAAACGATGGTGATTTCGACCTTTGGTCGGTTGGTCCTGATGGTGAGCCTAGCGATATTAATGTGAGTGGGCTTCTCAATAACGAACAAACACAGGATGATATCTGGCAGTAATTCCTGCCTGATCTCATTTTCATAAGCAATCATAAGCAGGCGAAGGATTATGATCTTTCGCCTCTTCTAATCAAAAAAAACATGTCCGAAGAGACACAACCAGCCAAGAAGGCTGCACGTAAAACCGTGCGGAAAAAGAGTGCTGCCAAGCGCGCACCTAAAAAGAACAGCAAGTCAGCAAGTTCTGACGATCAGGAGAAAGAGCTTCCTCTTGGAGAAAAGCCCACAAGCGAGGCTTTGATCGATGATAAAGACTCAAGTGGGCCGAAGGATGAAGTCGAGCCAACCCGCAAGGCTCGCGCGCCTAAGTCGGGTATTCGCGATGCCCGCCGCGAGGTTGCCGATGGTCCCATTCTTGATGAAGTCTCCGAAAAGCTTGTTCCCGATTTGGATGATTCGACAGAACCCAAGGAGAAAAGTGGTCTGAAGAAGCAAGCTCGAAAGAATGATTCTTCTGGACCTTCAATGGAACAAGGTCAGGTCCGACAGGATTCCGGAGAGCGCCGGGGCCGTGGACGCGGACGCAGGGAACGTGGTGAAAAGCGTGACGGAAAGCCAAGGGTTGCCGTGGATTCGAAAGATCTTGCCAAAAAGGCTTGGAAAATCTTCGAGTCCGAAGTCACCGAGGAAGGTCTAGCCTTGCTGGATGATAATGGTCTCCGTGATTATGCCCGGAGTAGCTTTAATGCTGCGCGCCTTTTTCTCGAAGAAAAAGAGAGAGTGATTGGCCGCGAAAATAGGGCCAATTCTGAGAACAAGGGGCGCGATAGGGAAGCGAAGGTTGAAAACGATAAGCCGCAAAAAGACGAGGAATAAGGTCGCCACTAATTCCTCGAAAGTATTTCAAGCCGGCTCGCGCAATGACGTGTGCCGGCTTTTTTATGACTCCTTCTCTTCGATTTTAATTCTAGGGAAGACAGGTTTTGGTTTGCCCGTTTGGTGTCCGGCTTCCAAGAGCCCCCATTTGAGGTCGCTGAGGGTGAGTTTCATTAGATCGTCCTTTTTTAATTGGCCAAAAATCTTGGCAGCTGCGTCTGGGAGAATTGGACGGAGAAGGACAGCAAGCTGGGCGCATGATTCTGCGGTGTGGGAGAGGATCTCACCAACTCGAGAGAGCTTGGATTCGTCTTTTTTCATCTCCCAGGGTTTGTGTCTTTCTAGATACCCATTGCAATGAGTGACATGGTCATTAATGGCTTGCAGGGCGACACTGACCTCGCAGTTATCCATGGCTTCACGATAGGTGGAAACCGACTGCGCTAAGCAGTCGCGAAGGGCTATATCTTCAGCATTATCGGTATTAGTGACACTAATGGTGGAGTTACAGAAGCCCTTGGTCATATTGATTGAACGATTGAGTAGATTTCCTAGATCGTTTGCGAGTTCGGTATTGAATAGCATGACAAGGCGCTCGATATCAAAGTCGCTATCTTTTCCTGAGCGAATGTCGCGGCAGAGATAGTAGCGAAGAGTGTCAGTTCCAAATTTTTCGGCAAGTTCATCTGGGTCAACAATGTTGCCTAGGGACTTCGACATTTTGTCGCCCTTCACATTCCAGAACCCGTGAACGAGGAGGGTTGGCATTTCGGAAGCTTCAAAACCCATGGCGTGGAGCATACAAGGCCAGTAAACTGCATGAGCTGGCACAAGAATATCTTTTCCAATGATTTGGAGGTCAGCGGGCCATAGCGAATCGAATTTGGGAAGTCCGGAGCCTTCAGGTTTTTGATATCCCGCGAAGGAAATATAGTTAATGAGCGCGTCAAACCAAACATAGGTCACAAAGTCCGGATCGAAGGGAAGGGGGATTCCCCAAGACATCCGTTCCTTCGGGCGTGAAATACAGAGATCAGTGTCGCCGGCTCTTTCAATAGCGTTGAGGACTTCATTTTTGCGAAACTCTGGAATGATTTTGAGATCATCATTTGCAACCGTAGAGCGAAGCCACTCGGCGTGGTCGGAGAGTTTAAAATACCAGTTTTCCTCTTCGATTTCCATGACCTCACCCCATTCATCACCGAACTCACCGTGATCGTTACGGTCTCGGTCAGTGAGGAATTGCTCCTGTCGGACGGAGTAGAATCCAGCGTAAGATTTTTTGTAGAGAGCTCCCTCCTTTTCAAGTTTACCTAAGATTGCCTGAACACAGGATTTGTGCTGTTCGTCGGTTGTTTCTGCCCAACCATCATACTCAACTCCAAGTTTTTCCCAGAGACGAATAAATCCCTTCGTGTTTCGTTTGGTAAGGGTAGCCACGTTGACGCCTTCGGCTTCGGCGGTTTTGACCATTTTCTGGCCATGCTGGTCAACGCCAGTGAGAAAATATGATTCGACACCCTTGAGGCGCTGGTAGCGAGTTAGGACGTCGGCGAGAATTTTTTCGTAGGCGTGCCCGATATGCGGTTTGCCGTTTGGATAGTCGATGGCAGTAGTGACGTAGAACATGGTTTTAAATCGTTCAGGGTTGCGAAAGTAGCGGAAGAGGTGTCCGGGCTGGCGCAGGGCTAGGTGTGATGAATGAAGCGGCCCAACGAAGGTTCAGAGCTTAGTGACTTTCCCTCCCATAGAGAGGATCCGCGCGTTTCCCTTCGCGTGTTCGGCCTCGGCGATTTGTCCATCCCGGACATACATTTGAGAGAGCCCCGTCCACGCGAGGAGATCGTCGGGTTCAAGAAGAGTTGCTTTTATCCCACAACCGATCGCTTCTTTTACTTTTTCGAGTTTGAGAAGAGTCATGCCGAGGGCCTGCCATCCATCAAAAAAGCTATCATCAAATTCTACCGATTCCCGGTAAGCGCTTTCGGCTTTCTCGAGTTCTCCTAGAGCAAGGTTGGAATTCCCCCGCTCGAAGGCATCGTCTCGCGCGGAGTGATCAGGCATTTCTTAGGTTGGCTCTACTGTTGACCTTCTCTTTCTGGAGGGGTAACTCCGCTCGTTTTGTAGCTGTCATAGAGCCAGTTCGATAGAGCAACGAATCGTATGCTACTAGTTATGGACTCGTAAAGTGTGCCGAAGTCAGTCTCAAATTCATCTTTCTTTGCGAGTTCACGTTTCTCGACAAAAATGAGTTGGGCCTGAGTTGCCTCTTCTTCTGACGGAGAAAAGTAGACGGGAGAAATTTCTCCTGGGTTTGTGTATTGGGTGGCAACGAACTCGGGAGGGTCTGGTAATTTCTGACTTCTCTGTCCAAAGTTGAAGGTTTGGCCTTCCGCAAGCCCGGTGATTTCTGTGACCTCTTTGTCTAGCTCTTTGGCTGCGTCCACGAAGGACTTTCCTGCTTCGATTTTCTCAGTGAGCTGTCCAAAGAGTTCGTTTGCTTCTTTGATCATTTGCTCACGAGCCATCTTTTTCTTCAGATCAACTGTGACTTGGACCTTTGTTTGCTCGAAGGTAAGGGGTAAGGATTCTTCTACTTCGTCGAGGCGAATCAGGAACCAGCCATCAGAGGTGCGGTAGGGGTCGCTGAGTTTTTCATCAGAGTCTCCGTTTTCGGGAAGCTCAAAAGCGGCATCGGAAATTTTTCCAATTTGGAGGCTCTCAATCACACCTGAAAGCTCTTTTGGTGGATCAGCCTTTGAGAAGAATTCAGATTTCTTGATTTCGTAGCCTGAGTCTTTTGCGATCGCTTCGAAGTCCTCACCCTCGTTGTCGAGCAGCTTTTGATAGAACTCCTCGAGGCTGCTGCTGAGCGCTTCGACAGCTTCCTGTTTTTCCGCGCCGTTGAGTTGTTCTTTTGGAGTCTGAGGTTTTGCAGGTGTTTCTTCTACGACAGGTTTGAGAGGGGCCGGAGTAGGGGTCAGTGGGTTTACGCTTGTTTCGTTGGAAACTGCGTCTTCAAGGGCTTGGCCGATTTCCCCAGCGGTAGGGTCCTCCTTAGCTGTATCTGATTCTAGGGTAGGATCCGTTGAGTCAGAGGGAATTGGTGTTGGAGCAGGTTCACCTGACTTGCCGGGGTCACCTTGTGATCCATCAGTCGCCGGAGGACGAGGGGTCTCTGTTTCAGTAACCTCTTTGGCGCTGTCGTCCGTTTCAATGGTGGATCCTTCCGTTGGAGTAATTGTTTCGGGCTGGGGTTCGGCTGTTTTTTCGGCAGGTTCTGGTTCTTCAGTCGCTTTGGCAGCTTCATTTACCTTGCGGGCAGCCTCTTCAGCTTTCTTTAGGCGTTCAGCTTCTTCCGCATCGGCTGTAGCCTTCGCGTCTTTTGATTTTTTTAGAGCTTTATCCCAATCTGGTTCGATTGAAACATAAGTGATTTTACGAAGCTCATCAGAATTATACTTCTGACTGTTTTCCTCATAGTATTCCCTAATTTCTTCTTCTGTCGGCTTAACGAGTCCTTCGTAGACTCCGGATTCGAGGGTGATTTTTGAGCCGGAAATTTCCTGCTTTTGAACATCAAAGAGTTCACGCTCGGTATTTATCTCAGTCGAGATGCCGCCACCAAGGACCTTGGAAAGGTTCTGTGCAGTTAGGAGGTCACGAATGTAATTGTTGAAACCAGGAATACCTCCGATATTACCGAGCCGAGATTTTGTGAATTTATCGTAGGCTTCCAGGTCAAAGTTCCCATCCGTGTCCGTGAAGATTACGGTTTCGACGAAGTTCTCTACTTCATCATTGCTGGGAGTCACTCCAAATTCGATGCCACCCTTTTGGATATTGATACGGTTTGCGATGAAGCGCTCTGGCTCTCCAACGGAAGGCTGAAGGTAGCCCGCCATAATCCTGACAATTAGAGAGGGGGTCTTTGGTATTTGACTCTCCATAAAAGTTTCCCCGAGATAATGGGTTGCGAGTAATCGCGAATTATCTGGGATTTCAATCGCTGCGGGTAGGATATTCGGGAGCTGCATCAAGGCGAGCTGGCGTCTAAATTCTTTTTCTGAAATGGACCGATCGCCAACCTCCATCACGGGCTTGCCGTTAAATGCTTTGGAAAATCCTCCGTCGAGGAAGACAAGCCCTACGAAGAGAAGAACTAGAACGACGACCATCAGGCCGGTGTATTTGCGGATATTTTCAATCATGGCTGAGAGGTTGCAGAAAGCGGAAAAGAAATCCCTCCCGCAAGGCTGGAAAGTTAAGGTGGAATCCTGTCTTTGGGCAAGCCTGATGGATGGAATTCCGTACAAGTTTTTCAGGACGGAAATCTTGATTGCCACCGGAACGACCGAGATGAAAGAGTCGGGGCGCTAGAGTTTCGGGTTTCGTTTTTATAAGGAGACGCTATTATTCCTCTCATGACTTTGGGATTACGTTGGATGAGCTTGTTTCTAGCCTTGTTGGGAGCAGCAGCTTTAGGTGCAGAAAAGACTGGTAAACCTAATCGTTTGGCCAAGGAAAAATCTCCCTATTTACTTCAGCATGCCTACAATCCGGTTGACTGGTATCCGTGGGGTGAGGAAGCCTTTGAAAAGGCTCGGAAAGAGAAGAAGTTGATCCTCCTCAGTGTCGGATATTCAACCTGCCATTGGTGTCATGTAATGGAGCGTGAATCCTTTGAAAATCAGGATGTCGCGACGTTTCTGAACGAAAATTTTGTCTCGATTAAGCTAGATCGAGAAGAACGACCGGACGTGGATCAGGTTTACATGACCGCATACCAAGCAATGACAGAGCAGTCTGGAGGATGGCCGCTTAACATGTTTTTGACTCCTGATCTAAAACCTTTAACGGGAGGAACTTATTTCCCCCCGGAAGATAGGGATGGTCAGCCCGGTTTTCCGACAGTTCTGAAACAGATTCACAATGTTTGGGACAAGAATCAGGAACAGGTTTTGAAGCAATCGGTCGAAATGCACGGACAAATGAAGGCGTATTTTGAGAAGCTCCAATCCCAGAGTGGTGGTGAGTTGAAGCCGAGTCGCTTAGTTATTGATCAGTCGATTCCGAAGATCTTGGCACAGCTTGACCCGGTTTGGGGCGGGCTGGGAACAGGAATGAAGTTTCCTCAGGTGAGTGTGTTTCGCTTTCTTCTTCAATCGGGTGACCCGAAAGCGATTGAAGCGGTCCTTAAGACCTGCCGTCATATGATGGATGGGGGAATTTATGATCAGGTGATGGGTGGTTTTCACCGTTATGCGGTGGATCGGGAATGGTTGGTGCCTCACTTTGAAAAGATGCTTTATGATCAAGCCCAGCTCATGGAGCTGTATTTGGATGCGTGGCAGATGACTGGGGAGGAGAAATTCCGTGAGGTTGTAGAGGGTATTGCCGATTACGTGCTGCGCGAATTGACGCATCCCGAGGGTGGTTTTTACTGTGCACAAGATGCGCAGAGTGAAGGAAAAGAAGGGAAATGCTTTTGTTGGACGGAAAAGGAGTTAGTGGCACTCCTGACTCCCGAAGAGATGAAGGTGGCACGGGAGGTTCTAGGGGTCAGCGAAAAGGGGAATTTCATCGACCAGAGTGATCCTGAACCTTTACCCAATCAGAATATTCTCTCATTCAAAACCCCCCGGAAAAATCTGAGCTCAAGCGACAAAAATTTAGTTGCTGGGATCTTTAAGAAGCTTGCTGTGGTTCGTGGGAAAAGAGTGCCACCAGCGACTGATGATAAGATTCTGGCATCTTGGAATGGCCTTATGATCGGGGCGATGGCTCGGACGGGAAGGGTGTTACATGAGCCCAAATATTTAAAGGCCGCCCGAAAGGCGCACGATTTTATCGAGGGGAAATTTTGGGATGCAAAGTCGAAGCGTTTGGCGCATCGCTGGCGAGAAGGGGATCGAGATGATTCAGCTCAGGCTCAGAGCTATCTTTTGTTTTTGGCTGGGACGAGAAAGCTCTATGAGGCTAGCTTGCAGAAAGGAGATTTAGAGCTGGCGATTGGACTCGCTGAAAGTGCAGTGGAGCTCTTCTATGATGAAAAAAATGGAGGGTTTTATCAGGGCGAAAAACGGGATGATTTGGTTCTTCGTCTGAAGGGACAGTTTGATGGTGCCATTCCCGTCGAAAGTTCAATCGCAGCAAGAGAATTTGGGATATTGGCTCAGGTCACTGGCCGTAATGATTTTTTAAAGGTTTCGGAAGCTACAATTCGGTCCTATTTAGGGCTGATCCAAGAATCACCCTCGGGGATGGGCGAGATGTTGATGAGTCTGTCCTTCTCGCTTGAGAAGCCCGGACGATTGGTGATTGCCGGGGAAAAAGGACGAGAGGAATTGCTAAAAGCTGCCACGAAAACCTTTGACCCAAATCGAATTACTTTGGGTAACGAAGGGCTGGTAAGTGAATTTACATCGGGCTTAAAATCAACCGAAGGCTTGGCAACAGCATTTTACTGTGTAGGTCAGACCTGCCAGCTGCCGGTGGTTGAGGCGGAGGAGCTTTCTGCGATGTTGGTTAGGTTGAGCGAAGAGTCAAAATGACGAGCTCGGGCCGGCATGCAAAACGGACCCGAATCCCAACAGTGCCAATCCCGCGACCTACGAAAAGCTGTGAGGCGTTTTTTTCAAAATGGCCATAGATATAATTCCGGCCGAATTTAACCTTAGCTGGTGTATAGTTAACCAAA
The DNA here is from genome assembly GCA_000383735.1 of Verrucomicrobia bacterium SCGC AAA164-M04. Next base: position 93,467 of record KB912124.1, read on the forward strand.
GGGAGACGGCATTGGCCGCCGTGGGTATGGCCGGAGAGTTGGAGGTCAAGTGGTTTGGCAGAACGGAGTTCATCGAAGAAGTCGGGTTCATGCACCATTGAGATAACCGGTGTGTCTTTTTTGTGGCCATTCCAGGCCCGTGTCGGTGCAGGGAGGCCACCCCAAACGGAGTCGAGGCCGTTAATGAAAATTTTTTCTCCTTTGATATTGATATTGGTTCCGTTGTTTTGGAGATAGGAAATGCCGATGCTTTCAAGTTCCTTTTTAAGGTTACTGACAGTGCAATGCCAGCGATCGTGATTTCCAGGGCTAGCAAGGATACCGTGTGGAGCCGAGATTCCCTTAAACGCCCTCGTGAACTCAGGAAGGGAAGACGGATCATTGATGACGAAATCTCCAGTTATAGTTATGCAGTCAGGTTCTTCTGCTTCCACAGCTTTTCGAAGTTTAGTGACCAATTCTTCGTCAGTGCCCGGCCGATAGTGAACGTCGGTAATCTGGGCGATTCGAAATCCATCGAGCGATTTAGGCCACCGAGGAAGGAAGAGGTTTTTTCGGGTGATCGACAGCAAATTTGGCTCGACTCTTGACGCCCAGATTGCGCTGGGAACCCCGATGCCAGCGAGCCCAATCAACGAACGTCGTGTCATTTTTTGAAGGTTGAATTTGGGACTGTTACTCGACATCGAATAGAGGATTTTGTAGGGTGAAAGAAGTGAGTGATTCGAGATTGTCTATCCCCGAGTATGCCATGGCTTTGGCAGAGGTTGCGAGTTTACGGTCGGAGGACCCTTTTCGTAAAGTGGGGGCGGCGGCTCTGGATGCAGATAACCGGGTGATTGCTACTGCTTATAATGGTCTAGCTCCTGGGTTCGATGCTCCATCGGATTTCTGGGATGATCGAGAAGGTCGCCAGAAGTTCATGCTGCATGCTGAGGTGAATTTATGCAGTCTTTTTAAGCGGGGAGAAGCAAAACTAGTCGCGACCACAACAATGCCTTGTACTTCCTGCATGCAGACGCTCTGCGCCTATGGTATCGAGGAGATATATTTCAGAGAAATCTACAAGGAGTCAGATGCTCCCGCGATAGCGAAGGTTTACGGAATTAAACTTGAGCAGATTCCAGCACCTTAGGCGGGTGAAGCTTACTTTCCTTCGCTGCCAGTTGAGATCCCACTCTCGACCTCAAGATCTCCCCCGTAAAAGCTTTTGATGTAGCCAAATTCGATCAGGGTGTCTTGCCAAGGTGCGAGAAGGGCTCCATTGGAGGATCTGAAAATTCGAGTGGCTCGTGCCAGCCATTGCTCTGCCCCTACTCCGTCTTCTTTTGCATATTGGAGGGCGGCCTTACCAAAGTAGAAGAGAGGCGAGTCATCGAGGAAATCGGTCTCGGCTACGATCGCTTCGGCTCCAGCTAGGTCGCCTGTTTTGATTTTGCAGAGGGCAATCTTGAACTTAATCAAGGGCGTCATGGTCTCTGTTGCTTTGTTTTTACTAGCCTCAAGAAGAAGTGGCTCTAAAATTCCCAGTGACTTTGCATAGTTTTTCGTCACGAATTCAATTTCAGCAACGTTAAAACGGACGTTAAAGTTCCTTGGGCTAATCTCTAGGGATTTGGCGAAGACCATGCGGGCTTTATCGAAGGCACGAAATTCAACGTAGCACGCTCCACGGAGAGTCAGTGAGGCTGGATTCTTCGCATAAATTGCATCCACTTCTTCGAGCGCTTCAAGAGATTCGAAAATTCGTTTTTGCTGAAAAAGTGAGTTGGCCCGTCGAAAAGCATTTGAGTAAGCAACTGTGTCCTCTTTGGACAAGGCTTCGAGATCGATCACAAACTGTGGTTTTTCTCCCTTTTTTGGACTCTTAGTATCAGCAGCAGGCTCATCCTGGGCAGAGACCAGCAGGGCAGTTGCGAGGAGTGAAGTGATAAATATTCTCATGAGATAAGGTGACTGGGATTAATAATAGGAAATGAAATCGGTTAGGGCAAGTCAGCTAACCGGGGAATAGAGATCTTTTTCACCGATATATTCGGCAACCTTGTAAGGGAGCCATTGATTTGTGAGGCCTTTCCGTATTCTTTTTCGGATCTCGCTGGCAGATGCAGGATGGTTTCCTTCAATAAAGTGCGCCTTGAAACCCTTACGAGGCATTGGTTGTTGTGATCTTCCAACTACAATAAAGTGAAGATCGCGTGCCAGCATTTCGATGTTTTTCCAACTTGAGAGTTTTTCCCATTGATCAGAGCCAATGATGAGGAACAGGGCTGCAGATTCGCCGAGTTGCCGCTTAAAATACTCAATTGTATCCCAAGTGAAGGACGGGGGTTCCCTCTTTAGTTCGTAGTCACTCACTTCTGCCCATGGGGAATTCTTGATGGCCAGCTTAAGCATTTCCAAGCGATCGATATCTTTCGCTTGAGGGGCATTTGGCTTGTGGGGTGAGCGCCGGCATGGAAAGAAGATGACGCGTTCCAGGCCAAGTTGGTCGACTGCCTTTTGGGCGATTTCTAGATGGCCTTGGTGAATAGGATCAAAAGTCCCTCCGAAAAAAGCGATTTTCGGGACTAGGGTCATTTTACGAATTGCGACATCATTCAGGGGTAGTCCGCTCAATGTTGATCTGCCCGAGAAGCCCGGACTGCCTTGCACAAAACTGATTCATTTTCATGAGTTCAAGGAGGGCGAGAAAGGTTACGATGACTTCGACTTTCGATGTCGCTTTTTCAAAGAGGCTTTGTAGGGAAAGAGATTCGCCCGGCTCGATCTTATTGATGAGGAATTCAATCTTGTCGCTGACCGTGAAACGGTCGTCTACAATATCTCCAAACGCCCTAGCCTCGTCAAAGCGCTTAAGGACGTTTTGGAAAGCGCGGATCAGATCGAAAATCGAGGCTTCGGCGAGGGGTACTGGGTCGTCATCATCTGGTCTGGGGTCTTTTAGCGGAGTATGTGCAAAAATCTGTTCTTGTTCAATTTCGCGTCGATGAAGAAAACCTGCGGCATCTTTAAATTTTTTATATTCGATCAACTGACGGATCAATTCCCAGCGCGGATCGTCTTCTTCGGCATCTTCTTCCGGAGGTTGCTCTCGTTTTGGAAGAAGAGTCCGACTTTTAATGTACATCAGATTCGCCGCCATTGAGATGAATTCAGAAGCGAGGTCGATATTGAGGAGCTTAAAAGTCTCGATGTAATCGAGGTATTGCGTGGTGACTCGCTCGAGTGAGATATCGTAGATGTCTACCTCATCTTTTTTGATGAGATAAAGAAGGAGATCAAGAGGGCCCTCAAAGATTTCCAGACTGACCTTGTAATCTGTCGATTCCACGGGGTTGGTGAATATCGTTAAAAGAAGGATTCTGCGAGGGAAATACCACGCCAGTGGGTGATTATTTGCAGTGGCAAATTACAGCAACTGGATGTAGCTTTCGTCAGTGGAAGATCCTGTCGATCAGCAGCGGCTCAATGAATATCAAAGCAAGGTCTCCGATTGGATTGGCCGCCAAGGGGTTTTGTTTCAGTTTCGCTATGCCCGGACGGTTGGGGCAGTAACCCTTGGGAGGCATTTAAGTGGCCTTACTCTTAAATTAGTTCTTTTCTTAGTTGTTGCGGGAGTCTGCGGTTTTTTCGTCTTGAATCGGCATTTTGATAGTCCTGGTTATGGAGAAAAGGTAGCGGGCCAAGTTGCGAATGCCTTGGGAGCTGGAGAGATCGAAGTTACGGGTTTTTCTCGGAATTTCGGAAAAGGTGATTTTCAGTTTTTAGAGCTAAAAGGCGGGGAAGAGAGTTTTTTCTATGAGGCTAAATTTGAGAAGCTTAGGGGTGAGTTTTCTTTTCTGACCGGAGTAACTGACTCTTGGCGCCCTTCTGCGATCAGTATAAAGAAAGCTGATCTGAGGCTTAAGGCAGGGGGAAGCGAAGACGAGATGAAGCTCGGATTTTCTTCGATAATAGAGAGTCTGAAGGGTCAAGGAATCTCCCAAATTAAGATTGAGGATTGTTCTTTTAGTTGGGGCTACTCCAAGTTGACTTTTGGTATGGTTCGAAATTCAGATTTTCGGGCTGTTTTACATGAGGGTATCTGGGAGGTAGAGTTGTCCGGTGGGACTTTCCAGCAGAATTGGTTGGGTCCCTTGGCGATTAAGTCGGCCGACTTGAAGATTGGTGTGGGTGGGATTAAGATTGAATCCTTGAACTTGGAATCGAACGGTGGAGAGGCGGATCTTAAGGGTTCAATTTCTGGGCCTGTCAACATGCCAACTTTTGATTTAGCGGGTGGCTTCAACTCCCTTCCGATTGAGAAGCTAATTAAGATTAACGGTGTAAGCACACGCGAGTATATAGAGGGTCGAATCTCTGGTGATTTGAAGATTGGTGGGTCAAGTAATCGTCAGGTCGAGCTGTCAGGCCAAGTTAAGTTGGATGAAAATGACAGTGTGACGATTCGGGAGCGTTGGTCACTTCTGCGGGCTCTATCGATCTTGGACAATGAACGCACTTATTTGCGGATTGATTTTAACCAAGGTGGCTTTGCTTTTTCCACCGGGGGTGGAGGGATGCAGGTCAGTGAAATTAATCTAAATGCTGGGAATAAGGCCCGTTTATTGGGCAGTTTTAAGACCCGTCTACCTACTCAGGCGGAAGCAGCAGAGACTCTTGGCATCAAGTTAACAAATAATTTTTCGCTTGATTACACTGATTCGTCGGCTGCCCAAGAACTTGAGAATGACCGGATGAGAATTGATTCGCGTGATGACGAGCTTGGCTTCGGTGTTGATATTGAGCGAACGATTGAAGATGGGGAACTCGAGGTGCCCAAGGCTCAGTTGAGTGTTAAGGAACTCGAGGCCCTTAGAATGAGGCAAGAAATGGAAGTCCATCGGATTTTGGGCGACCTTAAATTGGCGGTTCCAGCTTCCAGTTTCAATAGCAGTAAAGCCTTACTTGAAATCTATCCCAAAGATGAACTGGGTTGGCGATGGATCCCTATCGAGCTTAATGATGCCAATTTTATGAACCTTAGCGATAAGGCCAATGAACTCTTATTGAAACAGGCCCGACTGCGGGTGAGTGGGCCAGTGAAAGAGGATTAGAAAGTCAGAGCATTTGCGATTTCACAAGTCGCGCTGCTTTTGTTCAGTGTGTAGAGGTGCAATCCTGAAACATTTTGTTCGATGAGTTCCTGACATTGCTCAATCGCATGGTCAATACCGGCCTGCCGGATCGCTACTGCATCACCTTCTGCATCAGAAAGCCGTTTTAAGAGTCTCGCGGGGAACCGACTGCCGGCTGCTAAGTCAGCCATGCGCTTCATACCCGAAATGGTCGTGATGGGCATGATTCCTGCTACGATTGGAAGATCAATTCCTGCCAATTTGCATCTCTCGCGGTAGTCAAAGAAATCGTGATTATCAAAAAACAGTTGGGTGCAAATGTAGCCGGCGCCTTGATCTATCTTAGATTTAAAATAATCCATTTCGGTGAGCCGGTTCTGCGTTCCCGGATGCCCTTCTGGAAAACCGGCCACCCCAATTTCAAATTCATTTGAATATTCTTTGATAAAAGCGACCAAATCACCTGCAAATTTAAAATCATCCGTGCCCCGGTCATAATCTGGTTGATCGCGGGGGGGGTCACCCCGAAGTGCTAGGATCGTCCCGACTTTATCTGCGCTGTATTGGGAAAGAATTTCTGACATTTCACTCTTAGTGTGCCCAATACAGGTAAGGTGAGGGATCGTTGGGACATTTGTATCTTGGATAATTCGCTGGACCACCTCCCGAGTCCTTTCGCGAGTGGTTCCACCTGCTCCGTATGTCACGCTAACAAAAGCTGGATCTAATTTACCCAACTCGGTGACGGTCTTCAACAAGTCCTCGGATCCGCTGTCATTTTTCGGTGGGAAAAATTCAAAGGAAAGGGTAGGGCGGGGCGCACGCAGAGACGAGAGAATTGCCATTGATAAAATCCTAGATTTTTAATGAATCAGGTCGACGTAAAACCGACAATTTTTCTGCAACTTTAATTCCTTTTTATGGTTTATAGTAGCTGAAGATAAGCTGTGAAGATTCAAACTACCATTATCCTGCTCATTTCCCTATTTTCCGCCGCAATTGCGCAAGAGAAGGGTGAAGGTGGGCCCAAGCAGAAGAAAAGGCGACCAGATCAGGCTCGTGCTGCTGATTTCTTCAAACAACTTGATTTGGATTCCGATGCAAAGATCTCTCGTGAGGAATTTGCCAAAGGAAAGCGTGCCTCCCAGCTTCCTGCAGAAGCGCGCATCAAGATTTTTGACCGGCTAGACAAAAATAATGATGGTTTTATTACCGCTCGGGAATTTAAGGGTGCTTCAGGTGACTGGCCTAAACGATATTTAACGAGAGCAGATAAGGACAAGAATGGTCGGGTCAGCCATGATGAATTCATGGCAACTCCCCCTTCTTCACAGGCTGATCCGGAGAGGTTGAAGAAGATGTTTGATCGAATGGATCAGAACTCAGATGGTTTTTTGGACCGGAAAGATCAGGGCCTAAGTGGAGGGCGGAAGCGGGCCTCGGGTGACAAGCGCTCTCCAAGAATGGATTTTTCAAAATTAGATCTCAATCAAGATGGTGCCGTGAGTAGGGAAGAGTTTCAAAAGTACTCTGGACACCAGCCTCTTCCTGAGCAAGAGCGTCGTCAGCGTTTTGAAAGAATTGATGGCGATGGGAATGGAAAGCTTTCGGCTAGTGAGGTGAGAATGCATTTCGAGAAGTGGTCGGAAAGAAAACCGCGGCGTCCGACCCCTAAAAAATAACTTCGAACCAAAGCCCTCCGTATAAAAGATCGTCGTTGTCCTTGTCTTCGATTTGGATGCTCGATCCGATAAAAGGGGTGAAGGAAACTTGGTCAGAGATTGCGTAGGTGTAGGTTAGCCTCGTGTGAAAATCATTGAGCCCGTCCCGTTCAAGGTATTTGGAGACCCAGCTGAGCCCCGCCTTTATAGTAACGAATGATTTTTCGGAAATGATTTGGCTCCATTCTAGTTCACTGTTGAGGTAGATCCCATCTACTCCCAAATCGAAGTTTAATTCGTTTCGCCAACGCCAGACGTCGCTTATCGAATAAGACGTGAAAAGTCCCAAATCGAAACCGCCTTGGAGGATACTCTCGTCTCGGTCGCGATAAGTGAATGATGCTCCGCCGGTAAAAATTTTGTTAAACGAGTGGGCTAATTCGAGATAACTCCATGTTTCATTGAAGTCTCCATCACTTTCGGAAAGGTGGGCAAACCCAAGGAAGAGAGAATTATTATCCGAGAGTGTGATTTCCGCTTCCAATTGAAAGTCGAGTGCCGACTCGGCAAGTTGAAAACCGCGGTGAATGTAATCGGTTCGCAAGCCGGTGACCGCCTCGATTCCGAGTGGAATCTCAGAATCGACTTCGGCAAATGCCATGGAACTGCAGGCACAAAAAATCCCGCCAAAACCTACCGAATATTTCATGGCTGGAATGTGCGGGATTGCCTGAAGGAGGTCAAACTTTACTCTTCCTTTGGCTTTTCAACATAGGTCGATTTGATTCGGAGGTCACGCAGAGCGACCGGTGTTGCGCTGCCCGGGCTCGAGGTCATGATTTCAGCTCCCTTATTGTTTTTTGGGAAAGCAATGACCTCCCGAATTGAGTCTTCCTGACATGCGAGCATTACGACCCGGTCGAGTCCTAAAGCGATGCCTCCGTGTGGGGGAGCCCCAAACTTAAAGGCCTCAAGGATATGAGCAAATTCCGTATTCGCCTCTTCTTCGGTGATGCCCAGAGCTTTGAACATCGAGCTTTGGAGATCTGATTCATGAATCCGGATCGATCCGCCACCGAGTTCGTATCCGTTCAGAACGACATCATAAGCCTGGGCTCTCAGGTCATCGAGTTCTCCGTTGCGAAGCTTCTCCTCGTCTTCTTTGAGGGGGCGGGTAAAGGGGTGGTGAACTGCAACGTAGCGACCCTCTTCTTCATCGAAAGCAAGGAGAGGGAACTCGGTAACCCAAAGGAAATCGAGTGCGGTATTTCCTTCGAGAAGGTTTTGATACTCGGCAACTTCAAGCCGGATTCTGCCTAGGACATCACAAGCGGCTTCCCACTTGTCGGCGGCGAAAAGAATTAAATCACCCGGCTCGATATTAAGCTTTTTACGGAGAGCCTCGACTTCGTCGTCGGTCATTCGCTTTACGAAGGGTGAACGCCAGGTCGAGCGATCGGTGTCACGTGCCTGGATATAAGCCAGTCCCTTCGCTCCCGCTTCTTGGGCGAGCTTAGTAAGCTTGTCAACTTGGCCTACCGAAATGTTAGCGAAGCCTTTTGCGTTGATTGCTTTTACTACGCCGCCGTTTGCAACGGTGCCTGAGAATACTCGGAACTCGCAATCTTTGAGCTCTTCGGTGAGGTCAACCATCTCCATTCCGATCCTTCGTTCGGGTTTGTCCGAGCCGTAGCAGTTCATCGCATCGTGCCAGGTCAGGCGTTCGAAAGGAGTCGGGACTTCAACACCACGCGCTTGCTCGAACATTGAGGAAAGCATTCCCTCAATCAGCCCAATGATGTCGTCTTGGTTCACAAATGATGCTTCGATATCGATCTGCGAAAACTCAGGTTGACGATCTGCGCGAAGATCTTCATCTCGGAAGCATCGAGCAACCTGGAAATATTTTTCGACACCGGCCACCATGAGCATTTGCTTGTATTGCTGGGGGGCTTGGGGAAGCGCGTAAAATCTGCCGGGATTAATGCGGCTTGGGACAAGGAAATCTCTCGCGCCCTCAGGAGTTGCCTTGGAAAGAATAGGTGTCTCAACCTCGATGAAACCATCGTCAGAAAGGTAATCGCGAGCCGCCTTGGTAATGATGTGACGCTGGCGAAGGTTGCTTGTGAGACGAGGACGGCGGAGGTCGAGGTAGCGATGCTTGAGGCGGAGATCTTCGTTAGAGAGTTCCTTGTCGAGCTGGAAAGGTAGCACCTCGGCCTTATTTACGATGGTCAACTGGGCCGCTGCAATTTCCACTTCACCCGTTTCAAGGTTGTCGTTCTTGGTATCGACTTCATCAGTCTTGAGCCGCTCCTCAACATTTCCTGTGACTTGGACTACGTCTTCCGAACGGAGTTTGTGTGAAAGCTCAGCTGCTTCTGGTGAGACTTCGGAGCGAAAGACGCACTGGGTAATGCCTTCACGATCACGAAGGTCGATAAAGATCACGCCACCTTGGTCTCGGACGGTATTAACCCACCCGATTAGGGTGACGGTTTCTCCGATATGGCCCGGACGGATTTCGTTGCAGTGGTGTGTTCTCATTGATTCAGATATTGGGAAATAGTTTGGACGATTGAATCGTCAGCGCTTAGTTTGACTTCCTCGCGAGTTGCCAAGATTTTGAGCGAAATTTCAGGGAATTCATTTCCGATGACGATCGCTAAAGGTGCTTTGGATTGCTGGGCAGCCTTAAATTGTTTGTTGAATTTCGTGGAGGTTAACGAATAGGAAACAGCGATTCCGTTGGAGCGAAGTTTGGTTGCTAGACTGAGGGCCGCTCGTTGTTGCTCGGGATCAGCTACCACGATGAAAACGTCGCAAGTGGTTTCGGAATCTAGGGCGGCCTGCATTTTCTCCAGTGCACTTGGCGTATCTTCGATCAAGTTCCGGATCACAACATCACCAATGGCGAAACCGACTGCAGGAAGATCCACCTTTCCGTCGGAAAGCGCGGCCACGAGTGTGTCGTAGCGACCGCCACCAGCTACCGCGCGTTTCTTCTTCTGAGCATCAAAAATCTCGAAAACTATTCCAGTGTAGTAGGCCAATCCACGCACGATGGAAAGGTCTACCTCTACATCGTTCCGCATACCTCGAGCCTCAAGGTTATCGAGCACCACTTGGAGATCCTGGCTGAGCGCCGAGGGAGAATTAATGGCCTCTCGGATCTCCTCGAGTGAAAGTCCAAGCTTTTCTAGCTTGGGTCCACATACCCCATCCTTATCTCGCTCTAGTTTATCAATAATACTCAGAAGCGCTTCCGCTTGGTTATCGTCTAGGCCTTTCGAATTTGCAAAGTTCTGCCAGTAGCCACGATCAGAGAGACGGATGACAAAGTCACCTTGCTTGAAGCCAAATTCACGCATCAGCTCGATGGTAAGAGCAATCAACTCGGCATCGGCAGTTGGCTCAGCTTCTCCAATTAGGTCGACGTTAAATTGGTAAAATTCCCTGGTTCGACCAGCTTGAGGCGCTTCATAGCGGAAACATTGTCCGATCTCAAACCAGCGCATCGGCTTCTGGTAGGCCCGCTGGCTTTCAATAAGAACTCGGCCAAGAGATGCGGTGACTTCTGGGCGAAGTGTGACATCTCGACCCCCTTGGTCTTCGAATCGGAAAAGCTGCGTCCCAAGTTCTCCGCCGGTCTTTTTTAGGTAGAGTTCAGTGGCTTCGACGATGGGGGTTTCATACTCCAAAAAGCCATAGCGCCTCGCCACTTCACGAAAGGTCCTGAAGAGGTAATTTCGCACTGCACAGTCTTCGGGACGGAAGTCTCGAAAGCCGGGGAGGGTCTGAAATGCGCCTTTAGCCATGGGATTACCGCGGGCTTTTCCGCGGGCGCGCGAGATTAAGTATCGTTCTCTCGATGTCGAGGCGGGATTCCTTGAATTACCATTGATCTCAAGGGGCCAAATGGGCTCGCGAAAATGTCAGGAATTGTTCAATTAATTCTTGATGATATTCTGATCTCCGGACAAGTTCCGCCCGCAACGAAAGGAGCATCCGGCGTAGCTCAGCGGTAGAGCGGGTGGCTGTTAACCACTAGGTCCTTGGTTCGAACCCAAGCGCCGGAGCCATTGAAGGCCCTGATCCATAACGGATTAGGGCCTTCACCTTTTCTAGAGATAGCTAGTGTAGGCACCAAGTGTAGGCACCTTTTAAGGCCTATTTTACCCCCTCATAAGGGTGGTTTAACACCCCTTTGAAGGGTCCTATTTCTGCTTTTTTGACACTTTTTTTGCATAATCAGAGACCCGAAAATGGTTTTTTTCGGTAAATTAGTTAGGAAAGGTTAACCTTTTCTCGGTTTTTTTGGGCCAAAATGAGTGCCTGTGTCGGGTGAAAATTGCCCTTTTGAGGTGAAAAAAAATCGGGTTTCGACCCTCTTAAGATGCTCCAGATGCAATTTTGAACCTCTTTTAAGTGCAATTTC
>KB912125.1 GCA_000383735.1 Verrucomicrobia bacterium SCGC AAA164-M04
AAGTTGCTGAGAAATTGCTGAGCGAAGATCCGAGTCTTAAACAAAACGTTCATCTTAAAACGTGGCTCCTAGGGCAGACTGAGGTTACAAATCAATAGCCTCGAAAAATCACTGATATCTTCTGGCTCGGATCGCGGTAATTTTCCATCTCTCTGTAAGTTCGAGGTCAAAGATAAGTTCCCATAATTCGCTTTTGCTCTCGCGAAGGGGAGTTGTCATCGTGATTTCATCGATTCGTGTCAGTTGAGCTTTGTTGCCCACGAGCTGAAGGTCTTCCTCGCGCTTTGTGAATTTTCGTCTAACCGTTATAGAGTGAAGTTGATCGACTCGATTACAGAGGCTTTTCAACGACATTTCTCTTGGTATCTCTAGATTGAATGGGAGCTCCGAGACTTTGAGGGTAATAGGCTCTACGGTGGAAGCTTGGATGGCTTTGTGAACATCCTCACGGCTTCGGAGATTTGAGCTGTTATATTCGAGAGCGCCGATGAATTGATCGATAGTTCGGTTGATTTGTAACCTCAGTCTGCCCTAGGAGCCACGTTTTAAGATGAACGTTTTGTTTAAGACTCGGATCTTCGCTCAGCAATTTCTCAGCAACTTCACGCGCTTCCCGAATGATGGATGTGTCTGACAAAAACTCTACAAACCGCAAGCCTCCCGTCCCGCTCTGTCGGGTTCCCAAAACCTCGCCTGGCCCACGCATTCTCAAATCTTCTTCCGCAATCTTGAATCCATCAACCGTTCCGGCCAAAATATTCAGTTTTTCAATTGCTTCCGGATTTTTTCCATCGGTGATGAGAACACAATAGCTCTTGTGCTCTCCCCGACCAATCCGGCCGCGTAATTGGTGAAGCTGGGCCAGACCAAAACGCTCGGCATTAAAAATCACCATGATATTAGCATTGGGCACATCCACACCGACCTCGATTACGGTCGTCGAGACCAACACTTCCGTTTTACCGTCACGAAAACGAGTCATCACCGCCTCCTTCTCTTCGGATGGCATCTTGCCGTGAAGCAATTCGACTTCAAAGTGCTTAAATCGCTTCTGCCACTTTGGGTGTTCCTCAACAGCCGATGCTGCCTTTATAGATTTGCTCTCATCGACAAGCGGATAAACCAAATAGGCCTGACGCCCTTCTTCAAGTTGACCAATGAGAAAATTAGTCATTTCGGTGATCTTCGGTTTCACGCGAACTCCGCTAATAATTTTACCCCTCCCAGCCGGTAACTCATCCAAGATTGAGACATCAAGATCACCGTAAATTGTTAAGGTCAAAGTTCTTGGAATTGGAGTTGCTGTCATAACCAACACATCGGGCATCACTCCCCGGTGGATAAGTTTCTCTCGCTGGGCTACACCGAACTTATGTTGTTCATCGATCACAATCAGCCCCAGATCATCAAAATCCACCTTATCGTAAAGCAGTGCATGAGTTCCAACTATAATCGGAGCTGCGCTCACATCTTCCCTCCGATCAGCCGTTGCTAAGCCCACCTTTACACCAAGTGGCGAAAGCCATTTCGAAAAAGTAAGATGGTGTTGCTCTGCCAAAATTTGGGTTGGAGCCATCAAAACTGCCTGACAGCCAGAATCAACAGCAAGCAGCATCGCGCACATTGCCACGAAAGTCTTTCCACTCCCAACATCACCTTGCAGTAGTCGATTCATTGGTCGTTGAACCCGCATGTCTCTAATGATCTCCTTAACACTTCTCTTTTGAGCATTAGTCAAATCGAAGGGTAGCGAATTATAAAACTCAGTGAGAAGCAACGTGCGTTTCCCAAGGATCCGCCCACTCAAATCTGCATGACGCGCCCTTCGCCAAACGACACGTAACTGCTGAAGGAAAAATTCTTCCTTTGCAAAATAACGCCGTGCCGCATCAGACTCCTTCAATTCCCCGGGAAAATGAACCTCACGAAAGGCTTCAATTCTAGGATAAGAAGGATCGATGTCATACACCGGAATTAAAGAATCACCATCAATCACCTCGAGCACCCGAAAAATAACCTCCCGTAATTTTCTCTGAGGAACACCACTCACGTTTTTGTAGATTGGAACAATACGCTCGAGATGAACGCTTCGGCCCTCTTCCGAAACAACCTCAAACTCCGGATGATCAATCACGACCTTCCCTCCACTCTCCTTTGGCTTTCCATAAAGCACGACCTCGTGCCCCGCCGCTATAATTTTATGGAGAAAAGGCATCTTAAACCAACGGCATGTGACCTGAGAAAAACCTCCCCCGGCATGATCCTCGACGACAGCCTCATAAAATCCCTTACCACCAAAACCTTTGCGTTGGGTATCGATTACCAAACCCCTTAGACAAACCGAACCACCACCTGCCTGAGCCGGAAAGGCATCGAAACGACGTCGATCCTCATATCGTTTGGGGAGCCAGTCAATCAGGTCCGAAAATCTTTCAATTCCGGCGACCCTTAGTGCCTCGACTTCCTGAGCACGAATGCCCGATAGCGATTGAAGCGAATCATTCGCATTCATTTTCATTTCCGGCCGCAGCCCTCACATTTTGGATACTAACTTGCACGCTCACCCGACCACGAAAAACATTTCGATCAACTGCAAATGCTATATCCCAAGGAGGGTCCGGCAACTCGTTGGCTCCCCCCCCGAAGAAAATGGCATCATGCTCATCATAACCCTGACGCAGGGATAGGCGCAGATGGTTGTTCTTCAAACGCCTCGGCGGCTCGGTGAGCCAAACATTACGAGCCATAAAAACCGGCTGAGGATTTGAACTTCCGAATGGCTGCAAGAGCTCGTAGCTCGCCAGAAAATCGAGAGAGAGTTCCCCGAGCTCAACTTCGGCATCAACATGCACCTTGGCTTCGAGGTCTTTTCCACCGCAAGTTTCATTCACAAATTTGACGAAGCCCTCGCGGAAAACATCGATCCGATCCTCATGGATACTCAAACCAGCTGCCATATGATGGCCTCCCCCTGCGATCAGATGCTCTCGACACGATCCGATTGCCTCAACTAATGAAATCCCCGCAATACTTCGACCGCTTCCTTTCCCTATACCATTTTTATCGATCGAAATCACAAAGGCGGGTTTATGATACAGCCGCATCAAGCGAGAGGCAACGATTCCAACGACTCCAGCGTGCCATGATCGCGAACCAACAACGATAACCGGATCATTGGAACCATCTTTTAACATCGCCATCGCCTCTGCAAAAATTGCTTGCTCTAACTGTTGACGGTTTCGATTAAAATTCTCCAGCTCGTCAGCCAACTCGAGAGCCTTGTTTGAGCAATCCGTCATTAGAATCGCGAGAGCTTGCTCCGGTTGGTCCATCCGTCCGGCAGCATTCAATCTAGGTCCGATCCGAAAACCAATATCAGAACTACTCAATCTCCCCTCAGCCCCGGTAAGTTTTAAGAGCGCTCGGAGTCCCGGCCGGACCGAATTCTCCAGTCTCCGTAGCCCATGCCTTACGATGAGTCGGTTTTCATCCACTAAAGGAACGATATCCGAAATAGTTGCGACCGCCACCAGATCGAGCACTGATTTAAGATCAAATTTATCAAGCGGCCTCCTCTTTAATAACGCATGTGCCAGCTTAAAAACGACACCCGCTGCGCAAAGATATTCGTGAGAATGTTTCGAGGCTTTTGGATTAACCAAGGCAACACAATCGGGTCGCCCATCAGGACCAATCTCGTGATGATCAACGACAACGGTATCAACCCCTTTGCTCTTAAGGATCGCGATCGCCTCGTTCGAGACCGTTCCACAATCGACCGAAATCATAAGGTCAGGCTTACCGCATTCATTCAGGCAACGTTCTAGCCCCCCCTCGCTCAAGCCATATCCCTCGCTACTCCGCCGAGGAATAAACGAAGCTGGTTTCAAACCATACGCTTCGAGTGTTTTACAAAGCACTGCAATTGAACTCACCCCATCAACATCGTAATCTCCGTATACGCAAACGCGTTCATCTTTATCAACCGCATGCAAGATACGCTCAACAGCAAGATTGATCTCCGGAATCTCAAAAGGATCAGTTAACTCAGCAAGACGTGGTCGTAGAAATCGTTCAACCTCATCGTGATGAACCCCCCTTTGCGCGAGCAACCGACCAAGAATACCCGGCATTCCCTCCGGAACCAGATCTTGCCAACCCTCGGGTGCTTCGCGGATGACCCACTGCACCTGCTTTTTTTCCTGGCTCAAGTTCTACTAGGATTCTCCTTTTGAGATCGAAAATCGCTCCCCCTTTTTAACCTTGAGGAGGCCATCTTTAACCACGCCCTCACTGACGCCAAAAAAGTAAAAAAGCCCAATCATCTTGATCTCAGAGTCTAGAGTCCTGACTTCAGGTGTCAAAAATGGAGGTGGGTCTTCAGCCCCGGACGCCAATGACCCCAAGACGACCATCGGGATCCAAAACCGGATCAGGTGAATATTCAATCTCATGATGTAATACTGACAGCCGATTCGCCGGCCCGCAAGCGAAAGCCTCCAGACACTCTATTTGAATTTAGAAAACACCCCTCGTCTTCCTTTCTCAAATCAGAATCACGAACTGCAATAGCGCCCATTAAGGGAGATTTCGCTGTAATCCCTTGGCTTAAATATCGCCCTATTAACCCTTATTCCTAAAAAAGTTGACGACAGCTACTCACGAGCCATCACTTCACGAATCTTCAAGAGTAATCTGATAGATCGACGGATTGACCAACTTATTATAAAGACTATTCCATGGTTTTAAAATGCTCTCAAACGATTGTTTTCGCCAGCTTCCTTCTTATTAACTCGGTCCTCGGTGCAGAGAAGATTGATTTCGCCCGCGAAGTTCTGCCCATCCTCTCAGATAAGTGCTTCACGTGCCACGGACCGGATACCAAGAAGGCAAAAGATCTCCGGCTCGATAGCTACGAAGCTGCCACAAAAGATCGCAAGGGAATTCGTTCCATCGACCCAGATGATCTTGAGAACAGCGAACTGATTTTTCGAATCCACGATGAGGATGATCCCATGCCACCTGAGGACGATGGCAAACCTTTGACAGCAGAAGAAAAGGAAATTCTCACCCTCTGGGTAAAGCAAGGCGGAGAATACGCCCCTCACTGGGCCTTTGTTGTTCCGAAAAAAAGCAAGGATGCCCCGGGAGAGAAGGTGATCGATTTCTTTATCGAGAGAAAATTAGAAACCAACAAGCCCTCTATTTCGCTGGCAAAAGAGGCTTCACAAGAAATTCTCGCTCGTCGCGCCGCCTTGGTCGTGACTGGACTTCCTCCACAACCTGCCCTTCTCAAAACTTTTCTCGCCGATAAATCTCCTGATTCATACGAGCGATTCGTCGACAAACTCCTTGCTTCTCCAAGATACGGTGAACATCAGGCGCGCTACTGGCTAGATGCCATTCGCTACGGTGACACTCATGGTCTTCACCTAGATAATAAACGAGGTATTTATCCCTATCGAGATTGGGTTGTTCGCGCCTTTAATAAAAACCTTCCAATCAACGATTTTATCACTTGGCAAATCGCTGGTGATCTTCTTCCAAATCCAACAATCACCCAAAAAATCGCGACTGGTTACGTTCGCATGAACCCGACCACCTCAGAAGGAGGGGCAATCCCCGATGAGTTTCAGGCAAAGAACAACTTTGATCGAACCGAGACCCTTGGAACAGTGATGCTGGGCATGACTATGTCATGCGCGAGATGCCATACTCACAAATACGATCCGATCACTCACAAAGAATACTTTAGCCTCCTGGCGTTCTTCAACAGCACTGCAGAAAACCCACTTGACGGTAATAAATACGATCATGGCCCCGCTATGAAAGCCCCAGCTAACCCAAAAGAGTGGGAAGCTTTAGCATCGTCTGACGGTAAAGATCAAGATACCATCAAATCATTTTCGACAACCACCTTGATCGCACAAGAGTTACCAAAACCAAGGGTGACAAAAATTTTAGAACGGGGCGAATACCACAGCCCCATTGGCGAAGCCCTCACGCCGGACGTTCCGGCGGCCATGGGAAGTTTCCCTAAAGACGCTCCTCGCAATCGCTTGGGTCTCGCTCAATGGCTTACGGCAGATACCCAGCCACTTGTGACAAGAGTCCTTATAAACCGCATATGGCAAAGGGTATTTGGATATGGTTTGGTTCGGACACCGGAAGATTTTGGACTTCAAGGAGAGCAAGCAACTCACCCTGAATTACTCGATTGGCTGGCTGTGGAATTCCGTGAAAAGGGGTGGAACCAAAAGCACATCCTTCGACTCTTAGTGACAAGCCAAACCTTCAAACAAAGCTCTCAATTCCGAACGGATCTTGATGACCCAAAAAACCGTCTCCTTGCCCGTGGTCCAGCTTTCAGGCTTGATGCCGAAGTGATTCGCGACATCGGCCTTTGGTCTAGCGGACTTCTCGATCCCACGATGGGCGGAGAAGGTGTGAAACCCTATCAACCAGCAGGACTTTGGAAGGCTCTGATGCATCCTGCTAGTAACACTAAAAACTATGTCCAAGATAAAGGTGAGAAACTCTATCGGCGTAGCCTATACGTCTATTGGAAACGCACGAGTCCGCATCCCATGATGACTCTTTTTGATGCTCCTAACCGTGAATCTAGCTGTGTGAAGCGCTCTCGTAGCAGCACGGCACTACAGTCGCTAGCGCTCCTCAATGAGACCCAGCGGGTCGAAATGGCCCGCAAGCTTGCTGAGAGGCTTATTAAATCCTCTCCGGATGACAAATCACGACTTGATCACCTCTATCAAATCCTTGCCTGCCGCCCTTCCCTACCCCGAGAAAGTAAAGCCTGCCTTGATCTTCTTGCCACCATGAAGAAGCGATATGCATCATCCACAGAGGAAGCTAATGCTCTACTTTCGACCGGAGAAGCCCCAATAAACTCCGAGCTAAATCCTGCCGAACTTGCCGCTTGGACCCAAGTCGCCACGACGGTCCTTGCCACCGACGTAGCCCTCTCCCTCTTTTAATTACGACACCTTCAACCTCATGAACTCCGCTTGCGAATTCGATCTTAACATGACCCGCCGTCAGCTCTTCGGACGAAGTGCCCTCGGCTTGGGCACGGCCACTATGGCGCAATTGCTAGGGGCTGACCTTCTAGCTCAAAGTCCTGAGAGCCCAAATGGCTTACACCACCCCGCTAAGGCAAAACGTGTAATTTACCTCTTCATGAGTGGTGGCCCTAGCCAGCACGACATGTGGGATTACAAGCCAAAGATGAAGGAAATGTTTGGCAAGAACCTACCGGAGCACATTCGAGATGGTCAGCGTATTACGGGAATGACCGCCCGACAGAAAAGCCTCCCCGTTTGTCCCTCGAAATACGAGTTCAAAAAGCATGACAATAACGATCAAGGAGTCTGGGTGAGCGAACTTCTTCCGCACACCGCTAAGGTAGCCAAGGAGCTTTGTGTCATAAACAGCACCTTCACCGAGGCCATCAATCATGATCCCGCGGTCACTTATATTCAAACTGGCAGCCAAATCCCCGGGCGCCCCAGCTTCGGCTCTTGGCTAAGCTATGGACTCGGCCGCATGAACGACGATCTCCCCGGCTATGTGGTGATGCATGCTAAGACCAATTTTGGTGAGCAAAGCCTCTTTAATCGTCTCTGGGGCCCAGGCTTTTTACCATCAGAACATCAGGGTGTCCTACTTCGAAGCCAAGGGGATCCCGTTCTTTATCTCAACAATCCCAAAGGGGTTTCTCGAAGTGATCGCAGAGCCCAGCTAAACGCCCTCGCTGCGCTCAATGAGTCTCAGCACGATCGGTTTGGAGACCCCGAAGTTCTAGCCCGCATCAAACAACATGAGATGGCCTATCGCATGCAGACATCAGTCCCAGAGCTGATGGACCTTTCCAGCGAAAAGGAATCGACCTTCAAGCTCTATGGAGAAGAAGCACGTCAGGCGGGAAGCTTTGCCGCTTGCTGTCTCAATGCAAGGCGACTCGCTGAGCGTGGTGTTAGAAATATTCAAATTTTCCATCGAGGTTGGGATGCACACGGAAATCTTCCCAAAGAACACGAATCACAATGTAAGGATATCGATCAAGCCTGCGCCGCACTGATCACTGACCTCAAAGAGCGCGGGATGCTCGAAGACACTCTAGTGGTTTGGGGAGGAGAATTTGGACGAACTGCTTACTGTCAGGGGTCACTTAGCGAGAAAAATTATGGAAGGGATCACCACCCGCGCTGCTTTACCACCTGGATGGCTGGAGGCGGAGTGAAACCAGGGATCACATATGGACGGAGTGATGATTATGGTTACAACATAGCAGATGCCGATGGAAACCCGATCTTTCCACAACCAACCAAGGACCACTGGACTCCTGGCAGCGTGCATATTCATGACCTCAATGCCACGATCCTCCACTTACTCGGAATCGATCACCGCAAACTGACCTATCGATACCAGGGCCGGGACTTCCGCCTCACGGACATTCATGGCCACGTCATCAAAGATCTTCTCGCTTAAGCGGGACCATACTTCACTTCCCAGTCAGCTATCGCCTTGACGATCGCTCTCTCAAGATTCGCGGCATCCTTACCCATTCTTTCACCCTCAAACCTTCTGAATCGTTTTTGAACTCGCTTCAGGGCCAATACGATTGGTTGTCCCTCCTCGCCCAGGCTCTCTAGAACCTTTGGAATACCTGGCTGCCAACGACTCCCCATAATCAGCCAAACACTATGCTGGTAATAAGGCTCCCAGAGGTCAAGGTAAGCGACCAAATCTCCAATCATGTATTGGTAAACTTGCGCATCAAAATGCTTTAAAACCATCATAGTACGATGGGCTGCTTCGTGGATCGCCCCGGCCCCATACCCTTCCATTACTCCCGGATTATGGGTCGTTTTCCCAATACCTTGAATCGCCCTCTCCATGCTGAGCTCATCGATCAAAGATTTACTACTTTTCAAAATTGTTCGAAATCCGGCATCGTAAGACGAGCGAGCAAAGACATGTCGTGAATCCCGGTAAATATCAGAAAGATAATTGAACTCCTTTCCCGTGATAGAATTACGTAATCCCACGATTGCCCAAAAAGCGGCTTCTCTAAGATACCATTCTTCGTGTTTAGCAAATTTCAGGATCAGGGGAAGAGAGTCGCGAATATCCTTCGGTTTGGCACAACCAAGCGCAAACAAGGCTCCATCTGATTCCCACCAAGCTGCCCCGGGATCATTAAGGGTCTTCAAGATCGCGGGCAAGAAATGAGTTGAAACAATCTCAGGTTGAATCGTCGTTTTGAAGGGGCGAGTCCAGTTATCATAACCTGAAACAGCATCATACGCAGCACGACGAACCCTCGAGTCCTTATGATTTGAAGCTTCCACAAGCACTCTAACTGAATCCTCCGAAGAGATATTTTTAAGTCGTTTCGCAGCCCACGTGCGTACAAGGGGACTAAAGTGGCGCAAATGTTTTGCACAAAACTCAACTGAAGTTAGAGCTCTCGTTTTCCCTAAAAGTTTTTCGTAAGCAACATGTGGCGGAATATCTTCATCACCAAAACCTTCGGCATTATTACTGGAGAAAAATGTAAGGTCGGAATCAGCCCCCCAAGAGAAATCCAGAGGTGAAACTTCCACACTAAACTTACTTTTCCGGGCTCCCGTAATCCGGAGATTTTGAAGTGGCGCAGTGTAAGTGAGACCAAGGGAGACACCCCATCCTCGACCAAAGTAACGTTTATTATCAGGGGGAGTTGTCAGCATAGAAAAACCACCATCCGGCATTCGAGCCAGATCATAGTACCAAGAAAGGTGATTCATCTGGCGGTGATAATGATTACGCTTTTTCTCATTCACATGAACTGAGGAAATGCCACGCCACATCATATTAAAACCACCCCCAGTATGCCCAAATTCGGGTTGGTAATAAGAATCAGAAACGAGAAGTGCTAGATGCTCAGATGCCAATTGGAATCGTTTTTCATCTAAAAGTGAGAAAGCGCAAGCAAGCATGGCATTACGTCCATTTGTATTAGACCACCAGAGTTCGCTTCGATGATCTCCATAGGGAACACATCCATGCCCTACCATCCGATAAAGAAATTTCACCCCTCGCCGATAAGCTTTTTCATCAAACTCGACGCCACACTCCCTCGCAAGAATCATGGCGATAACAATTGGAACTGTAGTGTGATTAAGAAGACCACTCTGCACATATCCAGGCCCAGGATTGGCTCCGTGCCCCCACCCCCCTGCGGCTTGACCCTCGGCCGCCCAATCACAAATTCCTTTCAATCCCGGTAAGATTATTTCGTCTCCAGTTCTCAAGAAATACTCGCCCAAGAATATTCCCTGATAGCCCAATTGCCAATTGATATGACCTCCCGCATTACGACGCGATTCAGCAGACTTTGCCAGAATCCTGGCATGATTGCCAATCGCTGGAAGGTAGGCATCGTCACCCGTCGAAAGTAGAAACAGACTCGCCATACAAGCCTTCAAATCATTAAAGCCCAGACGTTCCCTTCCCAACTGATAGGACCCATCTTTCTTGAGAGCTGAAAAAACGTGTCTGGCACCTTTTAAAATGACAGCTTCAGACTTTTCGCAATTGGCGGGCCACGAATTCCGGTAAGCCCCGATTTTTTCTAAACTAATCGAAACTCCCTTTTCTAAAGAACTTGGATCTTTCGCTCGCACGATCCCGAAATCTAAAACACCGTCACTTGCTTCAGCCAAGCTAATCGCCTTTCCCAGCGTAACTCGAGGGTCAGGCCCCTCAACTGCCACCCCTTCAGCCCGATAAATGAAATCACCGGCCTGAAGGCTGGATTTGTCTGAAGGAGATCCCTTATCGATAGATCGCACAACCACCTTAAAGCCTGGTTCAATTGAGGCATGAATCCCAGTTGGTCCAATTGGAAAAACTGGGTAAGCCTTTGCGCCGCCAACCTCTTTTCCTAGCACTTCTCCAATCAAGAAAATTACAACAACCACTCCAAATCTTATCAAGTCTCTCATCGATAGTTTAGATCGTGTTGTAGACTTCAAGAGAGAGGAACAAAAAACTCCACATAACAGAAAGGCCGGTGCCATTTAGCCCCTCATCAAAAAAATAAGGACCTCGGAAATTTATTCTACGCCCATTTCGGCAAGTCGATTAACAGCCCATTGATAGCCTTCTTTAATCTCCAGCTGATTTCCTTCATCACGCTTCAATTCTTGCCACAATTGCTTACACTCCTGGAAGTGGCCAATCGCTTCATCCCTCTTCTTTCCAAGTTTAGAAGCATGTCCGAGATCGCCACAAAGATAGGCCAGAGATTTCCGCACTTCGGAAGGACGTGGTCGTTCCATTGTGGGGTTTCCCAGAAGAGCTTTCAACTCATCATGAACCTCCATTCCAAGTCGAGTCGCTTCATCACCATCCCCCTGCTGCCCTAGGATTCCAGAGAGCTGCCACTTTAATGACGCAAGTAGATAACGAGCACTAAAATTGTCAGGATATTGGGCGCCCCCCTTTCTAATCACCGTAATTCCCTCCATCAAAAGCCTTTGGGCTTCAATTGATTTTCCTTCGTCTCGGAGCGTCGTTGCAATAATCCCCTGTTGCGTCGCAAGATCGATCGCGATCCTCGCATCGCCGGGCATTTTTCTTCGAAGTGCTATTAAGCGAGTCACTCCCTCCCTAGCCAACTTTTCGGCACCAAACGAATCGCCCTGTTGCCATAATGAAAGCGCCTGAGACGCGATAGCCGAGGCGATTTGATATTGAGTTTCTGGAGTCGAATTCACCTCTTTTTTTTGCTAAAGAAGAAAAAGCCGCAGCAGCTTCTCCACGGAGTTTAGCAGCATTTCCGGAAGCCCTTTCCTCTTCCGCAATAACAGAGGCAGAGAGGTAACTCCGGCCAATCATAAAACCAATATTAGTATTAGCAGGGTGGAGTTTTTCGAGGTCTTGAAAAGCTCTCAAGCTCTCATAATAGCTTGCTAGCGCGGCGGTATTGTCGCCACTTGATTCAGCGACCCGAGCCTTTACTAAAGACAACGCGGCCTTCACTTGAGTTTCGGCAGCTCCTCCCCCACCGTAATGGTTCAAAATTTCAGCCTCAATCTCAGAAAGATTCTCTTTGAGTCCCGATGGTTTCAACTTTGAAGCAAGAAGGAGGTATCTAAGTTGGGCCTTTGCTGCGAGATCAGACGGGAGCTTCGGATCACCGATCACTTCTTTTAGCCAAGCTTCACCTTTTACCAAGTCACCCATCGCAAGACCCAGTTCGGCACGCCGCAGCTTTAGAACTCGGGCCTGTGGAGCAAGTTCAAGACTTCCAGAAACAAATTCGAGTTGTTTCCCAACTTCTTTGATAAGGGACTCAAGTCGCGTGGTTCTTCCTTCAAGAACCGGAAGCCCGTCGACCCCCTCCTCAAGGAGCCAGTCGAAAAGTTTTTCATTTGTTTCCTGTGCTGAACGAATCGCATCTCGAGCAAGACTCTTTTCATGCGCCAGTTCTTTTTCGACAATTTCTTTTGCAATAATAGCCTCACCCTCGGATTGGATTACCGCATTACGCTGATCGGCCCATTTCTTTTCCTCTACTTCGACGCTCTTTCGGTAATCAAAAAGTTTACTCTTAGTATCTTCGACTCTCAAGAATTGAACACCACCCCAAGCCACAGATAAAATCAGGGCAACCACTGACGCAGTCCGGAAACGGTTGGGTAAACCCCGACATTTTTGTTCTGCCTCTTTCTTTAAAATTTCGAGACGATCCCGTTCTTCTTTTTGGGCCGACTCAACCTCAATCACCCCGAATTTTTGGGCTACCTCACGCATATTAAATGGACGCCTTCGAGGATCAAGCTCAAGGCAGGAGTCTATCACTTCGCGAAAAGCTCGCTCTTTTTCATGAGCGGCTTCATGAGGCCATAACACTTTGTCCTGCTGCTCCAAACCCGCCGCAATACCCTCATGATCAGCATCAATCTCAAGTCGTTGATTTTCTCCAGGAGATGGACACAGCCACTGGAAAAGTTTATCAGCCCTTGGAAACGCTCCGTTTAGCAGCCGATAAGCCAAAACGCCAAAAGCATAAACGTCCCACCGATACCCGGCCTCCCCTTCGTAGCCATCCCGTGAACGGAGTTGCTCGGGCGGAGAATAAAGAAGAGCATCGCTATAGTTCAACCGATGAACCCCTGGCATTAAACCACTCGCAAAATCAGCAAGAAGAGGTCGCCCATTCTGACCTAGAAAAATATTTCCAGGCTTTAGGTTTCCATGAGCGACATTCGCCGAGTGGAGCTTTGCAAGCGCTGACGCCAAGGCTTGCAAGAATGGACAGGTTGAGTCGTTTTGAAGGTAGCGCTTGAAGGAAGACTGGAGAGTCTTCGCCGTCACGGGGCCTTCCTCCTCCACATCATCAGCAAGAAGCTCCATCGCAACCCAGGCTGGTCTAGCTTCCAATTCTTGTGCTATCATTGGTAAAATAACGTCTTGAGCTCCGGCTTTAATTACCCGATCAATTCGGTCGGATAACAGCCCAGGATTAGAAGACATGCTATTGAAGACCTTGAGCGCACAGCGAGGACCCTTGTTTTGAATCGCCAGGTAGACCACACCAGCTGACCCCGAACCAATTTCTGACTCAATTGTATATCCTTTAATTTGCGGGCTACCCATCGTATTTTTCCGGGACTGAGTTTCGCGATTGGGACTGAAATGTCCAGTCCATGCAAATGCATACTTTTTTAGGTGAAATTGATTAAAAAAAGAAGAACGACACGTATTTAAGAAAAATTTACCGCTACATTATGAATAAACCTTGTCCAGGTAATCCCTTTGCCAATGATTTCTCGCGCCGGGGGTTTCTCCACGTCGGGCTGCTCGGAGGCCTAGGCCTTTCCCTTCCTCAATTCCTCTCGATGGAAGCGAAAGCCCAACAAAAACAATACAAAACCCGCGAGGGTGTTGCCAAATCGGTCATCCAAATTTTCCTCCCTGGTGGAATGGCTCACCAAGAATCATGGGACCCAAAGCCCTATGCTCCGACCGAATACCGAGGGCCTTTTGGCACCATTAACACTTCGATCAAGGGAATCAAATTCAGTCAAAACCTTAAGCACACCGCTAAGATCGCCGACAAAATGACGATTATTCGCTCGATGGCTCACGGCGAAGCGGCTCACGAACGTGGGACTCACAACATGTTCACCGGTTACAAGCCATCTCCAGCACTCCAATATCCAGCAATGGGTTCAGTGGTTGCCCACGAATTAGGGCCTAACAACAATCTCCCCCCCTATGTCTGTGTCCCCTCTGTTCCAAATGAGTTTGCCAACTCCGGATATCTTTCGTCGGCGTTTGGCCCTTTTGCGATCGGGTCAGAGCCCTCTCGCGGCGATTTCAAGGTGCGCGACCTTAACATGCCAGGTGGGGTTGACGACACTCGCTTTA
The DNA here is from genome assembly GCA_000383735.1 of Verrucomicrobia bacterium SCGC AAA164-M04. The sequence goes on from KB912125.1 coordinate 14,443, forward strand.
ATCGCCGCCGGAGTTTACTTGAGACAGTCGATCATCATTTCAGGACAATTGAGGAATCAGATGCCCTCGATTCAATGGACGCCTTTTATCAGCACGCCTACAAATTAATCTCGTCCCAAGAAGCTCGCGAGGCTTTCAATTTAAAGGCTGAGCCAGAAGCCGTCCAAAATCGTTATGGAATGAACACTCCGGGACAACGCATGCTTCTCGCGCGTCGCTTGGTAGAAGCAGGCACGCGCTTCGTCTCACTTACAGCAGGCGGATGGGATCACCACGACAATATTAAAAGTGGCATTCAGGGGCAGATGCCTCCGGTAGACCAAGCCATCGCAGCTCTTATTTCGGATCTTGATGAACGCGGGCTCCTCGACTCCACTCTTGTAATGGTGACATCGGAATTTGGCCGCACCCCAAAAATCAACGGTACTGGAGGGCGCGATCACTGGCCACGCGTGTTTTCAGTCGGCCTTGCCGGCGGCGGCGTACAACGCGGACTCGTTCATGGTTCGTCAGATGCTCTTGGCGGCGAACCTGAAGAAGACATGGTCGGCATCCAAGACCTTGCCACAACCGTTTACAACCAACTTGGAATCACGGGCGACAAAGAGCTTATGGCTCCAGGAGATCGCCCCATCGAAATCGTCGACGGAGGTCGTATCCTCGACGAAATTCTCGTTAAGAAAGCCTAATTTAAAAAACGTCATGGCTCGCACGCTGCTCCTTTTTTTAATCTCCTCAATCCTCGCGCACAGCTTCAGCCCCGAACTCTCTCGTGTCGAACCTCGTGGGGGTAAGTTGGGCTCCGAAATTCAAGTACAACTTTATGGGAACCGTCTAAACGAGCCACAGGAACTTTTACTCTATCACAAGGGGCTGACTGTGAAATCACTTACGCCCAGCGAAGATGGCAAAAGCGTCAAGGCAGTCATTGCCATTGCTCCAGATGCCCCGCTTGGGGAACATCCAATGAGGCTGCGCTGCAAAGATGGCCTCACCTACATGCGCACGTTTTGGGTAGGGCAATTCCCCACGGTCATGGAAGCTCGATCCGAAGATAAAAAAAGAGACCTCAACAACACTTTCAAAGAGCCCCAAAAAATCGACCTCAACGTGACCGTGCAGGGAGTAGCGGATCGGGAGGACGACGACTACTATCAAGTCCAGTGCAAAAAGGGCCAACGCCTTTCAGTCGAGGTCGAAGCCATGCGCTTGGGGCGCGTCATGTTTGATCCTTACGTGGCAATCTTAGATGAAAACCGATTCGAACTCGCCGTCAATGACGACTCACCTCTCCTAAAGCGTGATTGCGCTGCTTCCATTATCATCCCCGAAGATGGCCCTTACACTGTTATAGTCCGAGAATCATCATACGAAGGAAGCACCTCTTCGCAATACCGCATCCACATTGGAAACTTTCCAAGACCGCGAGCTATTTTCCCACCCGCAGCCAAGCCCAGTGAAGAAATCGAATTCACCTTTATCGGCGATGCTAAGGGCAACCTAAAAAAGAAAATAAAGGTAGCGGACCAAGCCTTTTCAGCATTCATCGAAGATGCTGGACTAAGTTCACCATCTGGAAACAGCGTGCACATCTCCCCTCTCAATTATCTCAACGAAACCGAGCCCAACGAAAATTTCAAGCAGGCATACCCGCTCAAGAACCCTCCGAAAGCTCCAGTTGCTTTTCACGGAATATTATCAAGCAAGGACGACAAAGATTGGTTTCGTTTTCAGGCCAAGAAAGGTGAGAAACTCCGCTTTCAAGTCTTGGCCCGCCAGCTCCGTTCACCACTCGACAGCGTAATCTCAATCCGGCAAGCGACCGATAATAAATACCTTATCGCAAATGACGATCAAACAGGCGGCATTCCAGATAGCAGACTCGATTACGAAATCCCCGCGGACGGAGAATATGTTCTGGAGGTTCGCGATCAATTGAGGCGCGGCGGACCAGATTTTGTTTATCGTGTCGAGATTCAAAACCGTGCTCCATCAATTTCAGCCACTCTCCCAAAGGCGGATCGGGTCGATACCCAAAAACACAAAATGATCCATATCCCGCGTGGGAATCGTCTAGCGATCGTCCCAAACATCGCCCGTTCCAACATCGGTTGTGATATTGATTTTCATGCCCCCAGCCTTCCGGAGGGAATTTCAGTCAAATCCCACACCGTTCCGCGTAGTCTGAGCAGCTTCCCGATCTTATTTGAAGCGAAGGCCGATGCTCCAATTAAGGGAGGTCTTTACTCATTTGAAATCGAAGACCCAAAGACAAAACTCAAAGGGTCGTTTACAGAAAAGATTTCGCATCTCTATGTAAATAACCAGGGAGATTACCATATTACTAACACTGAAAAAATTTCGGTTGCTGTTATTGAAGAAGCTCCTTTCCACCTTGAACTTTTCGCCCCTCCAGTGCCGCTCGTGAGAAATGGCACCATGACCCTTAAAATCACTGCCAAACGGGTAAATGACTTCAACAAGAAGATAAAAGTAAAACTTCCTTGGAAACCACCCGGAATTGGCGCTCCAACTGAGGTAGAAATTCCTGAAGGAAAAAACGAAGTGACCCTCATCCTAAATGCCACCGGCGACGCTCCCATTAACGACTGGAAAATCCTGGTCACTGGAGAAGCAGTTACTGAGGAAGGAACAGTAAGAGTCTCTTCAAAATTTGCCGACCTGAAAACCTCCGAGCCCTTTGTGAATCTCACGATCGCTATGGCCGCGACCAACCCTGGGAAAAATACGAATGTGATTGCCACTGTAGATCACCTTGAACCTTTCACAGGAGAAGCCAGTGTTATTCTTCACGCCCTTCCACACGGGGTAAAATCGAATGAGAAAAAGATCACCACTACATCAGCCGAAGTCACATTCCCACTTGAAGTCGCCAAGGATGCCCGCAAGGGCAAACATGCAAACCTTTTTTGTCAGGTGATCATTGTAAAAGACGGTCACCCCATTCCACACAATGTAGGCCAAGGAGGCACCTTAAGAATCGACCCTCCGCCACCAGCCCCAAAAAAGAAGCCCGAAGCCAAAGTAACTCCGGTGAAAGCAGAACAAAAAGAGGTGCCTAAAAAGCCCCTCTCGCGCCTCGAACAACTTCGTCAGAACCAAAAACAATGAAGCTCCTAACTTCCCTTTTCGTCACCGCACTCACTCTCGGAGCATCAGCATCTATCACTAACGTTCGTGATATCTTTGAGCATTCTTGTGTCGAATGCCATAACGAGAAAAAGGATAAAGGGGGCCTTCGCATGGACCTCAAAGCAAACTTTTTCGAAGGCGGCGATTCCGGGTCCCCAGTCGACTTTAAAACGCCAGACCAATCCGAGCTCCTCCGGCGAGTTCTTCTAGCACATGACGATGATGAATTCATGCCACCTTCCTCAAAAAAGAAGGAGCGTAAGCCTCTAACGCAAGAAGAGATCGCCCGTCTCAAAAATTGGATCGTAAACGGCGCCAAATGGGATGAAAAAATCACCCTTCAGCATCGGGAAAGAAGCACGACCAAGGAAGATTATTCAAAGCCTGATCCAGATTTGGCCTCGATCGCGGTTTACCCAACCTCCATCACTCTTGAAACGAAGCGTGACTTTCACCGCCTCATCATTCTCGCAACCGACAAGAATGCTGTTACTCGCAATGTTACATCCTCCGTTAAATTCACGATCGCCGATCCGTCACTGACTCGTATTGAGGGCTCAACCTTATTTCCAATCAAGGACGGTGCTACTACTGTAAATATCTCCTTCCGGGGTAAGGCACTTACCATTCCTGTCGTCATAAAAAACGCAGTGAAGGACCGCCGCGTAAGCTTCCAACAAGACGTTGTTCCTGTTTTCACTGCCGCTGGGTGTAACACCGGAGCGTGTCATGGTTCCGCACGGGGACAAGATGGATTCATGATCTCGCTTTTTGGCTATGATCCAAAAGGTGATTACCAACGTGTGACCCGAGAGTTTGCCGGACGCCGCATCAATCTCGCTCTTCCAGAAGAATCCCTCTTGCTCACCAAGACGATCGGCACAGTACCTCATACAGGCGGAAAGCTCTTCGAAAAAGACTCTCCTTTTTACTCAACTCTCCTCGAATGGATAAAAGATGGAGCAAACTATGACCCTGCCGAAATTGCGTTACCTGTCAAAATCGAGGTCGAGCCTAAAGAATTTCTTCTCGAAGGTTCGGGTAAAGACATTCCCTTAACAGTCAAAGCCACCTACTCCGATGGCACAGATCGCGACGTCTCTACCCTCTCAAATTACACTTCTTCAAACGACAACTCTATTTCCGTCGATGCAAGTTCGGGAGTCACCAGTTCGAAAACTCAGGGCGAAGCATTCCTCATGGCCCGTTTTCACACTTTTACCGAGGGCTCCATGGCGATTGTCATCCCAGAAGGATTAAAATACACCCAACCAAAACTCAAGCAGTTCAACTATATCGATAAACATGTCCACGAGAAACTTCACAAGCTGCGGATTATCCCTTCCGAAATCTGCTCCGACGAGATCTTCATTCGACGTGTCTATCTCGACATAATCGGGCTTCTTCCAACTGAAAAGGAGTTGAAGGTTTTTGTCTCCGACACCAATCCAAAGAAGCGTGATAGATTAGTGGACGAACTTCTGGAGCGTAAGGACTTCACCGAACTTTGGGTTATGAAGTGGGCCGAACTCCTTCAAATCCGAACCACCGGGAACAATAGCAACGATGTCACCTACAAATCTGCTCTTCTATGGTATGAGTGGCTCCGCGGCCAAATCGCCAACAACCGCCCTTTTAATGAAATTGTTCGTGAACTGCTCTCGGCAACTGGTGGTTCCTACGAGAGCCCGGCGACCAACTTCTTCAAATCAGAGCAAGATATCAAAAAACTCACCGAGAACGTCGCGCAAGTTTTTATGGGAACCAGGATTCAGTGCGCTCAGTGCCACAACCACCCATTTGATCGCTGGACTATGGACGACTACTATGGTTTCGCTTCCTTTTTCACCCAAGTGAAACGCAAACGAGGAGAGGATCCAACTGACATGATCATTTATGACGGTGGAGGCGAGATCAAACACCCCGTCACTAACCAAAATGCAACTCCAACTTATCTAGGCGACGGCCCAGCTGAAATCAAAGGAACAACCCGGCGTAAAGCAGTGGCAGAGTGGTTGACCAAGCCCGGAAATACTTGGTTTGCTCGAAACGTATCTAACATTATTTGGTCTCACTTCTTCGGTATCGGTATTGTCGACCCCGTCGATGACGTCCGCATTTCAAATCCAGCAACAAACCCAGCTTTGCTCGAAGCACTCGGCAAAAAATTTACTGGGTATAACTTTGATATGAAAAAGCTAGTCCGTGACATCTGCACCTCACGCACTTATCAACTTTCGACTCAAGCTAACGAAACCAATAAAAGCGATGAAACAAATTTCTCAAAATCCCGAATTCGTAGACTCCGCGCCGAAGTTCTCCTCGATACCTTGGCTCAAGTGACGGACACCCCAAATAAATTTCGTGGCCTTCCACTTGGAGCGCGTGCCGTAAATATTGCGGACGGGAATACATCCACCTACTTTCTGACAACATTTGGTCGCGCCACACGCAAGACCGTTTGCTCATGCGAAGTAAAAATGGAACCCAACCTTTCTCAGGCGCTCCACCTTCTCAATGGCGACTCCGTGCATAATCGCATCATTCGTGGAAAAGTGATCAACAAGATGATCAACGATAAGTCTCCACCTGAGGACATCGTGAGATCTCTTTATCGCAAGACACTTTCCCGCGATCCAAACGAAGCCGAGGTCTCAAAGTTAAACCACACTCTTGCTAACGCGAAGGATCCAAAAGAAAAATCGGTTGTGCTTGAGGACATTTTCTGGGCTCTCCTCAACTCCAAGGAATATCTCTTCAACCACTGATCCTCCGCTCTAGATGTTCAAACCATCTCTCTCAATTTTCCTTGCCTCCGTGACCTTATCGGGCGCGGTAGATAAGATCACATATGACGATCACATCTTTCCGATCTTCGAATCGAAATGCCTAAATTGTCACAACCCCGACAAGAAGAAAGGTGACCTCGACCTTTCCACCTACACCGGGACCATGGCTGGAAGTTCGGGTGGAAAAATTGCGCTTTCCGGAGATGGTGGTTCTTCAAAACTATTTACCGTGACCGTTCATACTGAAGAACCAGTCATGCCACCCGAGGGCGATAAAATCGCGAAAAAGGATGCTGATCTCATCCGAACCTGGATCGATGGAGGACTTCTTGAGAACAAGGGGTCGAAAGCAAAAAAGCGGCCAAAACCAGCCTTCACTCTGGGATCAACCCCAACCGGGAAGCGACCAGAAGGCCCACCCCCAATGCCTCAGGATTTGCTTCTTGAACCGGTCGTCACACCAACACGATCAACCGTCGTTGCTGATATGGATTCCAGTCCCTGGGCTCCCCTCCTCGCAGTAACTGGACAAAAGCAAATTCTTCTCTATCACTCCGATACTCTCGAATTGATTGGCGTTCTTCCGTTTCCAAAAGGGAACCCTGAAACCATTTCCTTTCATCCTAGCGGTAAATATCTAATCGCCGGTGGTGGGATTGGTGGTAAATCAGGAACAACTGTCACCTGGGATATCACCGACGGTAAAGAGATGATGACGATGGGCAAAGAATTCGATTCCGTGCTCGCTGCTGATCTTAGGGCCGACCTCGGAGGTATCGCACTCGGTGGACCTTCACGGCTCATCAAACTTTGGGACACCCAAGAGGGCGAACCGCTCAAAAGTATTAAAAAGCATACCGATTGGGTCACGGCAATCGCCTACTCCCCAGACGGAGTCCTTCTTGCAACAGGTTGTCGTGGTAGCGGGGTTCAGGTTTGGGAGGCCGCAACCGGCAACGAATTTCATAGTCTCCGCGGTCACCAGAAAGCAATCGTAGATATCAAGTGGAGGTCCGACTCAAATCTCGTGGCAACTGCCTCAGAGGACGGAACAATTCGTTTCTGGGACATGAATCAAGGCAAGGAGGTGAAGAGAGGCACAGCCTCTGGCGGCGGAATTCTGGCCCTCGACTACGCACGAAATGGCAAATTAATTTGCTCAACTCGCGACGGCCGCGTCAAACTTTGGAAGGCAGACCTCACCCTTGAAAAGCAATCCCAACCATTCCCAGAAATGATAACTGAAGTCGCTTTCTCCCATGATGGCAACCGCTACTTCACGGCTGACTGGAATGGTCAGATCGAAGTCTGGAATACATCAGATTTCCAAAAAGTTGGAGAACTCACTACAACGCCACCTTCAATTGAGGAACGTATTGTTTCGATCTCCGAAGACAAGAAGGCCATTGAAGCTGAGCTCGTCTTGCTCAAAGAAAAAAGCACGGCTTCCGACGTCGCATTGAAGGCCGGTCTCGCAAAACTCAAAACCCCTATTTCCACGATTTCAGTTCTAAAAAAGGAGTCCACCGGTTTTCAGCAGGAAGTCAGTGCGCTCTCCGGACGATTGGAGGAACTCGAGCTGATGGTTGAGACTAATCTTAAAGATCGTGACCAAATCGCACAAAACACCAAAGAAACGACCCAACAAAAAATAAAAACTGAGCAAGAATGTTCAAAGCTAACTACCGAAAAACAAAAACTAGAACAAGAGCGTATTGCAGCAGATCGAACCCTTGTGGCTGCCTCTCAGGATACGCTCAAAAAGCGGAAGGCCTCGGACAGAGACCTCCAAAACATCGAAAACAAGAATCTTTTGATTGTAGCTGAGCAAATCGAAGACCTCGCAAAACAGATCGTTCAGCGATATGCTGAAAAATTAGCTAATCTCAATAAGCTCATTGTGACCCACACAGTCTCTATCGATAACCTGAATGCTGAAATACCTCAGCTCAATGCGCGAGCCGAGCAGCTCACCACCGAACATCAACAGCTCATCACGCAACGTTCTCAGGCAGCCAAAGACAAAGGCGCAAAGCTTGCTAAAATAAATGCCGCAAACACCGAAATTCTCACGATCGAAAAGCAACTTGAAGTTCTCAACAAGACTGTTCAAGACCAAGAAAAGATCTCGGCAGCGGCAAAAGAAGTGATCACAAAGGCGATGGTTAAGAGATCTCAATTTGCTGGACGCCTCAAGAAGTGGAAGGCTGCTTCCATCAATACGAGTCTGATTCAAGCCCGCTCCGAATTAGCGGCGCTAGCCTCACTTAACCAAGATGATCCATCTACCGCTCCTAAGTTTATCGCACACCAAAAAAAGTATGACGATTTATCTTTAAGATATCAGGCTGCTAAACAATAACATCTAGGAAATATCCGCTGCATCACCGCTAGACCGCCCATCATTTTTGGTGAAAAGACTGACCTGCTCTAACTCAAGAGCAAGATCAACACTGTTCACTGTGACCGAAGCAGGGACTTGAAGAACGGTCGGTGAAAAGCTCAGAATCCCTTGGATTCCGGCATCGACTAATTCATTAGCGACTTCTTGAGCGTGCGCTGCAGGCACCGAAAGCACCGCCAGCTTGACCTTGTTTTCACTAATAAAAGTCGGCATCTCATCAACATGATGGACTGGCACGTTAATTCCACGAAGAGTCACAGCTTCAGGAACAGTGTCAAATGCTGCAACTGGTTCAAACCCCTCTTTTTTAAAGCCATCATACCGGAGTAGCGCCGCTCCAAGATTACCAACCCCAACTAAAATCACCGGCTGTAGGTGCTCCCGGCCTAAGACCTCACGAATCGCCTCGGCAAGTTCAATAACTGGATATCCCAGCCCTCGGGTGCCAAAAGTTCCGAGATATCCTAAGTCGCGGCGAAGCTGGGCTGGATTCACACCAGCCGCCTTGGCTAGACTTGATGAACTCACGGTCTCAATCGAATTATCCTCCAATCGTCGTAGACAGCGATGGTAGATCGAGAGTCGATAGATGGTTTTTCCAGGAATCCTCGGCTTTTCCACGGGGCGATTTTTCGTTTATCGCAAGCGAAAGTCAAGCGGATGGGATAAACAATGTCTGATCAACCTCACCCACCCAAAACAGCTATATTTGATAAATCTTTCTCACCCAGTGACTTCGAACCCAAAGAATATGACTTCAGTGAACCTCCCAATAACTTCTATCAACCAGCTAATCTAAAGGGTCTAGCCCTGATCCCCCCTTATAAAAAAGCCCATCAGCCCTCAGCCTAGCGATCGGCATCAAGAGATTTCATTGTGAAATATTTATCTTTGCGAGGGTGATTTCGGAATACAGAATAGTGACGTCACTAGACGTATTTATGCCCTGTAAAGATTTCACTATCACCAATCAACTTGGAATCCATGCCCGGCCCGCCGCGCAATTCGTTAAAATCGCGAACAGTTTTCCATGCGATATTCGCGTGGAGAAGGACGACGATGAGGTCGATGGGAAAAGTATTCTTGGGCTGATGATGCTAGCTGCGGGGCATGGTTCAGTGATCTCCATAACCACTGAAGGTGGCCAAGAGGCCGAGGCTCTTACTGCTCTCGGGGATTTAATCGAAAGAGATTTTGAGGAAAACGCAACGGCTTAGAGTCAGCCTCCCTCCCGTTTGCTTGTGATTGACCGAACGAGTTGAACTCGTCAGGCTCCTCAGCAGTAAATGGCGGAAGAATCACCAAAAGAGAGAATATTTTGCGGCACCCCTGCGTCCCGTGGAATCGCTTTTGGTCCAGTTCATGTCTCCGCCCGAGGTTTTTCCGCCCCAAATGTTTACGAGATTCCGGAAGATGAGCTCCAACCCGAAAAGGAGCGGCTCGCAACGGCCTTTGATATCACGAGACAACAGCTGGCCAGCCTGAAAAATAAGATCGATGAGGTCGCTGGTGGTGATGAGGGATTGGTTTTCGAAGCGCACGGCATGGTTCTCGACGATCCAAGCCTGCAAAAGAAAGTTGAGCTCGCCATTGAAAATCGAAAGCAAAATGCCGAGTATTGTTTTTATGCAGTGATGCAGACAGTCCTTGAGGCTATGCGCCGCATCTCTGACCCCTACCTCCGCGAAAGAACAATCGACATCGAAGATGTCTCACAGCGAGTGCTTAGAAATTTCGAAGCCGCCACCAATGTCGTCGGCCTAGATCACCAGCACCTATTCGCCGCTTATGATTTAACCCCGTCGGACACTGCATCAATAGACCGCAGCAAATTGCTTGGTTTCGTAACGGAGGAAGGGAGCGCGAATTCGCACACTGCAATTCTTGCACGAGCCTTGGGCATTCCCGCGATTGTTGGACTAGGAAAGGTGATTGTTGAAATCACGGCTCTCGCCCCCGCCATTGTAGATGGATACAGCGGAAAGTTTATCGTGCATCCTTCGGAGGAAACCACCCGCCATTATCGTTCCCTCGCTAATCGAAAGCGGGAGCAACGCAAAGCACTCGAGGCGCTTCGCGATCAGGAAAGCACGACCAAGGACGGCCGACATATCACCCTTTCGGCAAATATCGAATTCACTCACGAACTCGATCTTGTTCAAGACAACCGAGCGGAAGGCGTCGGTCTGTTTCGAACTGAATTTTTCCTCCTCGAAACCGGATACTCCCCCACTGAAGAGGACCAAACGGAAATCTATATCGAGCTGGCAAAACGAACAGGGTCCCAGCCTGCAATCATTCGCACACTCGACTCCGGGGGAGACAAGCTCTCGACCGAACCTCTCATTGAACCCGAACCCAACCCATTCCTAGGTTGGCGGGGCATTCGGGTCTCACTGGATCGGCCTGACTTTTTCAAAGAGCAACTTCGAGCCATTCTTCGCGCGAGTGCTCACGGTAAAATCGGCATGATGTTCCCTTTTATTTCTGGCGTTAGCGAGACTCGACGTTGTCAGACCCTTGTCAAAGAGTGCATGGCCGAACTGGAGGCCGAAGGCAGCAAGTTCGATGCCAATCTCGAAATTGGAGCGATGATCGAAATTCCATCTGCTGTTCTCGTAGCAGATGAGATCGCCCAAGAGGTCGATTTTTTCTCGATTGGAACGAATGATTTGATCCAATACACCGTTGCGGTCGACCGTATCAACAATCGCGTTGCCAAGCTTTACCGCTCCACCCACCCCGCCGTCATTCGAATGATCAAGATGACCACTGACGCAGCTTCTCGTGCCGATATCTGGACTGGAATTTGCGGGGAAATGGCGGCAGATCTGAGTCTTATCCCTTTACTTGTGGGGCTTGGTATAGACGAGCTCTCGGTCGGACCTCATGAGATCGCTCCTGTCCGAAAGGCTCTCTTATCCCTAGATTTTGCTGAATGTAAGACACTCGCCGAGGAAGCCCTCGCAATGCCAACCAGTGCCGAGATTTACCACCTCAGTCACGAAGCTGCACGAGCCGCGTATCCTGACTTAATCGACGATAATGGGTGAAATTTTCTTACTAAATATAAAACATTGGCTCATCCTCCGCCGCCAACGTTTCGAGAGTATTCTCTGCTAAAATCTGCCGACTGCTTTCACGGACGCTCTCCCAAAGATTTTTCACAGCCACTCCGGACTCTCCGGTTGGTTCAGGGATCTGCCCGAGTGCTTCTGGTTCCAAAGCCTCCACAATTCTAAGAAGGCTGATATCCGCTGGAGGCTCAATGAGCTTCCACCCCCCGGTTTTACCACGCCGACTTGTGACCACTCCGGTTTTTTTTAGCTCATGAAGGATTTGAGCTAAAAAACTAGATGGTATCCCCTCACTCTCTGCAATATCGTCTGCCCGAGTAACCGATTGACCATCGTGCTTTTTTGCCAGATGAACAACTGCGCGACTTGCATAATCTAATTTCTGCGAAATCCTCACTGATGAAAGGAAACCACAAAGCTCCTCAAAACACCATCTCTAAGAGTAATCTCTTGTGTGCGGAGGGGAAACCAGACCTCGATCTAGTTTGGAAAACGATCCAAGACGAAGCTCGCCAGATCTCGAGCTCTGAGCACCGCCTTACCGCACTCATAGAAGACATTTTCATTTCGCGGAACTCCATCGCCTGCTCTGTTGCGGCCCGCCTTTCGCGTAAACTAGCGCGAGAAGACATGACACGTGATGAACTCCTTCCCTTATTGGAGGAGATTCTAGTAGACCACCCCGAGCTCGTATCAAGCATGGTGTCCGACTTGATTGCAATCAATGAACGTGACCCAGCTTGTCATTCTTTGACTCAGCCCCTCCTCTATTACAAAGGCTTCCTAGCACTAGCAACTTATCGCCTAGGACACCGAATGTGGAAAAATAACCGACACGATTTGGCCTACTACTTTCAAAGTCTCGCTTCTGAGGTTTTCGGAGTTGATATCCACCCGGCCGCTCAGTTGGGCTGCGGTATTTTCCTCGATCATGCCACTAGCGTTGTGATTGGAGAAACTTCCATTGTAGAGGATAATGTTTCAATTTTGCACGAAGTCACACTTGGCGGAACCGGAAAAACATCGGGGAATCGGCACCCACTTATCCGCTCGGGCGTGATGATTGGCTCTGGAGCCAAGATTCTTGGTCCCGTTGAAATTGGCAAAGGTGCCAAAATCGGGGCTGGAAGTGTGGTCCTCGATGACGTAGCTCCACATAAGACAGTCGCTGGAGTTCCGGCGGTTGTCGTTGGAACCAGCCCCTCTGAAAATCCTGCTGAAGCAATGGATCAAAGCCTTTCATGCTCAAGAATCTAGACTAGCGATCTTGGGTACTTGCCAAGTCATCCGTTTGTCGCTTGATTACTGAAAACCACCTACCCACACACCTACCCACACACCAAGATCATGTCAGAAACGAAAGAAATTCGAGAGATCACTGAGGGCGAATTGCCTGCCGCCCTCAAGGACCACTGGAAGAACGCTAAAGCCAGTGTTGAAAGAAACAACCACGGATACGCCATCAAATTCCTTCAGGCTATCCTCAAAGAAGAGCCTGGGTTTTTAAACGCCCGAAAACTAGTCCGCCAAGCCGAGATCATCGAATCAGGCGCAACTCCAGGCACGGCCAAAAAGGGTCTCTTTGGGACCAGTGGAGGCGGTGGCGGCTCCTTTATACGACAGGCCAGAAAAGATTCTGTGGGAGCGCTGATCGCAATCGAAAAGGAACTTGAAAAGGACCCTTTCAATTGTGGTATCAACGAAGCCTTCCACGAGATCGCTCTTAACATGAACCTTCTTGATACCGCAGCTTTCGCACTCGAAACTGCCAAAACAGGTAGCCCCGAGAATACCAAAGTTGCTCACAAATTGGCTCTATTTTATGTTAATCGCGAAATGCATCTCGATGCTTCCAGAGTCTACCGCGAAATCGTAAAGCAGGATCCCGGCGATGGCGAAGCGGTGCGCGGTGAGAAAGACTGCTCGGCAAAAGCCTCAATGCAACAAAACCGTATGTCTGAAAACTCTAGTTTCCAAGACATGGTGAAAACTGACGAGGCCGCAGAATTGGAGAAGGCCTCCCGAACCGCTCTCACTAAGGAACAGTTAAAAGAGCGGGCTGGCGAACTCGCCGCGCAATACGAAGCTGATCCCAATAATCTCGCGGTCGTGAAGCAGCTCGCCCAAACTTATGAGCAACTTGAAGACTGGAATACCTGTCACTCATTTTACAGTTGGGCCCATGAACTTTCTAACGGGGATGTCGCCCTACGCGCCAAGGCCAACGAAATTAAGGACAAGGCCGCTGACCAATACATCAAGGATGTTGAAGCAGCTGCCGCTGATGATCCAAACAACCAAGAACTGCAGGACCAGCTGAAAGAGATTCAGCAATCCCGCGTTGTTGAGCGCCTTGGAGAATGCCAGGAACGAGTGAAACAGAACCCAACCGACCCCAAAATGCGCTTCGATCTTGGTCAGGCTCTTTATGATGCCGGTGAATATAGTGATGCCATTCCACACCTCCAACAGGCCACTCGTAACCCCCACATTCGCACCAAAGTACTCCTTTTGCTTGGTCGGACATTCGACGCAAAGGGCATGAATGATCTTGCAATTAAGCAGCTTAAAGATGCCAACGACGAACTCACCCAAATGGACAACACCAAGAAAGAAATTCTCTACGAATTGGGCGTCATCTACACCAAGGCTGAGAAGAAGGAAGAGGCTCTTGGTTGCTTCAAGCAGATCTACGAAATCGATTACGGCTACCGGGACGTCGCTGCCCGTGTGGAAGGATCTTACGCAGGATAACTCGATCTCCTATCTATCAACAACGCCGCCGGAGAAATCCGTGCGGCGTTTTTCATTATTCCTTTCGAGCAATAACACCGTGGCAATCGAGAATTTCGCGACTAACCAATTGAGCGCAACCATTCCACGAACACTTCTTCATCTGGCGCCATCGGTATCGCAACCTTTTCTAGATTAGCGAGACAACCTAAGCGCTTGGGAATCGCCACCGCCCCTTCCCCAAGCTCCTCCTCCATGACATCAAGAAATTTTGCGGGGTGAGCTGTTTCCAAAACCACCGTCTGCGCTTCCGGATTTAATTTTCGCCACTCTTCCGCAGCTAGCCAACCGACAGCCCCGTGTGGCTCAAGAGTGTAGCCCGTTTCTACTTTAATTCGCCGAATCGCTTCACGCGTCATCTGGTCGTCATAAGAGAAGCCAGCAACCCGCGCCCTCATTGATTTCCACTCGTTACCAAAAATATCTTCCATCCTCGCGAAATTACTCGGAGCACCAACATCCATCGCATTGGAAATCGTTGCCACACTCGGCCTTGGGCGATATTCCCCTTCCTGCAAATAGGCGGGAATAACGTCATTACGGTTCGTAGCTGCCACAAAACGTTCAACCTCCAAACCGAGTTTTTCCGCAAGCAACCCCGCCGTAAGATTTCCAAAATTACCACTCGGAATGACAAAGGTTGGTTTCACACCATGAGGCAACTTTCTCGCAGCCTCGAAATAATAAAAACTCTGCGGAACCAATCGCGAAATGTTGATCGAATTCGCAGAAGTAAGATTCAAATCCTCTGCCATCTCACGCTTGAGAAAAGTCGACTTTACGAGCCTCTGACAATCAT
>KB912126.1 GCA_000383735.1 Verrucomicrobia bacterium SCGC AAA164-M04
GATTTGAGATTTCAAAATAGGAAACTATGCTACTGCGATGGAAAGCGGGCGGGGAACTATCATTCGATTGACTAAGTTGACCGACACCAGCTTGATCGTGCATTGGATAAGCGAAGAGGCTGGCTTAATCAAAACGGTTGCGAGGGGTGCACGCCGCCCAAGGAGTGTTTTTGCAGGTAGGCTGGATCTTTTTGTGGAAGCAGATTTCGAGTGGGGAAGGAGTAAAAAGGGTGAATTACATCATCTTAAAGAAGTTTCGGTGTTGGATTTTAGGGAAGGGCTGAGGTCTAGTTATCGGGACGCCTTGGTGGCAGGATACTTTGGGCAGTTGTTGGAACTGGTTCTAGAGCTAGATCACCCGGAGCCGGGAATGTGGGATCTTCTGAGACGCGGTCTGGAGCATTTGGAGACAAATGGTGCAAGCCGTCGGGCAATGTTTCACTTTGAGTGGGAGGTGGCACGGATGTTGGGACTGGGAAAAGGTGCCCACCTTGGTATTTTAAAAGTCTACGGCAAGCTTCCCAATACTAGAAATCATTGTCTGGAACTTCTTGGGCAAAAGTGAGAGAAGGTTTCGTTAACTCGCTTTTCCGATATTAAATCATGCCGACAATTTTTAAATCTTCGCTACCAAAGCTGGAAAAGCTGCTTGGCAAATCTCTTGTGGATGCTTCGCGAGATGATCTTCGGAATCTGGCCGATGATCTTGTAAGGAAGGCTAGGGCGGAACTAGAGACGGATCTCTTATCAAAACAGGATTTGGTTGAGGGGCTTGAGCTCCGAGGTCAACTACATCGCTATCTAGGAGAACTTGAAAAAGCGCGGGATGATTACGCAGATGCGCTCTCTCTCCTGGGGGAAATCCGCGATGCCGAGGAGATTGTGGGCAGGATCCGTGCCGGACTAGCTGGTGTATACGATCTAGCGAGCGAGAGTTTGAAAGCAAAATCTCACTACAAAGAGGCCATCGAAACGCTCAAAGGTCTTGAGCCTCTGCCGGTGGAGGATATCGCGGAGTTGAAAAACAATCTCGCGTTCATTTATGAGTCGGAAGAGAATTATGACAGAGCTGAAACGTGTTTTTTGGATGCCTTAAAGTCCTGTTACGAAGAATTTGGATCGAATCATAAACAGACCGCAGCCTATTACAATAATGTGGGAAGTTTTTACTTCAAGCTAGGGCATGATGAACAGGCCGGTAAAATGCATGGAGAGGCGCTCAAAGCCCGAGTGATTTTGTTCGGCGAGTCACATTTTGAGTCTGCGCAGAGTTATGCAAACTTGGCTTTGGTTTTAGTAAGGAGCGGGAAGGTGGTTGAGGGCCTAGATCACTTTGAGAAAGCGCTTTGCGGGTTTGAATCAAATTTAAAGGTTTCGGGGTCTGACTATCAAATTGTAGCGGCCAATTACCGCGATGTGCTTGAATCAATGGGGGATGAAAGATCGGTGGAAGCTCTTGATCAGAGACTCGTGAAAAATAGTTTGGTTTAGTTCCTGCTTGAAACTTTAGTTGGCCATTTCTGGCCGGTGAGCCAGCCGTGGATGACTTCGGGACTTCGAGTTAGATTGCCAATTACTCGATAGTTAGAGCGTTGGAGGCTGAGGGCTTCTTTGCGGTTCTCATCGACTACGCAAAAGGGGCGAGCTCCTGAGGAATGGATAAAGCGAATGTCCCCGGTCTTTGGAATAACAACAAAAGCGACATGGTTGTCGAGGCCGACAATGTGGACGCCCGGGCCACGTTCTATAGCCTGGTCGACGAAGGTGTCGTAGTCCTGCCCGACACGAATCGTCATCATCTTTTTCGATATGAAGGTCTCGATAATTTGTTGTGAAGGCTGCTGTGCGAGTCGGATACGCTCAACGCCAAATCCGGCATCGCGAAGGATAGTGGAAACAAAATATCCACAGGCTATCTTTCCTGACCCCGGAGTTTGGCAGATACCATTGAAATCCCAAGGCGTTCCAAGCCAGCAGTTCATCATGGAAGGAAGTGTTTGTTCAAGAGTGCGTTGGCTTTCAGTGACTACATCTGAAATCTCTCGTGCGGTGCGGGCTCGTGAATATTTTTTGGAAAGATTGAGCCTTTTCTCCGCAAGCTCGGAGATTAGCTTCTGGTAGCGCTTTGGGTCAGGTTCGGAAATTTCCTTGGAAAGAATCTGATTGGCTATCTTTTTCTGATAAAAATTAACAAGTAAATCGCGGTAATTCCACCCTGCGTAGGCGCTGCCTGCGAGAATAAGAAGAATGAAAAGCCGCCGCAGTTTTTTCATCAGAGTCTGAAGATCTTAAATAAAGCCAAAGAGTTCACCACTCAAACTTTATGGAAAGGGTGGCATTACGGCCGGGCATATTTTGGCCAGATCCATGGATTCGGTATACTTCGTTGGTAAGGTTTTCGAGCGCGAAATTGAGCTGGAGAACTTCGGATGTTTGCCACCCAGCATGAAGTGAAGCAACGACATAACTAGGAGTGCCACCGACCGGAATGCGCTGGGTATCGTTGGCGGCGAGTTTTGAAAGGTTATCCTGACGAGAGGCAGCTTCGATCCGTCCCGAGATCCAATATTGGTCGGAAGAGGCGGTCCAACGGAGGTCTAGAGCGCCGTTGAGAGGGTTGAGGCGGCGAATAGTGTCGGTGATGCCACATATTTTCTGCTCACCATTCTGCCATGAGGCATGCGCGAGGAGGCGCCACTGGGGGTGGAGATTCCAGATGGCTTGACTTTCAAAACCATAGACGAAGCCTTCAGATCCATTGGTAGTGGCGAGCCCCCCCATACCGTCGTTGATTCGAATGATGCCGTTGTTGATAAATGTGTAGTATCCGGAGAGTTCAAGGGAAAATTCAGAGTTGTTGAAGCGGGTGCCAAATTCACTTGTGAGGTATTTCTCTGGGTCAACGTCGGGCGAACCATTTTCGTCTAGTCCGTTGAGGGAGAATTGTCGGCCGGTTAAATCGTCGAGATTGGGGGCGCGGAACGCTTGGGAAGCTCCACCAAAAATCGTCCAGAAATCATCAAGTTCATACTGTCCACGGAGAGAGAGAGAGAGGTTGTCCCAGGAACCGTCACCGATTTGATCGACAATTGCTCCGTCTGGGCGATAACCGTCCCATTGGGCTTGGATATAGGTGAAACGTGCTCCGGTATCGTAAGTGAAGCGTTGACCGATAGCGCCCGTGTAATTCGTAAAGACGCCGATGGATTCATAAGTTGAGTCATCGGCGATAGGTCGATTTGAGGGGCGGGGAGTGCTATTACGGAACCCCTGAGAATCGATCTGGTCGTGAAAGTAATCAGCGCCCCAAACAGTATCTCCAGTCCCAGCCACTAGGCTTAAACCAAAGGTATCGATATCGAGGATACGAGTATCGGAACGGCCGGATTCTCTGACGCGAAATTCAGAATCCTGGGTGCGCTGGAAAGAGATGGTGGCTTGATAGCGGTCGATCCAGGAAGAGTTGGCATTGGTTTCTTCGAATCGGAGATAGGTGAGTGAGCGTTCTTGATCGTAATCGCGGCTGAGGTCGGTGCCGGCGGTTGTGAAAGAGCTTCCTTGAGTCCAGCCCGGATTGTGGATGGTATTGTGCCAGCGGGATAGATCGTCCTGGTCTAGATGGAAGTGGGCAAGGGTGAGAGTCTGAGACGGGGTTAAGGCATATTCGAGCTTCAAGTCATGGCTGAGTTGGGAATAACCGGTACCGCGCATCGTGCCGAGACCTGAGTCACGAATGTCACCAATGTCGCTCGCGGAGTATCCCAGCATGATGCCCCATTTTTCGCCGACACCAAAGCGCTGCTCTATGCGGCCAAGGTGGGATTTGGAATTTGTGTCGAAGCGGTAATAAGTAGCTCCACCGGAGAAGGGCCCATTTTCTTGCCGAAAGTTAGAGGACTTGGAAAAGGTGTTTACGGTGCCGCCAATGGCGTCTGAGCCAAAGAGCACCGAACCTTGCGATTTGATAAGTTCTAGGCGATCGATGGCTTGCGCGTCGAGGGTGTTCCAATACTGAACTGGGCCGTTACGCCAAGTCGAATTATTGAGTCGAATACCATCTTGGAGGAGAAGGTTTTGGCGTCCGGTGAAACCACGAATGTAAGGTGATCCATGACCGGGCGTGGTCTGTTGGACGAGAACCCCAGGAGTATTTAGAAAAGCTTGGGGTAGAGTGCGGGTGGCGTTTTCGAGTAGGTCTTTGGCGGTGAGGATATCTAGAGTATAGGGAACCTCTCCGATTTCTTTCGTGGTCCGATTTGCGGTGACGACGATCTCGGGGAGGATTTCTTGTGCGATGACTGAGATTGGAAAAAGAAGAAGAATAGCTCTCATGAAGACGGTCTGAAAACGTTCTTAGTAAAGGGAATCTTAGACAAAAACCCGCGATGGCGATTTGCCTTGCGGGTTTTTTGAAAAGGTCGATCGGGAAGGGGTTTTACTCCATAGCTTTTGCTTCTAAAGCGGCTGTATATTGACGCTCTTCCTCGTGGGAATGAATGCGGAGGTTAACCTTAACTCCCTCACGCTCGGCGGCGGCCTTGGCTAGGCTACGAATGGTGGATGCAGTGAAACCTTGACGTCCGATCAAGGTTGCTACGTCTGGTTGGCTGAGGACAAGTCGGAAATTCACTCGATTATCACCCGATTGTCCGATGCGGAGTTCGGCCAGTTTGGGGTCTTTGATAAACTGGAGAGCGATGTATTGGATGAAATCCTTAAGTTGGGCGGTGATTGTTTCCATGACGTAAAGTTGGTTCGGAGTGTGGCGGGAGTAGGAGGGATTGAGAAGGAATATTTATGGGGAGGAAAATCAATCTATCGGAATTGGGATTTCCAGCGGATTTAAATCTTTAAAACAGGCGTGTTTTGAACTTGCGCAAAAATGGCCGGACGCTTGAAATGGCAGGGGAGTCTAAGAGATTAGCCACTATTTTAAGATTGTTTACATCTTTCCGAGGACGTTGTGTCTCTCCGACGATAAAAAAGTTATGGGGGTAATAAAAGTAGGGTGGGAGAAAGAAGTGATTAGAATTTTAAAGCAATTCCAGTGGTGAGGGTGGAATCCGTGGATTTTCGTGTTGCAGCAGGGGTGTTGTCTTTGGTCAAAGCCCAAGCGATGCGCCAAGCAAGATTCGGAGTGATGTTCGTGTCGAGCTTTGCGCGGGCTGAAAAAATGTAATTCTGGCGGTCGGACGGGTCAAAAACCCCAGTGATATGCTGACTGAAGTTGAGGTTTTCACTAATCTGCCAAGTGAAATTTTGAGCCGCCGTGACTGTAAAGAAATCTTCGGTCAAACCACCAATTTTCTCAAATATCATGCTAGGCCCGGCTTCTACGCTAAGGGTGATATCGTTCTGTTTAAGGAAGTAGTATCCTGCTGTTGCGCTCGGGGTGAATCGATAGGAAACGTCAGCGATGTCGTCGCGGAAGTATCCGAGGCTCCCTCCGAGGAAGTGGGTTTCATTAAAAACTCGGTTGTGTTGGATGTTAGTGCGGAGCGAGTCGGCGCTGTTATCACCGCCGTTCTCGGAAAAATTGTAGGTGAGGGATAGGAATGTCTCATCGTTTTTTTTTCGGTATGCACTATCGACTGAGGTTCCGAGAAAGAGGCTGTCAGAGTTTCCTTTGGCAAGAGAGTGACTAAGGGCGGCAGTAGTAGTCCACCCCTTCTTGATCTCTCTTGGTTTTTTGTCTTTTGGTTTTAAGGTCATACGGTCCGGTTTGGTCGACTTCTTAAATCCTCCCGACGAGTAAGAGAGACCGGTTAGAAGAAGAATATCAGACTTATCTTGGCTGCCGGCCGGAGTGCTATCGTATTGATAGCGAAGAGCTGTACGAAGCGACCAATCTTCGGTCAGGAGGATTTGGATTCCTGCTTCAGCGATGAAGAGAGTATCGCCGAGGTCAGAGGCCTTAGGGGTCAAGATAGTTGACTGCCAGATCTTCAGTTCCTTGTTGAATTTGTGCTCAAAATTTTGAGCTAGTCTGAGTGAAAAATAATCGGACCTCAATTTGTCTTGGTTTTCCCAAGTGTAACCGGGGCCGGTTTCGAGTGAGAGCTTGGTCTTATCGTTTTTAAAAAAGTAGTAGCCGAGTGTGACTCCAGTATCGAAGCGGTAGTCAAGGTCGGCGATTTCGTTGTTGAGAAATGAGCTGAAGGTTCCAATGAACCATTGATTGCCAATGAGGTGATTGTATTGGCTGAAAATTCGGAGGCTGTTGGTGGTAGCGGTGCCGTTGTTTTCCGAGTAAAAAAAATCGGCGCCAAGGTGCCCTTCGTTTTGGTCTTTTTTATAAGTGGCAAGTGCCTGAAGTCCGTAGTTGTTACTGTTAGTATTTCCTTGAGCAAGTCCAATGCTAGCCGCTCCGGTGATTTCCCAAAGCGGGTCCTTTTTTGTGTCCGTTACGGTCAGCGCACTCAAGAAGTCACCGGCAGAATATGTCTCTGATGCTGGAAGAGGGAGTAGCAAAAAGATTGAAAGACGTAATAGTAAGTAAGTGGTCTTCATTGATTTAAATGGGTAGCGAGCTTTTCCTAGTGGGCCGAAACTAGATAGAGCCGTCGTAGTCGAGGTGATCCATTGTCACCGAAAATATCGCCTTGTGAGAAGCTGGTAACGAGAAAGATTTTTTTAAAGAATTGCAGACTATTTGAGGCCCACAAAACAAGCGACATCATTGTGGGCGCGCTTTAGATGGGTCTCTGTTTCTCAGTCTAGCGTTTCTTTTTGCCACCGCCTCCAAGAAGATCTTCAAGGCCGCCCATGTCATTCATGTTAGGCATTCCTCCACCTTTACCTCCCATAAGCCCTCCGAGGCCACCAGCTCCAGCGCCACCCATGCCACCTAATTGTTTCATCATGTCCTTCATTTTCCCTTTGGACTTCATCATTTTTTGCATCTGGCCGAACTGCTTCAGGAGCTGGTTGACTTGTAAAATAGTGGTGCCAGATCCTTTGGCAATACGCTTACGGTGGGGCGCTTTGATAAAGATAGGGCGAGAGCGTTCACGCTTAGTCATTGAGAGAACGATGGCTTCCATTTGCTTGATTCGCTTGTCGTCGAGGGCGCCGGTGGGAAGTTGTTTTTTAATCTGCCGGAAGCCAGGAAGCATTCCGAGGATACCATCGAGGGGGCCGAGGCTCTGAATCATTTTCATCTGCTCGAGGAAGTCGTTGAAGTCGAATTTCCCGGACTGCATCCGCTTGGCGGCTGACATCGCTTTTTTCTCGTCAATCTTCTCTGAGACCTGCTCAACCATTGAGACCACATCACCCATGCCGAGGATTCTGTCGGCCATACGGTTGGGGTGGAACTCGGCGAGGTTCTCCATTTTTTCGCCTTCTCCTATATATTTGATGGGTTTGCCGGTGACGGCGCGCATGGAAAGGGCGGCGCCTCCTCGGGCGTCACCATCCAATTTTGTCAAAATGAGACCCGTGATTCCGATTTCCCTATCGAATGTCTGGGCGACAGAAACAGCTTGCTGACCGGTTGCGGAGTCAGCAACTAGAAGTGTTTCACCCGGGGAAAGAAACTTGTGAAGAGCCTTGAGCTCATCGAGCAGATTGGTGTCTAACTCTTGGCGGCCGGCGGTGTCAAAAATAACGACGGTGCCATTTTGTTCCTTAGTCCATTTGATAGCGCGTTTGGCTGTCTTGACGAGATTGGTTTCGCCTGGATCGGGAGTAAATACGGGAACATCGACTTGTTCGGCAAGCTTCGCGAGTTGGTCGATCGCTGCGGGACGATAAAGATCAAGTGCAACAAGGAGGGGGCGCCGGCCTTCTTTTTTGAGGCGAAGTGCTAGTTTGGCGGCTGTCGTAGTTTTTCCAGCGCCGTTAAGACCGCAAAGAAGGACGTATCCGGGAGGGTTAAGATTGATGGGGGCTTGATCGCCGCCAAGGAGTTCGGTGAGTTCGTCCTGGAAGATCTTAACGATCTGTTCACCCGGTTTGATCGATTTCAGGACGTCTGCGCCTTGGGCTTTTTCCTTAACGTTAGCGATGAAATCTTTGACGACTCCGAGCTCAACGTCGGCTTCTAGGAGGGCGAGACGAACCTCCCGGAGGGAGTCGGCTATGTTCTTTTCGGAGATTTTTCCGACACCCCGGAGGTTCCGGAAGGTTTTGTCGAGGTTGTCAGCGAGGTTTGAAAACATGTGGGGACCATAGTCAGTGGGACAGGGACTGCAATACTAAGGCTGAAGGAATCAGAGACTTTAATAGGTATGGCGTAAATGAGGGAGCTTGTGAAATTCATGCGGATCGGTAGGCTTTCACCGACATGAAGATACTTACGTTTTTTACTCTGATGATTAGTCCGCTTGCAGCTGAGGTTTATGAATTACGAACTTACTACGCAAACGAGGGGAAAATGGAGGGGCTATTGGCCAGGTTTCGTGATCATACGACAGCGATTTTTGAGAGCCATGGGATGAAAAATATCGGATATTGGCTGACTGAAGGGGAGGATCCAAAGTTAGTCTATCTCATTACTCACAAGGATCGCGAAACGGCCAAGAAGAACTGGAAAGCATTCTCAATGGACCCAAAGTGGAAAGCTGCCTCAAAGGCCTCGAGGGCAGATGGCAGATTAGTTAAAAAAGTAGAGTCCCAATTTCTAACGCCCACCGATTTTTCTAAGCTGAAATGATAATTTACGCCTGATTTTGTAGTGGCAGAGTGAGAATCTAACATCAATACTCATCAACGTTATGCCTGAAAATCCTTTTATCCTCGCGTCTTTGTCCGATTGGGTGGCGCCCTTACTTGTTGTTGGCGTTCTAATACTGGTGCTGTTCTTTGCGGTCGGCCAATACAATGGCCTCGTGAAATTGCGGAATCGATTTCGTAATGCCTTTGCTCAAATCGATGTTCAGCTGAAACGTAGACATGATTTGATCCCTAACCTCGTCGAAATCGCTAAAAAATACATGGCGCATGAGAAAGGGACGCTTGAGGCTGTGATTAAGGCGCGAAATGCTGCTGAGTCGGCGCTTTCAGGGCTTTCTCCGGAGCATTCTGGGGGCATGGAAAAGTTAATGGAAGCGGAGGGTGGATTAAACTCGGTAATGGGACGTTTATTCGCGCTGTCCGAGTCTTACCCAGATCTGCGAGCCAATGAAAATATGAAACAACTTACCGAGGAGTTGACTAGCACGGAAAATAAGGTGGCTTTTGCGAGACAGGGATACAATGACTCAGTAATGCACTATAACACGAAGAGGGAGTTGTTTCCGACTAACATTATTGCTGGTATCTGTAAGTTTAGCCCCGCGGTAATGTTTGAAGTTTCTGATGAGTCCGAGCGTGAAGCGGTAAAGGTGGATTTTGATTAATAATCATGCCTTCAGGAAAGTGCCATGCTCTTGAAATAGGAGCAGGCTTCAAAGGCCTAAAGACATTACTTTACCCGCCCCTCTCTGGGGATAGTGATCAAGCTAACTGACTTTCTAGACGAATGGATTTTTTTGAGGCACAAGACGAGGCACGGAAGAAGACAAAGTGGTTAGTTCTTTGGTTTGTTTTGGCGGTGATTGGGGTTGTAGTGGCGGTTGACCTCTTGGTCATTGCTTTGGTGGATGAAGAGGATCCAATTCTTATTGTGATTACGGCATCGGTGTTGACGGGAGGAATTATGCTGGCTGCAAGTGGATATAAGACGATGCAATTGAGCGCTGGTGGCTCGGTGGTGGCTGAGGACTTGGGCGGCCGGTTAGTGATGCCTGGGTCGGCTGATTTTGAGGAGAAACGTCTTTTAAACATTGTTTCAGAAATGGCTTTGGCTTCAGGGATGCCAGTGCCACAGGTTTACCTTTTGGATCATGAAGAGGGAATCAATGCCTTCGCAGCTGGGACTGAACCTTCGAATGCGGTGATCGGGGTAACGCGTGGGTGCCTTCAGCGGCTTTCAAGGGAGGAATTATCGGGTGTCATTGCCCATGAATTCAGTCACATTATCAATGGTGATATGCGGCTTAACATGCGGTTGATGGGCTTGGTCTTTGGCTTGGTAGTGATATCGATTATTGGGCGGGGGATGGTGGAGTTGCTTCGTTTCCAAGGTGGTTCTTCACGGCGAAATAACAAAGAGGGCGGGAATGTTATGCTGGTTTTATTATTGTTGGGACTTGGCCTCCTCGTGATCGGAGGGCTCGGAAGCTTTTTTGGTCGTTTGATTCAAGCGGCCGTTTCTCGCCAACGGGAGTTTTTGGCGGATGCTTCGTCGGTCCAGTTTACGAGAAATCCGGACGGCATTGTGGGTGCTTTAAAGAAAATTGGAGGATCGGAAATAGGTTCGAAACTCAAGGCCCCGAAGGCGGTCGAGGCAAGTCACATGTTTTTCTCGAACGGTGGGATGTTTAGTTTTGGTCTCATGACCCACCCGCCTTTGGATGTGCGTATTCGAGCGGTGCAAAAAAATTGGGATGGTAAGTTCGAATCTTCAGAGATTAAGCCGATTATGGCTGATCGTAATACAAAGAATGAGGAGGAGAAAAGTCCCCTTGATGCACTGCCTGGTGCAGTAATTCTTGGTGCGGTAAGCGGAATCGGTCAGGGGGAACGTAGACGAATTTCGACGGGGCAAGAATTACACCGGGGGGTTTCGCAACGCTGGCGGGAGGCGATCCAGGATCGGGAAGTAGCGCAGGCGGTGATTTTTGGTTTGCTGCTTAATGAAGATGATAAATTTCTGCCCAAAGAAATCTCGTTTTTGGAGGAAGAAGCTGGAGGTGAGGCAAAGGAACTCGCATTGAAATGGCAAGCTGAGACACGAGGCTTGCATTCGGCGCGGAAGATTGCGTTGGTACAGCTCGCTTTACCTACTTTGCGGGGTTTAAGTCCGTTGGAGTATGAACGATTCCGGGATATCACGCTTTGGTTGATCGCTAGTGATGGGGAGGTTGAGCTTTTCGAATTTATGATTCAGCGGGTGATTGAACGGCACCTTGGCAGTTATTTTGAACGGAAGGCTTTTCGAAATATTTCCTACCATCAATTTGATCGTTTGTTGCCGGAAGCTAACATCCTAGTTTCCACAGTTTCTGAGATTGGGGCGGGATGTGCGGAGGATGCTGAAACTGCATATTTGGAAGCAACGAGTGACTGGAAAGTCCGCTTAGATCGGAAGGGAGTTTCATCACACAATGAACTAGATAAAGCTTTAGATAAATTTTCCCAGGCATCCCCCTTGGTGAAGAGGGAGATTTTGGTGGCTTGTGTCACGGCGGCGGCTCGGGATGGTAAACTTTCCAGTCGAGAGGCGGAATTATTGCGTGCGATTGCTGATTCTATCGGATGTCCGCTGCCTCCGTTCCCGGGCGAAGTTGTGGAAGAGGAGATTTAGCTTGTCCTAGACTTGCATTTTGAGGAGGTGCGGTCGAGGTTCGGTAGTAGAAGATGCAGAAGGAAAGGGCACCGTGGTGGTTATGGCCAAACTTGCTGAGCCTCGATGCTCCGTTGGTTGCCTTGGCTTGGGCGTGGATGTTTTCAAACGCGTGGGGAGTGGTCAGCGTTCCTTGGCAACTTTGGGCTACTTTGGGGGTTTCGGTGTGGATTGTTTATGTGCTCGATCGAATTGTTGATGCAAGCCGCGAGGGTGATGCCAAACTTCTTGATGCGAGGCATCATTTTCATCGGAGGCATTCCAAAGTTTTCTTGAGGGTTGTAACGGTTGGAGCATTATTTTGCCTCTATTCAGTATTATTTAATCTTGCTCAGACAGTCCTGCAATATGGTTTGTTCGTATTACTGTGCGCTGTCGTTTACTTCGTGATCGCGTTGAAAAAATCTAAATCAGAACAATCTGGTCTTGGGAAAAATCTCGTTGCGGGTCTGACATTTTCGTATGGCGCTTCGGCGGGTATTCACGCTTACTCGCCGGTTTTACCTTTTGGAGATATGGTGTTTTCTTCCGAGGTCCTTCTCTTCGCGGCGCTTTGCGTAATTAATATTACGGCGATTGATTTTTGGCGTTTGAAGGGCGAGGACGATGAGGATGCGGCGGCAGTCTTGAATCTGGGGACACTCCTCGTCGCGGGGTGCGCGATGTACATTTATATTAGTACTTTGAATCGAGAGGCCTTTTTCTTTAACGAAGATTACTATCATGAGCAGATGTTTTATAAGCCCTTTGCCGTAGGGGTGCTAGTGGGCTCGGCCGGCTTCTTTTTATTAAACCAAGCACGCCGAAAATTTGAGGCTGAGGCCTATCGGGTGCTAGTTGATGTGGCGGTGGCTGCTCCTGTTTTTGTATTTTGGGTAATGATCGCTCTCGATGGTGATCCAAGGACTTGATTTGGGGTTGAGCGATTTGGAAACCTGACGCACACTCACATTCGAAGTGATGAGCGAGACCCCCAACTTACCTAAAAAACCTGCAATTCTAATCCTTGGTGCACCAGGAGCTGGAAAGGGGACTCAGGGTGCAATTCTTGCTCAAATCCCACGTTTTTATCACTATTCCAGTGGGGATGTTTTTCGTCAACTAGACACTCGGACTGACCTTGGCCGTAAATTTGTCGAGTATTCGAAGCGTGGTGAATTAGTTCCGGATGAACTGACGGTTCAGCTTTGGGCAAGTCATATGGACGATCTGGTAACGAGCCATCGATACAAACCGGATATCGATATTCTTTTGCTTGATGGAATTCCAAGGAATCAGGATCAGGCGAAAATGCTGGAAGATCATGTTGAGATTCATGCGGTCTTCCACCTAAGTTGCCCGAACCGTGATGAGCTTGCAAGGCGACTCCGCAAGCGTGCGCTTAAGGAACAGCGGCTTGACGATGCCTCCGAGGTCGTGATTCAACATCGGATCAAAACGTACGAAGATGAAACCAAGCCGATTCTTGATTACTATGGCGAGAATTTGCAATGTGATATTGACGCTACGCAGTCTCCAGCGAAGGTGGTTTACGATATTCTTGCCAAGCTTCAAACGCTGGATGCTTACCAGCGGATTGAGAACCAAACGATCTAGTGATGCGTCTGGTTTTTATGGTTACAGGGGAAATTTCCGAAGCTACTTTTGCTGACGCGCTCACCAAAAAGCACGAGGTGGTGGGGCTAGTCACGCAACCTGACCGACCGGTCGGACGCAAGCAGGTCATGACTGCGCCCCGGGTGAAAGAGATAGCTCTTGAGTCGGGAATTCCCTTGATCCAGCCCGAATCGGTTCGCGAGGCAGAGGCTCTTGACCAGATTCGGCAATGGAACCCAGAGGTCATTGTGGTGATGGCGTATGGGCAGATTTTGCCGCAAGCTCTGCTTGATCTTCCATCGAGAGCTATCATCAACCTGCATGCATCATTACTTCCAAAATATAGGGGTGCTTCATGCATTCAGGCTGCTTTAAAAAATGGTGATGCTGAGACTGGCTGGAGTGTTATTCACGTGGTGAAGCGACTCGATGCTGGGAATCTCATCTTACAAAACATGTCGATTCGGGGTAATGACCCGCTGGTATATTTCGCGAAACCTAATTCGGTATTAATATTATCTAGCTTATCTAGAAACGGTAATGATTCGCCATTCGCCGAATACTCTCCGATGAAACCAAACTGAGGGATGACATTTCCAGTGAGAGTCATCGCAATGAAAATTGCTGGAATAGTGTAAGCAAATGCCATTACACAATACTGAGCAACTTGCGTGTAAGTAATTCCCTTCATCCCACCGAGGCCGGCGTAAAAGAAAACGATCGCTCCTCCAACCCAGACTCCAGTGGAAATTTCAATTTCAAAAAGAGTGGAAAAGACAACACCCACTCCTCTCATCTGCCCCATGATGTAGGTTAGACATATGAAAATCGCGCAAACGACTGCCACCAATCGGGCCGTCTTGGAATAGTAGCGGTCACCGATAAAATCGGGCACGGTCGCCTTTCCAAACTTCCGCAAAAAAGGCACCATTAGAACTGTCAGGAGAACAAATCCGCCGGTCCATCCCATCAGAAGACGGGAACCATCATATCCACTCGTTGCCAGCAAACCAGCCATCGAAATAAACGTCGCCGCACTCATCCAGTCGGCTGCTGTTGCCATTCCGTTGGCAAATGGAGAAACACCACCACCAGCCGTGTAGTATTCCTTTGTTGATCCCGCCCGCTGGCGTACCGCAATTCCAATGTATAGAGCGAAGGACAGCCCGATAAAAATGAAATTCCAAGTATCTTGAGTCATTTCGTTTCCTCCTTATCCTGTTCAAGCTTCGACTCAATCTGCTCCATCCAAAATTTATAGCCCAATAAAATGAGCACAAAGGAAATGATCGACCCCTGCTGCGCCATCCAAAAACCAAACGGAGCTGACCCCACACTCGGGAAATTCCCATCAAGCCAATCTCGCAGGAGAATTCCGCAACCAAATGAGGTCAGAAACCAAATCAAAAGGAGTGTCCCCACACACCGTAAGTGTGCCCTCCAATAACGCCCTTTGGCGGTTTTCGTTTTTTCCATATCAATTGTGTTTCGGAAGGCTTAACAACTCGACAGGGCTGCTGAAAGCCTGAAAGCGAGGCTTGGGCATTTTTCGTTTTGGCCCGGAGGAATTCATGTTTTCTTTCTGACGCGGCTACATCCGCACGAAATTCTCTTATGAGCACTCCCATCGAGGTCCGTTCTCTGGACCGTCTCCCAAGAGACGGATGCCTCATCGTGCCCAGTCGACTCGATGCAAACCAAGCGAATGCACTGGCTTCCAGCCTAGCTGGTCGAAACATCACCTGGTTGGTCGAAGAAACTGTAACTCTCACCGAGGAACTCCAGTCTTACCTCCAGCACAGTGGTCATCGTGGAGCAGCATTTTCTAAAACGGATGAATCTCTCCCGGACGTCGGTAGAAATCTCGGGCCTAAAATTGAAGCTAATGGCGTTCTCATCTTTGTTCCTGGTGTCACCAACGTTCGCCCTGGCTCCTCCTGCCATATTCCTTCCGGTATCCTCCAAGCCCTTTGCCAACTTGAGATCCCTATCGCGCCTCTTGATGTTTCGGTTCCGGCAGAAATGAAACTTGAGATCGAAAATTCGTCCAAATTTCCAGCCGCCATTCTTAATTTCAGCAATGCTATTCCCCGCGGTCAGGCCACTATTGCCCGCTACCGCGAAGCACTGCTAATTGCCTCAGAAGAAAGTTTTTCCAGCCGTGATTTCCTCCGAGAATCTCTCGCGATGGCAATCCTTCAGGGGCTCAAAAAACACTCTAAGAAGAACAGCCTTTACGACGGCACCGACGATTCTGAACTTCCCTTCGAAAAAATTCTTGGAGCAGCCCTCGCTCTTTCCAAGGAAATAAAACTAGCAACTAAAAAAAAGCGTATCGGTGTAATACTTCCTCCTGGCCGTGGTGGAACGA
The DNA here is from genome assembly GCA_000383735.1 of Verrucomicrobia bacterium SCGC AAA164-M04. The sequence continues at coordinate 15,357 of KB912126.1, forward strand.
TTGCCAACATCGCAGTCCTTTTCGCCAATAAGATTCCGGTGAATCTTAACTTCACTGCTTCACATGAAGCCATCGGCTCCGCAATTCGCCAAGCTGACGTAGATCGTTTTATCACCGCCGACCCCTTTGTTCGAAAGGTCGCTGATTTCCCATGGCCGCCCAACCGGGATCTCCTCTTCATCGAAAGAATTCTTCCAAGGATTAAGAAAAAAATTGTTAAGTGGGTCTTACTTGGAAAGATCCTCCCTGCCCAAATCATCGCCAAACTCCACGGGATAGGAAAATCAAAAGGCGACGAAGAAGCACTCCTCCTTTTCACCTCTGGTTCATCGGGAGAGCCCAAAGGCGTTCCACTCACCCACCGAAACTTGCTAGCCAATGTTTGTCAGTTCGGCCGTCAACTTGATCTTCCTGAAGAGACTAAGCTTCTAGGGTGCCTTCCTCTTTTCCATTCCTTTGGCACTACTGCCACTCTCCTCTTCCCCATCATTGAGGGCCTCGACCTTGTCACTTACCCGTCCCCTCTAGAGACCAAACGCCTTGCTGAATTGATCTCGCAACATCAAGTAAGCCTCCTCCTCACCACTCCCACTTTCCTGCGTGGATACATGCGCCACGTAAACCCCGAAATGCTTTCATCTCTGAAGATTGTGGTTACCGGTGCCGAAAAACTCGCCGCAAACCTTGCCAATTCCTTCGAAGAAAAATTTGGTATTCTCCCCATGGAAGGCTACGGCCTCACTGAGACATCTCCCGCCGCCACAATCAACCTGCCAGATCCCGCTGCTGAAAACGGTCTACCCGTTATCCCTTCTCAGCGCTTCACATCTGTCGGTCCACCTCTCCCCGGTCTTGCCATCCGCATCACCAACCCGGCCACCGACGAGAAAAACACGATCGATCAATCTGGCATCATCTGGATGAAGGGATCGAATATTTTCAACGGATACCTCGGCCGCCCAGAAATCACGGAAGAAGTGATTGATGAAAACGGGTGGTTCAAATCAGGCGATGTCGGTCGCATCGATGATGAGGGTTTCCTTTTCATCGAAGGCAGACTCTCCCGTTTTTCAAAAATTGCCGGCGAAATGGTTCCGCATGAAAACGTCGAAGCTGCTGTCAACCGCGTCTGGAATCTCGACAACGAAATCGAGCCAAAAGTTGCCGTGGTTGGCATACCGGATGAAAAGAAAGGTGAAGCCATCGCACTTCTTTCGACGATTGCCGGTCCTGCGATCGAGCAAGAAAACCTCGATCTTCGTTACAAACTTCTCGACGAAGGTCTCCCCTCACTTTGGTGCCCTAAAACAATCATCCCAGTTGAAGAAATCCCTATCCTCGCCTCAGGCAAGCTCGACATCAAGGGCTGTGAAGAACTCCTTGCCAACTCCTGAATCCGAAGTAATCCGCTTCGACCATTTCATGGCTAAAGCGCTTTATGGGCTTAAGGGATACTATACCAGTCCGCGCTCGATCATTGGCCCGCGGGGTGATTTCACTACCACCCCGAAGCTTACAAAACTTCTCGCTCAAAGAATTGCTGAGTGGATTGAATCCGCATGGAAACGCCAAGGCCGAAAGCTCCCAGTGATTGAACTCGGCCCTGGCGATGGAACCCTAGCTAGGGATATCCGAAACTCCCTCGGGTTTTTTTCCCGCCAAAAACTAGATTACCATTTCGTGGAAATTTCTCCTCACCTTTCCAAACAACAGCAAGAGAAAAACAAAGGGACCTGGCACACCACTCTCAGTGACACCCTGGTGGCCACTCGAGGTGCAGCCCTTATCATTTCAAATGAATTCTTTGATGCCTTTCCAGTACGGATTTTCAATCAATCACTGGAAGAGCTCTATCTCGGTCCAAAAAAGGAAGAAATCTGGCAACCGTGCCACGACATCCCCAATTCCTCATTATTTAGAGAGTTACCACTCCGCTTCGAAGTTGCCGAATCCATTGCTCAATGGTTTCGAAGTGATCTCAGCAAGCTTAAAAAAGGTGAGGTCCTAAGTCTCGATTATGGCGGCGATTCAAAAGAAATCTACCACCGTCGTCCACTTGGAACACTCCGTGCCTTTGCACACCACATGCGCCTCCTCCCTCCAGATGCCTACCAAAACCCTGGTAAGCAAGACCTCACTTACGACGTTTATTTTCCCGATCTAATCGAATGGGGGGAGAAGATTGGGTTGGAGACAGAAAGCCTGATCACTCAAGCTGAATTCCTCGGGACGAATGATCTCGAAGGAGCCGGTAGAGCGTTCAAAGTGCTTCATCAAAAAATGAGCGTTCCCCAAACTTCTTAGAGTTCTTTAAGGATGATTTTCCGGTAACTTACTTCAAATGGCGGACCGCTGTGAGCTTGCAGCGCGATATAGCCATCCAAGGGAATCGACTCATCCTCTTCAGTATAATCGCAAGTAAGGATCCGGTTGATCCACATCCGGATTCTCTTGCCTTCGCATCGAATCTTGTAGTCATTCCAGCCCTCCTTTGCCGCCTTGGCAGATTCCTTAGTTGCAAAAGGCGCCAGAAACTTCCTTCGCCGTGATTCATCATAAAGTTTCCCCCAATATCCAGGCCCCACATCAGCCTGATAACCGATCATTTCATGATGATTCTTAATCCGCTCACTACGGATCTGAATTCCTGCATTGGGCCTCTTTCCTTCAACCTTAACCTGCAAAGTAAGCTCAAAATTCTTATGGCGCTTCTCCGTTGTAATAAAGGTGTTGTGGGGAACATTTTTATCGAGCGAACCCCCGACAATCGCACCATCCTTGATTATCCACATCCAAGCTTCTTTTTCCTGAACCACCCACCCTTTCAAGGATTTGCCATCAAAGAGAGATTGCCCGCCAGCAAGTGAGGCGCTCAATATTATCAAAACCAATAATTTCATAATTGAATGTCGATCATTACGGAGGCCTGGTCGATCACCAAAAGCTTAGCTTTTAGATATTTTTTCGTTAGTATTCGGCATTAAAGCACGTATTTTCTCCTCATGAGATACTGCGTTGTTGGAACTTTGATCGGTCTTATCGGCCTTTCCCCTGCCCTCGCCCAAAATGGCGATCGAAAAGGACATGATAAAATGGGTAAAATCGTCCCGGAAGACCTAATCCCCAGTGCTCCAGTTCTAAGCGTCGACGAAGCACTCAAGACCTTTACAATCGAGAAGGGATTCGTGATCGAACCAGTTGCTGCAGAGCCACTAGTCGATAAACCAGTCGCTTTGACCTTCGATCCCTCCGGGAGGATGTGGGTTTGCGAAATGCGCGGCTACATGCCGGATATTGATGGCAAGCTTGAAAACAGAGCTACTGGTCGTATCGCTATCCTAGAGGATACTAACGGGGACGGAAAAGTAGACAAGAGAACCACTTTTCTTGACAAAATTGTTCTTCCTCGTGCGATTTCTCTGGTCCCCGGCGGCATTCTTTATGGTGACCAAAATAATCTCTACTTCGTGGCCCGAGACGGCGACAAACCGAAAGGAAAGGCTGTAGTAGTCGACGACAAATTTGCCCCCGGCGGTAACGTCGAACACAAGACCAACGGCTTGATGACTGGAATCGACAACTGGTTGTACAACGCCAAGTCGAACGCACGCTTCAAATTCATTCCCGGCGAGAACAAAGTCATCAAGGAGTCTACAGCTTTCCGTGGCCAGTGGGGCATAAGCCNGGACAACTTCGGTCGCCTTTTCCACAACTCAAATAGTACTCTTTTAATCGGAGATCGGGTTCTTCCCAACCTCCTTAACGGAAATAAATCGGCCAAGATGAAGGCCAAAGCAACGGAGCGCATTGGCTCAAACGCTGTCTTTCCGGGCCGTGTCACTCCGGGTCTTAACCGTGCTTATATTTCCTCGCACAACGGTTACAGCTCAAACACCATTGATCCCAAAACCTTCAAGCTCACCAACGCCACCGGAGCTTGCGGCCCTGTGATCTATCGTGGCAACAACCTCCCCGCCTCGGTCAACGGAAATGGCTTTGTCTGTGAATCGTCCGCCCAGCTCATCAAAATGATCAGCATTGAAGATGAGAACGGGACACTCAAAGGATCGCACCCACTTGAGAAGCGCGACTTCCTTACCTCCACCGACGAGCGATTTCGCCCGGTCAATATGTATAATTCACCAGACGGTTCACTCTACATTTTGGATATGTATCACGGCATCATCCAGCACAAGACCTACATGACCACCTACCTTCGTGGGCAAACTCTCAGTCGTGGGCTAGAAGGCCCGGGCTATGGACACGGCCGTATCTACCGCATTCGTTCGTCCAATAAGCCACTGGCAAAGGTCGAAGACCTCGCGAAAGTCTCCGATATCGAGCTTATCAAAAAACTAGACAGCCCCATCGGCGCGGTTCGCGACCTTGCACAGAAGGAACTGATCGACCGTAATGCTAACCCCAAACCTATTGTCGCGGCACTCGCAGCCGGTGCAGCTGCTGACCTAACCAACATCCACTTGCTTTGGACTCTCGAAGGCCTAGGAGCACTGAGAGCGAAGCACCTCGTTGGCGCTCTCACTTCGAAAAACGAAGAGCTTATTTCAAGTGCACTTTACGCTGCACTCTCGCTGACTGACAGCGAACTAATAAAGCTCGAGTCATTGGTGGCAGCCGTGAGAGCCACCGCAATGACCGCTCCTTACATCGCTCGTATTCTTGCCGCGACCCCAAGTCCAGTTGCACAGGAAACGCTCGTCGCCCTCCTCAAAAAGCACCATGGAGTATCACTGGTGCGAGAAGCCGCAATCTCAGGATTAAGTGGGACCTCGATTCTTTTTGATAAAGTAAACAAGGGTCGCTTCAGTGAGAAAAGCTTCGACAAATGGCTCCTAGAATCCAAGCGCGGCCCGCAGAAGCAGATCGATCCAAAAACTCTTCTCAAGGGAGAGCACCTCGCTTCATTTATCCGAGGCGAGAAGCTTTACAGCACTGCGGCAGCCTGTATCGGTTGCCATGGTCAGGACGGAGCAGGACTACCTAACCTAGGTCCCCAGCTTGACGGGTCCGATTGGGTCACCGGAAGCGAGGATCGTCTTGTAAAGATCCTCATCCACGGCTTGACTGGCCCCATTATGATAAATCGCAAGAACTTCACTCCCCTCGCCTTCATGCCGGGTCTCGGAGTCAATCCAACGATCAAGAACAGAGACATTGCTGATATTTCGACCTTTATCCGAGCAAACTGGACCAATCGCGCGGCGCAGGTCACAGAAGCAACCGTTACTAGAGTCCGTAAGGAAACCTCCAACCGTTCCGCAGGCCAGATGTATTCCCAAAAAGACTTCCCGGTCAAGAAGTAGAGCGAGCTTCCAGCTTTCTCCCAAATCTCTTCAGCAACCTCGCCTCACCGCGGGGTTGCTTTTTTTGTGATTCCATCAGGAAGATCTCTTCTACCGTCTCGTTGATAGCTTCCCCTTTAAGCCTCTTCACGAACGAGATTCGCAATCTTCCTAGCCCTTGCTCCACCTTTGGAAACTTTGGGGCGTCCAGATCGATCAAACTCGGCGCCAGATCAGAAAAGCTCACCCCAAATAACTCCGTTTTCAAAAACACCAAAGCGGAAACCTTCGAATAGCGTCACTCACGAGCCAAGCTTCAAAAAACTCCGGCTCAATTCAAACACCTCCTTGGGACAACCGAGCGCCGCCTTGAGTTTCACATCACGATCCCAAGAGTTCTTCGTCAGCATAACATCAACTATCTCCCTGATTGTAAGCCTTAGCGGAAACTGTAGAGCCGTCACAAGGGGAGTATTTGTAAGCGGGTAGTCAGTTCCGTACATGAGCCGGCCTTTCAGCCTTTCATCATTGAGGACCTGCTGCAAATACTTACTCCGATTGATCTGTGTCAGAGTGGAAATATCAGCATAAAGGTTTGAGAAGTTGGGCATCATTTCAAGCAGACGCTCGATATTTTCTACTCCTTCTCGCTCACCCGAGCTCGCAACGTGAGCCGCAATAATCCGCACCCCACATTCCAAGGGTAGTTTGAGTAGCTTGGGATCACCAAGAGCATTATCGGTTCGCGAAAACGAATCTTCATCACCGACATGAGTCAAAAGCGGTAAATCTAATTCCACCATTTTAAGATAGTAATCCCGATACTTCTCATCCGACGGATCTATGCTCTGAATATTCGGCAACCACTTTACAAAGATTGCATCATTTTCTTTCGACCACTCCAATTCCTCCAGTGCATCCTTCCGGTTGGGATGAACGCTTGCCCCAAAGTGAAGTCCCTTCTTCGTCTTTACAGCCTCACCAACGAATCTATTCGGCACATAAACCTCAATTTGATCTTCGACAAGATTCCCCTCGCAATCATAAGGCGCATCCATCGCAAGAATGACCACATCGTCGATAAATTGAGATTTTGAAATCTGACGAACGATGACATCCATGACAATTTCATCTCCCTTCTCATTCACCTCCTCTTCACTTGTCCCAAAGATCTTGAGATACAGCTTGAATTTCCAACTTTCACGCAAGGCCTTTGAAACCCTTGCTCCACTCCCTTCCGCACCAAACCCCGCAGTGTGACAGTGCATGTCGAGAATCCCTTCAGGTGGCGGAGAAGCTTGAGAGTAGGCCCCCTTGAAAAAGACACCGCGTAAGACAAGCAGAACAATAAAAGAGAATAGGAAAACCCACGCGAGAGTCATTCCCCTATCCTTTACGAAATTGATCTCCAGTCAACATCCGTAGTTCGATCGTCTCGGCTCTATCGAGATCCCACAAAAAAACTGCAGAAGGACGCACCATCTACAGTTGTAAAAATAGGCCCAATCGACCCTAAACAGTCATCACCTCTTTCTCTTTCGCATCAGTTAGAGAATCGATTTCGCCAACATACTTATTAGTTAAATCCTGAATGTTCGCCTCATAGTCCCGCTGACCATCTTCCGTGAGCTCATTGCCAGACTTCATCTTCTTACCAAGATCCATACCATCCTTGCGGGCTCCTCGAATTCGAACACGACCTTCCTCAGACATCGACTTTACAGACTTCACAAGCTCGACACGGCGTTCTTCAGAAAGCTCGGGAATTGGAAGACGAATCCGCTGACCTTCATTTACAGGATTTAAACCGAGCTTACTTTCACGAATCGCCTTGTCGATATCACCCGAGGTGGAAGGATCAAAGGGCTGAACAACAAGCATCCGGGGTTCTGGTGCAGTGATGACCGCAAGACCGTTTAACTTCATTACGCTACCATAAGCGGCAACCGAAACGTCAAGATTTTCGACCAAGGCCGGCGAGGCCTTACCTGTCCGGATTGAAGTGAACTCCGAGCTTGTGTGCTCGACTGCTTTTTTCATGGCCTCTTCGACCTGTTTGATTGCTTCCGCTGCTTCCATGTTAGTGGTGTTTTTAATGATTAATGAACGATGGTGCCAATGTTCTGGCGATTGAGAGCGAGCTCGATATTCCCTTCCTTCTCGAGATCAAAAACGATGATTGGAATGTCATTATCCATACAGAGACTAAACGCAGTGGAATCCATGACACCGAGTTCGCTACTGATACACTCGCGAAACGAAACAGTGTCGTAACGGACGGCATCTGGATTTTTCTTGGGGTCCGAATCGTAAACACCGTCCACCATGGTTGCTTTAAAGATAACGTCTGCATTCATCTCATTAGCTCGTAGCGCGGCGGTGGTGTCTGTCGAAAAGAAGGGGCTCCCCGTGCCAGCAGCAAAAATAACGACCGCACCCCGAGACATTTGTCGAGAGGCTTTGCGCCGAATAAACGGTTCGGCTACATTTTGCATGTGTATTGCGGAATGAACGATGCACTCTTCCCCCTCCTGCTCGAGCGCCGCCTGCAGGGCCAAAGCATTCATAACCGTTGCTAGCATTCCCACATAGTCGGCGGTTGCCCGATCCATTCCTCGCGCACTCGCCGAAGCCCCTCTCCAGAAATTTCCGCCGCCAACTACGATGGCGAGTTCCACGTCTGCTACCTTCCTAGCTCCATGAATTTCTCGCGCAATTCGCTCAACGATTTCGGGGGAAATATTGTCGTGACTCCCGGAAGCCCGCAGAGCTTCACCGCTAAGTTTCAAGACCACTCTTTTAAAGTTTCGGATCGCTGCAAAGTCACTCATTTATTACGGGTGATACTGGCAGGACAAGAACTGGCCGAAAAGCGGAAAAGGCTCATCAAACTAATTTCTCCTAATTCTGAAGATCCAACCTTATCCCGTGACCACAAATACTCCGCTTAAATCGCGGAGTGATCGATTTTTTTTGGTAGTGCCCTCGATGGTGATTTTCACCTTCAAAGGCTTATTTTCAGGATGATGGTAGTCCTCGAGAGTTTTTTTAAGAGCTTGAATCGAAAGACTCAAAACCGTCCGGATTGATAAATCAACACCCTCGGGGGCCTGCATCTTGGTAAGGTCAAAGGCTACTTCAAGCTCACCTGAATTGCCCATTATCCCGGAAATTTCGACTTGAAACAAAGTCAACAAATTGCATTCGTTCACATCATAATTAAAAGTGGCAGGCATCCGGTGAGGAGTCGCAACAGCCAACACCAGATTCTCTGGCATCGCTCCACTCAGAACCATTGGACGAGCAAAGATATGAGCCTGCACCGATTCACCTTTGAATTCGTGATCAATATCCGTTCCATGAAGAGAGAGAGGCTGAAAAACCCTTAAAACCTCAAGAGTTGTCGCGGACGCAAAACACGCGGACACCGCCAAAAAGGTCAAAATTATTCGCATGGATAAAATACTAATATTACCTGACTAAAAAGGCGAACTATTTTAACCCTGCTCTCAAAACCTCCAGATGCCCCCGCGCGAGCTCGCCACCATTCATTCGCCGGCTCCCCTCCGGCTGAACCTCCCCAAGAATAAGACTTCCAGATCCACACGCTATTTCAATGGTCTCTTCACCAACCTCTAGCAATTCTCCAGGCTGACCCTGGCCTTCGCCAATTGCAGCCGGGGGGAAAATCTTCATTTTCTTCAGCCCCAATCCAGCCGAAGTCCCCGGCCAAGGATGAAAGGCCCGTATAAGACACTCCAGTTCTCTGGCAGGCCTAGACCAGTTTAAGCAACCATCTTTCCGGCCCAATTTAGGAACATAAGTTTGCAAAGCTTCATCCTGAGCATGACCCTCAACCGTCCCACTCTCAAGCATCTGCAAGGCAGCCTGACATACAGCCGGCCCAGCCTGCGCAAGACGATCGTGAAGCTCCCCGCCAGTTTCACCCTTTAAGATCGAAACCACCTTTTGTAAGATGAGATTCCCAGCATCGAGTCGCTTCACCACGTGAATAACACTCCAGCCAGTCTCAGCATCACCATTTTTTAAAGCAGCCTGAATGCATGAAGCACCCCTATATTTTGGAAGTAATGATGCATGCAGGTTGATGATAGCTCTCGATGGAAGATCAAGCAGAGCTTGCGGCAAAATCTGCCCATACGCCATCACCACAATGACCTCTGGGTTCCATTGCCGAATCTGGTCAAGAGCCTCTGCCTCGCGAACCGATTCGGGCTGGATCAAGGGAATTCCCGACTCAAGAGCTATCTCTTTCACCCGGGGCGCAGTCATGACCTGCTTGCGTCCGACCGGTCGGTCAGGTTGCGTGACTAGCCCCACCACCTCGTGCTTTTTGGTGAGCGCGTCAGCAAAAGTAGCTTCGGAAATTTCCCCTGTAACCATAAAAACCAGACGCATCACTAGATCGTTTGGTTCTCAATCCGCTGGTAAGCATCCAGCGTTTGAAGCTTGGCAAGAATATCGTAAACCACCTTCGCTGGAGACTGCGTAGCGTCAATATCACATTGCAAATTCTCGCCATAGTAATCAAGAATCGGCTTGGTTTCATCTTCGTACGTTTTGATCCGATGTTGAATCACGACCTCGGAGGCATCGTCAAGCCGCTGTTCCTTAAGCGCACGCTTGCGGAGTCGCCTTGCAAGCTCATCACGGTTCGGGCAACTTAGGTGGAAGACCGCATGAATCTCAACATGATCTTCCAGCATTTTCGCCTGATCCTGATTCCTTGGAATTCCATCAAGCAAAAGAATATCGATATCCGGTTTGTATCGATGGCTCGTTACCAGATCGTCCATATGACTTGCCCAAAGCTGAACCGTCAGTTCATCCGGAACTAATTCACCACGCTTCGAATACTCGACAAATTTACGGCCAAGGTCAGTCCGAGTGTCTAGTTGACGAAAAACATCCCCACTGGAATAGTGATAAAAACGTGGGATTTGAGCAAGAATTGCACCCTGAGTCCCCTTTCCAGCTCCTGGTGCACCAAGGATTAGAATTGCAGGTTTTTTAGGTAAGTTGGGGGTCTCGCTCATCACTTCGAATGTGAGTGTGCGTCAGGTTTCCAAATCGCTCAACCCCAAATCAAGTCCTTGGATCACCATCGAGAGCGATCATTACCCAAAATACAAAAACAGGAGCAGCCACCGCCACATCAACTAGCACCCGATAGGCCTCAGCCTCAAATTTTCGGCGTGCTTGGTTTAATAAAAAGAAGCCGGCCGAGCCCACTAGCACCCCTACGGCAAAGGGCTTATAAAACATCTGCTCATGATAGTAATCTTCGTTAAAGAAAAAGGCCTCTCGATTCAAAGTACTAATATAAATGTACATCGCGCACCCCGCGACGAGGAGTGTCCCCAGATTCAAGACTGCCGCCGCATCCTCATCGTCCTCGCCCTTCAAACGCCAAAAATCAATCGCCGTAATATTAATTACGCAAAGCGCCGCGAAGAGAAGGACCTCGGAAGAAAACACCATATCTCCAAAAGGTAAAACCGGCGAGTAAGCGTGAATACCCGCCGAAGCGCCATACGAAAATGTCAGACCCGCAACGAGATTTTTCCCAAGACCAGATTGTTCTGATTTAGATTTTTTCAACGCGATCACGAAGTAAACGACAGCGCACAGTAATACGAACAAACCATATTGCAGGACTGTCTGAGCAAGATTAAATAATACTGAATAGAGGCAAAATAATGCTCCAACCGTTACAACCCTCAAGAAAACTTTGGAATGCCTCCGATGAAAATGATGCCTCGCATCAAGAAGTTTGGCATCACCCTCGCGGCTTGCATCAACAATTCGATCGAGCACATAAACAATCCACACCGAAACCCCCAAAGTAGCCCAAAGTTGCCAAGGAACGCTGACCACTCCCCACGCGTTTGAAAACATCCACGCCCAAGCCAAGGCAACCAACGGAGCATCGAGGCTCAGCAAGTTTGGCCATAACCACCACGGTGCCCTTTCCTTCTGCATCTTCTACTACCGAACCTCGACCGCACCTCCTCAAAATGCAAGTCTAGGACAAGCTAAATCTCCTCTTCCACAACTTCGCCCGGGAACGGAGGCAGCGGACATCCGATAGAATCAGCAATCGCACGCAATAATTCCGCCTCTCGACTGGAAAGTTTACCATCCCGAGCCGCCGCCGTGACACAAGCCACCAAAATCTCCCTCTTCACCAAGGGGGATGCCTGGGAAAATTTATCTAAAGCTTTATCTAGTTCATTGTGTGATGAAACTCCCTTCCGATCTAAGCGGACTTTCCAGTCACTCGTTGCTTCCAAATATGCAGTTTCAGCATCCTCCGCACATCCCGCCCCAATCTCAGAAACTGTGGAAACTAGGATGTTAGCTTCCGGCAACAAACGATCAAATTGATGGTAGGAAATATTTCGAAAAGCCTTCCGTTCAAAATAACTGCCAAGGTGCCGTTCAATCACCCGCTGAATCATAAATTCGAAAAGCTCAACCTCCCCATCACTAGCGATCAACCAAAGCGTGATATCCCGGAATCGTTCATACTCCAACGGACTTAAACCCCGCAAAGTAGGTAAAGCGAGCTGTACCAACGCAATCTTCCGCGCCGAATGCAAGCCTCGTGTCTCAGCTTGCCATTTCAATGCGAGTTCCTTTGCCTCACCTCCAGCTTCTTCCTCCAAAAACGAGATTTCTTTGGGCAGAAATTTATCATCTTCATTAAGCAGCAAACCAAAAATCACCGCCTGCGCTACTTCCCGATCCTGGATCGCCTCCCGCCAGCGTTGCGAAACCCCCCGGTGTAATTCTTGCCCCGTCGAAATTCGTCTACGTTCCCCCTGACCGATTCCGCTTACCGCACCAAGAATTACTGCACCAGGCAGTGCATCAAGGGGACTTTTCTCCTCCTCATTCTTTGTATTACGATCAGCCATAATCGGCTTAATCTCTGAAGATTCGAACTTACCATCCCAATTTTTTTGCACCGCTCGAATACGCACATCCAAAGGCGGGTGGGTCATGAGACCAAAACTAAACATCCCACCGTTCGAGAAAAACATGTGACTTGCCTCGACCGCCTTCGGGGCCTTGAGTTTCGAACCTATTTCCGATCCTCCAATTTTCTTTAAAGCACCCACAATGCCGTCCGGATTTCTCGTAAACTGGACCGACGAAGCATCCGCCAAAAACTCCCGTTGGCGAGAAACGGCCGCTTGAATCAAACGACCAAAAAAGCTTCCGAGCCCTCCGATCACGAGGAGGCCAAGTCCCAACAATAATAAAACCAGCATAACATTCCCGCCCTCTTTGTTATTTCGCCGTGAAGAACCACCTTGGAAACGAAGCAACTCCACCATCCCCCGCCCAATAATCGATATCACTACCAAGCCAAAGACCAAGCCCATCAACCGCATGTTAAGCCGCATATCACCATTGATAATGTGACTGAATTCATGGGCAATGACACCCGATAATTCCTCCCTTGAAAGCCGCTGAAGGCACCCACGCGTTACCCCGATCACCGCATTCGAAGGTTCAGTCCCAGCTGCGAAGGCATTGATTCCCTCTTCATGATCCAAAAGGTAAACCTGTGGCACTGGCATCCCTGAAGCCAAAGCCATTTCTGAA
>KB912127.1 GCA_000383735.1 Verrucomicrobia bacterium SCGC AAA164-M04
GGCCAAGAAAACGAGCCCAATGAGATGACGTAGGTATGCCATGGCGTGGAGAGGTTATCAAACGGGCGATTGGTGGAAAAGAGCAGATTTCATCCTGAAGCGGCGAGAATGAGCCTTTCAGGCATCAGGGTATTGACAGGTGCCGGCTAGGAGATTAGATCTTCGCCCGAGGGCGGAGTAGCCAAGTGGTAAGGCGCGGGTTTGCAAAACCTGTATTCGCGAGTTCGATTCTCGCCTCCGCCTCCAATTTCTCTAAACACCGTACCGGATTCGTTTTCGGTGCGGTTTTCTTTTGCGGCAGTTGACTAGAATGGCTGAACCAGCAACTAATTCCTGCGTGATCAGGATTCGAGGAGCACGCCAACATAACCTCAAAGGGCTTGATGTTGATTTACCGCGTGGAAAAATGATCGCCATTACTGGGGTGAGTGGGAGTGGTAAGTCGAGTTTAGCATTTCATACACTCTATGCTGAAGGACAGCGCCGGTATGTGGAATCGCTTTCGGTTTATGCACGGCAATTTCTTGATCAGCTAGAGAAGCCGGAGGTTGATTCGATCGAGGGGCTAAGTCCTGCAATTGCGATTGAGCAGCGAACCGGTGCGGGTAATCCCCGGTCTACGATTGCAACGGTGACCGAAATTCACGATTTTCTTCGTATTCTTTATGCGGCAGTCGGAGTGCCTCACGATCCAGAAACTGGTGAGGAGCTGATGCGGATGTCGACGGCCGACATCGTAAAGAGTCTTTCCAATCGTCCCGAGGGGAGTCGGGTAATCTTATTGGCGCCGATCACGACGGAGGGTGATTCGAAGGGAATGATTTCCGATCTCCAACGGCAGGGGTTTGTGAGGGTGCGTGTTAAGGGGGAAGTCATCGAGTTGGAGGCTGCCGAAGAAGTTTGGCCGGAAGACGGTGGTGAGATTGAAATTGTAGTGGATCGCTTAGTTGTGAAAGAGGGAGTGGATTCTCGGATGGCGGACAGTGTTGAGATTGCGATACGGATTTGCGGACTTGAGGTGCGTGCTTTAGCGCAGGAACGCGGTGCCGATCATTGGGAGGAGCTAGCTTTTGCTACAAGTTATCGGAATGTCAAAACTGGATTTGAGCTGCCGCTACTGACTCCAAAACATTTCTCTTTTAATTCGCACTTAGGAGCATGTGAAGTTTGCCATGGGCTTGGAACGGAGGCTTTTTGTAATCCATTTTTGGTTGTTCCGGACCCGAGTAAATCGTTAGCCGAGGGTGCTGTGGCTGTTTGGAGCAAGGTCTCAAAAAAGAAGAAAGGTTGGAACCAGTTACATATCGAAGCTTTGGCCAGTTTTTTTGGAGTAAGTCTAAATGAGCGATTTGATAGTTTTCCAGAGAATTTCAAACGGGCTTTGTTTTATGGGACCGGCGATACGAAAATTGAAGTTCCTTGGGAAAAAGACGGAGCGACTGTTTCTTGGAAGAAGGAATTTGAGGGGATTTGTAAGCAGGTTGAGCGTCTTTATCGCGAGACTGAAAGTGATGGAGTTAAAAGAAGTATGGGGAGATTTATGACTTCGCGTGAGTGCAAAGTGTGTAAAGGAAAGAGGCTCAAAAAGGAATATCTTGCGGTAACCCTGAAGGGGAAAGATGGAGCGAAGGGGATTGACGAACTTTGTTCAACTCCCATTGGTGAGGCTCTTGATTGGGTCGGGACGGTGGAAGGTTTTGCTGACCGCCAAGTGGCGATGAAAGGGGTGCTTGCTGAGTTAGAAAAACGTTTATCTTTTCTTGATGAAGTTGGGTTAGGTTATCTGGCGCTAGATCGTGCGAGCGGGACTTTGTCTGGAGGTGAAATCCAGAGAGTAAGGCTCGCGACACAGTTGGGTGCTGGTTTAGCTGGTGTCTTGTATGTCCTAGATGAACCTAGTGTCGGGCTGCATCCACTGGATAATGAGCGTTTGATTCAGGCCTTACAGCGTTTGCGAGATTCTGGAAATACGGTCGTTGTGGTAGAGCACGATGAGGCGATGGTGAAGGCGGCAGACCAAGTGGTTGAGATTGGTCCGGCGGCAGGGAAACACGGAGGGGAGTTAGTGGCACAGGGAACTCCGGCCGAAATTGCGAAGCTTGATACTCCAACGGGATGCTGGCTTCGAAGAGGAGTGCCGACGGTGAATTCTAGAAAAAGAAAATCGGCGTTCGAGTTAACAATTAAAGGACCGCGTGAGAACAACCTAAAAGGTGAGGATGTCACGATTCCCCTAGGGCAGTTGGTTGGTGTGACGGGGCCAAGCGGTAGTGGCAAATCGACTCTAGTTGATCGGGTTTTACGTCGTGCTTTAGCTAGAAAGTTTCATCGAGCTAAGGACGAGCCAGGAAAGCACGAAGGGATTGAGGGCCTGGAGTATCTCGAGAAAGTGGTAATTGTAGACCAGAGTCCACTAGGTAAAAGTCCGAGATCCAATCCGGCAACCTATACTGGTGCCTTTGATTTAGTGCGCGATCTGTTTTCTCAGCTTCCTCTGTCGAGGCAGCGTGGTTACAAAGCAGGGCGTTTTAGTTTTAATGTTAAAGGTGGGCGCTGTGAGAAATGCCAGGGTGGAGGTTCGATCCGGATTGATATGCACTTTTTACCGGATGTCTGGATCGAGTGTGAGGCTTGCCAAGGACATCGCTACAATCGCGAGACTCTCGATGTGCGTTATCGAGGGAAGAGTGTTGCCGATATACTCGAAATGACGATTGAGGAGGGGCGGGAGTTTTTTGGAGCGGTTCCGAGATTGAGTGTGATTATGAATACACTTTTTGATGTCGGGTTAGGTTACGTGCGGCTTGGACAAGCTGCTAACACGCTTTCGGGCGGTGAAGCTCAGCGCGTCAAGTTGGCATGCGAGCTATCTAAATCAGCGCCGGGGCATACGCTTTATCTTTTGGATGAACCCACGACTGGCTTGCACTATCAGGATGTGCAGGTGCTCCTTGAAGCTTTGTTAAAGCTTCGGGACGCCGGGCATTCTTTGGTTGTGGTTGAGCATAATCTAGATGTGATCTCAGTTTGTGATCACATCATTGATCTCGGACCCACTGGAGGGGTGGGGGGTGGCAACATTGTAGCAACTGGGACTCCAGCCGAAGTTAGAAAAAGTGAAAAATCTCTTACTGGGCAGGCTTTGCGGGATTTCACTAGCTAAGCGTTCCGCCAGCGGGCGATTTGTGCGCGGACGTTTTTTATTGAAGGTGCTCCTGGATTTGTCCGGGCTTCGAGAGCTGTTTTTAACGAAAAGACACCTGAGGCTTCCGGTGTGAATGCCGGGTCAACTTCGGTGAGGTCGAGCTTGTTGAGCGGTATGTTTGATTGGACTGAAATCGCAACGGCTTTTCCGACCAGCTCGTGAGCTGTGCGGAAAGGTATTCCTTGTTTCACAAGCCAGTCTGCAAGATCCGTGGCAAGGAGAAGCGGGTCTTCTGAAGCGGCGGCACATGCGTCTTCATTGATCTCCATTTCAGAAATCATTTCGGTGTTTACTTTGAACGCGATGGTAAGGGTATCGATAGAGTCGAAAAGGGGTTCTTTGTCCTCTTGGAGGTCTCGATTGTAGGTGAGTGGAAGTCCCTTCACCGAGGTTAGGATTGAGGTTAGATTGCCATAAAGCCGACCGGTCTTTCCACGCGTGAGTTCGCAAACATCAGGGTTTTTTTTCTGAGGCATCAGAGATGACCCGGTGGTGTGGGCATCGGATAAGGTGACAAACCCAAACTCGCTGGAACACCAGAGGATTAAGTCCTCAGAAAGTCGAGAAAGGTGAGCGCCGATGAGGGCAAAGTCGAAAAGAAGCTCGGCAATGTAGTCACGATCAGAAATGGCATCCATCGAATTTGTGGTGACTGAGTCAAAACCCAGCTCCGCTGCAATTGCTTCGCGATCAAGATTAATAGTTGAGCCTGCAAGGGCGCCAGAGCCTAGCGGGGAAACGTTGACCCGACGACGGGCCTCAGTAAGGCGGCTTTTATCTCGGGCTAGCATTTCAACGTAGGCGAGAAGGTGGTGCCCGACGGTCACTGGCTGGCCACGCTGCAGGTGTGTGTATCCTGGAAGGACTGTTTCAGCGTAACGGCTTGCCTGATCGAGGAGCGCATTCTGAAGGCCACCAAGAAGAGTGAGGAGGTCATCAATAGCGTCCCGACAATAGAGGCGAGTGTCTGTGGCAACCTGATCATTTCGGGAACGTGCGGTGTGAAGCTTCGCGCCAGCCGCCCCGATCCTTTCGGTGAGAGCTGCTTCGATATTCATATGGATGTCCTCGTGTTCAATCGAGAATTCGAAGTGGCCTTCTGAAATTTCATTCTCAATTTCGCGAAGTCCATTTTCGATTTGGGAGAATTCATCCTCGGTCAAGATTCCAGCTTTGACTTGGGCTCTGGCGTGGGCGATTGATCCTAAGATATCGTGCGAATATAAGCGCCAGTCATAGGAGATAGATTCTCCATATTGTTGAACAAGATCAGCGGTTGCTTTTGAAAATCGGCCCTTCCACATAAGGGGGAGAGTCTTGGGGGAGTGCTCGTCGCATTCAAGTCTGGAGCGAAAAGAAAATCCCGATGGCCGGAATGGCCCATCGGGATTGTGAAGGAGGAAAAAGGCTCCGAGCCTAGAATTCGAGGTCTCGAGTGGTCGATGTCAGGATGGCACGATTGTTTCCGCAGGCGATCTGGATCTCTTCCATGAAGTCAGAGATTTGGACGTTATTCTTAAGGACGATCCCGTAGCGGAGCTCACTCATCATTCCAGCTTGGACTGACTCCACGCTGATCATCTCGGTAGCATCTGTAAATTTATCGAAAATATCATTGAAGGCTTTAGAGAAGTCGACGTCGTTGTTTACGCGGATGCGAAGCTGGTGAGACGCGCGCTTTGGGGCGAAGGCGTCTCGCTTGGAGATAAACCAAATGGCGAGTCCAACGATTATCGTTGTAACTAAAACGATTTCGTATTCGCGAGCTCCAACTCCCATGCCTGTCGCCATCGCAAAAAAGATAAAGGCAAGGTCACGCGATTGCCCCAGATTACGTCTGAAGCGAATCATGGAAAATGCCGCAAACATACCGAAGGCAACAGCTTGGTTTCCATTGACGACCATGATGAGGATGGTCGTTACGGTTCCAATAATAACCAAGGTGTGAACGTAATCTTGTGAGTAGCGCGTGCCCTTGTAAGTGCTCTTGTAAAGAAGTCCGACTAACATGTTCAGAAAGAAGCTCATGCCCATGGCTCCTAGAACTTCTAGAGGCTTAGGGTCGCTTTGTCTGATGGTCTCGAGGGTGTCGATAATACTGTCAAAAGAGAATGCAATAACGGGGTCCATAAAGTGATGTGTTTTGGTGTGGAGGAATTTGGGTTCTTTTCGGGTGTGATCAGGCTGCCGGCTGCTTAAGTTTTCCGATTTGTGAGCGAAGCACTGGATCGACTTCTTTCATAGCGGTGCAAAACTTACTAAAGCTCCGTCTTACAAGTCCTTCTTCACCTCCATATTCACGGAACCAAAAAGGAACTGGGCCGATTGATTTCACCTCAAAAATTGATTTATTGGCAGGGATGATGTAATCCTCGAATCTTTGGTCGTCAGCCTCCAGTGGTAGGAGGTTTGAGCGGCACATCAAGCGGGTGTCGAAAGTAATTCGAAGCTGGCCATCGGGAGTCATCAGCGCCTTGCGACCATATCGAAGTTGAATTGCGGGACCAAATTTACGCCTTTCAACGAGGTCGAAGAGTTCTTTGATGATCATGCGTTCAGTCCTCGTCCAATCGCGTTTTATGGTTTTCAGGATATCGTAATTACCATTTGCAAACTCGATTGCCTCTTCCACGGGGAGAAAAAGTCTTCGTTTGGCTCCAAGACCAAAGTGTTTGTGCTTAATCTCAATAAAGCCGGTGGGAGGGATTTTTCCGCCCTCGCAGCCATAAATTCTAACCCGAATCTTCCGCCGGCTGGCAAGGCGTCTTTCCTTCTCCCAAAAGCATTCTCGATCTGGAGTTTCAAAATACTCCGTGACGATGGGGTAGCAACCGTCTTCCGACGCCAAGCTGTCCACGATAAGCCGATCGTCCAAGTCTCTCTGGATGAAATCTGCTCTTTTCCACCAATCGCCCGTTTGATAACCTCTCCACGCCATGGCATACCTACGTCATCTCATTGGGCTCGTTTTCTTGGCCCTTCTTACCGCTCCATTACTGGCCCAAACACCAGAAGAGCTTGCAAGACTCGATCCTGGGGGTCTCTACTACCAAGCCTGGTCACTTGTCAAACAGGCCGAGGAACTTGAAAAAAAAGAAGACTTTGTCGAATCGTTTACAAAATACCGCAAAGCACGGTCATTCTTTGACCTCATCACAATCACCCATCCAAACTTCAAACAGAAAGAAGGGCTTAAATGGCGAACCAAGTCCACGACCGAGGCCATGCAGAGGATCCACGCCAGCGCCCTTGCCCAACAGAAGGAACGACAAGACGCCGGCAAAACGCCTCTTTTGGAGGTGCCTGGCGAAGCAAAAGCTAAACTCACAATTCCTGGGAAAGTTGACCCCAACGGACTAGCCACTAAGACGATTCGTGACCTGCAGGCCGAAATCACAAGCCTTAACGCAGATCTCCGCCGCCGCGCCAACATGCGTGATGCTGAAAGCGCTAGAATTCGCCGACAAATACAAGAACGCCAAACCCAGCTCTCCCGCCTCGCAGCATCCCCGCTGAGAAATCAGGTAGCCGAACTCAATCAACAAATCGAACAACTCCGACAGGAACGTGATGCCATGGCTGCGGCCCGAGACAAAGCGCTAGCAGATCAGCGACTCACCTTACAGCAGCTTGCCTCAACTCAAAAAGCCCTGCTTGCCGCAAGAAATGAAGAGGAACGGCTGAAAGCCATCATTGCCAAACAGACCAAAATCAACAACAGGGTTGCCGATGGGCAGCAAGGCCAGATCGATGCCCTTAAGACAACAATCAAAGAAAAAGACCGACTTCTGAACGAATCCAATCGCGTCAAAGCTGTCTTGGAAACCCGGCTAACCCAATCGGAAAAAATGGTGACTGAGCTCCGTCAAGAGCGGCTCGGTCTCATCGAAGAGCGCGACCAAATGAAGGCGCTTCTTGGAATGGACGAAACCGACCGAATCCAAAATCTTATCACCCAAAATGTTAGCCTCAGCAAGGAGCTTAATGAGGCCAAAGCAAACCTCGAACTTGTTCAACAAGACGCCAACGCTTCAAAGGATAAGATCCTCATCGCCAAACAGACTCTCGTGGTTGCCAAGGCAAAGATTCAAAATCTACAGAAAAGTGACATGCAAAGTAAGCTGCGCATGGACCGACTGCAAAAACGTCTCAAGCAAGCTGAAAATGACCTTCTCGCACAACTCAACGGAGGAACGCTTAATAAGCGAGGAAAGGAGGAAGTTGCTCTGCTTCGAGGAGTGATCGACAAGCTCAAAGCAAAGATACAAGCCCAGCAAGGTGCCGCTGAACTCCTCTTGAAACAGGGTGAAAAATTGGGAGCGAATGACCAGAATTGGAAAGATGCACTTGCCCGTATTAGTGGGGATGAGAAAATGGAACTGACCATTGAGGAAATGGAACTGATAGAAAAGACCGCTCCGCTCAGCCCAAGCCTTGAAAGTAATATCACTCCAAGCCCCGAGGAACTCGCCGCTGGGACTTCACAACTCCGAGCCGCCAATAAAAACCTAAATACTGTGGCACGACGCCTCTTTGCGAAAGGAGATTTTCAAGCCTCACGGGGAGCCCTCGAACTCATCGTAGATCAGGATCCCGGAGCCTGGGAAGCCATGATTAACCTTGGCATTGTCCAACTTCGGCTGGACGACCCAACAGCGGCTACTAAGCAATTTGAACAATCAATCCTTGTAGCCGGTGACCGGAAAATCCCCTACGCTCACTTTATGCTCGGGGATTCGCTTTATCGCGTTGAGCTTTTCGAAGAAGCCGAGCAGGAACTCCGACGCTCACTTTCCTTTGAACCTCAAAATGCATTGGCTCACATTCTCCTTGGAAATATTGCCGGTAAAACCAACCGCTTTGACGATGCTGAATTTCACTTTCTGGAAGCGATCGCTCGGGATCCCAATTTATTCGAACCCTACGTCAATCTTTCCATCATCTATCTCCGGAAGGGACAAAAAGACGAGGCTCGAAAGTATTACCAGCGCTACCTTGCGAAGGGTGGTGCCGCCAGACAACCGTTGGAAACTCGTCTCAGCAACTAATTCTCGCTTGGACTTGGTTCACCTCATGGCCTAGCCTTCCGATGTGGCTAGAACATACCTTGATGACGACTTCCTTCTCTTCTCCGAAACAGCCCGCAAGCTTTTTTACGATACTGCGAAAAATCTCCCAATTATCGATTATCACACCCATCTCCCTCCAGATGAGGTCGCTACTAACAAACGTTGGGAAAACATCACCGATCTCTGGCTTGGTCATGACCACTACAAATGGCGTGCCATGCGAGCCAATGGAATTCCAGAATCTCACATCACCGGCAATGCTTCTCCAAAAGAGAAATTCCGTGCCTGGGCCGAGACTATTCCGAATACCCTTCGAAATCCACTCTACGACTGGACTCACCTCGAGCTCCGCCGCTGCTTCGGAATCGATACTCTTTTGGGCCCAGAAACAGCAGACAAAATTTGGGAAGCTTGTAACGATCGCCTAACAGACGAAGATTTCTCAGCACAAGGTCTCCTTCGTAAGTTTCGAGTTGATGCTGTTGGCACTACCGATGACCCCACCGATAGCCTCGCCCATCACGAAACAGCAAATGCCTCAAATTGCCCTACTAAGATTTATCCAACCTTCCGCCCTGACAAAGCATTCTTCGTTGACCGTCCTACTGTGCTAAACCCCTGGCTCAACCAGCTTGGTGGAAATATTATTAGCTTCGCTGATTTCCTTTCGGCGTTAAGGGCTCGTCATGATTACTTCCACGAAAAGGGCTGTCGCTTGACCGACCACGGAATGCGCTATGCATTATCCAAGCCATGCGACGAAAGGAAAGCAGATCAAATTCTCGCTAAAGTCCGAGAAGGCCAAGCCGCCAATCAAGAAGAGACCGATACTTTCGGTGCCCTCATTATGTATCACGTCGGTCAGTGGGTCTCCGAAAAAGACTGGACGATGCAACTCCATTTGGGACCAAAGCGAAATCCTAACACAAGACTCTTTGATAAACTAGGTCCCGACTCAGGATTTGATACCATCGGCGATTGGCCTCAGGGCGAGGCGCTTTTATCGTTCTTAGATTCCCTGAGCAAACTCAACAAGCTACCAAAGACGATCGTTTATAACCTCAATCCACGCGATAATGCCGTCCTAGCCGCCGCCTGCGGCTCTTTTCAGGAGGCCCCAATCCGTGGGAAAATCCAATTTGGCTCCGGATGGTGGTTCAACGACACCCTTCAGGGAATGGAGTCTCAAATTAACACGCTCTCGGCGATCGGCCTTCTCTCCCACTTTGTTGGGATGCTTACCGATTCAAGATCTTTTTTATCCTTTCCAAGACACGAATATTTCCGCCGTTTGCTTTGTAACATCGTGGGACAAGATGTCGAAGACGGTAAGCTGCCAAATGACGAACGCCTCATCAGTAAGATGATTGGGAATATTTGCTACCATAACGCTGAATCCTACTTTGGACTCCCTCATCATTCAGATGACCTCTTAGCCTAACCCCCCAAAACTGGCGCATTTCAGCCTCATTTTTTTCTAAAAAGCGCGGTCGCTCTTTTGGCAGACGATGTTAGTATCTTTTGGGTGTAAATATTGAGTAAATCTCATGCTTAACATCGCTTTCCCGGTGAAACGAAACCCTCTTCTGATTGATTGAACCCGATGCTTGATATCATCTTTGCCAACCCCCACTTCTTGTGGTTGCTCATTCCGCTTATCGGAGGACTTGTTTGGCGTTGGTTCAGCGTTCCAGCTTCTATTGCTGTCTCTTCCACAGACCACTACACCAAGACTGCACCGAGGAAGCATTTTGCGCCCCGGCACCTACTTCTATTGCTAGAAATTTTCGCTGCGGCAGCCTTCATCTTTGCACTCGCTCGTCCCCAGTCTGATATGGAAATCGTTCCTGTGACCAAGGAAGGGACTGACATCATGCTAGTGCTCGACTACTCCAACAGTATGGATGCCTTTGACCCAGCATCTGATATGGATGATTCCGCAGTTCGAAAAGGCATTGCCCAAGGGAGAATAAAGGACCGCCTAGGTGTTGCAAAGGATCAGATCAACCGATTCGTTTCGAGACGTTCAGGCGATCGGATCGGCCTCGTTATTTTTGGACACCTTGGCAACCTCGCAGTAGACCCAACGATCGATCACGACCACCTCATCGGTTATGTCAATCAGCTCGAGAACTCGCTTCTTTCGCAGAGTGAACGCGGCACCAATATTGCCGGCGGAATCAGTCAAGGAATCATCGCTTTAAAGGACTACAATGAAACGAGACGCACTATCGTCCTAATCACTGACGGTGATCACACAGTTCCTGATCCCGTTTACACCCCAGTAACAGCTGCGGAAGCAGCAAAAAAACAAGACATCACGATTCACACTGTCGGCATTGGAAGTGACGACCCCTTTCTGCTAGGACCACTTTCACGCATGGGCGCGACAATCCGCTTCGACACCAGAAACCTCGAAAAGATAGCTTCGATCACCGGCGGCCAATTTTTTAGGGCAAAGGATAACAAGGGTTTTGAGGATGTCATGGATACCATCGACGCTCTTGAAAAAACGTCAAAACAACGTCCAGCCCTGATTTATCAGCGTGATCTATACCCCACTCTTTTGCTCGGAGGAATCGCAGCCCTCAGCCTTGCTGTTTTTCTTCGTTACACCGTCCTTCGAGAAATCTCTTAGACTAGTTATCAAAATGGAATTCCTCGCTCTCAAAAACCTCTTCTGGGTCCTACCAATCATTATCGTGTCCATTAGTTTCGCTGCGTGGTCTTACCATCAGCGGAAGAAGGCTATCTCTCTTCTAACGCAGAACTCTGGGCATTGTAATCTAAAGTCAAACGCCTCTCCGGTTCGCCGCCGGATCCTCGGGATCGCTCTTCTCGCTTCGCTTTTACTTGCGGGGATTTCCGCCCTTCGCCCGATCAGTGGGTTCGTCAGAACTGAGTTCAAACGTCCTTCAAAAAATCTGGTTGTCCTTTTCGATATTTCCAAATCGATGACAGCAAAAGACACCGAAGGAATTAGTCGAAATGACGCCGCGAAGCTTCTCTTGCGAGAATTTATTAATTCTCGCCCCACTGATCGTATCGGCCTGATTTCTTTCGCGGGAGATACCTATATCGAGACTCCCATCACCCGGAGCCGGGCCACCCTCCTCAAACGGGTGAATCAAATTCAGCCCGGTGACTTCTTAGTTCCAGGCACCGACATCACCTCTGCTCTCGAGGAAGCTCAAAATCTTCTTACCGAAGAACCTCCACCGGGATCAGCGATTATCGTTCTTTCCGATGGAGACAACGTTACCGGCGGAGATCCAGAAAAGGTCCTAGCGCAACTTAAGAAATCCAAAGTCCCCATTATTGCGGTTGCCTTTGGAAAAGATGGCGTAGCAGCCAACGTGCCCCAGACCGAAATGTTCACGCAGGCAGATCATAATACGGTTAAGCAACTCTCCCAAGAAACCAACGGACTCTTTCTTAACGCTTCACCAAAGGAAGTAGATGCTCAAATTACAAAGCTCAACACCCGTGTCGACACGATTGAGTTGGATGGTGAAAATATCGCCGGTGAACTCTACGAACGACCCCAAGATATTTTCGTCTGGCCCCTTACCTTAGCTCTTATCTGTCTCATGACCCACATCTTGCTCCCGCTTAGAACCAAAAATTGGCATTCACTAACAGCCGCAATCGTCTTTCTTTTTTCACTTTCCCCAAGCCTTTCCGGCGAACAAGTCGATTCATACGACGAAGCACTAGAGGTTGCCAAAGCAGAAGAACTGTCAGTCATGGTGATATTCACTGGATCAGATTGGTCAAAACTCTCGATTACATTCGAACAAGAGATTCTCACGCACCAAATTTTCAAAAAATGGGTCGAGACTAAAATTGTATGGACGCTCATCGACCTTCCCCGTGTTGGGCTCACTGATGTAGAAAGGCGCGCCCGCCGCGCCCTCATGAAAAAGCTGGGGGTCGAAACCTTTCCAATGGCGGTCTTTTTAGACCTTAACGAGAACCCCATCGGCTCCCTGACCCACGATCCCAAAGGGCCCAGTTCTTGGATCGAGCGCGCGGATGCCATCTTAAAGGGCGAGATTGCAGCCGCCGACACTGCCGCGTCGACAGATTACCTCCCTGAAGAGATCCGAAAAAGCCTCGAAGATCCTGCTCTTACCGAGACCCAGAGAAGTATCCGCTACTATAACAAGGCTCTAGAGCTTGAGAAAGCTGAGCCTGAACTCACCCTTAAATCTGCCGACCGGTTTAAACTACTGCTTGATCTTTACAGTAAGGCTGCTGACGCAGCTCCGACTCCCCGAAACGATCTAAAATTCGCCGCTCTCCACAAGCGCGGGCTCCTCCACCACAGAAAGGGCCAATCAAACGTCCCCCAATCTCAACAAGAAATCATGATGATGGCGATGCAGGAACGTTCCGATCCGATAAAACTTCTCAAGCGTGCTAAAAGTTCATTCAAAAAGGCCCTCGAGATTTATAAGGGTGCCGCACCACTGAAGCCAGCAGACGAGCAACTCAGCGACAACCTCGCCCTAGTTTACAAAAACATCTCACGAGTTCAGGCCTACCTTGATTTTCTTGCCGCGTTCCAAGATGCCATTGAGAACACCCAAAACGCCCTCGACCAAGAAAATCGATTCGTCGAAAGTCTCAAGCGCGAGGTCAACACACTGACCGAAGTGAACAAGAAGACAATCGAAAGCGCCGTGAACTCGATTCAAAACCTTATCGTCAGAGCAGAGGCAATTGAAGATTCCCCGACCATTCTCCCGGAAGAAGGTTTAAAAGATTACCGTCTAGCCGAGGAGGATATCGTTCTGGCACCCTCCCCACATCGTGAACGCCGGCTAGAGCAAGCAGCTCAGCATATTCAAGATGCCCTAGATCACCTCATTGATCCCCAACAACAACAGCAGCAACAACCATCTCAAGGTGAAGGTGAATCCGAAGACGGCGAACAAAGCGAAGGTGAGGAACCAGACGGCGAAGGTGGCCGCCAAGACAATCAGGAAAATCCGCAGGGGGATCGCCCCGAAGGCGATGAACCTGCAGCTGGAGATAAGGGCGAAGACGAGGGTCAGGGCGAGCCCGATGACAATGATCTCAAGAGAGCCGAAAAAGAAGGCGGCGATCTACGCTCGCGTCTTCTAAGAAAGCAGCAGCAAGAATATCTCCGAAATGGTCGACGAATCCCCCGTAGTAAGAGCCACTAATTTTCGCAACCAAAATGCTCCGACTCCTTCTCATTTTTAGTCTCTTTTCGGCCACGGTCTGCTTGGCACAAGACTACCGGGTTTCCCGACCACCAAATATTATTACTGAGGACCGGATTGAATACGTCAGTATCGTGACCAGAGCCGAAATGGAACTGGGCAAACTTCCTGAACATCCCAAAATCACCTGGCTCGGGTACTCCAGTATTCGGCTTCCTAATGATGCCTATGGAAACATGCAAACCGATAACCGGATCTCATTTATTGCGACCTCACCAGGGTTAATCGATTTCCCTCCTGTCCCAATCGTGCTTGAAAACAAGGAGTTTTTTATTCGAATCGGGGAGATAAAAGCAACAGAAAACACCACTTCAAAAACCGACACCCGCTTAGAGATCCTCTGGAACGGAAGTGCTAAGATTCCAAAACAAGTTCATTTGGGTGAAGCTGTAGAGGTTCAATTTATCGAGCTTGTTGAAAACAAGAACAATCGATTCCGAGGAAGTTCATATTTTTCTCAGCCCTCAAACCGGATCGAGGGAGCGCAGTGGCATCAATACCTGCGTTACTCAGGGCGCAAACCAGTTCCTAGTGACTACTTCTATACCTATTCCCAAGGCGGGTTCTTCAGTCGCTACGGAAGCCCTGAGAACTATAGCGAGATGGCACAAGAAATCGAGGGTATTGATTACAACCTCCGCGCCTACAAGGCTCGTTTGTATTTCACGAAAATTGGAAAATCGACCGGACACCTCAGCGCAACTCTTGGGACTTCTAGGGTTCGCTCCAAACATCGGACACACGTCATTCCATTTGAAATTGAAGTGCTTCCCATTCCGCCCATTCCTAATAACCAGGCGATCGATTCGGGACTTGTAGGAGACTGGGAGTTTCAAATCGACTACCGCCCTCTTCAACCTGCAGCCTCTCGCCCCTTTATCATCGACATTTCAATCACCGGCCAGGGAAACCCAAATCTTCGGAACGACTTCGATTTTTCAAGCCAAGGCTTCCCATCCGTGGAAAGCGATCTCTATCCAAAGGTCGGCAGTAACTATGATTTTTGGGAAGGAGACTTCACGCAAACTCTTCTCCCAACCGGAAAAGTAGGAACCCTACCCGCAATCACCCTCGCCTCTTTCGACACCGTCGACGACAAATGGCGTTTCCACAAAATTACACCAACTCTAAACCTTCCAGGGACCAGTGACATCACTGCATCAATGACTCCTAGAAACGACGCTGGTAGCGTCACCACACGCCCGGTTTTACTCAACCTACCGGCCTCTACCTTTGGAGCCTTCGCTCTTGCTCCTTTTCTCCCGTTTCTTTTCGGCCTCGCCAAGAAACGACTTGATTCACGAGATCCAGAGCAAAGGAAACGGGAACAAACTCTTAAGCGTCTGATTATAACCTTCAAATCAGGACAAGGAACAGCAGAGGAAGTTGATAACCAATTACTGCCCATTCTTCGGCACAAACTCCGACTCCCTTCAGGATCAACTGTAAGAGAAATTGCAAGTGCACTTGATGATCAAGAGCTCGCCAAGAGCCTCGAAACCCATGCCGAAAATTCGTTTTCTACTCAGGAAAGGCCATTCGACTTCATTGCATTGGGGCGCGAACTCACAAAGATTTCGCTCCTGCTGTTGATCAGCATTAGCTCCCTAAAAGGCTCAAGCTTGGAGGAAGCCAATCAAGCGTTTAACGAGGCGAACTTCACCAAAGCAATCAGCATCTACGATAGTCTCATTAAAGAGAGCCCCGACCGCGGATCGCTGCACTACAATCTGGCTCAAGCCCATCTTTCCGCAAATGCCCCCTCTCGCGCACGAGCATCCTGCCACACCGCGCTTTTACTTGATCCACTAGACGAGGACGCGCGGTCCTTGATGAGTGACATTCGCGAGCGCCAGGGTGATCTTACCGTTTCCCGAAACCGATTTCTCGACCTTCGTCCGGATCAATGGGTCGTCGTAGCTGCTGTGATCTGGGTAATAACCTTCTTGTTTTTTGGGGTCCGCAAGTTCATCTCACTCCCCCGCTGGCCTGGGTTTACTCTTGGAGCCATCGCGCTCCTCTGTTTAGGAACCGCCGCTTGGCGACAGGGCCAACATTACTCTTCCGATCAATACATGGTTCTTGCCGACGAACTCCCCCGAGAACCCAAGGCGGGCACACCCGATTGGAACTATCCCGCACTTAGGGCGGGGCAAATCGTTCAAATTTCCGAGGTCAATGAAACTCATGCCCTCGTTCAATCATCCGAAAGCACCTTCTGGCTTCCCATAAATGAACTTCAACAAGTCTGGTAAATGAAAACTATTCTCATTGCTGCCGCATTAGCTTCTCTCCTTCCCGCCCAGACAATCACCTGGACCAAAGAACACGAAATCTCCGTTCAAAATAGCGCAACTCAATTTGCTTCGAACCTGTCGAGCCAAATGGTCATTGTTGGCCGACTTGGTTTATCCGAAACAAGACCAGCGGTCGTTATTAGCCTTAACGGCCATATCCTCTCTCCATTCTTACCGAGCATTGACGGAGAGGATGCCCCTTATCTTCTTTATCGGATCGATGGCTCTCGTATCGAACTCGAAACAGTCGCTGAAAATCCAAAGCGCTTCGTTTCCTTACTCAAAATCAAACAACCACCACCTGAGCTCGTTCCAGTCCGAGTTTCAAAAACCCTTGATCACACTGTGCTCGTGCCCACCACAGCGCCCATCTCTTCAATCGGAGAGCCTCCAAGCCTCTTCGTAGATCATCTTGAGTTTGCTCCTCCAGAGGAAGCAAAAGCACTTCGACTAGATAGTACACTTTACACTCTAGGAGCCCCTGTCTTCGACCTCTCCGGCGCGTTGATCGCCACCACTTTGAAGGGTCGCGAAACAAATACTCCAGCCCTTATGATCCAATGGTTAATTGCCGACTTCCCGGAACTTGATGCCATCCTAGCGAACGAAACCATTTCGGACCTTGAGGCACTACCACTCGCGCCGAAGACCACTCAAGAAGAAGCGAGAGAAATCGTGATCTCGCCCATCACCCGCGCACGACAGCGTTTCATTCAAAAGTCACACCAAAACCCACTCCCCTGTGTCCTTGTCTCTAACAAAGGGGCGCAAGCAACTCACTCAGTTATTGGAACGACTATTCACTCGGAAGGGCTAATCATCACGAAAGCCAGTGATCTTGGCCCATCCCTTGTAGTTCGTTACAACGGAAAAAACTATCCAGCAGTTCTTCTTTCAACTGACGAGACCACCGACCTTGCATTAGTTGGCATCTCCGAATCAGGGATGCCAGTCGTTCGTTGGATCGATGAACTTCCAAAAGCCGGCTCAGTCGTGGCCTCTCCAATCTTACTTCAGGAATCCACAGATGAAATGGTTGTAGAAGCGACGTCCTATGTAGGAATTTTTAGCCATGTTCTAGGAATGGGAATTCCTACTGTCCATGCGACAAGCCAGGTTACCAGCCTAGGGGTCACCACTGAACAACTTGATTCAGGATTAACGATCGCAGCGATCCAGCCTGATGCACCGGCTTTCGAATCTGGACTTTCACCCGGAGACCTCATTAAAAAAATAAATAAGCAGCCGATCAATAACCGAGCCGATCTGACAGCATTTTTAGATCGTTGCGAGGTTGGAGAAAAAGTTACTGCCGAAATTGCGCGGGGTGGGTCCAAGAGCTCGCATGAGATTAAACTCATTTCGCCGCTCATAATCCCTCCGGTCACCGGCCTCAATCTTGCAAAGAATCTTTCCATGGTTCCCAGTATTAGGCGAGCCCCTTTTCCCGACGTGATTGTCCACAGCATCCCAATTAATGCTTGGGATTGCGGGTCTCCAGTCTTCGACATCAATGGAAATGCTCTAGGGCTTAATATCGCCGCAATTTCTCCAGCACGAACGATCGCTCTTAAACCAAAAGAAATTCGTGCAGCAATCGACCGCCTTCTCGCCAAAACCCGCGCATTTTAGTCTCGATGAAAACCTTACTTTTCTTCCTCAGCTTCACAGGAACTGTCTTTTCCCAAACTCCAAAGGATTTAGATCGAATCGTTCGAGAACTCGTCCCAGACTTGGTCGACGCAACTGTTGCGATCATGATCAACGGGGGCTCTGGTTCCGGCGTAATTATAAGCCCGGAGGGATTGGTAATTACTGCTGCACACGTTACGAGTGATCCTAAAAAGCAGATGAAAGTCCTTCTTTCTGACGGACGAGAACTTCCAGCAACTAGTCTTGGAGTTGATCACGAAACTGACGGCGCTCTCTTACAGATCAACGCACCCGGGCCTTTCCCCTACCGGCCATACGTCGAAACAAAAACCTACAAGGTCAATGACTGGGTCATTGCGACTGGCCACCCTGGAGGCCCAGTCGTGGGCCGTCCCGCTCCGGTTCGACTAGGCCGAATAAGCGAAGCCGGAACTAAGAGCGGCTTCAGCGACGCCATCACAACCTCGGCAATGGTGATCTCAGGCGACTCTGGCGGCCCACTTTACAACCTTAAGGGTGAGGTCATCGGGATTAATAGTAACATCAGTGGTTCCTGGCGAATCAACAAACACGTTCCTCTGCCCTCGATTGTGGCACGTTGGGATGCACTGATAGCTGGGGAAGCATTTGGCCGACCGATGCAACCACAACAAGAAGTGGGAGATCTTTTTAATGAACCCTATGCCGAGCTTAGGGAGCGCTTTGAAGATGCCCTCAGTAAACATAGTAAAGACGACCCAGAGGGCATGGCACTGCTCAAAAAACCACGACTTTTGGATCCCCACCACATGCAGAAGTTCCTAGATCGCTGGGAGCCAGATCCCGAAGCACCCAAATCGCCTCAATATGGTTTTCAGCTGGAAAGTCGCGCTCCGCGAATCACCTCAATTGTTCCCAATAGTCCTGCGGATAAAAGTGAACTGATACCCGGTGATGTGATCACTGCAATCAACGGCCAACCGTTTCCAAGAACTACCGACCTCGCTCTCGTTCTTCAAAAAGGTGGTAAAGTTTCGCTCACGATCAACAGGGGTAAAATCGTGGACCTGACTCCAATGGAGGTCATCGCCCGCAAGCACTTCCCCCAACCAGTTGCCGGCGTGATTGACATGATTGTCATCGAAGCAGCTGACGACAACAATAGGCCAGAGCAAATCCCTGAGAAAAACTTCACTGGAGATTTAGAATTCATTCAGCAGAGATTCAAAAATTCTATTATCCCACTTAAAAACGGGCGGGGAAGAACGCTTGTCTCAGCAACCGTCATCCACGAAATCGGCCAACTCATTACCAAAGCCTCCGAAATCGCAGATGTCGAAGACCTCAGCGCAACCGTAAATGGTCAGAATTATCCTGTCACAATTATGGCAGTAGACGAAGCGACCGATCTCGCGCTAGTCAATATCAATGTAAAAGGCATGATCCCGGTAAAATGGGAAGCGAAGGAACCCAAAGTCGGACAACTTCTTGTCACTCCAGGGGGAAGGACCCTTTTAGTCGGTGTAATTACACAACCAGGCCGTGATGCCCCAAAGAAAGGCTATGAGCTCAATCACACCTCTGAAAAGCCATCAGCTTATCTGGGTGTCACTTTTTCTGCCGAAACCTCAACACCGGTCATCGAAACTATTGAACTTGGAAGCCCTGCCGACAAAATTGGAATTCTAGAAGGGGACGAGATCATTCAGTTTGAGGGAGTTTCCATCTCAACCGTAGAAGCACTCGCCGAACTCCTCACGAAGCGCTCACCAGGTGAAAAAGTTGAAATCTTAATACAGAGAGGGAGTGAAGAAGTGAAAGTTAAACCAATTTTGGATGTCCGCCCAGCTACTGCTGCTGGCTCTTTCGATCGCCAAGCCTCACAACGCGACGGCCGACTTAGCGAGCTCAGCGCGCGAGGTGGCGACCTGAGTCAACGGCGCGACGAGTTCCCCTACGTTCTTTACCACGATCAACCCTTAAGCCCACGCTTGACCGGAACGCCCTTGGTCGACCTTAGGGGCAAGGTCGTCGGGATCAATATCGCGAGGGCGATGCGACACCGCTCACTCGCGATTCCAACTTTGACTCTTGATCGCGTAATCGAAAAACTCCGGAGCGAAGCATTAGACAATTAAATCACCCCTGTGAAAGTCGTGAGTTCAGTTGTTTTCTTTACCGACTCTCGGGAGGGTGTTGCTCCATTCATGGAGCGCATAACCCTCGCCAAGCCCACCGATTTCATCAAGCAACTTGGCACATTCTGTTTTCCAAGATGAATAGTCTGGCGCCTTCCATGTTCCGGAAGTTCGTGGAAACACAACATAGGTCACACCAAGGCCAGAAACCGGCGCGTTATATGGAGTAGACTTCGGATTAAGCGCTTTAGCCATGCGTAAACTAGCCTCTCCGATTTTAAAACTTGGCCCCCCATCACCAACGATTGCCGGGTAAACATTTTTACCGTGAATAACGGCAACATAATCACCGACATTTGGCCCCCACGCGCTCTCCCGATCCTGTAGGATAAACACGGGAATTACGACAAAAGGATCATATTCGGCGATCAAAAAACTCCGACGTTTAAGATCAGTAATACCAGCGGACAGACGCTTCACTTCACTAGCGTTACCCGTGGCCTTTGCATCAGCTAACATCTTCTTCCAGCCTTTAATCATGGGGTTTTCAATTTTCCCGGTCTTTTTCCAACCGTAACTCGTAAATGGTTGATAATTTGCTGAATTCACAATCTTGTCAGGCATCGTCGGAACACGATCACCATCCGAGCCATCGGACACCACATCCATATCGGTCTGAAACAGGAAGACCTTTCGTTTAGACTGGGGGTGCTCTAGTTCAAGCATCGTCTCACAGTCAAAATAATTGTGCTTTGTGAGAACTCGGTCAAATCGGTTGGCGTAAAGCTTCAAGCGGGATTTCTTATTGTCATACAAACCCTTAAAAAATGGCGAGACTCTTGATTCCTCCACGAGAGCTTCGAGCCCAGGAAAGATCTTGGGAAGCTCTGGATTTTGCTTTACCAACTCACCGAACCGCCTCGCAGCTTCCGGTCGAACCACTGAAAAAGTAAGCGATGCTTCATAAGTCCCATCTTTTTCCCTCTCGCTCGATGCCAACCGACCTGCCTTTTCTTGGATTTGGTATTTATAATCAAATCCCCTAGACGTTTTGGAAACATCAGTCCCCTTCTTGACCTCGTAATATGGCGGCCGCACTAAGATTTTCTTTTCAACAACCCGATCTTTATAAATCACATCGGGCTTTGGTTCTTTTTTCCGACTAGGTGGTGTAACTTTGCGCTCTAGGCCAAGTCGTCTGCGGATTTTTTCTGGAATCGGAGTAAGAATGGTGATTCCAAGAACAAATGCTGAAACTGCAAAAAATACCGTAACCCATGAGAAAGAGTTCGAAGTTCGTCGTTTCACGCCATCAATTCTATAGGGGGTCGGGTTGGAAGCCATGATTATCTTAAATCGCCACAATAAATAAACAATCATCACAAAAGGGAAAGGGTTTTCAAATAGCGATCATTCGCTACCATTCCTCTATGAGCCTCGAAAAGATCAAACGCCTAACAGAACTTGCCTCCTGTGGAGGATGAGCTTCCAAGCTCGGCCAAGCCGAACTCACGCAAGTTTTGCGTGGACTTACTAACATCTCAGATCCGAACCTCCTCATCGGCTCAGCGAGTTCAGACGATGCTGCCGTTTATCGTATCTCAGATGAAACCGCACTCGTTCAAACTCTGGATTTCTTCACACCCATTGTAGATGATCCCTATCTTTTTGGACAGATCGCAGCCGCCAACTCCCTCTCCGATGTTTACGCGATGGGAGGAAAGCCGATCACTGCCATGAATATTGTCGCGGTGCCTACCGATCATCTCGATCTCGACACCATCAACATGATTCTCAGAGGAGGCGCAGATAAGGTTGCCGAGGCTGAGTGCTCACTCTCAGGTGGTCATACCGTACAAAACCCTGAACCTCTCTACGGCCTTTCCGTCACCGGATTGGTAAACCCCCAGCGAGTCATTTCAAACGCTGGCGCT
Source organism: Verrucomicrobia bacterium SCGC AAA164-M04 (assembly GCA_000383735.1). The sequence goes on from KB912127.1 coordinate 21,528, forward strand.
CAGGCCGGAGATCGCCTGCTACTTACTAAACCTCTCGGTACGGGTATTATCTCAACTGCCATAAAACGAGGAATCTGCTCACCTGAGCTTGAAAAAAAAGCCTCAAACCAGATGGCAACACTCAACACACCGGGTTCCGCAATCGCTTCAGTTGGCCTAACAAAGGCTGGGACTGATGTGACCGGGTTTGGCCTACTGGGTCACCTAAGCCATCTTTGCCGAGAATCTCGAGTCACTGCTCATATCGACTCCGCAGCAGTACCTGCAATCGATCCAAACGTTCCCGAATTTATCAGGCAAGGATGTGTCCCCGGAGGAAGTCGCGAAAACCTCCGACTTGCCAAAGAATTTACAACCTTCGCCAGCAACCTTACGGAGGAAATTCAAATCCTTCTTGCCGATGCTCAAACTTCTGGCGGACTTCTTGTCGCAGTCAACCAAGCTAACCTGGAGCAAGCCCAAGATGTCCTCCATGCAAATGGAGCAAACATTGTTGCCGAAATTGGAGTTCTGACCGGTCCTTCCGAAAAATCGATCGTCGTCTCATAATTCTTCATCTTGGCAAAAGTTCAGGAAACAATCAGAATGACTTCTGTGATCATTCGATTATTTCTTTTTCTTTTGGCTATTTCGCAACTTTCGGGAAAGAAGCGGCCAAATATTCTCTTCTGTATCGCTGACGATTGGGGTGCTCCCCATGCCTCTGTCTACAAAAATGATGACGTAGTTCGAACTCCGACCTTTGACAGAATAGCTCGCGAGGGCGCGCTTTTCCATAACGCCTACGTTTCTTCACCCTCCTGCACCCCCTGCCGAAACTCCATCATGACTGGACAATGGCACTGGCGCCTAAAAGAAGGTGCCAATCTTTACGGAACTCTTTCGCAGGAGGTCGAAACTTACTCGAGACTCCTTAAAAAATCAGGCTACCACACCGGGTCATGGCGTAAGTCATTTGGACCTGGAAAACTTGAAGGAAAATTTCTCAAAGAGCATCCTGCCGGAAAGCCTTATCGCAAAGGCTTCTCAGAATTCCTCACTCAACGGCCATCGAAAGAGACTCCATTTTGCTTTTGGTTAGGATCCTCCGACCCCCATCGGGGCTACAAAAAAGGATCCGGAAAGCAGTCCGGTATGGACCTTTCAAAAATCAAACTTTTCTCTTTTTTCCCTGATGATCCTGAAGTCCGCAGCGATGTTGCAGATTACTACTTCGAGGTCCAGCGCTTCGACTCCGATGTCTCCAAAGCGATCGCTCGCCTCGAAGAAATTGGCGAACTAGAGAACACTCTTATCGTGGTTACTGGCGATCACGGCATGCCCTTTCCCCGATGTAAGTCCAATCTCTACGACTCTGGAACACGTGTTCCTCTCGCGATCCGATGGGGGCAGAAAATTAAAAAGGGCCTAGAATTTAAGGATTTTGTTTCGCTCACTGATCTCGCCCCTACTTTTCTTCAGGCAGCAAGCGTAATGGCACCTATCGAAATGACCGGTAAAAGCCTTCTTCCAGCCTTAACAGGAAAAGGTGAATTACGAAAATTCATCCTTACAGGCAAAGAACGACACGTTCCAAGTCAAGAGTCCCCGAGTATGGAAGGGTATCCATCACGATCATACCGCGATCACAATTTTCTCTACATCCGCAACTACTCGCCAAACCTCTGGCCAAATGGCACCCCAAACTGGCAAAATGCGACAATAAAAAACACATGGTATGGGGACACCGATAATGGCCCGACCAAGTCAGCAATCGTCAACTTGGGATTACACTCAAAGTTCTACCAATGGAGTTTCGCCAAACGACCGAGCGAAGAGTTCTACGATCTCAGTAACGATCCAGAGCAACTTAAAAATCTTGCGGCAGAAGTCCCGAAGCTTGTCGCCAAATATCGTAATGCCCTTGAATCCGAACTCCGCGCCTCTGGTGACCCACGTCATGGCGGCCCAAATTTCGACTTTGCTGGACCCGCCTACACAGGTGGTGGACCACGTTTTCCAGGAAAACGCTAACTAGTAGATTCTTCAATCGTCGGCTTTTTTGGAGGATCCGGCTTATATTTGGTCACAAGAAATCCGCCAACAGCAGCAAGACCAATCCCCGCATAAAACTGCCACCGAATTCCACCCATACCACCTTCGGGAGGATGCATCCATAGTGCGACCAAGGCATTCACAATAGGGGCGCCAGCAAATATAATAGACATCACGGCGGCAGGCTGCCCTTTCGCCCCAAACGCAAGAAGAACCCCCAAAGCACCAATCGCACCAACGGTACCGGCAATCAAAGACCATTTGAAACCAACCGCCGTGAATTTAAGGTTGGAACCCGAAAGCTTGAGCAAAATCAAAGGCGCGATGACTGCCACCAAGAAATAAGCAATTCCCACTACCAAAAAAGCCTTATAACGTCCGAATTCGGGATCCTTCATCCCAATTGCTCCTTTGTGAAGAAACACCCCATAGAGCCCCCAAAAGGCAACCGTCATAAGTGCAAACCCTAACCAATTCATATTTTTTTGTGCCGCCATGATTCTCTCAGCTTCCGGGAGTATCGCCGAACTTCTTGATCTGACCACCGCGAAATTCAGAAGAAAAGCATTTCACTCAAGCGAGCATCGAATTTTGGGCGGAATCTCAATCGCCTTCATCGTCGCCAAATCAACACAAACCGAAACCATTTCACCCGTCGCGTGGATTTCATCGCTCTCATTGACGCGGAATTCGAAAGCATAGCGGATTGATCGCGTGCGAAGCTCCGCGATTGAAACAGATACCCTGATCAAATCTCCAAACTTTATCGGCTTCTTAAAATCTGCGCTCGCATTGACGCGGGGCCAACCAATTCCTCCTTGATGGAGCGCTACCCCACGAACCCGAAGAAAGTCATGCTCAGCGGACTCCATCCATCGATAAAAATTAGAAAAATGAGTAATACCCGCGAGATCCGTCTCATAAAACTCAACCAACCGGGACCATTCAAACTTGTCGTTCATTTTGGAGCCACCTTTCCAAAAATCTTTTCAAAATTTAATGCCATCGCCCCAACATGATAGCGCTCTTCAACCGCACGCCGACCCTTTTTTCCAACTACTTCTCTTTCCGGGTCATCGAGCATTTCTTGAAGACCTCGAGCAAGATCACCCGCCGAACCCGGGGTAACCAAAACACCGCATGCAGCAGAGTTCACTACTTCCGGGAATGCCGAGGCATTAGGCATGACCACCGGGACACCGCTGGCCATCGCTTCAAGCAAATAAAGACCGAATGCCTCAGGATAAACTACGGGGACCGAAAAAACCGAGAGATTCCTTAAAAAATCAAGTTTCTCCTGCCTAGCCAAATCAGGGAACCATTCAACGCAGTTATCAAGCCTGGCCTTCTCCAACTTTTTTTTCAACCCAGCAACATAGACATCATCACCACCGCCCATAGTACCTGCTATTGCAAGAGTGAGTGACGAGTCGTTCAACTGAATGAAAGCATCGACAAGAAGCCCAAGCCCTTTGGAATGACACATTCGAGCGAGATATCCAATTCGCTTAACATTCTCCCCATCGCTTTCCCTCCAACCGGAAAGGTCGATCCCATTCGGGATCACATGGATCGAACCAGGCTCGAGCCGCAATCGCTCCTCCATTAATCGCCCATAAAACTGGCTTGGCGCGACTAAAACATCGGCGTCTTGGACACGCATTGCCAGTTCTTCCCACGCCCGATTACACCAAGGCTTAGGCAAACTATCCAAAAATGAATCCTCCCCTTGGAATGTACAAACTACCGGAACCCCTAGCCGACTCTTAAGCTCTCGAATCAATCCCGCGAGGAGTGCATTAGAAAGCACAATAACGTCCGGCTTTCCGTCCTGTTTCAACCAATCAACCAACTTATCAACTTCTTTTCCTAAATTACTTTCCTCTAGGCGAAGCATCAAGCAAGTCATCTCACCCTGTTCATTCGCTGAAGTTAAATGGCTCCGTTTCGCAACCATTCGTAATAATCCCCGACCATTAAAAACCTGGTCCATCCACCGAGGCAACCTACGAAAAAGGCGATACTTATGCTGAAGGTAAACATTGATACCCCCGAAAAATACGGGGGCCGATTCGTCGATTCGCTCTTCGTCAAGTTGCAAAGGCAAATACATCGGCACTAGGTGCGCCTCATGACCCATTGCGATAAGCTCACGAGCGAGAGAATTATCCCGCATACACGCTCCACAGTAGTAACTGCCAGTGCCTGCGGTAAGGATAGTGATTTTCAAAGCTAAGCAAGGGCTCCGCTGCTAGCGACCTTGCCGTGGGGCAATTCGTTGGGCAGTTCTGCAAATTCCGAAACTCGATCGAAGAGCTCAGTGTAATCTTTATCGATCAAATCACCAATCAGACAATCGGTTAGGTCCCTCCTGACTTCAGCATACTTCGTCACGACATCCTTGAAACTAAAATCCTCATCGTAGAACGCATAGACCAATTTCCTCATCCACTCGATTCCCTGACAAACCCGTTCACCGTAATCAGAAAATTGCTGACTTCCAGTGTCACCATCAGCAAGCGCCTTTTCAACCGCATCCGCGCCGAGCGACCCTGTTGTCAAAGCAAGATAGACACCCGATGAAAAAACAGGGTCAAGAAAGGCAAAAGCATCACCAATGAGAATCAACCCATCTGTAGCACAATTCTCAGCACGATAAGAATATTCCCCGGTCACCCAATATTCCCCAAACTGCTCGCCCTCGGAGAGGTGCTCCTCAACCCACTTATTTTCCTTGATTTCACGTTCGTAAATCTCGGCTAGATCACGACCATCACGGTAAAGATAATCGCGTTCCGCGACGATCCCCGTACTCACGATATCGTCCTTAAGTGGAATATTCCAAAACCACCCTTTCCCTTGGACATAAGCGACTGTTGTCGCTCCCTCGTCAACACCCGGATCCCGTTTGGCACCCTTATAAAGGGTCCAAATTGCGATCTTATTCAGTTTAGGGTCACGTTTACGCCACTTCTTCTTTCTCTGAAAAAGCGCATCCCGTCCTGAAGCATCCATTGTAACCGGGGCCCGTAATTCAAATCTCTTCCCTGCCGCATCTTCCGCTTGAACCCCTATCACAACACCGTCCTGTTCAATGAAATCAAGAACCTTGATACCTTCTCTCACTTGTGCACCAGCTTCCCGCGCCCTTTCCATCATCATGGTATCGAAGGTCTCTCGGTCGACCTGCCATGTTTTGGCCCGGGGGTGGTCCGTATGCTTAGAAAAATAAAACGGAGTTGAAAGCTCTCCCTCAGGGTCTACAAATTGAACGCTTTGCTTGACCTGAAATCCCTTTTCATCAAGACGATCGGTCATCCCTAGACGATTGAGGGTATCCCAGCAATGAGGAATTAAAGATTCGCCGACGTGGTAACGAGGAAAGTGCTCTTTCTCCAAAACAATAACTTTCCGACCCTTTTCTTCGGCCAAAATTGTGGCGGCAGTGCAACCAGCGGGACCAGCTCCAATAATGAGAACGTCACAGTCATAGGACAGATTTGTGATCATAATTTTTCTTTTGGTAAAATTTCGATGATTCTAGCGAAAACCGTTTTGTCAACGCCCACTAATTCATTATAGCGCCCAAATAAAAATCCGCCACCCGATGAGGGGAAAAAGTCAGGCTGGAAGGTTTTTCCTGAGATTTTTAAAAAACCTCCC
>KB912128.1 GCA_000383735.1 Verrucomicrobia bacterium SCGC AAA164-M04
ATCCTTGAAGATTGGATTTACTTCATCGATGGATGGGTGTTTTCGAGTGATGATCTGTTCTGCAGGCACTTCCGAGGAAAGGCGGTCGAGGGATGTTCCAAAAACGATCCTTGGCTGCATCTCGGTGCGGGTACGCCAGACGAGACGCATGGAGTTATCCGTTGCCAATTGAACGTAGGGTTGCCGGGAGAATTCTTCGATGATGGCGGCAGAAACGAAAAGAGAGCTTAAAAAAAGAAAAATAAGGGGCTTCATGTGTGACGAATTGGAGGTTGAAAGGTTTTCAGAATTTCGCAATCAAGATTGTAAGTTTGACGGAATAGTAGGGGTGGGAGTATGCAGGTGTCCGTATGAAACTTTTATTGCTCCCGACCTTAGTGATTTGTTCCCTCGCCCTGAGTTCCTGCGGTTTGCTTCGTTCTGCTACGCAAATGCCAATTCGAACCTTGCAAGGAGTGGGAAGAGCGGTCGGTGTCGGGTTGGAACAGAGCGAGGTTTTGGGTAAAGAGAAATCTGCGACTCCGACAAAGTGGAAGTCTACCCGGGAAGATTAATTTGATAGGCTGACAAGTCTGAAAGGTTTTATCGGCAACAAGAGGATTGCTGCCTTTTTTCATTGTCTTGCTGCCAAGGGAGAAGGATTTTTCAGGTTCTAGCGGAACTCCTGGTCACGAGTGCTCTCCAGATTTTTTTGGACCGCCGCTGATGATTTCGTGGCTGGTTCCTCCCTCGTAGGTTTTGAAGTTTTCGAGGAAAAGATCAGCGAGCTTGCGTGCGCTGGTATCGAAGGTGGCTTGGTCTGCCCAGCTGCTGCGGGGAACGAGAATGTCTGATGGGACTTCCGGAACTTCGGTGACGGTTCGAAATCCAAAAATGGGGTCGGTTACGACCGGAGCTTGCGCGAGTTTACCATTGTAGATTGATTCTACGATGGCGCGGGAATGCTTGAGCTTGATGCGTTCTCCAGAACCATATCCGCCTTTGATCCAGCCAGTGTTAACGAGCCATACGTTGACCTCATGATCCTTCATTTTCTCGGCGAGGAGCTTGGCGTAGCGGGAAGGGTGAAGCACGAGGAATGGCGCACCGAAGCAAGCCGAGAAAGTGGCGGTTGGTTCGGTAACGCCCATCTCGGTTCCAGCAACCTTCGCGGTGTAGCCGGAAATGAAGTGATACATAGCCTGCTCTTCGCTAAGCTTGGAGACGGGTGGAAGAACGCCGAAGGCATCGCAAGTGAGGAAGATGATATCGGTCGGATGTCCCGCGATACAGGGAATGAGAGCGTTGTCGATGAACTCGATAGGGTAAGCTCCACGGGTGTTTTGTGTGAGAGAAGTGTCGTGGAAATCAACATTGTAGTCTTCGTCGTGCACCACATTCTCTAGGACAGCACCATAGTGGAGCGCGTTGTAAATATCTGGCTCGGTTTCCTTGGAAAGATCGATTGCTTTGGCGTAGCAGCCGCCCTCGATATTGAAGACGCCGGTGTCGGTCCAGACGTGCTCGTCGTCTCCGATGAGCTTGCGGGTGGGGTCGGCGGAGAGGGTGGTTTTACCGGTGCCGGAAAGGCCGAAGAGGATGGCTGAGCGATTGGTGGTAGGGCAGGCGGTGGCCGAGCAGTGCATTGAGAGATGCCCCTTCATGGGCATAAGGTAGTGCATCAGGGTGAAGACTCCTTTCTTCATCTCGCCGGCGTATTCGGTGCCCAGAATGACCATTTCCTTTTCCTCGAAGCAGACGTCAATGGAGGTCTTGGAGGTCATGCCTTCGGTGAGGCGGTTGGCGGGGAATTGGCCCGCATTGTAAATCGTGAAATCAGGCTCGCCGAAGTCGGATAATTCCTCCTTGGAGGGATTGATGAGCATGATCTGCATGAAGAGCGCGTGGTAAGGGCGGGTACAGATGACCCGGACCTTAATGCGGTTCTCGGGATCCCAGCCGGCGAAAGCGTCGATGACGTAAATCTGCTCTCGGGTGTTGAGGTAGTCCTTGGCCCGCTCGCGGTTGATCTCGAAGGTGTGTTCCCCGATAGGCATGTTGATGTCGCCCCACCATACGTAATCTTTTGAGGCGGCATTTTCGGTGATTCGTTTGTCGCTGGGCGAACGACCAGTTTTTTCACCGGAGTAGGCAATGAGTGCACCGAAAGCCGAAAGGCTAGTGGAGGGCTCGTAGCGGATTGCGTCCATGTAGAGCCGCGAAGTGGCAGGATTGCGGGCGATATTTTTGGCTTCGATGCCGAGGTGGGAAAGATCGACGGTTTTCACAGGGCAACCCTATCATAAACCATGCCAAAGTGAATACTTGCGAAAAATGTGAGGGGAAAAGGCGAGGGAGGTGCCAATTTTAGGGAATCTGAGTGCCTTTTTTGGACAGGGAGGGACGCTGAAGGCCCTAGGTTTAACTCAGTGGGAGATAACGATTTTGATCTAGGCATCCACGATGGCGAACTTGAGCTCGGCGCTGGAGACGACCTGACCGTTCACGGTGCAGGAGGCGATGGCGGTGCCTATTGTGCGCCGGAAGCTGAGAATTTCGGCGTCGATGAAGAGGGTGTCACCAGGCACCACGGGCTTACGGAATTTGACTTTGTCGGCGCTCAGAAAGTAACCAATTTTATTAGCGTTGTCTGGCATGCGCATGATGAGGATGGAAGCGGTTTGGGCCATAGCCTCAAGTTGGAGGACGCCGGGCATGACGGGGTGTCCGGGAAAGTGCCCTTGGAAAAAGTCCTCGTTCATGGTGAGGTTCTTGATAGCGGTGCATTTCATCTCAGAGGAGAAACCGGTGACGCGATCGATGAGCAAGAATGGATAGCGGTGGGGGAGGATTTTAAGGATCTCGGTGATGTCGAGGACAGCTTCTGCTTGTGGGAGTTCGACGGGAGGAACCATGGCACGCATGGCGGCATAGTTTTTGCGAAGTGCTTTTGCGGCTTCGGTGTTGGGTCCGTGGCCGGGTTTGACGGCGATAACGTGGCCCGTGAATTTGCGTCCAGAGAGCATGAGGTCACCGATGAGGTCTAGGGCTTTATGGCGTGCGAACTCATTGTCGAAGCGCATGGGCTCCTTGGACATGATTTCTTCGCCACGAACGACGACTGCGTTTTCGAGCGAACCGCCTTTGATGAGGCCCTTGTCGAGGAGGGGCTTGATGTCTTCGTAAAAGGTGAAAGTGCGCGCAGGGGCGACTTCGCTCTCGTAAAGTTCGGGGGTGACGACGGTGGAGAAGTATTGCACGAAGCGGCCGTCCTTTCCGACGTTGGTGACGGAGACGCGGAATTGCTTGTCGGGGACGATGGTGATAAGGGATCCGTCGCCGGTTTCGAGATGAATGGGCTCACGAATTTCCCAAATTTTACGTGGGGTGGATTGTTCTTCGAGGCCAGCTTTTTTGATGAGCTCGACGTAAGGGCGTGAGGAGCCATCGCCGATGGGTGGTTCGTTGGAGTCCATTTCAACGAGAGCGTTGTCGATTCCCATACCGACCAAGGCGGAGAGAACGTGCTCGACAGTGTGAACGCGGACGGAACCTTCGGCAAGGGTGGTAGCGCGCTCGACAGTCTGGACTTTAGAGACACAGGCGTCTATGAAGGGTTTGTCGGGGAGATCGATACGCCGGAACTTAAAACCATGGCCTTCAGGAGCAGGTTTCAGGGTGAGGGTGACTTTTTCTCCGGTGTGAAGTGAGGTTCCTTCGAGAGTTGCTTCGGACGCCAGCGTGTGCTCCATGTGGGACATGCGCGCTTTTTAGACTGGAGGGGAATTTTGAAAAGGGATTTTATGCAGAGGTGAGTTTAAGAATCGCGGCACGAACGAATTTTTCGGTCCTCGAGGAGTGCGAGGACTGGCTTATCGTCGACAAACCAGCGCCCTTGATCATGCACCCGACGGGGAAGAGTGACGAGGTGACTTTGTTGGGAGTTTTGAAAGAGGCGATACCGGGAGTGGAGTTCTTTTTTGTGAATCGATTGGATCGGGAAACGAGTGGTTGTGTCTTAGTGGCGAAGAGTTCGTCGGTGGCGCGGAAATTGGGTAAGATGATGGGGCGGAGAGAAATTAAAAAGAGTTATCAGGCGATTGTCAGTGGTTGGCCAGATTGGAAAGAGGTTTGTGTGACGGAGCCGATTCGACGGAAGGGAGAGTTCGAGGAGAGCGAGATTTGGGTAAAGCAGGCGGTGCATCCGGAGGGGAAGGCAAGCGAGACGGGCTTTCGGCTCGAGGGGATATTTAAAAACGGGGGGGATCGATTTGCGATGATTGGTTGTGAACCTCGAACGGGGCGGACTCATCAAATAAGAGTTCATTTGGAATATCTAGGGTATCCGATTGTTGGGGATAAGATTTATAGTGACCAAGGTCGGGCGTATTTAGATTTTTTAGAGAAGGGCTGGACCGCCGAATTGTTTGAGCGGATGCGGCTGGATCGTCAGGCACTGCATGCAAAGGGGGTGATATTTGGATGGAAGGGGAAGGTGATCGAAGCTCAAAGCTTGCTTCCCAATGAGCTGGAGTCCTTTTGTATTGCCTGAATGGGGTAGTCCGAGTTGATTCCCAGCATGGCCAAATTATCTAAAGTGGTTAGATTTCTCGAAAAAGAGCTTGGTGCGGAGAGGGTTCCTGATTACCCGGGCGCCTACAATGGTCTGCAGCTTCAAAATGGGGGTGAGGTCCGTCGGGTGGCTTGCGCGGTGGATGCCAGTCAGCCGGTTATTGAAAAGGCGGTTGCTGAAGGCGCCGACCTTTTAGTCGTTCATCATGGGATGTTTTGGCAGGGAGTGCGGATGTTAACTGGTTCGGCCTATTCTAAGCTTAAGATCGCGATGGACGCCGGGTTGGCGATCTACAGCAGCCATATTCCGCTCGATATTCATCCGGAGCTTGGGAATAATGTTGGATTGTCTCGGAGTTTGGGTCTTGGTGATGGAGAACCGTTTTTTGACTGGAAAGGAATCTTTTTAGGGCGGCGAGCAACCTATAAGGGGAGCCTAGCGGAGTTGAGGAAAGCTCTTGAGCTCGCTGTTGGTGGTCCGGTTCTTCTTCGCGGGGACGAAGCTACTTCTGCTGGGCTGGTCGGAATAATTACGGGAGGGGCAGGTGGTGAGATTGAGGCGATGGTTGCGGAAGGAATCGATACCTTTGTCACCGGCGAGGGCCCTCATTGGAGTCATCCTCTTGCAGAGGAGCTTGGGCTCAACGTTCTATATGCTGGGCATTACGCGACCGAGACCTTTGGGGTGAGGGCGCTCGGAAAGCTTTTGAATGACCAATTTTGCTTAGATTGGATTTTTGTTGACCATCCCACTGGTCTATAAATCAGAAATATTTTAATAAATCAGGATAGTTAAGAATACTTTTGAAAATTCGTTGTGCGCATTTATTTAAAGGGGGTTGTCCCTAAGATGGACGAAAGAGCCTCCGGCAAAGTGAAAAAAAACCTTGCAGTCCTTTAATTTCGGCGATAACTTGCCTGCCAGTGACGCGGGTATAGCTTAATGGTAAAGCTCCAGCCTTCCAAGCTGATTATGAGGGTTCGATTCCCTCTACCCGCTCCAAATGCCCTTGAAATCAAAGGGTTATTCAGAACTCAGATCTAAAAATTCATGAAAAATACGCTAAAATTCGCACTTACAGCAGTGCTTTTATCCTTCGTTTCAGTTGCGTCGGCTGACGTTGCTGATTCAGCTAAACTTAGCAAGGCTGTCAAAGTCGCAGTTGCTGCTGACTCGAGTAAAGTCCTTGAAGTTGTCGCCGCTAACATTGCTCTCAATGAGTCCTGCGCCTGCGAGATTGTCAAAGCCGCCATTATTGCTTCCGATGCTGATAAGAAACTGGTTGCCGAAATCGTGAACACAGCGATTCTCGCCGCTCCTTCCCAAATCCGCATGATTACGCAGTGCGCAATGGCCACTGCTCCTGACGCTGTTTCAAGTATCCAGGCAATTGTCGAAAGATATGATTCTGCTGGTGGCGAAGGTCACTCTGCAAAGGGCGGGCTCGCTGACGAAAAGGGCGTGATTGCTGCTCCGGAAGCCGATGGACCAAATCCACTCGATTATCCTTTCAAGAGCATCAACGATCCGATTGTTAAAGAGAGCCGGTGGATTCCTGAGTTCTTCTTCGCACCTATCGAGGACGATCCGCAAGTGACTCCAGTCGATGATGTTATTTCCGAAGAAGGCTAATCAATAATTAAATATTTTATGACAAAACAATCTTTTGCAATCGCAGCAATCGGGACGGCCCTAGCTAGTTCACTTTGTGCTCAATCACTTTTCGATCTGGCTCCTGACGATGGCGAGACTGACTCTCTTCCTTTGCGCTACACCGCTGGTGCAAACTTTGGACTTGATGACAACCCTACCCCACTTGCGGGAAATAGTGATGAGTCATTTTACGGTCAAGCGTATGTTGGGGCAACCTTCTTGAACAACACGCCACAGACGACTACAAGCTTCGGGGCTCAGGTAGGATTGATCCACTATTTTGACAATCTTGAGGTTCTTGGTGATGACGTCGACGACACAGCATATACAGCTACTGTTTATCTTAACTGGACTCATCGTTCTAGCGAGCGCCTTCGCTTTGTAAGCCGGAATTTTGCGACTTACGAGCTTGAGCCTGATTATTCGGTAGGTTTTCAAGCCCAGCGCCAGGTCGGGAATTACACCCGGTGGTCCACCGATAATGCTGTAGGTTATCGTTGGTCAGACAGACTTGCGACCTACACTGGTCTCCGCCTCGATGGTATTTCTTTTGATGATCTAGCTAATGGTGATCGTTCAACTCTGACACTCTACAACGATTTTCGTTATCAGTTGAGTGATCGGACCGTTGCGACTTTAACTTACCGTAATGCTGAAGTCTCAGCTGACGGCGCAGTTACTGATTCTACGAACCACTACATTCTTGCAGGTTTAGAGCACCGCTTTAACCGCAAATCTACAGGTGTCATTCGTGCAGGTGCTCAAGTGCGTGACGTTGAAAATGGATCTTCTGGAAATAGCCCTTACCTTGAGGGTTCATTCCGGACTGCGGTCAACTCGCAACTTAGCCTTAGAAGCTACGCTCGTTACGGGGTAGAAGACTTTGCTCGCAATGTGTTCAACCCGGATACATTCGTTAATGCTTTCTACAGCAATACTGATACTCTTCGGATCGGTGTCACTGCGACATATTCGCTCTCTGAAGATCTCTCCCTCAGCGGAGGTATCAACTATGCCTCTCTCGCTTACAATGACCTACAGCTTAGCACATTTGGTTTGGGCGCGTCTTCGGTTGACGAGGAATTGTTAAATGCTTTCGTAGGTGTAAACCTTCGGGTTACCGACAATGTTTCCGTCAATGCACGATATAACTTCGAAGATCTCACTTCGGATGCTGGTCGGGCCTACGACCGGAACCGCTTCAGCCTCGGTGCTTCGACCCAGTTCTAGAGTTTCTAAGATCTATTTCTGAACATTTCGGCCTTCGCGGTGTCTTTTCATTGCGAAGGTCGATTTTTGTCTCTAAACAACGGCCCTCGACGGAACCCCCTAATTCTGATTTCGCATGCAAGGTAGCAATCAAACAAATATCGAATCCACTCCTTCCATTGATTATTGGCAGATTCTAAAAAATCGATATGGAGTGATTTTGCTCACGTTTCTGCTCGTTTTTATGACGGCTGCAGTGATCACGTCTGTGATCCCAGAAAAGTATGAAAGCACCTCTGTTGTGCAAGTTCATCCATCGACTATTGCGATCACTCCTTTCCGGGGTCAAAGCTCAGTCAATCCTGGTTCGCAGATGACTGCGCAATATTTGCAAAATGAGTTTGAGACAATTATTGCACCCGAGACTCTTAAGCAGGCGGCCGAGATGGCTCAACTTCCTGCTCAGTGGGAAATGGAGATGGATGTCGTGGTGAATATTCTGAAAGGGATTGTGGAAACAACTCCAAGACGGGGTACCGATTTTATTGAAATCAATGTGCGGCATGCAAGTGCCAGCGATGCAAAAGACATCGCAGAATCTGTCGCTGAGGCTTATATTCTCCGCCGTAAAAAGACTGAGGAAGATCGCGCCAAAAAAGCGCTGAAAGCGTTAGATAACGAAAAACGTGAGCTAAGTGATTTGGTGCAAGACTATCGGAAGGATCTCACAGTTTTAATCCAACAGTATGGAATTCCGTATTTTGATGGTGGGAGTGCTGGCAATCGCTTGGGTTTAAGCGAGCAGGCAATGTTTCAAAGCGCACGCGCAAAGCTTGCCAACTTTGAAACACAGGCAGATCAAATAAAAATTCAAATTGATAAGCTAGTCCAACTGACAAGTGAAGAGTTAATTAGCTATGCGGCCGGTCTTGATCTGCCTCAAAATCAGGTAACTTCTTACGCCAATCAAAACCGTCAGGCGGTAGACCGAATGCTCGACCTGTCAGCTCAAGGGCTTGGGCGAAACCACCCTGATATGGTTACGATGAATCAACGTGCTAAAGGAGCACTGGAAAAAGCTCATGAAGAAGTCGTGTCGTTAAAGGAGGTGCTTAAGACGAAGCTTGATCTTGTTGAAAAGCAAGTTCTTAAGATGCGGGAAATGGTCGATGATCGCAAGGAGGATGCCATTACTCTTTCGTTGAAACAGACAAACTACACTCAGGCTAAGGAGCAATACGAGCAGGCTCGAGGAATGCTTCGCGAAATGAAGTTTAAACATTCTGAGGCGACAATTCTTCTAAAGATGCCACGTGATCCCATCACTCTCCACGAGACTCCCAAAAAAGCCAGCAAACCTGTGTTTCCAAATTTCACAATGAACCTGCTACTTGGCGCAGGTGTAGGTTTAATTTTTGGAATCGCGATTGCTCTCTTGCTTGAGCATCTAGACACATCTGTAAAAAGCCTTGAGGATGTCGAGCGCTATCTTCAGGTGCCGGTTCTTGCTGTTATTCCGAAAGACGTTGGAGTCCTTCACAAGCAAAGCGGCATGAGTCCAGATGCCGAGGCATACCGAATTCTGAGGACCAATATTGAGTTCAACCGAAAAAATCCAGATAATAATTCGATTACGGTAGTCTCCGGTGGAGCTGGTGAAGGTAAGTCAACGACCTTGGTCAATCTTGCATACGTTTGCGCACAAGGCGGATACACTACGTTGATGATTGACGCTGACCTGCGTCGTCCTCGTCTTCATACGTTCTTCGATATTAATAATTCGGTTGGCCTTACTAACTACCTCACTACTGACTTGGCCCTGGAGGATGTTATTTTGCAGACGCCAGTCGATAATCTCTACTTCATGCCTTCCGGAATTCTGCCAGCTGACGCAGCTGGTATTCTGAACTCCCGCCGGATGTCCGAACTTCTTCAGGATGTGAAGCAGCGCTTTGATCTTGTGTTAGTTGACTCGCCGCCGATCCTTGGCGTCAGCGATGCCGCAGTGCTTGCAAGTGAAGTTGACCTCACCATGGTCGTGGTTCAGCACCGCAAGCTTCCTCGAAATATGTTGATGCGAGTTAAGCAGGCTGTTGAGAATGTAGGTGGCCAAGTGATCGGAGTTGTCTTGAACAACGTTGATGTGCGCAGTGATAGCCAATATCAGTATTACACTAGCTACTATACCTACTATGCTCCAAGCAATATGGAGGAGAACCAGAAACCTCAGGCTATGACCGCTCACCAAACGAGTAAATCTGAGCCGAAGAGCTACAGTTCATCTGACACGTCAAACGACGACCTTTATTAAGAAAAAATTCCCTTCATCGGAGCGTGAGCTCCACAACCTATCCTTATATAGAATGAAAAAAATCCTGACCTTATTAGTCGTGCTCCTTGGTATTTCATCGATGGGTGCCCAGACCCTCATTCGAAACGGCCAAACCCTTACGATCTCAATTATAGGGGTCCCTGTTTCGGAAAAAGGGCGTCTAGATGCTACCTACTCCGTTTCGTCTACCGGCCATATCGAGATGTGGATGATCGGGAAAGTGAAGGTCTCTGGCCTGACTAAATCAAATCTAGCCACCAAGATCGCTACCGAATACAAAAAGGCTGAAATTTACACAAATCCAGTGTTTCAGGTTTTTAGTGGAGCTGATGCGAGAACTCAGGATAGCCAATTCTATACCGTTGGTGGCGAAGTTCGTGCTCCGGGCCAGAAGCAATGGACCGAGGGAATGACTCTTTATTCTGCCATTCAGGGGGCCGGAGGGGAAAGTCCCTATGCTGCTATGAATCGTGTGAGGCTCTATCGTAATGGTAAAAAATATGAGTATGATATGAAGCGCCAGGAGCACAAGGCGGTGAAGATTTATGTTCGTGATGTCATTGAGGTTCCGGAGGGAAACTTGATTGGCAGATAGTTTCTCACTAACTAATCATCTTTCAAACAGGCCTCTCAGTTTTAGAGGCCTGTTTTTTTGTTTCTGTGAGATTGATTCGTTTATTTGGGGGAGTAGTCTTCCCAGACATGAAAACCGTCGCAGCCTTCTTTCTTGCACTTTTCGCCGGTGGTGTGAGTGCGGAAGAATTACCCGATCTTGCGCCACTTTCATCCGGAAATTTTGAAAAGCGGCAAGCTTCCCAAAAGGCAGTCAACGACTGGGTGATTTCAAATCATGAGGTTGCTAAGGAGGTCCTGTTAAAAAAGTATCTCCAAACTGACAATCCGGAGGTTCGGGTGCGCCTCATTCCTCTCCTCGAGCGTTCCTATTTTAAACCGAAGGGCTATGTGGGCATTATCATGTCTCCCGAGTTAAAGGATCCCAATGCGAAGCCTCCCGGACAGGGGCTGCAAGCCCGAGAATATCATGGAGTTCTTATTACAAAGGTTTTCCCAGAGACTCCCGCTGAACTGAGTGGGTTGAAATATGAAGATGTCATTCTCAAAATTGATGATTGGGAGGTCCGTGGAGGATCCGATTTGACTTCAAAGGTGGCATCGCAGATTCAAAAAAACCCACCTCAAACGCCAATTGCTCTGGAGGTCAAAAGAGGGAATAAGATGATCTCAATTGAGCTTAAATTGGGCATTCTTCCAACTCCCAGTGAGCGCGTCCGTGATATGCCAAGGACGTCGTTTGGAGTCCGCTCCTCTTCTACCTTTGAGGTTTTCGAGCAGATGAAGGAGTTCAGAAATTGGCTCGACAGAGAAATTGATAAGGAAAGGAAAAATCTCATCGCTGATCGTCGCTTGTAGATTATACTCCAACTACGGTTGGGCTGTAAGCCCTCAAATAAATTCCACCAATTTTAATGAAAAAAACTCTTATGCGTTTCTTGATTCCAGTTTTGGCGCTGTGGCTCATTCCTAGTTGCACAACGAAGGCTGCTGCCTTTGACCTGGTTGCTAGAGAAATGTCCCGGATTCTTCAAAATGGCCACTACGCTCGTCTTGATTTTGATGACGAACTCAGTAAGCGGATTTTTAATGATTACGTCGGAGACCTCGACCCATCAAGGCTTTACTTTGAAGAGGCTGA
Source organism: Verrucomicrobia bacterium SCGC AAA164-M04 (assembly GCA_000383735.1). Next base: position 11,461 of record KB912128.1, read on the forward strand.
TATCGTCAAGTTGGGGGAGAAATATGAAACGGAACTCGATAATATGCTTCTTGGCAAGAAGTCGATGGCGGCCGCTAGCGACATTTATGGAGTCTACAAGAAACGGGTGATCGAGCGGGCTGCGGTAGTTGAGCAATTACTCAACAAGCATGAGTTCAGCTTCACAACCGAAGAATTTATCGCACGTGATCGCGAAGATGCTGCGTGGCCTAAGAATGCTGAGGAGGCAAAGAACCTTTGGCGGCTTCAACTTAAGGAGGCCCTCCTTGCTGAGACCCTGCGCCGTCAGGAGATTGCCCGCCGCGCTAAGGAGCAGGGGAAGAAAAATCCTCTGAAGGACCAGCCAGAAGCGAAGGAAAAAATTTCACAACGATATGAGCGGTTTTTCAAAACAATTGAAGGGGCAGATGAAGAGGATATCGCCAACTATTTCCTCAGCGCTGTAGCGCGTGCTCATGATCCTCATTCCGAATATTTTAGTGCACGCGAGCTTCAGCAGTTTCGGGTTAACATTCAGAATCGCTTGGTTGGAATCGGTGCGCTGTTGCGCGCTGAGGATGATGGTGCGACAAAAATCGAAGGAATTGTAAACAATGGTCCAGCTGACCGTCAGGGCGAATTAAGCCTCAAGGATCGCGTGGTCGGAGTCGATTCTAAGAATGATGGGAATTGGGTGGATATCATGTTCATGCCACTGGACAAAGTGGTTGAAATGATTCGGGGAGAAGATGGCGTGGAAGTTGCCTTGAAAGTCGAGCCCGCTGGAGCTCCGTCAGGAGAAACTCGAATCATCGTGATCAAAAGGGAAGAGGTGACCATGAAAGATGAGCTCACTACGGCCGAGGTTATCGATTACAACATGGGTGAGGATAAAATGAAACTTGGCGTGATAAAGATGCCTTCCTTCTATTTTGATCCTGAGGATCGAAACGTTCGTGTGTCCCGCGATTTGGAAATACTTTTAGATCGCCTGAAGAAAGAGAATATTGACGGCTTGGCGATCGACCTTCGTGGAAACGGTGGGGGCTCGCTCGAAGAAGTTCGTCGAATTACTGGATTCTTTGTTGGGGCTGGTCCGGTGGTGCAGATTAAGATGACCAATGGGCACATCGAGCCGTTGAAGTCGCCATTCCGTAAGCCACTTTACGATGGGCCTATTGTTGTATTGACCGATAAAGGAAGCGCTTCAGCTAGCGAAATTCTTGCAGGAGCTCTACAAGACTATAATCGGGCTGTTGTGGTAGGTGAGTCTTCGACTTATGGCAAAGGAACTGTCCAGCAGCCGCTGGAAATTTCGCGCTTCATGCCACCCCTAGCAAATCGTGAACGTGCCGGGGCGGTCAAACTTACGATTCAGAAATTTTACCGAGTCGCTGGAAGTTCTACCCAGAAATTGGGAGTTGTGCCGGACATTATTTTGCCTTCGGTAAGGGACGCCTTAGAGGTAGGTGAGAAGTATGCTGACCACGCTCTCGATTACGATAAGATCCGCCGTGCGCAGGATCTGAATCCGTATAGCCGTCAAAATCTCTTCATAACGATGCTCACCGATAAAAATGCCAAGCGAGTTTCTGCAAACAAGGATTTTGCCTATATTCTCGAAGACACTGAGCGAGTGGAGAAGCGGATGAAGGAGAATAAGGTTTCCTTGAATATGGAAAGTCGCAAAGAAGAAATTGCTAAAGCAGATGTCCGCCGCAAGTCCCGCAATGCTGAGCGCCTCAAGCGCTTTGCTGAGATTGAGAAAAGGGATGAAGCGACCTTTAAGATGTATCGCCTGACCTTGGACGATGTGAACCTCGATAAATTACCTGAAGTGAATTTGGAAAATGATTCTCAGCGACACATGCGGCAGGCGAAAGATGAGGTTGCCGATCTAGATGATACTCCGGAATGGCCAAGTGGAGTGGATGCGACTAAGCGTGAGGGTTTAGCGGTTTTACGTGATCTTGTCAGCGCGGTGAAGGCTAGCAAACTTGCGGGTGTTTTGGAGCGAGGAGATTAAATTATATGTCCCACATCGCCGAGAACTTGGAGGTGGTCAAAGGTCGGGTAGCTGAGGCTGCTGCTCGTTCCGGACGCAAAGTTGATTTACTGGTGGTTTCTAAGACCTGGCCGGTAGAAGTTTTAAGCGAGGCGGTTGATGCGGGGCAGGTCTTATTTGGCGAAAACCGGTTGCAAGAAGGTGAGGAAAAGATTCCGAATCTTCCCGATGATTTGGAGTGGCACTTCATTGGAGGACTGCAGCGAAACAAAATCCGTAAGGTCCTGCCTCTTTTCCCTGTGATTCACAGCATTTCATCAATGAAACTAGCTCGTTTTACTGATCGGGTTGCTGGCGAGTTGGGGCTAATAGCCAAGATCTATCTGGAGGTCAATATCGGAGCGGAGGAGAGCAAACACGGATTTTCTCCCGATGAACTGAGGGGGAGTTTGGAGGAGATGTCTGAGCTTAAGCATTTCGATTGGCAGGGCTTGATGTGCCTCCCACCACGTGTCGCAACTCCTGAGGATGCTCGGCCATGGTTTGCGAAAGTGCGTGAGTTGCAGGAAGAGCTTGAAGTGACCTCAGGGCAAAAGCTTCCGGGCTTGAGTATGGGAATGAGTGGAGATTTTGAGGTGGCGATTGAAGAAGGTTCGACGATTGTCCGCGTGGGGTCGGCGATCTTCGGCCCGAGGATCAAAAAGCTATGAGTGTTATTAAACTGGAGAACATTGCCATGATTGGAGATGAGGTCGCCTTGGCTTGGGGTGATGGCGGTGAAACTTATCTAAACTTCGAACAGCTGCGCCGAGCATGTCCCTGTGCAGCTTGTCAGGGTGAGCCCGATGTAACGGGCAAGGTTTTGGTTCCCAAGGTGATTCTCACTAACAAGAGCTTTGAGCTTCGCCGCCATCAAGTTGTTGGAGGCTACGCGGTCCAGTTTTTCTGGGCTGATGGCCATAGCACTGGAATTTACTCCTTTGATTTTTTAAGAAGGCTCGGTGAAGGGCAGTAAAGCTAGAGGCAAAAAAACGAGCCACCTTAGTTGCCCGCTTTAAAGATCTGAATGGTTGGTTTTACTGGAGGGCAAGTTGCACCAATCGCTTAATCCCAGCGTCAGCTTTTTCGCTCAGAGGGTGAAGATGTTTGGCCTTGTAGAACCATGAGAGGGCGGATCCCAAGTTACCTCGCTCTTCATGTTTGCTGGCATTGTTAAGAGCGATGGTGAAGTCGGCCACTTTTGGCGCCAGCTTGGTCATGACCTGGTTCAAATCGGGATCGTCCGGGAAGCGTTCGTGAACTTCCGAGAGCTCTTCCCAAGCGGCATAGTTTTGGCCGATGTTGCTCATTTTTTCAGCACCTTTCACTGCGGTCTCGATGGCCGTGATGTTTTCCATGATCTGGCGGAATTTGGCGGTACGATCTTCATCGCCATCAATACTGGGTCCAAATTCAAAGCGGCGGCGGAAGACTTCGCGGTAATTCTTCTCGGCGAAGAGGCGATCGAAGTCGTTGCGGATTTGAATGAGGGAACCGCCTGCGTCTACGAGGCGATCGAATTCTACCAGCTTAGGGTTTTGTGGCCAGATTTCCATTGCGCTTCGAATTGCACCTTGTGCTTTTTCCATGTCCTTGGCTGCCAGGTGATTTTTGGCCATCATGATTTGCATGTCACTGGCGCGGGTGAAGGCTGCGACCGCAGCCTGTGCCTTGGTCGCATCAAAATCATCAGCCTTCCCTTTGAGTTCGTTGATCTGTTCGGTGGCCTTCGCGTAGTCCTTCGAGTCGATGGCATTGAGAAGCACATTAGAGCCTCGAACAAATTCAAGAACCTTACGCTTCTTATCTCGCTCAAGGGTGTTGACGGAAGGCATAAATTCTCCGACGAGATACGCCTCGGCAAGGCGTTTGGATGCAGATTCTAGTTCGCCACGGGCGACGAGAAACTCGAAAACCTCAACGCCTTTGTCGACATCGCGAATGGCTTCGTGGGACAACGAGTCGAGAGTGGAAACAGTCGGGCTGACACCGAGGCTTTCGCTGAAGACCTTGTTGATGTCGGAGTCTTGATCGATATAAAGAGTGCCGTCTCCTTCTTTCCAAATTTGATTGTAGAAACGAGAAGCCATGATGACGTGCTTAAAGCGGCGCTGGACAAAAAACTGCACCATGAGTGCTTGATATTGCACCTTGGAGAGTTCGGTTTTGACTTTTTGCTCAAGCTCGCGCGTCTTTTTCTGAGCTTCAATTTCGGAAATCCGGCGAACGTGTTCGGCGTATGCGAGCGATTGGGCTCCGCGACCGACCTGCTGGGCTGGTTCGGTTTGTTCTTCATTCTCGCCGTTGGCGGGGCGCGTATTACCAACGTTGGGATCTTGCTCGGTACGGGCTTTCCAGTCGGCATCAAGAATGGCTTTTTTCTTCTCACGCTCCATGCGGGCTAGAAGTTCCTTTGATCGGTTATCGGCCTTCCGAGAAAGGATAGCAGTGTAGATGGCGTTACTTAGGGAGTCGCAAAGTTTGGCATCGCCAGGGTATGTTGATGCTTTTGGAAGAAGGGCTACGGCATCGAGGAAAACGGGACCTCCTTTGTGGTGGGGCGAGAGGAGGCTAAGGATTTCGTCGATGTTTTCGCGGTATTCCTGTGCAGCGACGGTCGCTTCCTCAGGCTCGTTGAGATATTTTTCAAATCGAGCGGCTACGAGGCGATTATTACTGGCCGCCCAAGTTTTTCCATTCCAAGAGATGGTGTCATTGGTGGGATCAAAGAAGCCGATCTCATTCCCGAGAAGTCCACCGTTCGCGTTGTTGCTCCCGCCTGCAGATTGGTTGGGGTTTGAGCGAACAACAGTATCGGTCGGGGTCGCATTTTGATTATTGGTGGGAGCAGGGGGAGTGTAGACCTGACCGAGAGCAGGCAGGGCGAGCGCCAGAGTGAGTGGGGTGATTTTCATAACTTTGGTTGCAACCGGCCGGAGTCTAGAGCTGTTTTACGTCTTCCGCAACTGCGAGACCGACCGTATTAAACTGGATAAGGAAAGTGTATTGGGCTTGCTGGTTGAGGTTTCCGTTTTTGAAGCCCTCGGGAATCATGATGGGAAGAAACTTTGGGTTGGTTTCTTCGCCGAGCTGGATTGTGATGATTTGACCGTTTGATTCGATGTTGCGGTCAATGAGCTTGCCGGTGACTTGATAGCGATTGCCTGAAAGGCTTCGGCTGTTGCTGAGCGCTTGTTCGATATCTAATTCAGGAGCATCAAAGCCGGATGGCTTCCTGTTTAGGAACCAGTAACCTCCTCCGAGGATAAGAATGAAAACGATAGCCCCGATAATGAGGGCTCCGGTATTAACACCTGAGCTAGCGCGACGAGCCATGATTGAAAATTGATTTTGAGATTAGTGTTCCCATTGCGGGCGACTGGTGCCGACCCATGAGGCGGCGAGGCCAACCATAATATGGATTAGGAGGATGAAAAAGCAGATGTTTGTGGGGGAAAGCTCTGTTTCGCTGATTGCGGTAAGGGCTGATTTATAGTCTCCCGAGAGAGAAGCAACACTCCCTGACCAAGCCCAATAGGCAGAGATGAAGGGGCGGGTAAGGGGTTCGATATTCTCCGGCAGTGCCAAAACAGCGCCCGAGAGAGGAAGTTGGAAGCCAACCAGATAGACTGAAAGAAGGGAGGCCTTTTCAGCAGTTCGCATCAAGCTGGAAATGCCGAGGCAGATCGAGGTCATGGCGGCATTAACTAAAACAAGAAAGATTGCGTGATCCGCAAAACTGCCTTTGAACGACCAAAATAGCTCCACAAAGCCAGCCATCCATAAGGATTGAACAAGCACGAGCCCTGACAAGAAGACCACTTTGCTCATCAAATAAGCGATCGGACTAACCCCTCCAAATTTTTCTTTTTCCAGAATTTGGCGTTCTCCGGCGATTTCTCGTGCCGCGTTGTTAGATCCCATCAGGGAAAGCAAAACGACCTGGAACATGATAATTCCAGAGACTGCGGAGCCCACTTTAAGGCGATCCGCCTGCACGTTAGCCTGTTCTTGATATTGTTCCTGGAGGCTACTGCCAGCAGCATTGGTGAACTTTCGCATGTTTTCATTGGCCCTCGGCGAAAAGAGAACCACGAGGATGGGAAAGCAAATCAGGATGGCGAGTTGGAGAAGGACTTGTCCCCGGTCGCGGAAGAAAATCCGCATTCGTCGACCCAAGAGGGTCGTAAACTGGCTGAGAAGACCGGGAGCACGGATTGCCTCTTCTCGAGCGATCGCTACGCCTTCCTCATCCAGATTTTCAAATTCTTCAGCAGGGAGTTCAAGCTGCCCTTGATTGACGAGACTCTGGCGATTGCGCTCAAGTTTAGCGTAGTAAGTCGGAGAGTGTTTGAGCCAGGAACTCCTCCATTTTTCCGAGGCTTGTTTTGCAAGCTGCGGGTAGACTAGTTCAGTGTTATCAACTGAAAAGTAGTGAGTAAGTTGTTCAGGAGTTCCGTGGTAAGCGACCCGGCCCTCGTGGAGGACCAAGATGGAATCGTAAAGCTCGAGGTGGGCAAGTGAGTGGGTCACGGAAAGCACAATCCGGCCCTCGCGGCGGGAGATGTCGTGAAGGAGATGAACGATTTCCCGCTCGGAACGGGGATCAAGCCCACTGGTGACCTCGTCGCAAAGAAGGAGTTTGGGGTGGGAAACTAGTTCCATGGCGAGCCCAAGACGGCGTTTTTGACCACCGGAGAGAACCTTGACGGGGCGGTCCGCGATTGGAGCTAGACCGGTTTCCTCGAGAACTTTGTCAATTCGTTTGTCAAGATCGCTGGACCCTTTGGTTTTAACGCGTAGCCGTGTCGCAGCTTCAACGGATTCGTCAACGCTGAGTTGATCGTAAGCGATGGAAAACTGGGGAACATAACCGATTTCATAGGGTTCAAGATCCCCGTTTTCGGACAAATTACGACCATTCCACCAGAGAGAGCCGTCGGATTCCGGGTTGAGCCCAGCGATCGTCTTGAGCAGTGTCGTCTTGCCGCAGCCAGAAGGACCCACGATGGCCATAAAGTGGCCTCGGGGTATTTTCAGGCTGGCGCGGTCTACGAGATTTATGGGCTCACCATCTTTTTGGATGGTGAAGCAAACGTCTTTCAGTTCGAGCACTGGCTTCGTTCGTTGGGTTTGACCGAGAGTTCCTAAATTCGGGATTGTGACTTTCGGATGTCGGGGAATCTGTCGAAAATCATGGAAAAATAAAAGTCAGAAAAACGAAGTCTTTTTTCGGTCTGGGAAAGAAGTGAAAAGGTTCGGTGTTGCTCATCTCTCCAATTTCGGCATACTCCGCTGCGAGCGGTCGCTCACTAACCTTTTAACAACTCCGTGGACCTCACTGAAATTCGCAAAATCATGAAACTGATGGATGAGCATGGCTTGTCTCAGTTCCAGTATGAAAAGGAAGACTTCAATCTTAAGCTCAAGAAGGGCACTGACTTAGAAGAGATCCAGAAGCTAATTGCCTCGGTGCCATCTGGCGGCGGTCAGGTGGCTGCTCCGGTTCCGTCGGAAGCCCCAGTAGTCGCCACAGCGCCTGATGGAGGAGCTTCGGAAGGCCCCTCAGGTGAAGCGATTTCTTCTCCAATGGTAGGGACTTTTTATCGTAGACCTTCTCCGGATGATCCAGATTTCGTGAATGTCGGAGATACGATAAGTGAAGGTCAAACCCTTTGTATTATCGAGGCCATGAAGGTCATGAATGAGATCAAGGCCGAGCGTTCGGGGACAATCATTCAGATTTGTGTGGACGACGGCACTCCCGTTCAGTTCGGAGACGACCTTTTCCGGGTTCAATAAAAATCCCCTAGATATTCTAGCATGTTTAAGCGCGTCCTCGTCGCCAATCGTGGCGAAATCGCCCTCCGCATCATTCGGGCCTGTCGTGAACTAGGGGTTGAATCTGTCGCGGTTTACTCCGAGGTGGATATTGATTCTATGCACGTTCAGCTTGCGGATGATTCGGTGTGTATCGGCCCCGGTCCCAGCAAAGAAAGCTATCTGAAGCCTGATCGCATTATTGCGGCAGCTGAGATCACCGGAGCAGATGCGATTCATCCCGGATATGGATTTCTCTCGGAAAATGCTCGGTTTGCTGAGATTTGCGAAAGCTGTAATATTACGTTCATTGGTCCCTCGGCGGAAGTCATCCGGACAATGGGTGATAAGAACACGGCTCGCGCCACTGCGACTGCGAATGGAGTTCCTGTGACTCCTGGCTCGGATGGCATTGTAGCTGACGCTGTTGAGGGACTTAAGGTAGCCAAGGAAGTTGGATTTCCCGTCATGATTAAGGCGACGGCTGGTGGTGGAGGTCGCGGGATGCGTCCAGCAATGAGTGAGGACGAGTTTAAGTCTCAGTTTCAAGCGGCCTCCAAAGAGGCCGAAGCCTGCTTTAATAACGGAGATTGCTATATTGAAAAGTTGGTTCTTGAGCCCCATCACATTGAGTTTCAGGTCCTTGCTGATGATCATGGGAATTACTTTCATCTCGGCGAGCGAGACTGCTCGATGCAGCGACGGAACCAGAAAATCATCGAGGAATGTCCCAGTCCGTTGATTTCGCCCGAAATGCGGGAGCGGATGGGCGAAGCCTCGGTGCGTTTGATAGAATCGATCAACTACCGGAATGCTGGAACGATCGAATATTTGGTCAATGCTGATGCTACCGATTTTTATTTTATGGAGATGAACACCCGGATCCAGGTTGAGCACCCGGTGACGGAGGAGGTAATGGGCTGCGAGCTCATCAAAGAACAAATTCGCATCGCGTCTGGTGAACCGGTTTCCAGTCATGTCCTAGGGGTAGAGCCGCGAGGCCATTCCATCGAGTGCCGCATTAATGCGGAAGATCCTTATAATAATTTTACGCCGAGTCCTGGAACCATTGATTTGTGGTATGCTCCGGGTGGAAAAGGAGTGCGAGTTGATTCGCACGTTTATTCCGGTTACACGGTGCCTCCCCATTACGATTCAATGATCGCGAAGCTCATCGTGACGGCATCAAGTCGTGAGGTGGCGATTGCTCGAATGAAGCGCGCACTCTCGGAGTTCACGATCCGTGGCATTAAGACCACTATTCCATTCCAGCAGGAGATAATCGATCACCCCGATTTTATTGCCGGGAAATACGACATTGCTTGGGTCGCCAAATATCTTAAAGAAAAGAAAGGGGAGTGAGATCAGCGCTTGAAAGTGCAGTTCTCTATGGGATCTGCGATCTCGGCTACGTGAGTAGCGAAAAAGCGGAAGATGTTTCGCGTGCCCTACTGGCTGGTGGCGTTGGAATTTTACAGCTTCGCGCAAAAGGCCATGATCCCAGTTCACTCCGGGATCTCGCGCTGAGATTGCGAATTCTTTGTGACGAGTTTAAGATCCCGTTGGTGATTAATGATCATCTGGAGCTTGCGCTCGAGTGCGGGGCGCATGGACTTCATTTAGGGCAAGATGATGGCTCCCTTCAGGAAGCGAGAGAGCGAATCGGGCCAGAGATGCTACTAGGACGTTCTACCCATTCCTTGAGGCAGGCGCGCCAGGCCTTAGCGGACAGCGCGGACTACATTGGTTTTGGCCCCCTTTTCCCTACCCCGACCAAAAAAGGTCGTCCCGGAATTGGACTTGGTAAGATCAGCGCTATGCAGAAGGAGGTAGGTTTGCAAATCCCGGCATTTTGTATTGGTGGAATTAAGCCTGGCAATTTAGCGGAAGTGAAACAGGCCGGTGCCCGGCGCGTTGTAATAGTTTCTCACTTATTGTCATCGCCTGTCCCGAAGGAGGAGACCCAAAGCATTTTATCCCAACTCTTATGAAAATACTCGTCGGCGGTTCGGTCGCCATTGATAATGTCAAAACCCCGGTCGCAGATGAAACCAATCTGCTTGGGGGGTCCGCTAGCTATGCCTCGCTGGCTGCAGCAAAACTTGCCTCTTCGGTGCATCTGTTAGGTATCATCGGTAACGATTTCCCGCAGGAGCATCTTGAGATGTTGAGTGAACAGGGAGTCGATTTGTCCGGCCTGGAGCGTTCGGAGCAGGCCTCGTTTACTTGGACCGGGGAGTATCACGAAAATATGAACGAGCGGACGACTCATAATGTTGCCATTAATGTTTTGGAGAACTGGCAGGTTTCAGTTCCTGCCGAGCTTGCCGATGCCCCGTTTGTCGTTTTGGCTAACATGGCCCCCATCAACCAGCTTCAGATGCTGGAGCAATGCAATGCGCAGAAAAAGTTTGTGGTCGCTGACACGATGGATCTTTGGATCACGGTGGCTAATGAAGAGCTACATGATGTTTTAAAACGAATTGATCTTTTGGTCATCAATGAAAGTGAAGCTCGGGAGTTTGCTGATACTAACAATCTTGTTCTTGCGGGAGAGAGATTGCTGGAAAAGGGACCTCGTTACGTTGTGGTGAAACTTGGCGAGTTTGGGGCCAAATTATTTGGCCCCGATGGAGCATTTTTTAGCTGTGGAGCTTGGCCGCTACGGGATTTGTCGGATCCGACCGGAGCTGGAGATACCTTTCTTGGAGGCTTGATCGGAACCCTGGCCGCAGAAGGGGCAGTAACACCGACCTTTGATCAACTGAAAACGGCAGTCGTCAATGGATCGATTCTTGCCTCCTTTACCTGCGAAAATTTCTCAACAAAATCGCTCGAATCGACTAGCAAAACTGATTTTTTTGAGCGGGTTGACCAGTTCCAGCAGATTTCTGCTTGGTAGGTGTTACAAGAAACCTCGGATCTAAAAGGGTTTTGGGGGAAGTATTATTGTTATACGAACTACAATAATTTTTCTCAAAAACTTTGAAGAATGGCATTGACGCCTCCCATCTTTTGACGGTAACTTCACATCGGATTGCCTGCGAAAACTTGTCAACGTCATGTTGACAAGACTTCAACTATAACAGCAAAGAAAACAAAAATGAAAAATACTACTCTTAAAGCAGCTGCCGCTTTTGGGCTTGGAGCCCTCCTCATGGGAAGTGCTGCTGCCCAAGAATCAGTCTCGAAGCCCGTTGGCTATGAGACTCTTGAAATCAACCAACAGTTTAATTACGTCGGTCTTCGCCTCCTCGGTGCTCCTCTCGCTACTAGCACGGTTGCTACAGCTGAGAATGGCGCAATCACTCTCGCAAGTGGCGAAGTCGCTGACGGTTCAGTGATCGTTGAAGTTGTTGACGGAGACGCTGCTGGCGCGGTTGTCGTTGGAACAGTTGCCGCTGGATCCATTTCCGTTCCTGCTGGTCTTTTGGACAATCTTGAGGTGGAGAACACCGTGACTGTCCGTGCTCCACAGACTCTTGCTTCTGTCTTTGGTGCTGACGGAGCTAGCTTGACCGGTTCCGCTGGACAAGGTGGTGCTGATCTTGTTCTTGTCCCAGACGGCTCAGGCGCATTTGACACTTACTGGTATTCTTCCGGTGGTTTCGGTGGTGTAGGTGCAGGTTGGAAGCAAGTTGATCCAGCAAGCGGCGAAAGCAACGATGTTGACGGTGCAGCAGTGACTCTAGTTTACACTGACGGGCTCATCATCCAGAACCGTGGTGCTGACAACTCTATTGTTGTAAGTGGGTCGGTTAAGACGACTGGCACTACTCCAGCTCTTACAACTCAGTTTAACTACTTGAGCACAATCTATCCTGCTGGAGCAACTCTTTCATCAGCCTTTGACGAAGCAGGTAACCCTGGCGTTCTTAGAGCAGGCACTCTCACAGCATCTGCTGGACAGGGTGGTGCTGATCTCGTTTTCATTCCAAGCGGAGCTGACTTCGACATCTACTGGTATTCTTCTGGTGGATTTGGTGGAGCCGGTGCTGGTTGGAAAGTTGTTGATGCCGCAACAGGTAATAGCAACGACGCAGATTCGACAGCAGTTTCTCTTGACTCTGCATCAGGAATCGTTATCCAAAACCGCGGTGCTCTTCCACAGGGAGTATCAATCGGAGCTCCTGCGTTTTACGCTGACCTCTAAGTCTTAAGAAAATTCACTTTTAAAATCATTATTATGAAGAAAACAGTAATCGCTAGCCTAGCAGCCATTGGGTTGTTCTCGGGAGCAAGTGCATACACCGTTTCATTCTTGAACGTAGCTTCAGCTGATCCTACAGCTGTTCCTGTTCTTGATAACACCGGTGCCCCAATTGCCCTTGGCTCTGGATTCGTCGCAGCCGGAACCTTCGCATCTGCTCCTACCAGCAAAGAAGAAGTTCTTTTGTTCACGGCATTTGGAGACGGAAACAGTGCTTTCTCAAACAGCATTGGGGTTGGCGGATTCTTTGACGGTAACCGCTCGGCTCCAATTCCTGCGGGAACGACAGAATCACCTGTAGGTGCTTCCGTTTATCTTGTGATTGGTGATGGCGCCGACCTTGCTAGCTCCACCGATTTCGCAGTTTACGATCCAGGTTTGGTCTTCGGAACTGAGAATGCTGTTGGTGCTGGTGCACTCGACATCATTATTGACAGTGATTCTTTGACCGCTGACTCACTTGTCTACGGAACGATCCTCACAGAGGTTGATACAGGTCTTGGCCTTATTTTCACCGAAGGTATCCAACTTGGTGAGGGAGTAGTTGTTCCTGAGCCATCAACAAGCCTTCTTGCTGCGCTTGCCGGACTCGCTCTGGCAGCACGTCGCCGTCGCTAGACGACTGAGCACGTTCGCAACAATCATTTTATTTTTGTTTTCACGGCTGCTTTCTTCGGAAAGCAGCCGTTTCTTATTGTTTCATTCACCATCTCACTTAAACGAGATCTTGTGCGCTGATGAAAATTCAAAATTCAAAATTTAAGAAAAGTGCAATCAATTTTGACGGATGCCCTGCGCCGGATCTTCCTGAGTTTGCTTTCATTGGACGATCTAATGTGGGGAAGTCCTCCCTGATTAATCTTCTTACAAATAAAGAAGGCCTAGCCAGGGTTTCGAAAACTCCTGGGCGGACGAGAGAAATCAACTTTTTCTCGATCAATGATTCGTGGAACCTTGTCGATCTTCCGGGCTATGGCTACGCAAAAGTCTCAAAGTCTCAAAGAGACCAATTCAACGAATTTGTATCAGACTATCTTATCAATCGGGAAACATTGACTGGGATATTCGTGTTAATCGATTCACGCCACCCTCCGCAGAAAATAGATCTAGAGTTTCTCGCTTGGCTCATTGAGGCCCAGTTGCCTTTTGCTCTCATTTTCACGAAGACTGATAAGAGTAAACCTAAGCTTGTCCGGAAGAATATTGGATTATTCCTGGAAAGAATGAAGGAGTTTAGTGAAGGAGATCCGATTCATTTTGAGACCTCGACAACAACTCGAACTGGTCGAAAAGAAGTTCTCAAATTCATTGAAACTGCGATTTCCAACCAAATCTAGTAGGATTACAGGTGCTGGTTTACTTCTTCCAGCGATAAGCAGAATCGTTGACATTAAAGATGCCGGTGGGGATCGCAATATTGAGTTGAGGGGTAAAAAACTCGGTCATGGTCTCGGTGCCGTCCCTCTGAGTCCACCCGATACGTTCTACAAAAGAGGCCTCAAGATTTACCTGCATTAAGAGAGACTTGATAAGCTTTTTCACCGAGCGTTGTTTGGGAGAAAATGTTGCATTGTAACGTCCCTTGGCTTCGTTCGTGCTCGTGATCGTAAAGACTTTCAGCATCTCATCAAATGAGGCTTCTTTACCCATCCCCAAAGTAAGAAATAGGGGCTTCACCGAACGATCGTCGGGTGAGAGCCGTTCGCCTGTCTTCTTGAGCTCATCGATCATCAAGACTTGCCCACCATTATAGACGATCGTTTGTCTGACTGGTTTTCCAATTTCCCAGCGAAAAGCTTTTCCCGGAATTAGCCAGAGTTTTCCCATCGTCTTGATATCGTCTGTCAAAGCTGGAACCCGCTTGGTTTGACGGAAGGTTGCCACAACGGATTTATGAGCTGCTTGTCTCTTAAGTGCCTCTCTAAGTGGAGCTGCCTCGTCGGCAAAAATTCGGAGGGAGAAACAGAGCAAGATGATACTAAATCTAACCATGGGCGTATCATCTATTTTTTTAGGATATTCTCAATCTAGGAAGTCGATATTTCTTAAAGAGCAGTCAATATCCGCGCGTGCGCCGCCCGATCCGATCCTATCTGATTTTTGGAATTGTCCTTATTATTTCTGTAAGCGGCCTGAAACGTTTAAGTTTTGCAACGGATGTCCTTGAAATTTTGCCTGATGGAATTCCCGAGGTAGAAGCCCTACAGGTCTTTCGGGAATACTTTGATGATGATCATCGGGTGATTCTTCTGCTAAAACATGAGGATGAAATTTTCGAGGAGGATGTTGCCGAGTTGGCTGATTATTTAAAGAAGAGCCTTCCGGAAGCTCGGATTCAGTATCGTAATCGCTTTGACGACGACCCAAAGAGTTTCGCTAAAAGTCTCGCAAGGCTTTGGGCGGACTCTGACCCAAGACAAGTTCAGAAATTTACAGATAGATTAAGGGAGCCTACTCAAATTCAGGCCCTATTAGCGGAGTCCAAAGACAAGGTGGCTCTCTCCCTAGATCAGGGCGAAGCAACGATGGCTGCTTATGATCCTTTGGGTTTTTTGACCCACCCAACGATGAATCAATTACAAGGTAACAGTTTCGATTATCAAAGCGAAGATGGCCGGTTTTGGTTGGTCATGATTGCAAATACGGATCTCGGCCTAGAATATCGAGAACATGCGAAGTGGGTGAATCAAATTCGTGAATCCACCAATAATTGGAAATCGGAAGGATTCACCTACACGCTGACAGGTGGGCCGGTTTTTAGTGCTGAAATAGGTTCGGGAATGGAAAAAGACATGTCGGGGACCATAACTATTACTTCAATTATTGTTGGGATCTTGTTCCTTTTGACTCAAAGAAGTTTTGTCCAATTGTTGGTTTTGGGAGCGATCCTCGGGCTGGTCTTTCTCATTACTCTTGGCTTGGCTGGCTGGATTTATGGGACTTTGAATCTGGTGAGTGTTGGGTTTGCCGCAATTCTTCTCGGACTGGTGATTGATTACGGTGTGGTCATTGCTCGTGAGTCATCAGCCGGGCAGTCCCCCACATCCTTGCGGCGTGAGATGGCTCCGGGGATTCTTTGGGCGGCTTCAACCACCGCGGTTGTTTTTGGAATCCTCATGTTGAGCACCTTTAAGGGGGTTCAGCAATTG
>KB912129.1 GCA_000383735.1 Verrucomicrobia bacterium SCGC AAA164-M04
GGCAACTATCTGATTCTGAATTTCAACCAGTGGCTCCGGGCTTGCCGATGCGCTTTTATCCGGTGCTCATGCAAGGGCTGCGCGTTAGTGCGGCCGAAGCTCGTTACACGCTGGCGGAGCTTGAGCAATGGTTCGAGATTCCCGATGGTTTATGGGAAACCTTGCCTGAAGAAGGTCTACCGGATGTCATGATCGTTCTCGAAGGTTCGTTGCGGCATCTGGAGGCTCGTCTGGAATTTCGTTACGAGGGTAAAAAAGCCTCGTGTCAAGAGGGTGAGCCACAATTGGTAGGTGATGTCTTCACCAGCCTTTCCAAGGAAAAGGCTGTTATCGATTTCTTTTTGGCCTGGGGGTTTGAGGGGCCGGCGAGAGGAGGCCGAATGGCGCTGCGTGATCGCGAAGAAATTTTAAAGTTTCATGCCTTTGCTGAAATGCCCGCACAATGGGCGGTGGAGAAAGGCGAGCGTTTTCAAGCGGCTGCCACGCAAGTGGTTGCGGTCCGTCCCGATTGGGAATGGCAGGATAGCGGTCACGACTGGTTTTCGGTGGAGACGAAATATCAAGTCGGCGGCGAGGAGCTTCCTTCTGATCAAGTGCAACGAATGCTTCGCATGGGCAGCGCCGAACATGCTTTTGGAAAAGGGAAGATCGCGGTCATCGACTCTGAATTTATCGAGGAGGTCAACGAGACACTGACCGATTCCGAAGCGCTCCAAAATTCCCCCGGCGTCTTTGAGATTAATGCGCAGCAGGCGGCTTTTCTTAAAGCGAGTGCGCGAGACTTCGGGATGGCGGTTGAAGTGGATCCGGAAGTGGATCTCGATCTGCCTGATTATCTTCGCCCATATCAGGAAACCGGCGTTCAGTGGATGTATCGGCTCAGTGAGCTGGAGATGGGTGGCATCCTCGCCGATGACATGGGGCTTGGTAAAACGCTGCAGACGCTGACTTTCATCGCGAAGAAAGGCGGCCCGGCTTTAGTGATTTGTCCTTCATCGCTTGTATCGAACTGGGCAGAAGAGTGTGCGAAGTGGGTGCCGCAATTAAAAGTCGCTCTCCACGTTGGTGGAAAGCGCGGCGAGATTCCGGATGCTGACGTCGTAATTACGAGCTATGCAATTCTCCGAATCGATAGTGATAAATTCCAATCTCGCGAATTCAATCTCGCGATTCTCGATGAAGCTCAGCAAATCAAGAATCCGGACGCGCAGATTTCTAAAGCGGCTCATCGCCTGAATGCGAAGCACCGTTTTGCTCTTTCGGGAACGCCGGTTGAGAACTCCTTGCAGGACTTCTGGTCGATCATGGAGTTTGCCCTTCCTGGGTATCTGGGGCCACGGAAGCCATTTCTTGAGCGTTTTGAGAAACCGTTACGCAAAGGGGGGGATCCAGCCTTGGCTCGCCGACTTTCCCGAAAGCTCAAGCCGGTTGTCCTTCGTCGTTTGAAGAAGGATGTCGCGAAGGACCTGCCGGATCGGATTGAGCAGGTTCGATACTGTGACCTTGCGCCGAAACAACAAACGATCTACAGCCAGCTCTTGCACGAAAGTCGTTCACAGGTTGAGGCTGCTGATGATGGTCGTAAGAGGATGGTTGCGCTGACGGCCTTGCTGCGGCTTCGTCAGGCTTGCTGTGATTTGCGACTTCTTCCCGGGCTCAAGGTTGAGGATAAGGATGCTGGAGTGAAGCTTGATGATCTCGAAGAACTTCTCTCTGAAGCGATCGCCGGAGGACATCGTGTTTTGGTCTTCAGTCAATTTGTGCAACTCCTTCAAGGGGTCGTTCCAATCCTCCTTCGTAACCAGTGGGATTATTGTTACCTTGATGGTTCTACCAAAAAGCGTGGCGATGTGGTTGAACGATTTCAGGAAGGGGAAGTTCCGGTCTTTTTAATTTCGTTAAAAGCGGGTGGAGTTGGTTTGAATCTTACCGCCGCTGATACTGTGATCCACCTTGATCCATGGTGGAATCCTGCGGTCGAAGCGCAAGCCACTGACCGGGCCCACCGGATTGGACAAAAAAATGTTGTGACCAGCTATAAATTGATTACGCGAAATACCGTCGAGGAAAAAATCTTAGCTCTCCAAGAAGAAAAGAAAAAGATGATGGAAGCTGTTTTAGACGGCGTAGGAGCGCTTGTTCCGGGCCTTGAGGAAGAAGAGTTGCTGGATCTCTTCTCCTAGAATCTAAAGTTATTTTTTGTCGATGGTCTCTCTTGAGATGCCGCGAAGGGCTAAGACCCGGACGATTGCTTCCTCGATAAGGTTGGCCGGGCAGGAGGCTCCGGCGGTGATGCCAATCGTGGCTTCTTCGTTGTCAAATCCTAAGAGGACGTTTGGTGCAGGTGTTTCTAATCCTTTCTCAATATCGAAGTGAACTACGGTCTCGAGTGATTCCAAGCAAGAGGCTTCCCTGATGAAGTAAGTGGGAAGGTTTTCGTTACCGATTTCCACAAGGTGCGTGGTGTTGGAGCTGTTATATCCGCCGACAACCAGAAGAAGGTCCATAGGTTTGTTGAGCATATCGAAAAGAGCATCTTGCCGCTCCTGGGTTGCTCCACAAATCGTGTCGAACATCTGAAATTTTTCAGCGCTTCCATCGCGATCGGTAATGGCTTGGCGGATCCGGCGTTGAATCTCTTCAGTTTCGCTTTTTAGCATCGTAGTTTGATTTGCAACCCCAATTTCTCTGAGGTGAACGGTCGGGTCAAAATCTTCAGAAACGGCTTTATCAAATTTCGCGAGAAACTCTGATGATTCACCTCCATTTCGGATGAAATTACAAACGTATTCAGTTTCTTCGAGTGTCAGAACGATAAGGTAGTGTCCCTTGCCATCATTGCCGATCGCACGGGAAGCTGTTGCACGGGTTTCTTCGTGACCACGTTTACCGTGGATAAACGAGGTTACGCCAGTTTTTGCGTAAGTCCGAACCCTCCGCCAGACCTTCATGACATCACCGCAAGTTGTATCGATAATGTGACAACCCTGTTGTTCGATTTTTTCGGTGAATGAGGTCGGGGCCCCGAAAGCAGGAACGATCACGACATCTTCTTCGGTCAGGTCATCGTATTCCTTTGTGAGGTCTTTCCACGGAAGAGAGACAATGTTCATGTCCGTGAGTTGACGGTTCACCTCAGGGTTATGAATAATTTCTCCGATCAAAAAAATGCGCTGATCTGGGAAAACTCGCCGCGAGGCGTATGCAAGATCGATAGCGCGTTCTACCCCGTAGCAAAACCCAAATTGTTCAGCGAGTCGGATTGTGGTCTTACCAATCGTCAGCGAGCCGCCTCTTTCTCGAAGTTTTTCGACAATGGGTGAGTGGTAGTGTTTTTCAACTTCCTCCTGAACGAGAGTCATGATGTCAGGGCGACGCACGTTGACTCTTTTCTTTTTCATGGGCTTAGCTGCTTCACTCATGGTTTGGATTTACTCCGATTCTGCTCGAGCGCCAAATGTTTATTGATCGTCGGAAGGGTAAAAACAGAAGGAACATAAGAAGAATGGCTAGGAGTTGAAGCCAAAAGAGGTAAGTGGGCCAATCTCCGAGGTGGTCAAGGAGTGTCGTGGTTTTCGGTTTTCGGGCTAGGAATCCAAAGTTGGTTCCGAGGGCCCAATTCATGGTCAAGGCTGCGAAGAAATAGATCTGATTCCAGAAAAACATGCGAAGGACGACTCCGTCCTGAGGTTTCCATTTCATCGCTAGTGGAAGGTAGAGTGCGACGATGACAATCGCACCATGTTGAATGAAAAAGCTCCAAAAGAAGGGGTGCTGGAAATCTAGGGTCAAATTAGGAGTGATTAAGGCCTGCATTGTCCCGGCTAACCCCCAACAATAGGTCAGCTCACAAAGAAGTGGATTTCTAGTCAAAATTCCAAAGCCCGCAGTCACTGCTGCGATGTCGCAAAGATGAAATGGAATAAATCTTTCGATCGCTGGTTCAAAATCCACTCCGATGAGTGCTAGCTGATTGATGGGGAAGACAGAGAGGCAGAGAAAAGCAAGCATTGCACGAGGCCAGACAAGGCCTCGCTTTCCTTCTCGAATACAGATTCCAGCAATTATCGCAATCACGATGAGGGCGAGTCCATGAGCGGGTCCGAAAAGAGGCATAATTGAACCCTATCTGATTTTTTTCGTGGTGGACAGGGCATTGACCGAGGGCCCTCTTTCCCTTAAGAGCTAAAGGATGTCCCAGCCGACCATTATTTACACCAAAACCGATGAGGCTCCATTTTTAGCGACCCAATCCCTTTTGCCTATTATTAGGGCCTTCACCAAGTCTTCGGGAATTAGAATTGAGACCCGAGATATTTCTTTGGCTGGACGAATTATCGCAGTTTTCTCAGATCGACTGCCGGAACATCAGCGTATCGGAGATCACCTGTCCGAGCTTGGCAAATTAGCGAAAACTCCTGAGGCAAATATCATTAAGCTTCCTAATATCAGCGCATCGGTTCCTCAGCTGGTGGCCACCATTTCCGAGCTACAAGCGAAAGGGGTCGCTTTGCCGGATTATCCCGAAAATCCGGCCAATGTTGACGAGAAGGAAATCAAAATCCGTTACGATAAGGTGAAGGGGAGTGCTGTGAATCCAGTTCTTCGTGAGGGCAATTCCGATCGTCGCGCACCAAAAGCTGTTAAGGAGTATGCCAAAGCCAACCCGCACTCGATGGGAGGATGGAGCGCTGATTCGAAAACCCGTGTCGCCACCATGTCCGAAGGTGATTTCGCTTCTAACGAAAAATCGGTCACAGTCGAGAGTGCGACTTCGGTCAAGATTGAGCACATCGCCGCTGACGGAGCGGTGACTGTTTTTAAAGAAGGGATTTCCCTGCAGGCCGGGGAAATTATCGACTCTACCTGCATGAGCAAGGCGGCGCTTGTCAGTTTCCTTGCTGAGCAAAAAGCTGCAGCGAAAAATGAGGGAGTGCTTTTCTCCCTTCATATGAAAGCCACCATGATGAAAATTTCTGACCCGATTATTTTTGGTCATGCGGTTGAAGTTTATTTCAAGGATTTCCTCGAAAAACACGCCGAGGTTCTCGGGGGACTTGGAATCGATTTTAAAAACGGTTTTGGAGATCTCGTTGCGAAAATCGAGAACCTACCGGCTGATCAAAAAACCGTAATTGAAGCCGATATTGCGGCAGCCATCGCTGCAGGGCCTGATCTCGCTATGGTCGATTCCGACCGAGGTATCACTAATCTTCATGTGCCAAGCGACGTGATTATCGATGCCTCGATGCCAGCGATGATTCGAAATTCTGGCCAGATGTGGGATAAGGATGGCAAGGTTCAGGACACCATCGCAGTGATTCCCGATAGTTCCTATGCAGGGGTTTATCAGACGACCATCGACTTTTGTAAAAAGAACGGGGCTTTTGATCCGACCACTATGGGAACAGTGCCAAATGTGGGCTTAATGGCGCAGAAGGCGGAAGAATATGGCTCGCACGATAAGACTTTTGAAGTTCCATTCGCTGGAACTGTTCGGGTGATCGATTCGGCTGGCGAAACCCTCATGGAGCACGAAGTGGGCGAAGGCGACATTTGGCGTGCTTGCCAAACCAAGGATGCTCCGATTCAGGATTGGGTGAAGCTTGCGGTGAATCGTGCGCGCGCCACGGGATCTCCGGCAATTTTCTGGCTTGATGAAGACCGGGCGCATGATGCCCAGCTCATCGGGAAGGTTGGCACTTATCTCGGCGATCACGACATCGAAGGTTTGGATCTTCGAATTCTCAGCCCGGTGGAAGCTTCCGAGGTTTCTCTTGAGCGACTGAAAGCTGGCGAGGAAACAATTTCGGTCACTGGGAACGTCTTGCGTGATTACCTCACCGACTTGTTTCCAATTCTCGAAGTGGGCACGAGTGCCAAGATGCTTTCGATTGTTCCGCTGATGAATGGTGGCGGGCTTTTCGAGACCGGAGCAGGCGGGTCGGCTCCAAAGCACGTGCAGCAGTTCGTGCAGGAGAATCACTTGCGTTGGGATTCTCTTGGAGAGTTTCTAGCCCTTGCAGTTTCACTCGAGCATATTGGTTCGGAGGAGGCCAAGATCCTTGGTGCAACTTTGGATGATGCAACGACGAAGGTGTTGCTTGAGAATAAGAGTCCTCAACGTAAGTGCGGCCAGCTTGATAATCGTGGCAGCCACTTTTATCTTGCTCTCTATTGGGCAAAGGCACTCGCAGAGCAGAGGAGTTCGGCATCACTCGCCGAACAGTTTACGACGCTTTCCGAAACTCTGGCATCTCAAGAAGAGGTAATCGTATCTGAGTTGAATAGCGTGCAAGGGCAAGAGGTTGATATTGGAGGTTACTACTCACCAGATCCAGAGAAGTTGGTCGAAGCAATGCGACCTAGTGCAGCTTTTAATGCCCTAATCGACGGTCTCCAGTAATTCTTCTTTGCCAATTGATGAAAGACGAGCTGGCTACTTTCCTAAAGGGATTCGCGATGGGAGCGGCTAATGTGGTGCCGGGTGTTTCTGGGGGGACGATTGCGCTCATCACCGGGATTTACGAGCGTCTTATTGATGCCCTGAAGTCTTTCGATGCTGAGGCACTAAAGCTTGGAATTGGATTTAAGTTTGGTGCGCTTTGGAGGAAAATCGACGGTCTTTTTCTGACATCCCTCATTTTGGGTGTGTTTCTAAGTATCATGACTTTGGCTCAAGTTTTGGAATATCAATTTAAAAATCATCCTCAGTTGATCTGGTCGGTCTTTTTTGGGTTGATTGCTGCTTCCATTCCGTCTGTAGGGAAACAGGTTAAGCGTTGGGGGGCCGATGTTATAAGCGTCTTTTTCATTGGAGCGGCGATCGCCGTTTCCATGGCGTTTCTTACTCCGGCTTCCGAAAATAGGGATTTCGTTTATCTCATTTTTTGTGGCGTGGCTGCGATGTGTAGCATGATTATCCCAGGGCTCAGTGGTTCTTTTGTTCTTCTTTTGATGGGAAACTATCGATTGGTACTTAATTCGGTGAATGCTTTGAGCTCCGGGGATTTAAGTGTGGTGGTTTCGGTCGTTCTCCCAGTAGGGATTGGGGCGGTGGTTGGATTGTTGGCTCTCTCGCGATCCTTGAGTTGGTTGTTCCGGGAACATCATGATAAAGCGATCGGAACGATCACCGGATTTGTTGCCGGATCTCTCGTTATCATTTGGCCCTGGAAAGATGAGGTTCTTGAGACTATTGAGAAAAAGGATGGCCCTGAGGATAAGATTGTTGGTTTTGAGAATTGGCACTTTCCGGATCTTGCAACTACTGAGGCATGGTTTCAGCTAGGGGCGGTTGTGTTGGGGGTAGGTTTGATTTTTGCGACTGAAATTTTAGCACGTAAGACTAGTAAATGATGAGTGCCGCAATTGGAATTATTGGTGGGAGTGGGGTCTCGGGTTTTGACGGGCTTGAAGATGTTGAGAAGCGTCGAGTTGAAACACCTTTTGGTGAGCCCTCAGATGTGTTGGTAGGTGGCATATTTAAAGGTAGAAAAGTTTGGTTCCTGTCCCGCCATGGACAAAATCATACCATTCTGCCGACCGAGGTGAATCATCGAGCCAATTTTTGGGCGCTTCGTTCGCTCGGGGTGCGCTGGGTGATTTGTGCAACTGCGGTTGGGAGTTTGAAGGAGGCGTATTCGCCTCGCTCAGTGGTTCTTCCGGATCAATACTTTGATCGAACTAGCCAGCGGGCAAATAATACATTTTTCGGTGAGGGGATAGTTGCTCATATTGGTTTTGCGGAGCCTATTAGTTCTGGGTTGCGTTCAATTTTAGCGAAGGCTGGGCGTGCGGAGGGCGCTGATCTCCACGATGGTGGAACTTATGTTTGTATGGATGGACCTGCCTTTTCTACCAAATCGGAATCCTTCTACTACAGGAATCTCGGCTTTGATATTATTGGCATGACTAATCTTCCGGAAGCGAAGCTCGCGCGTGAGGCGGAGATTGCTTTGGCCACTCTAGGAATGGTAACAGATTATGATTGCTGGAGAGAAGGTGAGGAAACCGTCGAAGCAAGTTCGGTGGTGGCGCATCTTGCGGCTAACGCCAAAATGAGTGTACGAATTATCAAACGTGCGATTTGCGAAATTCCGATAGAGCCGGGTTGGCCTGAGCATAAGTCTCTCGACGCCGCCATTTTCACGCCAAAGAGTTCTTGGCCGGTGGAAACGGCATGTAAGCTCGCACCGATCCTTGATGGGCGCTGATCGCTTAAAATGATTCGAGAGGGTAGAGGGCTTTTTTGTCAATACCGCTTCCAGAGGCTGCCTACCCCCTCCGTCTTTTAAAGAAATCGGAATTCCCCTCCGTGGGTCGAGTTTTTTGGCGTTAAAATACGCAATAGGAATGTTGTCTCCGCTCCGCTTAAAGAGTGACTCCGGTTGCGTAGATCACTCCTTCAGTCTTGCGGATTGTTGACATAACAGATGATTCAAGTGGCGCATCTAGCTCGATGACGGTGAGGGCGCTTCCCTCCGAGCTGTTGCGGCCCAAAGAAAGATTGGCTATATTGGCCTTCGCATTACCAAGTTCGGTGCCGATTAAACCGACCATACCAGGACGATCGTCATTTTTGACTACGAGAAAGTGTCCCTTGATGTTGATGTCGACATACAGCTTATCGATTTCAACGATTCGCGGAGATTTTCCAATTACTGTGCCTGAGACGCGATAACTAAGGTCTCCCTTTTTGAGTTCAGCAACTACAAGCTCGCTGTATTCAGTCGCGGCGTTGATTGTTGACTCATTAGTTTCGAGCCCCATTTCTTTGGCTATGGCGGGAGCATTGACGATGTTAACCTGCCCATCATTACGGGCGGCCTCCAAAAAGCTAGTGAGGACGCTGCGTGAAATGAGAGCGGTGTCTTTGCTGGAAATGGGACCATGATATGAGATCCGGAGTGAGTCAGGATTATCCGGGCCAATCTTAGCAAGGAGTTTGCCCAGACCGCTCGCGATGTCGATATAGCAACCTAATTCATTGAGCGCGGTGGCATCCATTGAAGGCATGTTGATTGCATTGCGAATTTCACCCGTGGCACAAAAATCTCGGATTTGTTCGGCAACCTGAATGCCAACATTTTCCTGAGCTTCGTTAGTTGATGCTCCAAGGTGGGGAGTGAAGCTAATGTGCTTGTCGAGGGTGAAAAGAGGATGTTCGGAGGAAGGTGGTTCCTCTTCAAAGACATCAAGTCCGCAACCTGCAATGTGGCCGGTGTCGATGGCTGCTTTAAGAGCGACTTCATCGATGAGACCGCCGCGGGCACAATTGATAACGAGGGCTCCTTGATTCATAAGCGAAAGACGTTCGGCATTAAGAATATGTCGGGTTTCTTCAGTCATCGGAACGTGGAGTGTAACGACATCGGCACCAGTGAGGGCCTCATCAGGAGTGCCTGCGAGTAATACCTTCATTTCGTCAGCACGCGATTGGGTTAGGAATGGATCAAAGGCTACGACCTTCATGTTAAAAGCCTGAGCGCGTTTTGTGAATTCGGAGCCGATTCGGCCCATGCCAATCACAGCGAGTGTTTTACCGTTTAATTCAATTCCTTGATAAGCTTTTCGGGCTGACTTGAAGTTTCCACCTATCACACCAGCGTGGCCCAGTGCGATATTCCGAGCAGTTGCACACATCAAGGTGAAGGCGTGCTCGGCGGTTGAAATGGTGTTGCCGGTGGGAGTGTTCATTACGATGACTCCATGAGAGTTAGCAGCATCGCGATTTATGTTATCGACGCCGACTCCGGCGCGACCCACTGCTTTTAACTTGCTAGCTGCGGCGAAGACCTCGGGGGTGACTTTGGTCTGGGAGCGAACGATCAGTGCATCGTATTCACCAATAATGGAAAGGAGCTCTTCGGGAGCCAGCCCGACTTTGAAGTCGGCAGTAATATCGGGATGGGCATTGAGAAGCTCAACACCTTTTTCGGAGATGGGGTCGGAAACCAGAACTCGGCTTGGCATAACGCGCACTGCGGTAGCGTAAGAAGTCTTCAAGAGCAAGAGCCAGCCAACGAAAATTTCTTGGAGACGCATAAAGAGCCTCCTGAGTGAGGAAATCAGGGAAAGGCTGACTCATTGAGTCGATCAGGCTTGAAGTTTTTAGTGAGGAAAGGAAGAGTCCCAAGCAACATGTGTGATAATCCAAATATGCGGGAGTTTTCCTCAAAGGTCCTTGATGGTCCCGATCGAGCCCCAAGCCGGGCGATGCTCTATCCGGTGGGTTTTGATAAAAATGATTTTAAGAAGCCTAAAGTCGGAGTGGCCTCAACTTGGAGTCAGGTGACCCCTTGTAATTTTCATATCGATGGGCTTGCCACTCAATCAGCCGATGGAATTGACGCAGCTGGCGGTAAGTCTGTCATTTTTAATACGATTACAATTTCAGACGGAATTTCGATGGGGACTGAGGGGATGAAATATTCGTTGGTGAGCCGGGAAGTTATCGCAGACTCTATCGAGACGGTGGTTGGCTGTGAAGGTATGGATGGCTACGTGGCAATTGGTGGTTGTGACAAAAATATGCCGGCCTGTATCATGGTGATGGCCCGAATGAATCGTCCTTCAGTTTTTGTCTACGGAGGCACTATTCTGCCCGGGTGTGCGACATTAAAAGGGGAAGAGAAGGATCTTGATATTGTTTCGGTTTTTGAAGCGGTTGGGAAGCACGCTAGTGGTGAGTTTTCGGACGAGGAGCTCCAGAAAGTAGAGGAGGAGGCGATTCCTGGCCCAGGTTCTTGTGGTGGGATGTATACGGCCAACACTATGGCGAGCGCCATCGAAGCACTTGGGATGAGTCTTCCAAATAGTTCAGCCCAAGCTGCCATTAGCGATGATAAAAAGCGGGATTCATTTGATGCTGGAGCGGCTGTTCTTCATTTGCTGGAGAAAGGAATTAAGCCGCGGGATATCATGACGCGCAAAGCATTTGAAAATGCTATTACTGTTGTGATTACCCTAGGAGGTTCGACTAATGCAGTTCTTCACTTATTGGCGATGGCTCATGCGGCTGATGTTGAGCTTTCGATCGATGATTTTACCGAGATCGGGCGGAGAGTTCCAGTTCTGGCTGATCTCAAACCTAGCGGAAAATACGTGATGGCGGAAATGGTAAAGATAGGAGGATTGATTCCTCTGATGAAATTGCTCCTCAAGGAAGGTCTCCTCCATGGGAATTGCCTCACCGTAACCGGAAAGACGATGGCTGAAAATCTTACTAATTCACCACTGGAGTTCCCGGAGGGGCAGGATGTCGTTCGCTCCTTCGATAACCCCGTCAAGAAGGACAGTCATTTGCGAATTCTTTACGGAAATCTTGCTCCAACTGGTTCGGTTGCGAAGATTTCAGGGAAAGAAGGGCTATCTTTTACAGGGCGAGCTCGGGTCTTTGAGTCTGAGGAGGAAGGAATGAAGTGTATTCTCAGTGGAGGAATTGAGGCTGGAGATGTTATTGTGATTCGACGTGAAGGACCCAAAGGGGGGCCAGGTATGCGCGAAATGCTTGGGCCAACTGCTGCCGTTATGGGACGTGGGCTTGGGGATAAGGTTGCATTTATTACTGATGGGCGTTTCTCGGGTGGTAGTCATGGATTCGTGGTCGGGCACATCACGCCAGAAGCTTTCGAGGGTGGTCCGATTGGGCTACTTGAAGAGGGCGATACAATCACTATTAATGCGGAGAAGAATGAGATTTTCACCGATGCCGATCTTGATGCACGTCGTTCGAAGTGGGTTCAGCCCCAGCCCCGTTACACTCGTGGAGTTTTGGCAAAGTATGCCAAGTTGGTTACGAGTGCGAGCGAAGGTGCGGTGACCGACAAATAAGGCTCATCAGCTCAGATAGAGAGAGCTTCACTCTGCTTGGAGTGGAGAATCTCTCGTCTTTTTGGAGGATCTAGAGGTTCTCGTGCTTGGTCAGAAACACTCTTACGGGACCAATCGGCATTTCACCTCTCATCTCGATTGGGATCCGCCAATCATCATCAGAAAGCCAAATGCTTGCTGTTTTGGGGTCATCTTCGTGTTGAAGGGACATGTCAGCTTCGACTTTTTCGGCGCCTATAGTCAGTTTGATGCATTCTCTTCCTAGATGGACTTCTCTACCAACGATCTTGATTTTGGTCAGATAGGGGGTGGTTACAGGGTGCAATGCCATCACGACTTCATCATTATCTTTGAGTGGAAGGCTACGAATCTGTAAAAGTCCGCTGAAAAGACCAAGAGAGTATGGGTATGAAAATTTTGAGGTTTCAGTTTGAGTCTCATCATCTTCAGTTGTCTTTTTTGTGCCAGAGACACCTTTGGAATCGAAACGGTAGTTAAGCGCAGTCACCTTCGAGCTTTCCCTTTCAGTTCCCACGAACTTGGTGGGTCTATGAGTTTTGGGATTTAGAAAGCTGAGATAGTGAAATTGATAGGGGAAGAGGGTTTTGGCCCATCCTGAGCTCCCGCCATGAGCGCGGACAAGAAAATGGTCTGGATAGCGTGGAGCTTTTTCACCAAAGAGAATAGTAAAGGTGCCTGCTTTTCCTTTTCCGTTAAAGCTGATTACATATTCAAGCTTGGTGGGTGGAATTTGCCTAAGAGGGCCTTTTTTAGGAATATTAATGTCGTCGAGCCAAGCTGGTTCAGCGGTAGCTGAAAGGCTGAGCACGAATGATAGAATTAAGGTTTTCATTGGCTGTGTACGGTCCGATTTGCCGTAGTTTCACTCAAAATGCACATTGAAAGGTGAAATGACGAGGAAAAGACGTGACGATTGAGATGGGGAGATTACAACGGAGGCAGCGCATGGGTAAAAAGGTTACTTACCAGGAAGCAGGGGTTGATACCAGAGCCGCCGCGGCCTTGGTCAACGAAATTAAGGCGGATGTCTCCCGCACTCAAAAGCAGCGTCAGCTTTATAACTCGTTCGGTCTTTTTGCTGCGGCATTCGATCTGAGTGATTATAAAAATCCGGTCATTGTGACGGGATGTGATGGAGTTGGAACCAAGCTGGAAGTTCTTCTCGAATACGGGATGGAAGCCGAGGCTGGCAAAGACCTAATCGCAATGAGTGTTAACGATATCATCACAACCGGCGGAGATCCGCTACTCTTTCTCGATTACATTGGGATTGAGAGGCTACATCCCGAACGAATCAAGCGATTGATTTCTGGGATGTGTGACTACCTAGAAGATTGTGGTTGTATTTTAGCTGGTGGCGAGACTGCTGAAATGCCGGGCTTAGTTCCTCCTGATGTTGTCGAGCTTTCGGGGTTCTGCGTTGGAGCGGTTGAAAAGGAAGATTTGATTCAGCCCGAAACAATTCAGGAAGGTGATTTTTTGATTGGTTATGCTTCTGATGGCTTTCATGCCAATGGTTGGAGTCTTTGTCGTCGGATTCTTGCAGAACATAGGTCTGAGTTCAGTGACGAGGAAATTAAGGTAATGCTTGCGCCCACACGACTTTATCATGATGTGACAAGTGTTTTCAAAGGCGCTGGGCCACGCGCAAAAGCTTTCGCCCATATCACGGGTGGTGGGCTCCCTGAAAACCTTGAGCGCCTCTTTAAGGGAATGGGCGCTGATCTCACCATTCCCTTCTGGGAGAATGCGCCAGTTCAAAAACTGCTGGCCCACACGGATCCAGAAGATCGTTTTAATGCTTTCAACATGGGAATAGGGTGGGTGGCTATTGTGGGTCCTGAAAATGTTGATGCAGCCTGTGCCGCTGGACCGGGAGGCCAGGTCCTTGGTCAGGTTCGTTCAGGTGACGGAGTCACTGTTAAAGTTCAATCCTAGTCCCAAATTACTCATGAGTGACCGTCTCACCCACGAATGCGGCATTGCCGTGGTTCGCCTTAAGAAACCTTTGGCATACTATCAGGATAAGTATGGTTCCGCGCTTTGGGGTTTTAACAAACTCTTTCTTCTTATGGAGAAACAGCACAACCGTGGCCAAGATGGGGTGGGAATTGGTTGTGCGAAGATTGGCATGCCGCCAGGGCAACCCTATATTTTTCGACGTCGGGATTCTAAAAAAGATTCACTTGCGAAGCTTTTTCGTTCCGAGTTGAAGGACCTGAGCAAAAAGCATCGGAAGGGGCAAATTAACGAAAATGATCCCGAGGATCTTCGACGACGTTTTGACTTTGCTGGAGATGTTTATATGGGGCATCTCCGCTACGGAACTTCGGGGCAATTCGATGATGGTTCGTGTCATCCTTATTTGCGCCGAAGCAACTGGCCCACGCGTACTCTTATGGTGATGGGGAACTTCAATATGACCAACACCAATGAGCTTAACGAGCGCATGGAGGATCGTGGTCAGCATCCGGTTTATGGAACAGATACCCAAACGGTGTTAGAAGAAATTGGCTTCCATCTCGATGAAGCCCATACCGATATTTATCATGAGCTTCGTGATGAGGGGATTCCCGGGGATCACACTGCAGAAAAGATATCAGCTCGTCTGAATCTGGCTCATATTGTCGCTGAATCTGCAAAAGGGTGGGATGGTGGTTATTGCATCTCAGGAGTGGTTGGGAATGGGGACCTTTTCGTTATGCGTGATCCTCACGGAATTCGCCCATGCTACTACTATGAGACAGATGAAGTTATTGCTTTTGCTAGTGAGCGAGTTCCGTTGATGACAGTCTTTGAAGCTGAGCAGGATCAGGTGACAGAGCTCGATCCCGGTATGGTGATGACGATCAAAAATAACGGAGATCATCAATCGGAGCGTTTTGCGGATGAGATTAAACCGCAGCCCTGCTCTTTCGAACGGATTTATTTTTCGCGTGGGAACGATCCAGAAATTTATCGTGAACGTAAGGCCATGGGATCTGCTTTGGTTCAGCAAGTTGTTGAGTCCATCGATCATGATTTTCAGAACTCCGTTTTCTCATTTGTGCCCAACACTGCGGAGACTGCTTATTATGGCTTGATGGATGGTTTGCGACTTTATCGGCGTAAAATGGTTCGTAGCGATATGCTGAGTGCTTTGAAGGCTGGTGAGCTTGATGAGGCAAAGATCGACGAGCTGATTATGCGGAATTGGCCAGTTGGTGAAAAAATTGCGCATAAAGATATCAAGCTGCGGACCTTTATTTCGCAGGAAAGTGGCCGCAATCAATTGGTGTCGCACGTTTACGATATCACCTATGGGGTCGTTCCCGAAGGAGGGAAGTTAGTCGTCCTCGATGATTCCATTGTTCGTGGGACAACTTTAAAGCAATCAATTCTGAAGATTCTTGCCCGAACGAAACCAGGCAAGATTGTAATTTGTTCGACAGCACCGCAGATTCGCTATCCTGATTGTTACGGTATTGATATGTCGGAGTTGGGAAAGTTTATCGCGTTTCAGGCAACGATCAACCTGATCAAGCGTTCAGGGAATTCCGCTCTTATCGAGGAGGTTTATCGGGACTGCAAAACTGAGATGGAAACTCCCAGCGAAGATCGAATTAATGCAGTTCAAAAGCTTTATGCTGGATTTACCAACGAGGAAATCTCCGCAGAAATCGCACAAATCGTTTACCCAGAAGATATCGACTGGCACGGAGAGGTCGAGGTGATCTATCAGACGGTCGAGAACTTACACGATTCCATTAATGCGGCTGAATCTGGTGATTGGTATTTTACAGGGAACTATCCAACGACTGGCGGAATCTCCGTTGCTAACCAGGCCTTTATCGATTGGCGGGAGGGTAAGAGCGGGCGTAGTTACGACCTTGCTCTTTAGGTGATCGGCTTATCTGAGAAATTCTTTCTTAACGATAAGGGCGGTGGCAAATGCCGCCATCCCTTCGCTGCGCCCAATGAATCCCATTGTCTCGTTAGTAGTCGCCTTGATTCCTATTTCAGTGGGAGTCAGTCCCAGCGACTTAGCGATATTTTGCTTCATGGCGGCAGCATGGGGTAGGATTCTTGGAGCCTCCGCAACAAGGGATGAATCAACATTCATTAATTTGTAGTCGTGCTCGTCGCATAACGATGCGCACTTTTCGAGGATGCGCAGCGAGCAGATGTCTTTGCAAGATTCGTCACCTGGAGGGAAATAGTATCCAATGTCAGGCAGGCCAAGCGCCCCGAGAATGGCATCAGCAATCGCATGACTGAGAACATCGGCGTCCGAATGACCGTCGAGCCCGTGTGTGTGCGGGATTTCAACGCCTCCCAGAATCAAAGGGCGGCCTTCGGCAAATTGGTGGACATCATAGCCAATACCTGAGCGGATCATAAGATTTCTTCGATAGGGATTTTTCCATTGGTGGCAACGATTGAGTAGACATCCGGATTATTGTCATGAGGAACGAGGTCAACGCGCCCGCCGGTCGATTCAATCATCAGCTGACCAGCGGCAATGTCCCAAAGAGAAATACGTGATTCAATGTAGGCATCAAGTCGCCCACAAGCGATGTAGGCCATGCCAAGAGCTGCTGATCCCATCATTCGCATCTTTCGGGCTTTGAGAGATCCTTTCTTAAAGCGAGTGAGTCCAGTAGTGAGCGCTTCTTCATCCTTGCCGCAACCAACGAAGAGAATTGATTCTTCGAGTTTGTCACGATTGCTGACTGTAACTGGGCTCCCGTTTAGATGAGGTGAGCCTCCTTTTTCGACGGTCCATAGTTCGTTTACCATGGGGTCATAGATCACCCCTAGGACGAGTTCGCCAGCCACGCGCTTGGCAATAGAAATACAGAAGTGGGGGATTCCGTAGAAAAAATTTACGGTGCCATCAATCGGGTCGACAATCCACTGATGGGGTGAAGATTGGTCTCCGGCCAACCCTTCTTCTCCATAAATCGCGTGTTCGGGGTGTTGACCGAGAATGATTGCGGTGATCAATTCCTGTGACTCTTTATCGAGCGCGAGTTTCAAATCGTGGTGAAGAGCTTCATCGACATGTTTGGGTTCGCTGAAATTGGCACGGAGAAGTTTGCCTGCTTCCTTGGCAGCGTGGACTGCAGTTTCAAGTTCGGTCACAAAAGGAGAATGACGAATTCAGATTAAGAAGCGATGATTTTGTATTATGCCTTAGCGGTAGATCCTAAAAATGGCTCGTAACTTTAGATCTCAAAAGAGGAAAGTGCTCACTCAGCGAGCGATATAAAGTATCACTAAAGGTCTTCGATGATCTCGATAAGGTGGAATGCCAGATGCTCTTTGCTGTCTTGCGGCAAGGTTTCGGAATGGTCGGGGTAGACTAGGGTCACCTCGTTTTCTGAGGAATCGAAGCCGATGTCGCTGCGGGAGACGTCATTTGCAACGATAAGGTCACATTTCTTTTTGAGACACTTAGAACGGGCGTTCTCGAGGAGGTTTTCGGTTTCAGCTGCAAAGCCAACTAAGATGCCTCCGAAGCCCATGACTTCGCGTGCGGAACCCAAAATGTCTTTTGTTCGTTTGAGTGTGAGTGCCATTCTATCTTCCGTCTTTTTTAGTTTATGCTCTGCGATTTTAGAGGGTGTGTAATCGGCGACAGCGGCAGTAAATATAGCTAAATCGTGTCTGCTAATTTGCGATGCCACTGCTTGATACATTTCGGCAGCATTCTCGATGGGTAAGAAATCAACCCCTTCAGGGATTTCTAGGGAAGTGGGACCCGAGATCAAAAGAACCGAATGTCCGCGTTTTGCCGCTGCGGCCGCGAGAGCATATCCCATTTTTCCGGAGGACCGGTTTGTAAGATACCGAACTGGATCGATGGGCTCTATCGTTGGGCCGGCAGTGATGAGGACCTTCATGGGTGGTTATGAGACACCAAGTAATGAATAAATCCAAATCATTCGCAAAAAGAGGGGCGTTTCCTTCACGAAATTTGATTGCCAATTAAGAAAGGGGGTGATTTCTTTCCGCCGTCGCGCGCGTGGCGGAATTGGTAGACGCGCATGATTCAGGTTCATGTGGGGGCAACCCCGTGGAGGTTCGATTCCTCTCGCGCGCACCATAATTTTTCTACCCGGCAACCGGGTTATCGACGTGATTGGCTTAACCGAGGGATCGACTAAATGGGAGCTTATTCTTGCCTCCGGTTCACCACGGCGGCGTGAGTTGCTCAGCGAAGCGGGTCTTTCATTTCAAATCATTTCTCCTGATGTTGATGAACTGTCTGGCGATGGTTATTCTCCGAGAGATTTAGCTCTCACTAATGCCCGCCTCAAGTGCATGGCTGTTTCAGTGGCAAGGCCTGAGTCGATGGTTATCGGTGCTGATACGGTAGTGACTCTTGGCGGTAAGATTTATGGTAAGCCACTCGATCTGAAGGAAGCAGCCCAAAACCTGCGAATTTTTAGTGGTCGAATCCACGAGGTTCTCACAGGGGTGGTTCTTTCTTGCGGAGATCAGCGGGCCGAATTCG
Organism: Verrucomicrobia bacterium SCGC AAA164-M04; assembly: GCA_000383735.1. The sequence continues at coordinate 18,356 of KB912129.1, forward strand.
TGAGTACTTCTTTTGTGAAATTCAAAGAGCTTAATGAACTTGATATCGAAGACTACCTGTCAAAGGTCTACGTTCTAGATAAAGCTGGTGGCTATGCGGCGCAGGAGCACCGCGAGCTCATTATCGAGAAGTTTGAGGGTGATTATCAAAATAACGGAAACCCCTATGTTCAGCCGGACGTCGAAATCAAACCGGGAGAGTCCGGTAACTGGACACCAAGCCTAACCGGCAGCTACCTCCCACGACTCCGGATCAATGACGAATACAAGGACCTCCTCTCAAGTTCGGGCGACGACCGCAAAACCCGAAACTACTTACGCAATCAGATCCGAGATGGTCGAGCCGTCATTCGCGCGATTGACCAGCGACAAGAAACGATACTCGCAATTGCGCGTGAGATCGTCGACCGCCAAAAACCCTTTCTCGAAAAGGGTTCTCGCCATCTCAAACCCATGACCATGAATGAGATCGCGGAGGTGATTGGCGTTCACCCCACGACCGTTTCGCGAGCGGTCGCCGGGAAGTATATTGATACTCCACACGGGCTCATGGAGATGCGTAAATTTTTTGCGACGGGCTACCAAACTTCCGATGGTAAAGATGTTTCTAATGAAGGTGTTCGGGAAGCTTTACAAGAACTCATCACAAGCGAAGACCGCAGCAAGCCCCTTTCTGACTCCAAGCTCGAGAAGCTACTCAACGAGCAGGGAATTAAAGTCGCCCGTCGAACTGTCGCAAAGTATCGCGAACAACTCAGTATTTTACCATCACACTTACGTAAGAAATACTAGCGGTCCGAGCACGCCGCGCTAAACTCACCCCATGACCAGCGAAGAGATCAAGAAGGCCCTCGGTGGGGTTAAATATCCAGGATTTTCACGAGACATCATTTCATTTGGCCTCGTAAAATCCTGTGAAATAGAAAACGACACCGCGGTGATAAAAATACAGATCCAAACACAGGATCCAAAAATACCCCAAAAAATCTTTGAAGACTGTCACACCATTCTCGATCCACTCTTGGGAGACCCTGCGAAAGTGCGCATTGAGATCGATGTTCAAAGTCCCACTTCTTCGGGAGAAGCTTCTACCGGCTCAAGTTCGCTACCAGGGGTCAAAAGAATCATCGCGGTCGGATCCGGCAAAGGTGGCGTTGGGAAATCCACCGTCTCAAGCAACTTAGCCATCGCCCTCTCAAAACAAGGGCTCAAAGTCGGACTGCTAGATTGTGACCTTTATGGCCCTTCAGTCCCCTTGATGTTTGGAGTCCCCCATCATCAACCACAGGCCGACAGCGAGGATCGCATTATTCCAATTGAAGCCCATGGTCTAAAACTCATGTCGATGGGATTCCTTCTTAGCGATAATTCTCCCGTGATTGTTCGAGGCCCACTAGCTAACCGCTATACTCAGCAATTTCTACAGCAAGTCGCTTGGGGCGAGCTCGACATTCTCGTTCTGGACCTGCCGCCTGGGACAGGAGACATCCAACTCACCCTCGTTCAAACCGTCTCACTAGACGGCGCGATCATTGTCACGACTCCTCAAGAAGTAGCGATGATCGACGCCCGCAAGGCCGCTTCAATGTTCGCCAAGGTCAACGTTCCTATTTTGGGTATCATCGAAAATATGTCCTATTTCGAATGCGATCACGGCAAGCGCTACCACCTATTCGGCGAGGGTGGAGCCCAACGTGAATGCGATCGGATTAAAGTCCCTCTCCTTGGCCAAATTCCCCTTGAACCGATCATTGGTAAACGTTGTGACGGGGGCGATCCAACCGCTCTCTTGAGTCCATCCGAATCAAAAGCATCAGCAGCATTCCACAATCTTGCACAGACTCTTCTTGATCACGTTTCCGCTTAGAATCGAAAGAATGGGTTCTTTTATTGGCACACCGTAGCTTGTTCTGATAGACCGTTCTTCACCTTATGAAAAGACGTGAATTTACTCAAATGACTGGTGCCTCGATTTTTGCCATGACTGGCTCATCAGCTTTGGCACAAAAAGCAACCGCAAAGGGTGCTCCCTTCGCAGCGAAATTTGCACCTCACCCCGGGCTCCTCTTCGGAGGAAAAGGCAAGAAACTCAGCTACGTCGATCAACTCAAATTGGCTCATGATCTCGGCTTCCGAGCTTGGGAAGACAATGGACTAAAGGGCCAAAAGAATGAAACGATTGAAAAGATCGCCGAATTCATGAGGGACAAGAAAATGGATCTCGGAGTCTGCGTAATTACCGGCGGAGCCGGCGCTATGTTCAACAAACCAACCGACGAACAAAAAGAGAAAGTTAAAGCAGAACTCGAGCGGGGGATCGAAGTCGCTAAAATCACAGGGCAAACCAACATGACCATGATCCCTGGAGCTCGTGACAAATCAATAACCCGCGAGGAGCAGATTAAAGCTTCAGTCGACAACATGAAGCTTTGCTGTGACCTCGTTGAAGAGCATGGAATCATCATGGCTCAAGAACCTCTTTCCCACAATGTCAGCGGCGGCGAGCCCCTTATTCGCTCATTTGCTGATGGTCACCTTCTTTGCAAGCTCGTGGATCGACCTTCTTGCAAATTACTTGCGGATTTCTACCATGAAGGGCAAATCGGAAATGGCGACAAACTCGTGGCAAATGCCGAAGTAGTTTGGGACCAAGTGAGCTACATCCAATACGGCGCCTCACCAGGCCGAAAGGAGCCAGGCACAGGAAAACTAGACTACGTTGCAGTGACCAAGTTCCTCCGCAAGAAAGGCTTTACTGGAGTTATTGGCATGGAGCACGGCGCCAGCAAAAAAGGCCAAGAAGGCCTCGATGCTCTCATGGCTGCCTATCGTAAAATCGACGCTTAAAAAGAAACCTTTCTAACCAAGAACCGCCTTAGTCTTAAGCTGAGGCGGTTTTTTAATTCTCTCCCTGATTCCTATTCGAAAGGATACTTCTTTTGGTAAGTCTCAAGCTTTTCCTTGGCTTCCTTTTCACTTTTAGTGAGGACTTTTAATTCTTCCTCAAGGGCCGTAACTGCAGCCTTTGTTTCCTCAAGTTGCTTTTGGAGATCCTCAACTGGCACCTCCAGCTTTTTTACTTTGATCTTGGCTATCTTAGCCCTCAACTCCTTAAGCTCATCTTCAAGAGATTTTAGTAATGCCTTCTCTTCTTCGAGTTGCTTCATCTCAGGCGAATCCTTAACATCCTGACAAGCGACCATCGAGAGTAGGACTAAAACGAAAATGACAGGTCTAAGCACTCGTCACAGAGTGCCTGACAGAACGATCAAGTCAAACTCAACCCACTCTTTGCTTCTGACCAATTGACAAGCCCGTCTTCCTTGCAAAACTCTCAGCATGACTTGGGACGAAAAATTTAACGAACTCTTTGCCCGCTGCCTCTCCGCCTACGAAAACGGTAATTCAGATTTCATGAGCTACTACAGTCCAATTGATCACGAATTCCTTGCTAGCATTGGCTACAAACCTCGCGAACTCTTTGATTTTGTCGAGGACCTCGCTGACGAGGGACTCCCAGCTCAGTCGACAGCTCTGCTCGTAGCCGCAGTCCGGCGAGACTACTTTCTCACTATTCAAAGCGGTAAGACGAGCCTCAAGACAACCTCCCGCGATGATGTCCCCTCATTCAGTGAAGCATTTGAAGGATTAGCTTACCTTCCACGAATTTTCGCCAAAGCCGAAGCCAAGCTGCGCGGTGAACTCGATCCTGACATGATGTTTGGATGCGGTGGGGACCGAAAATTTCTCCACGATAACGGAGAAATTAATCTCGCTGACTTCCTCCGACACGCTTGGGCCGCGGCTGGCGACCTATCGAAGGTTGCAAAATTTGTAAAAAACTCAACGTCCTAGCCGCCAGGTTTCTGCATCGCCTTGAGATCTTCTTCCTCGGACCTTAAGCGGGCAATCACCAAATGATCGTCCGAGTTGAGATCGTTCAATTTTTGAGCCTTATCCCGATACATCTGGGAATACCCTATAGCCTTTTCTCGCCGCGTATCACTTTGAGCGAGAGTGAAGTCGCGCTCCCACTGTGACGCTCGGGACTTGAGACTTTGGATTTTTAGCAGCCGTAAATTCGTTGCGCCCTCAATGGATTCAACTTCGGTTTGTATATCTTTTAAGCGCTTTGTAATGGCCTTCTGTGCGGCTTCGCTTTTACGATCAGACAGTCCTTTTTTCCACTCCTCGTATCGTTCCTCCCGCAATTTCGCATTGTCCCTCAGCTTGGATCGATGAGCCTCGGCCTCCTCCTCGCTCATTTGCAACATCTCCTTGATTTCTTTCGGAATCTCACTAAGAGGAACCGATTGGGGGCCTGAGCTCTGATAGATCCGAATCTCAACCGGATTTACCGATAAAACTCTTACCTGCTCAAAACCTTCCCCTTTAGTAGCCGAAAGATCCAAATTCTTCCCAACAACTTCTTTCCGCACCTTTCCCCGATACTTTGCCTGATAGTCTTCAAATCCTAATTCGCTGTCCTCCAAAGATGCCTTCACCTCATCAATCGATATCGTCACTTTTTCTAAGGCCTGTGTGACATCAGAAATAGCCTCATTTATTTCTCCAGCCTTTCCTAAATCCTTTTCCGCCATCTTAAGTCCGGCAAGCTTAGCCTTAGCTACGTCGATAAACTTACTGATAGACTTCTTATCAAATTCAACGCCCACAAGTTCAGCCTTCACCTCTTCAAGATTTACTTTTTTTTCGTCTTCAAGGCAGCCAACAAAAAAGAAGGAAGAAGCAATTAAAACGATTGATTTAATCCGGAAATTCAATCTGAAAGTCATTACTCCGTTAAAATAGACAATTAATCCCACCGATCAAGAGCCATCAGAAAATCATTCTGCATTCGCTTTCATGCAAAGAATCGACACTCGCAAATCCACCTGCCAAACTCCAGCCATGCGCGATTATCAAGGAGAGGAAATTTTGGTCATCTCACGTCAACTCTTTGACGAACTGGGAGCTTTTCAAGGAATCAACACTGATGTCGACGGATACCTTGAGGCCATTCTTGATCCAGCGAACAACTTCTTCATGGATCGCGGCAAAGCCGAAGATGATCCGTCCTTCAAACAACTCATTCCTTACGCCTTATTCCACCACAACGGGAAATATCTCCATTACACCCGTGGGAAAAGCGGTGGAGAGAGCCGTCTACACGCCCAAGGATCCGTTGGTGTCGGCGGTCATATTAATCCAGTCGACGAAAGAGCCGATCCACTTGGAAAAGCGACCTACCTAGCAGGTGTGGAGCGCGAAATCGACGAGGAACTCAATATCACAGGTGGTCACCAAAACAGGATCGTTGGGCTTCTAAATGACGATATCAATGATGTCGGCAAAGTTCACCTAGGGGTCGTCCATATTTTCGATCTCGAATCGGAAGACGTGACTTCGGCGGAAGACGCACTCGCCAACCTAGCTTTTCAGTCTCCTGAGGACCTCAAAGACAAGCTCCACGGATCCCTTGAAACATGGTCAAGATTCTGTGTCGATGAATTGATCTAGTCAACGCAGCAGGGACACTTTTGCACCCAATGATTTGGCGCAATTTCGACAAATGGTAATTCTCGCCCTATGCTTTCGGGATACCGTGAATGATTCACTCGGTGGCCAAAGGCGCAACCCTTAGGAGGATCAATTGGACTTGGAACATCGCCGTCTAACACAACCCGCTCCCGCTCAGCTGTGGGGTCAGGAGTGGGAATGGCCGACAAGAGCGCTTTCGTGTAGGCATGCCGGGGATTGTTATAAATTTCATCAGCAGGAGCCAACTCCACAATCTTACCAAGATACATGACCGCGATCCGATCGCTCATGTGTTTAACTACTGCCAAGTCGTGGGCGATGAAAAGGTAGGACATCTCGAAGTCCCTTTGCAATTCGAGCAAGAGGTTCATCACCTGAGACTGAACAGAAACATCAAGAGCTGAAACAGGTTCATCTAGAACGAGGAGATCCGGATTGAGAGCCAAGGCCCGAGCAATCCCAATCCGCTGCCGCTGACCGCCAGAAAACTCAAAGGGAAATTTTCCTGCCGCATTTTCGGGCAAGCCAACACGATTCAAAAGTTCCGCCACTCTTTTCTGAATCGTTACACGACCACCCATTTTTTGGATCACAAGAGGCTCAGCAACCAATTCGCCCACCGCCATCCGAGCATCAAGAGATTCTGCCGGATCTTGGAACACCATTTGAAAATCCTGACGCAGCGGCCGGATCGCCCCCTGCCTCATATTGGTAATATCGTGGCCCTTAAAAAAAACCTTCCCACTCGTGGGGCTTAAAAGACGCACCACTGATTTTCCTAAGGTAGATTTTCCACAACCCGATTCACCCACCAGACCCAGAGTTTCGCCAGAATGGATATCAAAACTCACTCCATCGACCGCTTTCACAGCACCAATTTGCCTCATCATCAATCCACCCCGAACCGGAAAATGCTGGCGAAGATTTTCTACTTGAAGAAGTTTGGGGGCATCATTGTTCATACCTTAAAACATTGGGGACAAGTTTCCACCCAGTGACCAGAGGTGATTTCACGGTAATCAGGACGTTGTCGGAGAATCGTAGCATCGCCACGTTCCATTCGCTGACAGAAACGACAACCAGAAACAAAATCCTGAATCGAGGCGACCTGCCCGGGGATCGTACTAAGATGACTCTTCCGCTCGCTATCGATTCGTGGAATCGAGCTAAGGAGCCCTTTTGTATAGGCGTGTTGCGGGTTAGCAAAGAGTTCCACGACGGGAGCCCTCTCAACAATTCGCCCAGCATACATGACCACCACCTCATCACAATTTTGTGCAATTACCCCAAGATCGTGAGTGATCATCAAAACAGCCATTCCAAGCTTCTGCTGCATGGACCCGATCAACTCTAAAATCTGAGCCTGCACGGTCACGTCAAGAGCAGTTGTGGGTTCATCGGCAATCAAAAGATCAGGCTCACATGCCAAAGCTATGGCAATCATCACCCGTTGCCTCATTCCACCCGAAAGCTGATGTGGATAACTAGAAATCCGCTTCTCTGGGGCCGGAATCCCAACCGCATCAAGTAACTGAGCAGCCTTTTGCAAGGCTTCTCGTGACGAGATTTTTTCGTGGATCTTCAGAATTTCTACCAACTGCTTACCAATTCGATGAACCGGATTTAAAGCAGCCATAGGTTCTTGGAAAATCACCCCAATCTCCCCTCCTCGTATTTTGCGCATCTGAGATCGATCCACTTTACGGAGGTCCTGCCCCTTAAAATTGATCTCACCTTCAAGGACATTTCCCGACGGTTTAGGAAGGAGGTCAATAATCGACATTGCAGTAACAGTCTTTCCGCAACCTGACTCACCGACCAAGCCAACCGTCTTTCCTGCCTCCACTGAGAACGAAATCCCATCAACTGCCCTAACCCAACCGGCATCAGTATCAAAACTGGTGACCAGCCTATTTATTTCCAACAAGCTGCTCATTTCTTTCGATACATTTCCACCACGTTTTCAACCTCCGGGAAAGTTCTACCAGATCGAATGGCAGATCGCGTTTCCTCCTGCATCTCCTCATCAATCCAGAAGCTGTAATGATCCCATGGATAAGCATTGATCGGCGGGCAAAACTTTACCGTCTCTGAATTTGGCCACCTCAGCCATCGCCAACAGGCCACCCGCTCATAATCCCGTTTCCAACCAGGAACAAAGACACAACGCTCGTAAACCTGTTGTTGGATTTTGTGAGCAAGATCTCGTTTTTCTCCATCCTCGGTGGCACGTCGATACCCCTCGACCCACTTGTCCATCTCTAGATCATTGTAGGCAAAGACATTATTGGTCTTTGGTTTAATATTCCCCTGCTCGTCGTAGGCGTTCCTTGAGTGGAAATACTCGTAAAATGAAAAGTAGGGAGGCTGCACAGCCCAAGCCACGGCGGTCAGTTCGAATTTCTTATCCATGGCATCAGTGAAAACAAGACTGGGGTCCTTACCAT
>KB912130.1 GCA_000383735.1 Verrucomicrobia bacterium SCGC AAA164-M04
ACTACGCCGTTGCTAATCAGCTATTTGTAAATCGAGGTGATGCTACTTTTGAGGAGAAGGCCGCGGAATTTGGATTAGCTCATCTGAGTGCGAGTCATATGCCGACGTTTTGTGACTATGATCGTGACGGTGACTTAGATTTATATCTTTTGACTAACCGCTTTCATTCGCCCAAGGGTCAGCCTAAATCAGAAGATGCCTTGCGTTTTGAGGTCGTTGAAGGGAAAGGTAAGATTAGTTTTTCAGACCCGAGTTTAGGCGCCTACTTTCGACCTTACCAAGCGGGGACTGCTCCAAATGGTCGGCCTATTTTTAAGATTCAAAAAGTGGGGCAGCGCGATGTCCTCTTCAGAAATGATGGAGGCAAGTTTACAAATGTAAGCCGAGAGGCAGGGATCTATGGGGTGGGGTTTGGGCTTTCGGCCACGTGGTGGGATTATAACTCGGATGGTTGGACTGATTTGTGGATTGGGAACGACTTTGATGACCCGGACAGGGTTTACCGCAATAACAAAGATGGGACTTTTACCGATGTGGTAAAAGAGCTCACCCCTCACACTTCATGGTTCTCGATGGGAGCTGATTTTGCGGATTTGAATGGAGATCAACATCCTGACTTTTTAATCGCTGATATGTCTGGGACGAACCATTTTAAGCAGAAAACCAATATGGGTTCAATGGGTGCGAAAGCAGAGTTTTTGCGGACTGCGAATCCGCAACAGTATATGCGGAATGCCCTTTTCATAGGCACGGGTGGAGAACGTTTGATGGAAGCCGCTCACATGGCTGGATTGGCAAACTCTGATTGGACTTGGACAGTTAAGTTAAGTGATCTCGATTGTGATGGTCGCCCCGATGTCTACATGACAAACGGAATGTCCAAAAATTTTAATGAATCGGATAATGCTGCGGTAGTCGCGAAAGCGGGTGAGACCGAATGGGATCGTCACGTTCGGGCTGGGACCGAAGAGCTAAGGGAGCAAAATTTAGCTTTCCGGAATGAAGGGAATCTTAAGTTTGCCGAGGTGAGTAAGGAATGGGGGCTGGATCATGTTGGGATGAGTTTTGGAACCGCGCACGCTGACCTGGACCGAGATGGTGATCTGGATCTGATCGTCTGTAATCTGGGAGAACCAGTGAGTGTCTATCGAAACCAAGCTCAAAAGGGGAATCGCCTCGTGATTTCCTTGCGAGGAAAAGGTCAAAACAAGTTCGGGATCGGAGCAAAAGTGCACCTGGCTCTCTCGGACGGAACAACCTTGCAGCGTCAGTTGATTCCGGTGCGAGGCTACTTAGCCTCAAATGAGCCGCTTGTTCACTTCGGGCTTGGAGAAAGAGAGCCGAGAAGTCTGAAAATTGAGTGGGCTGATGGCCACCTTCAGAACGTGAGTAATCTCAAGGCAAACCACAAATATACGATCATACAAGATGGGCAAAGCGTTCCGCTAAAACCTGAAAAGGGTAATGAGACCCTCTTCGTTCAGTCGGATATTTTGTCTGGGGCGAAGCATGTGGAAAATGAATTTAATGATTTTGCGAGGCAACCTCTTCTACCTAACCAAATGTCTCGGCTCGGACCTGGGCAGGCGTGGGGAGATGTTGATGGCGATGGCGATGATGATTTATGGCTTGGAGCGGCAGTAGGCTCGCCTGGGAAAATTTGGATGAATGATGGGGCAGGCTCTTTCAAATCGGAGCCCTCTCCAGCGCTCCAGGATGATGCAGGATTTGAGGATATGGGAGGACTCTGGTTTGATGCTGATGGGGATGGAGCGATGGATCTCTATGTTGTAAGTGGAGGTAATGAATTTCGACCAGGCGATCCTGAGCTTAAAGATCGACTGTATTTGAATAAAAGTGGTGTTTTGACTCGTGCCCCAGAGGGCACGCTACCTGGATTAAAAAATAGCGGAGGGGTCGTGGTTGGAGCCGACTACGATCGGGATGGAGATATTGATCTGTTTGTGGGCGGTCGCCAGGTGCCAGGTGCCTATCCCGAGGGTGCTCAAAGCTCACTTCTCACCAATGAAGATGGACGGTTCGTTGAAAAAGATCTCAAGATTACGGGTTTGATTACTTCGGCTCTCTGGTCTGATGTGAACGAGGACGGATGGGTTGATTTGTTGCTGACCGAGGAATGGGGGACACTTCGGGTATTTCAAAATAATGAAGGGAAGCTCACTGAGGTGACGGAGGGCGCAGGTATTGCCAATCTCACTGGCTGGTGGAATAGCATTGCAGGCGGGGACTTGGATGGAGATGGCGATATTGACTACGTTGTCGCTAACTTCGGTCTGAATACCAAATATCATGCTTCGCTAGAACACCCCGCATTGATCTATTACGGGGATTTTGAAAACTTAGGCCGAAAGAGAATTGTGGAGGCTGAATTCGAGGATGATATCCTTTATCCCGGCCGTGGTCGAAGCTGTTCAAGTAATGCGATGCCCCATCTCAGGAAGACCTTTACGAGCTTCCGGCAGTTTGCGGGCTCGTCTCTCACCGATATCTATCAACCTGATAAATTGAAAGGGTCCACTAAGTTAGCGGCAAGCGTTCTGGAGACCGGCATCTTCCGGAATGATACGTCCCCGGGAGGGGCTCCTAAGTTTGTCTTTCAGCCGTTGCCTAGGATTGCCCAGATCGCTCCTTGTTTTGGAGTGAGTGTTAGTGACGTTAATCTTGATGGGATTCTCGATATTTATCTTGCTCAAAACTTCCACAGCCCGCAGGTGGAGACCGGACGGATGTCAGGTGGGTTGAGCCAACTTCTACGAGGCAAAGGAGATGGAAGTTTCGAGGTGGTGCCAGTCGATGAAAGTGGCTTACTCGTAGCAGGGGATGCTGCTAGTTTGACGCAGGCTGATCTCAATGGTGACGGGCTTCTCGATTTTGTGGTAGCTCGAAATAATGGGCCGGTTTCTGTTTTTGAGAGTAAGCAATCTAGCGAGCGTAATTTATCGATCAGGTTACAAGGATCTAAAGGAAATAAGAGTGCGATTGGAGCGCGCGTTAGATTGGTGTTCGAGTCTGGGAAAAGGTCTCTTCTTGAAGCTTCGGCAGGCGGTGGATATCTTTCACAGTCAACTTCTGATCTGCACTTTGGGGTGCCAGATGGAGAAGTCCCAAGCAAGGTGTTGGTGTTTTGGCCCAACGGACGCCAGAGCGAGCATCAGCTTGAAAAATCACATGGGCTTTCTGTAATTTTTGAGGGAAAGTGATTTAGGGTTCTGCATCAGATGAAATTCTTTGACGTGAAAAATTGAAAAGGTAGGCTTCTAGAGTTACATTTATGAACAATTTAAAACTTAAATTATGGTCGTCACTTGTTGTGGCAAATTTCTTGTTTACCGGAAATTCCTCCGCCGACCTTTTGATTTACTATCCCTTCAATAATAAGAATGGGTCTGCCGTGGTAAATAAGGGGTCTCAGGAAGATGGAACTCTTGTCGGGAGCGCGACCTATGGCGCCAGTAAAGACGCGACTTTTGGGCAGGCATTTTATGGGAACCGAACGGGATCTAATGATGGCTACGTGCAAACCGGTCTCACTGGGACTGACCTAGGTATGGGGCCAGGCTCAGTCTACACTGCCATGGCATGGGTGAACTGGACTGGTGTTTCAGGCCAAGTCGACCACATGGTCTTCGGTCAAGAAGACGGACCAGGGAACGCTAACCAATTGCACCATGGAATCCGTGCTGATAGTGATGCAAATGTTCACTACGGTGGTTGGGGAAATGACCTCAACGATGCAGGAACGGTAACTCCTAATGAATGGACTCACCTTGCATGGTCATACGACGGCACCGATAAGGTTGTCTTCGTCAACGGCGTCGAAACTGCCCGCCAAAACGGCGGCACGATGGCAGGACACGCTATGCCAGTGATTGTTGGTGGTCACGGACGTGACGCTGCTGATCCGGCTGGTCAAAGCTTTAATGGTGCAATCGATGAAGTTAAAGTTTGGGATGAGGTTTTGACTCTCGCTCAGATTCAGGCGGCCATGGTGCCTGCTTCTGACAGTGGTGATGCGGATAAGGATGGACTCTCCGATGACGATGAAGCGAATCTTTACTCCACTGACCCAAATAACCCAGACTCTGATAGTGATGGTTTGAATGATGGTGTCGAGGTGGCAAACGGTCTGGATCCAAATGATGCGGGTGGTAATAATGGTCCGGATGGTGACTTTGACTCGGATGGGCTGAGTAATATCGATGAAATCGAGGAGTATTTCACCGATCCTAAATCCGATGATTCTGATGATGATGGACTCAACGATAAGACTGAGATTGAAATCCATAAGACTGACCCTAATGATCCAGACTCTGATGACGACACTCTGACTGACGGTGAAGAGATCAGCACCCATAAGACCGATCCAAATTCAGCTGACTCTGATGGTGATGGATATCCTGATGAAAGGGAGCTTAAATTGGGGAGCGACCCAAATAGTGCAGGCAGTGTCCCCTCGACTTTATTGCCCGATCCTATTCTCTATTATTCATTCGACAGCGAAGATGGCGCTAATATTGAAAATCTAGGAAGCCTGCCGGCGGCCGGAGTAGTTGCGGGCGGCGTGACCTTTGTTGAAAGTAAAGATGACTCATTTGGATCAGCCTTTTTAGGAAACCGAACCGGTGCGAATGATGCCTACATTCAAACTGGGTATAGTGGGACTGAACTTGGTTTCGGTCCAGACTCAGTCTACACGGCGATGGCTTGGGTAAACTGGGCGGGTGTTTCAGGACAGGTGGATCATATGGTCTTCGGTCAAGAAGACGGACCTGGGAATGCCAATCAACTCCACCACGGAATCCGTGCTGATAGTGAAGCTAATGTTCACTACGGTGGTTGGGGAAATGATCTCAACGACGCGGGAACGGCAACTCCTGAAGAATGGACTCACCTCGCTTGGTCCTTTGATGGCACCGATAAGGTCGTCTTTGTCAATGGGGTCGAGACTTCCCGAGGTGGTGGAAGCACCATGGCAGGACATGCTATGCCGGTCATTATTGGTGGTCACGGGCGTGATGCAGCTGATCCTGCTGGACAGAGCTTTAACGGTCTAATCGATGAAGTCAGGATTTATGATGAGGCGCTAGAACCAGAACAGATCTTAGCCGCAATGATTCCAAGTGGTGGAACTTCGTTGGCTGGCTTGAGGGTTACAGACATAAGTTTCAACTCTGGTGATGAGACGGTTTCTTTGACATTCACTTCTAAGCCGGGCCGGTTTTATGCGTTGCTCTGGTCTCCGGATTTACTTGGCGCCCCAGATTTCATTGAGATCGATGATTCGGTTCAAGGAGCCGCTGAGGGTAATCTCACCACGATTTCATTTCCTGCACCAAGGTTGAATGATGATCCTGGAAATCCCACCTTGCAGAAGGCGTTCTTCTTGTTGCGAGAGAATTAGAAGAGAAGTTTTTGATGAAATGGTTGAGGGGTCATTCCCTCAGCCATTTTTTGTGCCTGGTGGTGAAATAACTGAGTTCAGGCATACCTGGGCGGTTTCATGTGGCGGTTGAGACTTAAATTGATCTGGGGAGGATGATGGATTAGTTTCTTGAGCTTCGGTTAATCTTAATACGTTCCAGCTGGAATGGCCTTTGCGGGGCCTACAGACTCTAAAAAATGTTACTTGTTTCCTTAAAATACGATCTCTAAGATAATCAATAACTACATACAATATTATGCGTCGTTACTTAACTACTTTTCTTCTGCTTGTAGGTCAGGGCTCGGGCTTCACTGTTTGGTTCAATAATATCAAATTGGCCGATCCTACAGCCGTGCCTATCTTGGATAATACTGGCATCTCCATTGAAGGCGGGGCTGGTTATGTCGCTGCAGGGACTTTTTCGGCTCCTCCCGAGCAAATTACCAATTTCGATGAATTTGAAGTTTTTGGGGATGGATCAAGTTCCTTTAATGGTATTGCAGCTGGTTTTTTTGATCTGCGACGTTCTGCTCCAATCCCATCAGGAGCGACAAATGCTCCAGTTGGTGAGAGGATTTATGTTGTGATTGGAGATGGTGATAGTCTTTCTACTTCTACAGATTTCGCGCTTTTCGACTCTGGTTTGACTTTTGGGACCGAGAACGTGCTTGGGCTGGGTGCCGCGGATATCACGATCACGAGCGAAAATTTGAACTCAGAGTCCTTAATTGTCGGCGATATTTTGACTGATGTTGATACTGGTCTCGGTCTAACTTTTGAGAAAGCGATCCGACTTACGACTGTCCGCGTACCTCTGGCTCCAGTCCTCAGCGCTGACCTTAAAGATTTTTATCCGTCTGAAGAGGGCGAAACCCTTACCGTTGATGCTACCCCTGTGGACGGATTTCCCATCCTTTTCACATACCAGTGGTATTATAATGGTGACGCTTATCCCATTAGCCAAGGAGGGCGAGATGCGACCCGGACATTTGCTGGAAGCGCTGTAGATAATGGCACTTGGACGATTGTCGTTTCTAATACGGCGGGCTCTGCATCACACACTTTTGATTATCGGGCTTATACTCCTGAATCTTCTTCACCTGTTCTAGTAGTTTCCGAGTTCTATGAAACTGCGCTAAATCAGCCCGTAAACATCGATGCAACCCCCATTAGTGGTTATCCCGTTGATTTTACATTTCAGTGGTATTTTGACGGCAGTGCGATTGATGCTGATCAAGGAGGAGAAAGCCGTGTTTTTAATCTGCTAGGTTCTCCTAACGAAAATGGGAGGTGGAGTGTCATTGTAACCAATGCTTCTGGCTCGACTGAACAAGTTTTTGAATACCGAGTATTTGACGATTCGGATGGAGATGGCCTTTCTGATTATCGTGAGCAAAACATCTTGGGGACGAACTTTGAACTATCGGATACCGACTCCGACGGATTATCTGATTCGGATGAAGTTAATGGCTCAACCGACCCCATCGTTGCCGATACCGATGGGGATGGTCTCCTTGATGGGGTCGAGCTTACTATTACTAATACTGATCCGATCGTAGCAGACTCTGATGGCGACGGAATTGGTGACGGTGAAGAAGATAATGATAATGACGGTCTCACAAATGCGCAGGAGATTGTTACTTACCTCACCGATCCTCTCCTTGCTGATACTGATAGCGACGGGCTAAGCGACTCCACGGAGGTGCGTCTCAACCTTGATCCGATAACGGCCACAAATATTGAAGAACTAGTCAGTGAATTGGGTGACTTGCGAGCCGCCTTCAACAACGTTGTCGCGGACCGCGACGCCCGTTTTGTGGATACGGATGGTGACGGGATTACCGATGTTAAGGAGGCTGAGCTCGAAACTGACACTTCTGAGGCCACTGTGTTCTACCTTCAGGATGCTTACGAGGCTGCCGTGAGTGATTCGCGTATCGTTGGGCGGTCCGACGTGACTGGGGCTCCTGGCGCTTACGATCTTACCACGACTGCCTTATACGATGCGGTGGTGGCGGACCGNGATGCTCGTTTCGTGGATACGGATGCTGACGGGATTACCGACATTAAAGAGACTGAGCTCGAAACTGACGTGACTAAAAAGACGATCTTTTATTTGCAGTCGGTTTATAACAACGCAATAGCTGATGCGAGAGCGGTAGGACGTAATGATGTCACGGCAAACCCTCAAAGTTATGAGCTCACCACCTTGGCAGCTTACAGGATTGTAGTTGCAGAGCGGGATCGTCGCTTTATTGATAGTGACGGTGATGGGCTGACTAATAAAAAAGAAAGCGAGCTATTTTCAAATCCCTCTGAAGAAACCACTTTTTACTTTCAGGACTCTTATGACAGCGCAATAGCTGATGCAAGAGAGTCCGGACTAACGGAAGTTCTTTCCAACCCTCAAAACTACAGCCTTAAAACCGAGGAGGCTTACAATCTCGTGGTTTCTCAGAGGGATGCTCGCTTTGAAGATACCGACGGAGATGGTATTACTAATCTCAAGGAAGCTGAACTCGAGACAGATCCAAATGATGGGACTGTCTTTTATCTAGAAAATACTGGGTTTGAAGATGCGGTGGCTGCGGCCCGCCAGACCGGCCGAAATGATGTTGTGGTTTTTCCTTTTGGCTACGGGCTCGTTGCGCTCGAAGATTATAATAGAGTTGTAGCGGAACGTGATGAACGGTTCTCTGACTCTGATGGTGATGGGCTCACTGACTTCAAGGAGGCAGAACTGGAAACGAACCAATCCCTTGAAACCGTCTTCTATCTTCGTCCCGCCTATACCGCTGCGATTGCCGAGGCTAGGCACCTAGGCCGTAATGATATTCTGGAGAGTCCACAAAATTTTGATCTCACGACAAAAGGCGCTTTCAACGCGGTATTGGCGGAACGTGATGCTCGTCCTACCGCCGAGGCTTATGCCGCTATTGTTCTCGAGAGGGATACTCGTTATCTCGATAGCGACGGAGATGGGCTCACCGACCTCAAAGAAGGGGAGTTACAATCAAACTTGGCGACTGAAACTAGATTCATCCTTAAAGATGATCATGAGGTCGCGCTCCAAGCTTCCCGAGAAACAGGTCGGAACGATGTTTTATTCAATCCCCAAAACTTTGAACTTACGACACGTGCTGCGTTTAATAGCATTGTCACCCAGCGGGATGCTCGCTTCCTTGATAGTGATAGTGACGGGCTGACTGATGAAAAGGAGGGGGAAATTGGAACCGATGCCAATAAACAGACATCATTTTTCCTCGGAAATACTTTTGAGAATCTTTTCACGGATGCGAAAGGGGCAGCAGTTGAAGAGGTCTTGGCAAACCTTCAGAATTTTGGGTTGATTTCCAAACAGGCATACGACGTCGTCTTGGAAGAGCGCAATAGCCGCTTCCTTGATTCAGACGGAGATGGTTTGACTGACGAAAAAGAACGTGAGCTTGCAACCGATGCTACCGAAAAAACGAATTTCTACTTAGAAGAAGTCTATGAAAGGGCAATTGCTGAGTCCCTACAAGTCGGCCGGGACGATGTCACTGCTAACCCCCAGAATTTCAATCTCGCAACTAGGGTTGCCTATAACTCATTGTTGGCGCAAAGAAATGAGCGCTTTCTTGATACTGATGGCGACGGTTTGACTAATGATAAAGAGGAGGAGCTCGAAACTGATCCAGATGTTGAAACTCTCTTTTCAATCGATACGGTCCCTCTGAATTTTGATTTTGCGCTGGCCCAGGTCGCCGATGAAGGGTGGAAATCCACTTCCGCTGGCCTCCAGTTCGCTCTCGCTACCACTGAGGACGCTAGGTTTGCTGATTCAGACTTGGACGGGATCACTGATGCTAAGGAAGAGGAGCTGAATACTAATCCGGAAGCTCAGACAGTTTTCTATCTGAAAGATGTCTTTGATGCTGCCGTGGTTTCTTCTCGGGAGGGAGGGCGTGCCGATGTCACCACCAATCCTCAGAATTATGAACTGACTCCAAGTGCCGCCTATGCAGCGGTGCTGGCAGAGCGTGATGCTCGGTTCCCTGACAGCGATGGTGATGGTCTCACCGATGACAAAGAAAACGAATTGGCTTCGAATGCTTTAGAAGAAACAAATTTTTATCTGCAAGGTGCCTATGAATCGGCTCTTGCTAATGCACGCCAAACTGGACGCACCGAAGTCACTGCGAATCCACAAATCTATCAGCTCAAAACACAAGATGCCTACAACCTTATTATTGCGCAGCGAGATGCGCGCTTTATAGATAGCGATGAAGATGGGTTGACTGATTTAAAAGAGGAGGAATTGGATACAAACTCTGAAGAAGAAACGTCGTTTTATCTTCAAAGTGTATTTGAGACGGCTGTCGTAACGGCACAGGAAGAAGGTCGAAATGCCGTCACTAATAATCCTGCTAATTATGATTTGACCAGTCAAACGCTTTACAACGCGGTTGTTGCGCAGCGTGATGCGCGGCCGACTCAGGAAGCTTATCAAGTTGTCGTCGCGCAAAGAGATGAACGCTTTGTGGATACGGATGCTGATGGTATCACTGACGTTAAAGAAGCTGAGCTTTCATCTGATTCTCAGAAAGTAACGACCTTTTATCTCGGAGGAGTTTATCAGGAGGCAGTTCTTAATGCCCGAATCACAGGAAGAGGGGATGTGATGCGCAATCCTCTGGATTACGAATTGACGACAATTTCTTCCTACAATACTGCGATTGAACAAAGGGACGCTCGGCCAACGCAAGTGGCCTATAGCTCAATGGTTGCCCAGCGCGATTCGAGGCCGACACGTGAAGAATACAATTTGGTCGTTCAGGAAAGAGACACCCGTCCGACCCTTGGTGAAGTCAAGGATGCCCGCTTGGGATCTGTTGTCCTGCAGCCGGATCGTGCGAATAATAGCGTTAAGATTCGCTTCTCTATTGAAGAGACCGATGACTTTAGAAATTGGACGTCTCGTGGCGGGATTAATGAGCTTATTATGCCTCTTGAGGCTGGTAAAAAGTTCTACCGCTTCGCGATCGAAGACGAGTGAAAAGAGGATCGGTAATTCTGAATGTGATTGACGGGCCGCTATTTGATTTCTTCCTCGACGAAGTCGATGACCAAGTCAATGAGCTCATCCATCCCATCAATCAGTTCCTCTTCGATAGTTGCAAGGTGATTCGCCTCGGTTTCACTGTAATCGTTGCGATCCTCGGGGCGGGTTTCACACCAACGACTGGCGTTGAGAGGGTCGACTAGACTGGTGGCTCCAATGAGTTCGAAAGAGTTGATGATTCGCTGGTGATTTATTCCGCTTTGCCAAAATTCGTGAAGTGAGTCATCGCTTTGAAGGATGGGGATGGTTTCATAAATATCCATGAGAGCCCGTTCCTCTCGAGTGAAGTCCCGTTCAGAAGATTCGTTTTCAAGGTGATCTATGAGAACTTCAATTGGGTCTGGCCATTCAATCGTTTCTTGTGGAAGCATCCTGGTTGGGGTAAAACGCTCAGCGCATTTTGCCAAGTGAAAGTGCGGACTTTTTTAAATTACGAGGAAGTTAGAAAAACTCATTCCCATTTTCTAGTGAGACGTTCTATTGAGCGGTAATCTGATGTATTGCGCGACTATTTTAAGCGATCACTTGGTGCGTTAGGATCGAAGGGTTGGTCGATCAGGATTTGGATCTTATTACGTCGATTTCAATGAGTTTGGGATGAACCTAGATTTTCTAGGCCGAGAGGCAAATCAGTCTTTCCAGTCGAGGCCTTCGTAAAGCGGAGATAAAATTTCGTGGCCACTTGAATTGACCAAGACCATATCTTCGACGCGACAACCACCGAGGGTAGAGGAATAGAGGCCAGGTTCGACGGTGAAGAGTTCGTTTTCGAAAATCTCGCTGCCACCATGATCGAGGAGGATAGGCTCGTGGACTTCGAGTCCGATCCCATGTCCGGTTCCGTGACTCATAAAGGGATGCTTTGTGTCATGTTCGCTGTCTCCGCGTGCTAACGCGAACCCGTGTTCTTTGAGGACGGCAGTGGTTGCAAGGTGGACCTCTTCACCGGTGGTGCCTGGTTTTAAGGAGATACACCCGGCAGCTTTGGCTTCACAGACGGCGGTGTGCATTCTGAGGGCCTCATCTGAGGGCGTCCCGTTTACAACGGTTCGGGTCATGTCACCATTGTAGCGAGTTGCGTTATCCATGGGGAAAATATCAACAATCGTAGGAAGCTCCGTCTTGAGGGGGCCAGTGCCATAGTGGTGGCAGTCGGCAACATGGGGTGCGGTGGCGACGATAGAGTCGTGCGAGTTTGAAAAATTACGTTCGAGAAGGAAAGCCGTGATCATTGCCCGTAGGCGTTCGGATGTAAGAGCGGCTCCGTCGTGGTGGAGGATTCCTTTCTTGTCTGGAGTAGCATGAGCGATGGTGCGACAAGCATGAGTTATAGCTTCTCCCGTGATTTTTTGAGCGAGACGAAGATGCTCGATTTCTTGAGCATCTTTAATTCGACGGTTTAGGACGCCGAAGTCAGCTGAGTAGTGGATAGAGATTCCAGCTTCCTGTATGAAGTGGGCGTAAAGGTAGGGTAGCGAGCGGTCGACTGTGATGATAGATTCCCCAGCTTGGCGAAGGCACTCTGCGGTGGCTTGGGCAAGGGCGGTATCACGATCCCCGGAGAGTCCACCTTCCGGAATGAAGTCGGCGGCACAATTGATTTGGTCGGCCTGGACGGCTTTACGGGCGCGATCTATCTCGATGTCTCGGACTAAGTAGGTGGAAGTGCCATCGGCGAAGTCGATGGCGACCGAGGAGTCGCCGACGAGGAAACGGCAACGATGAAAAAGAGTGGCGTTGGTAGTGGAGTGGCCTGCGAGAAGAGTGGTTCGTTTGGATGTCATGAAGCGGATGTGGACACCAGGATACTGATCGTCGAACGCGGAAGCTCCAACTGTGAATACTCGGTTCTGGATTTTTCCCGGGGTTTAGCGGCCACGGAGACGAAGATAGGTTTTGTCCTGATCCGTGCCAATTGGCGAAGCGATTCGGACCGTGATGGTGGAAGTCTCATTTCCGTTATCGATGCGGGAGACTACTTCTGTCAGCGAAGGATCGCTTGACCAGGTTTTAAGGTCGGTAGAAACTTCAACCGTAAGAGAGCCTCTGATCCCAGAGTTTTCATTAAAGGTGAGGGTCAGGTAGTTGTCGGTTGAGCCGTCGACTTCGATCGATTGCACGGAGGCAACGGGTCCGGGTGCGTCGGATGAATCGATTGGGCTTGAGCCATGGAGGAATTCGAAAAAGTTGAGAAGTTGGTCACCATCGTCGTCGTCAAGTGGGCCTCCTTGGAGGTCAAAGCCGGCAGCCCAAGTGTCATAGATGAGTCCTGATGGTTCTTCAGTTCCCGGTGATCCGCCTTCGCTTTGGCTGCTCATCCAATTATTGGGTTCGTTATGATTAGGATTCGATGTTGGGTCAACGAGGACAAGGGAAGGTCCCTCGCCATCTGCGGTGGCGGGCCAAGGTTCCTGATCATTGTAGGTAAAGTCTTTGATAGGATCTGGACCGGCACCTAGGATAAGGATTTGCTCACCGTCGTTGCTGAGTCGACCAGTGTATTCGAAGGATTGAACTGATGGCTGGCCATATCGTGCTTCGAAGGCGGCGCGGTTACGTAAAAGAAGAATTCGTTCTTCAATTCCCAGAGAGAGGTTGTCGGGGAAGCTAAAGTTGATCCCTGAGGAAAAGCGGACCTCATTCATATCGAGGGCGCTCTCGCCGACATTGAGGAGTTCGAGAAATTCGAAATCATCGCGGTCTGAACTTACGGCAAGTTCTGCGATTGTAGTCGGCTTGGCCGGACGGTAGTGGAATTCAGAAACGACGAGGTTATTGGCGTCCGCCGGAACGGAGTCGATGGTAAAGAACGCTTCATTGAGTGCGCTCCATTCACCACTGGTGCTATTGTAACCTCGGGCACGAAGCAGGGTGGGCTTGCTGAGATTAAATGGACTTGTGACGTTGTCGCCACCGCCAACGTTGGTAGTTTGCCCTCGCAGGGTGAGATCCATACGGGTATCCGAACTCGTGCCGCTGGCCTGATGGACTTCCACCGCGATGGTGTTAGTGCCAGAGACGAGAGCAGACACTGGAATAGTGGCGTCCTTCCATCCGCTTTCATCTGAAGTGGTGCCATTGGCGTAGTCGTTGAAGGAGGCGTTGTTGCCAAGATTTTGGCGGAACTGTTCGACACCATTGATGTAAACCGCGGCTCCATCATCATACTTTACGCGTAGGAGGAAGTTTAGGAACACAGTCGGATTGGGGATTTCTATCGTGGTGCGGTAATAGGTTGTTGCATACTTGTTTCCAGAATCACCTCCGAAGCTGAGTTCGGTGGCTTCTCCGTCTCCACCGTAACCGAGTGGTGAGGGTCCGGACGACCATGCGGTGTCATTGAAATCGATTGCTCTCCACTCGGTGCCTTGATCGGATCCATTGTCGATATATTTCCATGTGTAACCGGTCGTCATATAAGTGACAGGTTGCTGTTCGCCGGGTCCACCGCCACCGTTGAATGACGCTTCGGTTGCTGCAGGATTTGGGGTGCCGCCGTTAAGACGTGGGTCGCTGCCATCCAAGGTGTAGTAGATTTTGTCGGCGTCGGTCGACATGGTGAGCGGGGTGTCATCTGAAATTGAACCACCGTGTTGGTTGAAGACTGGGGCAATGATGTCTGGATACATTCCGGCAGATTTGAAGCGTCCAACCATGGTTTGAGCGAGGCCCGGGAAGTGGTTACTGACCAGGTTGTTCTGGTAGTTCAGCCAGTTCTGGTATTCACGGAAGCGGTTCCCCCAGCGTGCGGACTCGGCAATGAAGCCCGGCCGTGCCTCATCGACTCGCTTCTGCAAGCGTTCGATATTTTTCGCTGGCGTCATTGCCCCATCATTGAAGTAGTGTTTGTGGATTCGATCTGCGAGCAACATGGCGAAATCCGTGTTGCCGCTGCGTAGGCGTGACATCAGACTCAAAGGTCCTGCATCGTTTGCAGAGTGCCCGGGATTGCGCAGGTATCCATCAGCGTCTTTCATCTGGAAGCGGAAGGGTTGCCCTTGGGCCTTGGAGCCGAGCAGCCTGACCTCACTCTCCGAATTTCCGCTGACCCACAGCAGCATGAAGTCGATGAGGTTTGCGACATCAATGTTGTTGTCGTTGTTTTCCCAGGGGTTAGAGCCTGATGCAAGTGCCTTCGCCTCATTCCAGAAAACGCCGGTGCCGTCGTAAACTTTCTCATCGGCGCGGAAGTTGTCGTTGAGGTTGACCACGTCATAGTCCGCCTTGGGGCCGCCGAAATAGCTTGATGCCATATCGGCATTCCAGCGCTCACGTAGGTGGTATTGCCCCCAGTAGTTGCCATTGAGATAGACGTGCACGAAGCGCCCGTGAGGAGCAAGATTACCCATGTCCAGCATAGAATCATCAGTGAAACGGTTGGACATATAGGCACCGCGGTTAACCATATCATGGGAACCGCTGCGGAGGTCCATCACGTCAAAGCGGTCGGTTGGCGGGTAGTGTTTGTAATCAAAACCCTCAAAAAGTGGGTAGTTCATCTTGGTGGCGCCGTATTTCGAGCGGAAGCCGATACGGATGCTCTTTTTTGGAAAGTTCGTGTAGTATCCACCGAAATGCTTTAATCCCCCGTTTTCTTGAAAGCCGGGTGTTCCGTCAGGGAAGATCATCTCTACGGATGCGGGTGACTCACTACGGATGACGGCTCCGCCTTCATTTAGAAAAGAACCGGGATTTTCAGTGACAATTGAGATTGTGGGTACTGATTTGAGGGAATCGATCATTTGCGGCCCGAAAGTTTCTGATTGGGTGACCGAGTCGCGCATACGGGCTTGGTTAACGACGTCTTCAGGGAAGATGTAGGTGTTAGTGTCAACGTTCGTGGAAACGTATCCCGTCTTGTAGGCGATGGCTCGCAAGGTGGTAGTTGCGCTGATGCTTATGGGGTCGGTGTAGAGGTTTCCTCTGCCGGTGGTGGGGGTGCTTCCGTCGGTGGTGTAACGAATTTTAGCTCCATCGGTATTACTGCTAATAGTGACCTCGAATGGGGCATCGTAGAATCCGCGCTTTGAGGAAAACTTTGTATCGCGCACGAAACCAACAAAGCCCGTGTTGTTAGCCAATCCTGGTGTCGGTGAGGTGAAATATCCCTGAGTCAAGCCGTCGGGAAAGACACCCCACGAGGTGTTGTTAGACTGTGCCGCAAGTGGATTGAATTCAGAGAGAATGAGAGTGTTTGCTCCGTCCTCCTTGGAAAGGGCAAGATATTCGCCATTGGAACTTAGACTGAAATTGGTGTGTAATTCGGCGCCTGCAACAACTCGATTTTTATTAGAGGCAAATATGATGAGAAGCTCTCCGGAGGGGAGCACCATATTGGGAATCCGCCATTTCCGCAGGTCTTTCGGGTCATCTGTGAGGTAGTATCCGTTAAGGATGGCGGCTGTGCCACTAGGGTTATAGATTTCAATCCAATCTGGACTGTCGCCGTCTTCGTCATCGATTAACGAGCTATTGGAGGTGCTAACTTCGGAGATCGCAGGTTCGCCGGGGATAACCACCGTGACAGTAATTTCGCTGGTCTTTGTCCCCTTGGAATTAGTGGCAGAAAGGATCCATGTTGTCGTTTCTGATGGTGCAAGATTGATTGAAGAAGTACCAGTGATATCAGTTCCGTTTAGGCTAAGGCTGTCGGCGTTGATGACCTTCCAGTTGAGTTGGATAGGCGTGTCTGGTGCGACGATAATCTGATCGGAATTAAAGAATTCCATAATCGGGAGCTCGCTTACGCTGAGAGAGATTTCAGCGGTATTGATTCCGTCAGTATTAATTGCCGTGAGGGTATAGGTCGTGTTGGAAAGCGGTCCAGGGTCAAGGGTGATTTTTCCTACCCCATTGTTGGTGACTCCCAAAACATCCCCGATGTCTGGCTCGATGGTGAGTGACGTGAGTTCGCTGTCGATATTCCATGATAAGGTCAATGGTGAACCGGTAGGAATGATTTGAGCATTCGGAGAAAAGGAAACGATCTTCGGCCCGATAGGCAGGGGGGACATCGCGAGTTGGAGTTCTTCGGAGTCGAGGACGCGATCGTAAATCTTAACTTCGTCGATGAGACCATTGAAGCTCTGACCTGCGGGATCGGCAGCGTCACGTCCGTGACCACCAACAATCACTGGTAGAGCATGTCCTGCCATGGTGCTCCCAGCTCCACGGGAAGTCTCGACTCCATTGACGAAGACAATCTTATCGCTGCCGTCATAGGACCAAGCGACGTGAGTCCATTGGCCAGCCGGAACGGTGCCTGCATCGTTGAGGTCATTTCCCCAACCACCATAGTGAACATTTGCATCACTATCAGCACGGATTCCGTGGTGAAGTTGGCTGGAGTTTCCAGGTCCGTCTTCCTGACCGAAGACCATGTGGTCGACTTGGCCGGAAGGACCAGACCAGTTGACCCAGGCCATCGCTGTGTAGACTGAGTCTGGCCCGAAACCAAGCTCAGTTCCAGTATAGCCAGTTTGGATATACGCGTCGTTGGCTCCGGTTCGGTTCCCTGAAAAGGCCGAACCAAAAGACTCGTCTTTTCCGGCGCCGAAGGTAGCTGCACCGCTTAGAGTGCCCGGGGTGAGGAGAGAGCCGAGGTTTTCGACGTCAGTCCCATTTTCTTTGTTGAAGGAATAGTAGACCAGGGGTCCATCGACTGGGGGTGTCGCAGGGATATCGGCAGCATTATTGGGATCGGAGTTCGCAATGATTTCGATGTTGTCATTGTAACCGTCACCGTCGGAGTCTACTCTGATTGGGTTGGTATTATGAATTTTAACTTCGGCGCCGTCGCGTAGAGTATCGCCGTCACTATCGGAATTCAGTGGGTCGGAATTCGCAGTAATTTCTTCACCATCATTAAGGCTGTCATCATCGCTATCGGCGTCATTAGGGTCGGTGCCGGTCGTATTGATTTCGACGATGTTTGTTACCGAGTCACCATCGGGATCTCCGCTGGCTCCATTATCACCGAGATTGGAATTTGGATCGAAGCCGTGTGTGATTTCATCGCCGTCATTAATGCCGTCATTGTCACTATCGGGGTCGTTGGGGTCGGTGCCGTGGATGTTGGTTTCGTCGTCGTCACTCAGTCCGTCGCGGTCGGTGTCGGTGGCGGCGGCCCCTGGGGGCATCTCGGCTTGAATTTGCGCTACAGTGAGGACTTCATTAAAAATTTTCACTTCGTCAATTGCTCCATTAAAGCTTTGCCCAGCAGGATCAGCAGCGTCACGCCCGTGACCACCAATAATCACTGGGAGAGCGTGTCCTGCCATCGTGCCGCCGTTTTGGCGGGCAGTTTCGACTCCGTTAACAAAGACAACCTTATCGGTGCCATCGTATGACCATGCAAGGTGAGTCCACTCACCAGGGGTAGCCGTTCCGGCATCATTGAGGTCATTTCCCCAACCACCGTAGTGAACATTTGCATCACTATCAGCACGGATTCCGTGGTGCAGCATGCTATTGTTTCCAGGTCCGTCTTCCTGACCGAAGACCATGTGGTCGACTTGGCCTTCAGCACCAGTCCAGTTCACCCAAGCCATGGCGGTGTAGACTGAGTTTGGGCCCATTCCTAGGTCAGTCCCAGTGAGGCCGGTCTGCACGTAGCCGTCATTAGCGCCAGTTCGATTTCCATAAAATGCCTGACCAAAAGTCGCTTCTTTACTGGCGCCATAGGTCGCGCCGCCGACAAGAGTTCCATTTCTTTGGGTTCCTTTGTTGGTCACAATCGATCCGTCTTCACCATTGAAAGGATAGTGGACAAGGAGGTCAGCTTTGACAGAAAGGATCAAAGGAAGAAAGAGAATGGGGAGGCTGATGGGGCTTGGTTTCATAAGATTGGTTTGAACAGGGAGGGGATGGCTATTATTAAGGCGCGGTTAGAGCATGTGATGAAAAGGGGCGGGATATGGATCCGCAGCTTAGTTTGTTTTTTGCATATTATTAATTAGTGCATTTCGGGCAGCGGCCGAAGAATTCGAGCTCGTGATAGAGGCCTGAAAATCCAGATTTTTTTCTGATTTCTTCCTCAAGTTTATGGACAGGACAAGGAGCATCGATAGGCTCGATCTTCCCGCAGTCGGTGCAGATAAGATAGTCGCGGTGTTGATTAGGAAGGAGGAGAGTGAAGTAAGCAGCACGTTCATGAAGGCCAAGGCGGCGAACCATTCCCTTGCTGCTAAGTCTTTGGAGAAGCCGAAAGACGGTTGCTTTGTCGCACTTCTCAGCAAGATGACCGCAAGACGTAATTTCGGCTAAAGTCATGGGGCGATTGCATTCGGATAGGCAGGTGAGAATGGCCTCGAGAGCCTTAGTTCGGCGCAGCCCTGAACTTTTAGCGGTCTCTAGGAGTTGATCGTGTAATGACATATTTTAAAAAAGCGAAGTTTGATCCGAGTGATTAGGTGGAAGGGTAGCCCCAATTTTAGCGTATGCGGCGGGCATGGCGACACGGCCACGCGGAGTGCGTTTGACGAATCCCTGCATGATCAGGAAGGGCTCGTGTACTTCTTCGAGCGTTGAGGCGTCTTCGCCGATGGCGACAGCAAGGGAGGAGAGTCCGACGGGACCTCCGGTAAACTTGTATATCATGGCCTCAAGGATTCGCTTGTCCATTTCGTCAAGGCCGTCTTCATCAATCTCAATCATTTCGAGGGCCGCTTGGGCGATCGGAGCGGAGATTTTATCATCGAACTTTACTTGGGCGAAATCGCGCGTCCAGCGGAGGAGGTTGTTAGCGATGCGGGGAGTGCCGCGGGAACGGGAGGCTATGGTCATAGCGCCTTCTTCGTCGATTTCGATCTCAAGGATTTCGGCGGAACGTTGAATGATGACGGAGAGCTGACCATGGGTGTAATAGTCGAGCCGGTTTATCAAACCGAAGCGAGAACGGAGTGGGGAAGTGAGCATGCCGGAGCGGGTGGTGGCGCCGACGAGAGTGAATTTAGGGAGTTGAAGTTGGATAGACCGAGCTGAGGGGCCGGAGTCGATGATGATATCGAGCCGATAATCTTCCATTGCGGGGTAGAGGTATTCCTCGATTGCTGGATGGAGGCGGTGGATTTCGTCAATAAAAAGGATATCGCCTCGCTGGAGGTTTGTGAGAATCCCAGCGAGATCACCCGCTTTCTCGATCTGAGGGCCAGAGGTGGTGTGTAGAGTTGTGCCAACGGCGGTGGCAACAATGTTGGCGAGGGTTGTTTTCCCAAGACCAGGGGGGCCCGAGAGGAGAACGTGTTCAAGAACATCATCACGTCCTTTAGCAGCGGTAACCATGAGCATAAGACGCTCTGTGACTTTGTCTTGCCCGTGGAAATCCTCGAAGCCAGGGGGGCGCAGAGTGAGATCTTCGGGAGCCTCTGGGGTGTTGACTGCTTCTTGAAAGTAGGACTCCGACATGTAAATCTGTGTTACCGGAGTGAAACATGGCAGAGGTTCACTTGCACCCGAAATTTTGTGAGGAATGGGCTTTACAGGCGGGAGTTGGGGACTAGTCTCCCGCCTTCAACGTCTGATCCTATGAAAGTTCTTTCTTCCCTCGCATCCGCCAAACGCCGCCACGCTGATTGCCAAGTCGTCAAGCGTAAGGGGACTCTTTACGTTATCAACAAGACGAATCCTCGCTTTAAGGCGCGCCAAGGATCGACGAAGGGCACCAAAATGTCGAAGAAGGGCGTGAACTAGAGTTCCGGCCGATCTTTAAACTTTAGTAAGCGGTTCTCTTCGGAGAGTCGCTTTTTTTTGGGAAAACAGTAAATTGCCCAACGAGGCTCCTTGGTCTCAACTGCGTGGACAGAGGGCCAATTATGGATAGATTTCGCGTAATAATTTTCAATTTTATGGGACGGAATCTACGGCTTGAAGTCTTTTGAGGATCCAACCAGCAAGGAGGTTGCCGAAGGTTGCAGTGAGGTGAGTGGCGGTGCCGTAGCCAGCGTCGCATTTTATCCCGCCGGGTATTTCTTTGGGCCGGGTGGTGGAAGTTTTTCCATCGCAAGTTGGAAATAGGGGCGGTTCGGGTGAGAAAACTGCCGGGATTTTGAATTTGGGAGCCTTTTTTTTGGCTTTTGGAAAGCGGTATTCCGAGCGGAGTCGCTTTCGGACCGAGAGAAGGAGGGCGTCTCCGAAGGTGCGGGAAAGGTCATCTAGCCGGATTTGGGAGGCATCAATTCGGCCACCCGCGCCGCCGCTCGCAATGATAGGGATATTTTTTTCATGACAGGTAGCGAGGAGGTGACATTTGGCACGGACCGAGTCAATCGCATCGACAACAGCGTCGGGGGTGGTGGAGAGGAGATCTTCGGAATTTTTTTCGGAATAGAAAGTTTGCTCAACAGAACAGCGTGCTTCGGGATTGATTTGGAGGATTCGTTTGGCAAGAACGATCGCTTTGGATTGCCCAATGGTGTCGGTGGTAGCGTGAATTTGACGGTTGGTGTTGGTGAGGCAGAGGTCGTCGAGATCGACAAGCGTGAATTGCCCCACGCCGGAGCGGGCGAGGGCCTCGATGGTCCACGATCCGACTCCGCCGAGTCCAATAACCATGACGTGTGATTTAGAGAATCGCTCGAGCGAAGCGATTCCGTAAAGTCGAGCGATCCCGCCGAAGCGGTTGAGATAGTCCTCGGTCACAACCGGATTTTCTGACCCAGATGCGGATTGAACAAAAGCGAAGATTCTGATAATAATCTAATTGCAATAAATGACAGTGAGTGAAGATGTGAGTAAACGGAGGGAATTTGTCCGGCAATTTTCAGTTATGATGCCGAACCGGGTGGGGGCTTTTTCTTCGCTTTCAAATCTGTTGAGTCGCCGTGAAATCGATGTGATTGGTCTCAGTGTGCAGGATTCTCGCGATGCTACGGTGGCGCGCTTGATTGTGAATGATCCAGATAGTGCTGAAGAATTGTTTATGGAACAGGGGATTGCCTACACTCTTTCTGAACTTTTGGTAGTGAAGATGAAAGAATGCGGGGATTTGAAAAAATGTCTGAACAAGCTTTATGAGGCTGAGACTAACCTTGATTATGCATTTTCGCTGATGATACAGCATCAGGGGCACGCATTGTTGGCATTATTTTTAGAAGATTGTGAATTTGGGGCTTCGGTTTTGAACCGGGCGGGATTGACGGTGGTTTACGAAGATGAACTTCTTCGTTAGATTCTCCGACGAAACAACGTAAGATGAATAGATGAGTGATCTTCAAGATACAAACAGGCGAGCCATTCTCAAGACGGGTGCCGCAGCGGCGGCTACTCTCCCTATCGCAGGGTTTGCGCAAGCAGGTGGCAGTGATGAAATTAAAGTGGCAACGGTGGGTTGCGGTGGACGTGGACGTGGTGCGACTGCCCAGACTCTCAATGTTCCCGGAACTAAGCTGGTTGCGGTTGCTGATGCGTTCCGTGATCGTGCCGAGGAGGCTGTGAGTTCCTTCCGTCAGCAGTATGCCGATAAGGTGGATATTTCCGCGGATCGGATTTTTGATGGTTTTGATGGTTTTCGTGGTGCGATTGATGCGGCAGACGTTGTGATTTTGACTACAACTCCTGGTTTCCGCCCCCAGCACTTTGAGTATGCGGTGCAGCAAGGGAAGCACGTGTTTATGGAGAAGCCAGTTGCAACCGATGCTCCTGGGATTCGAAAGGTTCTCGAAGCGGCGAAGAAAGCTGACGAGAAAGGGCTTAAAGTTGTTTGTGGTCTTCAGCGCCATTATCAGCCGAGCTACATTGAGACTCTAGCCAAACTGAAGGAAGGAATCGTGGGCGATATCAACTATGGCCAGGTTTACTGGAATAGTAGCGGTGTCTGGGTCAGGCCGCGGGTGGAAGGTATGACGGAGATGGAATATCAGATGCGCAATTGGTATTACTTCAATTGGCTTTGCGGTGACCATATCGTTGAGCAGCATGTGCATAATATTGACGTCATGAACTGGTTTAAGGGTGGCCCTCCAGTCAAAGCTCAAGGAATGGGCGGGCGCCAAGTAAGGGTTGGTAAGGATTATGGTGAGATTTTTGATCACCATTATGTTGAATTCACCTACGCGGATGGAACTGTTTTGAATTCCCAGTGCCGTCACCAAAAGGGAGCCTTAAATCGCGTAACTGAGATCATTGGCTGTCAGGGTGGTAAAGCATACCCAGGACGGATTGTAGATGCTGCAGGCAAGACTGTTTGGCGCCACCGTTCTAAGGACAAGACTTCGCCATACCAGATTGAGCATAATGAGCTTTATCGCCACATTCGCGAAGACAAGCCGATCAATAATGCTTACTACACCGCAGCATCTACCATGACGGCCATTTTGGGGCGCATGGCGACCAATTCTGGGCAGGAAATTAAGTATGCCGACGCGCTCGAGAAAGGCCTCTCAATAATGCCGAAATCCTTTGCGTGGGATGCTGATCCTGGGCCGAAGCCAGGAAAGGATGGACTCTACCCTTGTGCCATTCCCGGCAAGACGAAGGTGATGTCCTAATTTCTTCTTAGGTTAAGAATTAAAAAAATGTGGGTAGCCGCGAGGGGCGCCCACATTTTTTATGGTCTTAGATCGGTTTGTGAATCTCCCTAGAGCCCGGTTGTGAATTGTTGCGACCGGGTTCTTTTTGGTCTGGGCTTGTCACTTTTAAGTTGTTGGGCGATGTAGTTGGCATGGAGCCAATCGTGATTGTGGGAGCTGGGCTTGCAGGCCTCTCATGTGCTGTGTCTTTACACCGGAGTGGTCGAGAAGTCCTCCTGCTTGAAGCTTCCTCGAGAGTTGGGGGGCGGGTGCAAACCGATGCGGTTGAAGGATTCCTTCTCGATCGAGGTTTCCAAGTTTATTTGGATGCCTATCCAGAAGCTGGTAAGATACTTGATTTGGCAGCTTTGGATCTTAGAGCGTTTGAGCCAGGAGCACTCGTATTTAATGGTTCAAAACTCTGCCGAGTGATGGATGTCTTTCGTCGCCCAAAGGAGCTTATGTCGTCTGCCTTGGCTCCGATTGGAACAATTTTCGATAAGCTCAGAGTGGCAGTATTACGCCAAAAGGTTTTAGATCTTGAGAAAAGTGAAATTTTTAAGCGTGGCGATCAATCGACGGAGTCTTACCTCCGGGATTTTGGTTTTTCGGCGAAGATGATCGATACCTTCTTCCGTAGTTTTTATGGGGGGATTTTTCTAGAGCGCGAACTCAAGACTTCCAGCCGAATGTTCGAGTTCACCTTCAAAATGTTTAGTGAAGGTAGTGCAACTGTCCCTGCCAAAGGAATGGGGGAGATTCCAAAGCAACTAGCAGCTCATTTGCCCGAGACTGCGATCCTCTTAAAATCGCGGGTGTCAGCGGTGAGTGCTGATTGTGTTATTCTCGCAAATGGTGAGAAGATCGACGCAAGTCAGGTGGTTGTCGCCACAAATGCTGCTGCTGCGGCTCGTCTGGTAGAGGGTTTCGGTGTTTTTAAGCCGAATTGGCGTGCCGTGACCAATCTCTATTTTGAAGCTGATACTTCTCCACTAGACAGAGTGATCATTGCTCTTAATGGCACTCAGAGCGGCATAGTGAACAATGTTGCGGTGATGAGTGATCTAGCGCCAGATTATGCTCCGGATGGAAAAGCTTTGATTTCGGTTTCAGTTCTCGGCGAGAACCGAGAAAGCAACCTTCCTTCGTTGGTTCAGCAAGAACTTAAGGAATGGTTTGGAGAAAAAGTCACAACTTGGAAACATCTCAGGACTGATCTTATCAAAGAAGCGTTGCCGACTCAGGAAGAAACAAACTTAATAGGGTTTCGGAAGATCGGTGGCGTGTTCGTTTGCGGGGACCATGCAATTAGCGCCTCGATTGAGGGTGCAATCAGTTCTGGAAAATCTACGGCTGAAGCCATCCTGACTCTTTCCTAGTCGGAGGGAGTGGTGGAGGCTGTATATCTCTTAGAAAGTTGCAGCGCTGGCGTTCGAAAAAGATCCCAAATTACGCGTAGCCTCCCCGAAATCTCCTTGGAAGAGGAAGAGGGGTGCTTTTAAGCAGCGATGAGATGGTCCGGTTCCGCGCAGTGAGCTATACTTCTCTGCGATCTAGAAGGATTGCCCGACGAGGATCGGAAGCTTGCAAATGGGCAAGGGCGATGGCCATGGCGTCAGCGGCATCAGATGGTGGGGTTTCGTCGAGACCAAGAAGAGCTCGGATCATAAAAGCGACTTGGTTTTTGTCAGCGGTTCCTTTACCAACAATCGCTTTTTTTACCTTTTTTGGGGAATACTCGTAGACTTTTAGGCCGAAGCTGGCAGCCGCGATTAGAGGAGCGGCTCGGGCTGCTCCCATGGAGATGGCGGTGCGATGAGATTGGACATAAATGATGCCCTCAATGGCAACCTCATCGGGTTTCCATTTTTCGATTAGATTGCGAACGCCGGTGCAGACAGCCTCCAGAGCGCCGGATTGTTTGATGCGTTGCGGAATGGAAATTACACCGTAGTCGAGTGCCTTTGCTGAGGTTTGATCACCTTCAAGTAAGGCATAGCCGGTATTCCGGACAGCGGGGTCGATTCCAAGGATGCGCACGATTTAATTGTTGGCGTTCTGCGCCCAGAACATGGTTTAGCGGCGCCGACGTTTCCCCCCCCCACGGCGGGGTTTCTTAATGGGCTTTCGTTTTTCGGTATCAAGAAGAGCGGTGTATTGGTATTCGAAACCCTCTAATTTTTTGCGCTCGATTTTTTTGTTAATAAAGGCTTCGACGGAGTCGGCGAATTCTAGTTCGTCGGCAGTTAGCAATGTAAAAGCATCACCTTCTTTTTCGGCCCGACCAGTCCGGCCAATCCGGTGGACATAGTCTTCTGCGTTCTCGGGTACGCGGTAGTTGATAACATGTGTGACGTCGGAAATATCTATTCCACGGGCAGCAACATCAGTGGCAACAAGGATTTTAAAAGTGCCGGCCTTAAATCCCTTTAACGCCTTCATACGGTCATTTTGTCGGATGTCGGAATGCATCACGGTGACAGAGTTTCCAATCGACTCCTGCTGCTGGAGGAGGTTCGCTATAACGTCGGCTTCCTTTCGCGTCCGAGTGAAAATCATGAGTGAGTCGTAATCTGTCTTTTCAAGCAGGCCTAGGAGAAGTTCATCACGCTGTGTCATAGCCACCGGGAAAAATGCGTGCGAAACAGTGGCGGCTACTTCGCGTCGCGCGATTTCAACTTTTTCGGGATCAGTGAGGCACCACTCGGCAAAACCTGCGATGACTGGAGGCATGGTAGCCGAGAAGAAAAGAGTTTGGCGAGTTTGCTCTTCGTTGTTCCAGGGACAAATGTTGATGATCTTACGAACTTGGGGAAGGAATCCCATATCAAGCATGCGATCAACTTCATCGAGAATGAGGATCTTGATCTCTTTGAACTTCATCGTGCCACGGTAGAAGTGATCGACGAGGCGTCCAGGGGTTGCCACGACGATATCAGCCCCCTCCTTGAGTTGCTCGTCCTGTTTACCATGGCCTACACCACCATATAAGAGTGCAACCTTGCAGCCTGTTTTGTTTCCGTAGTGAAGGAATTGCTCGGCGACCTGATCGGCGAGCTCGCGTGTGGGCTCAAGAACTAAGATTTGTGGTTTGCCGATTGGCTCGATTTTGGAGAGGGAAGAAAGAACTTTCATAGGATCAGACGTTGAAGGCGGGAGACTAGTCCCCAACTCCCGCCTGTAAAGCCCATTCCTCACAAAATTTCGGG
>KB912131.1 GCA_000383735.1 Verrucomicrobia bacterium SCGC AAA164-M04
ACATTTTATGGGCGAGATGAAAGCGTTTAGTATTTATGGAGAGGAATTTGAGCAAAAGAAAAAAGAGTTGGAAATATTAAAAAGAGAAATAATTAATTTAAAAAAGTAAAAAATGATATTAAAAGGTAAGTTGGTAAAGTTTTTAGAAGTTCAAAAAGGAACATCAAAGGCAGGAAAGGAATGGATGAAACAGGAATTTGTTTTAAATACAGGTGATGATTATAATCCAGAGATTTGCTTATGTGTTTTTGGAAAGGAAAAGGTTGATGGATTAAAACAATTTTCAGAGGGGCAACATTTGGAAGTTGAAGCCAATGTTTATTCAAGGGAGTGGAAAGGAAGATATTTCCATTCAATTGATGCATGGAAAATTGAGGTTGTTGGAGAAACCCAAGAGGTTGTTGAATCTGATGATTTGCCGTTTTAATTATTTAATAAAATGCAACAATTCGGTTAAGTAGGCCAAAAAAACGCATTTTTCACATTTTTTTTATGCTAAAAAGCCGATAATTTGCGGTAATAAATGGCAATTTTTAAAGTTTTTTTTGGTGATTTACATGGGTTGAGTAAAGTTTTTTGAAAGTTTTATTGATTTGCTTTGCACAATTGTGGAAAACATATATATTTGCAGTATAATAATTAAAAGAAAAGACATGACAAATTTATCAGCATTAGAAACAAAGTTGGCACAAGCATTAACAGATAGAGGACATAAAGGATTCACAAATGGACAATTAAGTTTTATTTGTAATTCTACACATGATTTCACAATAGGAAAGACATGGAATCAGTTTTTTTATGCAGACAGATGTTTAGATTTAATGGTGGGGCAATACATTGATTTGTCAAATCTAACAAAATATGAATCAGATTTTAGAAACTTATAATAATAATCATGGGGTGTAAAAACCCCCATAAAACTAAACAAACAAAATGAAAAATTTACTTATCTATATTGACAACAACATTTCTGCTAAGTTCGGAGATTATGCAAACGAATTAACTTTTAACAGGGGTTATAGTCATAGTCATTTCTTAGTAAAATTACTATGGAAAATAGACAACTTTTCAAACGAATTAAGAACGAAATATTTAAAAAAATAATAATCATGGGGTGTAAAAACCCCAAAATACCACAAAACAATGATAAAAGGATTTGAAACGATTACATCCGATTTAAGCAATGATGAGTTGCAAATGGTACAAGGTATAATAAAAGGATTAAAAGGTAAACAAGGTAAAGATATGGCAATAACAGGAGCAAAAATTTGTGATGCAATGGGATTGAGTGGCCCAAGATTGAGAAAAATAATAAATCATATTAGGATTAACAATTTATTGCCCGGGCTTTGCTCAACATCAAATGGTTATTTTATTGCAACAAACATTGAGGAAATGAATGATTATATTATTTCATTAAAAGAAAGAATAAAAGCACAGGTTGATGTTTTAAACGCATTAGAGCAACAAACGATAATTTTTGGTGGTACAGGGCAAACAACATTATTTGAATGATTTACAACAAAGATTTTAGGGATATTATAAAAACAATTGATAAGGAAAACAGTTTGATAATAATTGATCCTCCTTACAATGTAGGTTGGAAGTATGATACTTACAATGATAAGGTTTCAGAAAATGATTATTTAAAATTATTTGAAAACTTTAAAGGTTTTAAATTAGTTGTTATTCATTATATTGAGGACATTATTAAATATGTTGTCCCATCAATGGGAGTTCCAACAAAATGTGTTCAATGGGTTTACAACAGTAATATGGGAAAACAGCACAGAACAATTGCATGGTTTAATTGCAAACCAGATTTTAATAAAGTAAAGCAAAAACCAAAGAATCCAAATGATATAAGAGTAAATTCAGAAGTTAAATTATATGATTGGTGGAATATTAATTTAATTAAAAATGTTAGCAAAGAAAAAGAAAATTACACAAATCAAATACCTGAAAAAGTTATTGGCAACATAATAAAAACAACAGCAGTTGATGAGTTAATTTTTGATGCATTCATGGGTAGCGGCACAACTTTGGCAGTTGCAAGTAAGTTGGGGTTTAAATATATGGGATGCGATATATCAAAAACAGCATTTAAAATTACAAAAGAAAGATTGAGTAAAATTGAAAATAATTTATTTAAATAATATGGAAAGAGATTTTAAAGGAATATGGATTCCAAAAGAGGTTTGGCTCAATAAAGATTTAAAACTAATTGAGAAATTGTTTTTAGTTGAAATTGATTCATTAGACAATGAAACTGGATGTTGGGCTTCAAATAAATACTTTGCTGAATTCTTTGGAGTTTCAAAGGGTAGGTGTTCCCAAATTATAAATTCATTGGAGCAAAAGGGTTTTATTTTAATCAAATATGAATACAAGGGAAGGGAAATAAAAAGCCGAACAATTAGGGTAGTTAAAAAATTAAACAGGGTATTTAATAAATCGTTAGGGGGTAGTAAATATATTAAAGGGGGGTATTTAGAAAATGATAAAGATAATAATACAATAACTAATAATACAACTAATAATAAAACTACTAAGGGGAGATTTAAAAAACCTTTAATTTCTGAAATTTCAAATTACATTGAGGAAAGAGGAAATGTAATTAATGCAAACAAATTTTATGATTATTATGAAAGTAATGGTTGGAAAGTTGGAAAAAACAAAATGAAGTGTTGGAAAGCAGCAGTTAGGAATTGGGAGAATATGCTAAAGGATAAGGGACAAATTGAATCAAAAGTGATGGAAAGATTATCAAGCCATGACAAAGCAAAACAAATGTTAAAAAATATGCACAATGGGAATTAATAAGATATATAAAGTTTTATCTATTAAAAAGGAGTTATGTAATGAATGGTTAATGCATAAACATTATGCAAAAAGAATTCCTAGCATTTCATACTCATTTGGTTTATATAAAAACAATATTATGGTTGGAGTTATAACATTTGGGATGCCTCCAAGTTCAACATTATCTGCATCAATATGTGGGGAAAAATATAAAAGTATAGTTTTAGAGTTAAACAGATTAGTTGTAAATGAGGGGTTAGATAAAAATGCTTTAAGTTATTTTGTAAGTAATGCTATTAGCCAATTACCTAAGCCTAAAATTATAGTCTCATTTTCTGATAATAATATGTTTCACAATGGTTATATATATCAGGCTACTAATTTTATTTTTACTGGATTGAGTAGTAATATTAGCCAGTATATAGATAAAGATGGTAAAGAGTTTCATTTTAGGAATATAGGGCACTATCAGAAAAATAATAAAATAAATGTTTCTTTAGTTAAAAGGAGGTTAAATGAAGATAAAATAAATAGAATTGATATGGCTAATTATATGAGAAAAAATAAAGGAGACTGGACTGCTAAAAAACTTGATAAAATATTTGGATATAAAGATACTGCTGCTCATTGGTTTAGAGCTGATGGAGGATTTAGTTTTGTTAAAGTAGATGATTGGGTTAAGTTAAAAGATTTACTAAATTTAGATGATACTTTTGATGATGTTATGTTAAAATTTGAATGGGTTGCAGATGTTAAAGAAATAATTAAAAAGCTAGAATTAAAAAAAGTAGATATCTTACCTAAAAATAGATATGTTTTTATAACAGCAAATAAAAAAGATAAAAGAAAAATTTTATCTGATTTAAAATATAAAAGTTTAAAATATCCTAAAGGAGAAAATAAAAGATATAATTGTAATTACAAACCAACAATACAACTAGAAATTTTTTAAAATGGAAATTAAAGAAATAAACCAACAAGATTTGGAATTAATGTGTGTTGATGTATTAACACAAACATTTGCAGATTTAGGGCAAAAGGATAATGATCCTCAAAACAAAGTTATGTTGGCTCAAAGTTTGGCAAAGGATTTGAAAAGAAGATATGCATTCATGCCGTTTGATGCAGTAAGGTTGGCATTTGAGAATGGAGTGCGAAATACTGAATTATTTGTTGTTAGTGCATCAACATGGTGCAAGTGGTTAAACAAGATGAAAGCGGAAATTTGGGATGGATGGCATCATTTTGAATTGGGAAATCATCATGTTATCCAACCACATGTTAAGGCAATAATGGAACAACAACCAAAATTAATTTTAGAATATAAACAAAAACTTATAAAATAATGAAATATTTTTTATTACTTTACACACTATTAATTGTTTACCTATTTTGGGAGGCGTACACAACAAAACCAACTGATGATGGACACACACGATAGTTTAAATGCAAACAATCCAATAAACTGCAATGAATTTGTTGAAACATGTAAACATTGCCAAACTGATTTGGAAAATGATAAAGGTGAGATGGTTTGCCCAGAATGTGATTTTTGTGTAATTTGCATTGAAGAAATTGATGAATGTAATTGCAATGAATAAAATGAGAAAGAAAGTAATTAGAAAAAAAGATTTAACCGAATCAATTAAAAATAAGATTTGGAAAGATTTAACAAAAGGATTTATTTTAAAAGAAATTGTTAGTAGAAACAATGTAACAGCAAACACAATTGATTTTATTGTAAAAGAAAGGATGAGGATAAACAGATTTGATTTAAAAAAATAGATATGAATAAAAAAATAATAGTCATATGGCCATAGAAAGAACATATAAAACAATTAAGTGGATATTGAAACAACATATTAAAAATGGTGTGAAATCTTTATGGACATGGAAAGATGATAATTTCACAATGATTTATGAAAATTATAGTGGTGAGGACAGGATTTATACAAGTAATCAACTTTTAAAACTTTTAACAAAATGATATTTTATTTAGTGATAGGTGTTTTAATTTCAACTATAATTATATTGCTTATTATAAGCATAATAGTTGGTAGGATTAAAGCAAAAGA
The DNA here is from genome assembly GCA_000383735.1 of Verrucomicrobia bacterium SCGC AAA164-M04. Next base: position 4,878 of record KB912131.1, read on the forward strand.
TAAAGAAAAGTTTATTTGGAATTTAAACAATGTAAAACATGATTAAAATTATTACAAAGGAGTTTTTAAAATTAATTGTTAGCACAATTTTTTTCCCAATTGTTATTTTTATAACATTTTTTATTACTTTTATTGCCGCACATGAAGCAATTTGGAAAAGTATTGAGGGGAAAACTAAAACTGAATAATAAAAGATTGTTCATTGATTCCTTAATGGAATTTGAGGGAAAGGAAATTGAAATAAGAATAAGGGAAAGAAGTGCCAACAGATCAAAGGAACAAAATTCACTTTATTGGATTTGGATTGATATACTAAGTAAAGAAACAGGTTACACAAAAGAAGAAATGCATACATTAATAAAATATAAATTTTTAAAAAGAAATGTTGTTGATGAAAATGGTATTGAATCAGAAACCATTAAAAGCACAACAACCTTAACAACTAAGGAATTTACTTTATTTATGAATGATTTATTATTTTGGGCCAACAATACATTAAGCATTAATTTACCAAGCAATGAGTGAGGAAAGATTACAAACGGAAGTAATTATTTCTCTTTTTAATATTTCCAACTCTTTTTTCTTTTGCTCAAATTCCTCTCCATAAATACTAAACGCTTTCATCTCGCCCATAAAATGTGCAAACTTCATTGCAATAAAATCTGATTCCTCCAGATCTTTATTAAATTGTGTGCAATGGTAAATGCTTGTTGCATGATCCAACCCATTAATATGTAATTTCATTTGGTTGTGGCTAATTTCAACAAAATTATATAAGTAATAAATTAGCATTCTTTTTGCTTTTATTGTGTGTTCCTTTCGGCAATCATTTCCCAACACTCTTTTTATGTCGGCTTTACATAAATTTGATGAAACCCTTGCGGCTTCCTTAACTATTTTTTTCATAATTTAATTGTTTCAATATTTGGTTTGTTTGTTCTCTTATCACATAAAACTGTACACTTTCGGCAAATGCTGTAATTGTTTATTGGTTTTGGTTTAAACTTCTTAAATTCCTCTCTGAATGTATCCAATAGCATTCTGTATTCATCCATTGCGCTTCCACTGTAATCAATTAAAATAAATTTACTCCATCCACTCTTTCCAAAAACTAAATAAAAAAATGGCAAATAAACCCCATGTTCTTGATAATACATTTCAACATAATGCAATGCCTGCCTGAAATCTTTGTGTTCTAAATCAGCCCATGCAAATGGATTCCAACGGCAACTTTCATCCTCACGAACTCCCGTATATTTTAAATCCATTATTGCCAATTCCCCTTTGTAATTCACCAATGCATCAGGGTGGCCCGTTAAATCCCCAACATTCCATTCTGGTTGCACATCAATTAATTCAATTTCCAAATCATTCATTGTTTGGATTGATCTTTCACATAATGCCATCAAATCAGTTTCCCTTTTTAATGGTTTACCTGTTTTTCCCTTTGGTATTTCGTACACCTCGCCACCTCTTGATCCACCAATTACATGCTGTTCAAAAACCAAACCATCCAACATGGCTGCACTTGGCTTTGTTCTATATCCGTTTAAATACATTTCTTCCCATTTGATTTCACAAACAGTTGGATCAAAAAAACTTTTCAATGCCGATTGGCTAATTTTAAATTTGCTCATACACTATTGTTTTTGATTCATTAATTGTTTCCATTATTGTGTCATAAACATTTTCAATATTAAAATCTCCTGTTGTTTCCATTACCAAATCAATCTCCCTTTCATACATTTTAGCCGCTTTAAGCAACCGATTGAATTTTTGTTTTACTTTCATGGAATGCTGATCTTTTAACACAGCACATTGTTCTGAAACGCATTTAACCAATGCCAACAAAACAACAACCTCAATTTCTCTTTTTATTTCACTCATTTTTTGAATCCGCTTAATGATTTAACAGGTTGATTTTCCACCTCATCTTCACCCATTATATCTGTCCATTGCATAGTTTTGATTATACATCTTGCCAATGCCCTTTTTTCTGCAACCTCAACTTTAAATGTGTTTCTGCAATTTTCTTTGTTCGCACTTCCAAAAGTTTCAATGATTGGCACAAACTCATCAGCAACCGAATCAAACCTCATGCTCACTGCCTTAAATACTACATTGTCAATATCGCATACAATAGTCTCAAACGCAACTTTAATGTTGTTTTGGTTTTGGATCTTTTCAATTCCACTTTTTGTGATAATTACAAACCCCCTTTTATCTTTGTAAACATCAGTTGGATTTAGGTTGTGCAACTTATAAAATTTTGTCAATTCTGGTTTATTCATGATTTCCTTTTTTTATTTTCTTTTTTATTTGATTTCACTTTTCTTGTCCTATAAACTCCCGGTTGCTCAAATCCAAACATCATCTTGAAACTCCCAACCTTTTCCGGATCGTACATTTTTTCTTTTATCATAGCCAAATAATTATTAATGCAATTACAGAGAATGCAATTAAACAAATCAATATTTTATTATCTTTTTGCTTTTCTTTTCTAAATGTGTACCCCTTATTTTTTGAAATGAATTTTTGCATTTCTTTATTACTCATTTTTGAACGAACAATTTTTCCGAATTTGTCTTTTGCTGTCCACATATTATAATGTAATTAAATCAATCAATGTTAATGTTGCCAATAAAATGTAAAGCAATCCATACATTCCCCCCAGTGCCAATAAATATTTTAGTAAATTTTTCATCTTGTTTATTTGTTAGTTACTATAAGTTGAGTGTTTAATTCATCGCTAATCAATTCAGCTATCTCTCTTTTGGCATGATTCAAATCTGCATAATTACCTTTCTTATTCTTGATTGATACTAAGAATCTACCATCTTTTGATTCAATACAACCTATAGTTTTATTGTTTAATTCTATTATTGTAGTAATTCCAAGTTGGTTGCTGAAGTTTAAGTTTTCCATTTTGTTTGTTTTTTTTGTTTGTTTGATGGTGTAAAGATACACCTTTTTAACAATTGTGCAAAATAAAACAAAGAAATTTTAAAAAAAGTTTGTTTTAACCATGTAAAAAATAAAATGCACCACAAAAAGTGATGCAAATTCCAAACTAAAAACAAGTATTTAAGACTGCAATATTAAACAATAATTTGAAAAATTGTGCTTTTTTTTCTGTTTTTGTCCAAACTCTTGGTATTGTATGCAAACAATTCCTTGTCAATATCGTACCCCTCAAATCCATCTGTATCTTGCAAATCAATTCTTACATCCTGCCTTTCACCCTCCAACATAATATAAATGTTCTGTGCGGCCCTTGAACTTAAATTCAATGCGTTTTCACTATACGCATTTGCACCAACCAATGATGAACTTCTTGCAAATAAATCTGTGATCATGGTTTCATGTAGATGGCCACATATAATAAAATGCACTTGCACCCCTTTCCTACTCCATTTTGCAACAACTTTTGCAATTCGGTTGCTGTCCATTTTACCCAATTGATGCCCATGGATTAATAAAACATTTTGCCCTGCAACTTCAACAATCAATTCCAATGCGTTTCCCCTAATGAAATTTACATCCGGCAATAATAACCTTAACATTTCAAAAATTGTGAAATCATAATTATCTGATGCAACAATATCAACCCAACCCAATTCCTCATTTACCCTTGATTCATTTCCTGTAACACATGCAACACTTACTTCTGCAACTTGGCTTAAATCAACAATGAAATGCTTTAATAAATGCACCCCTAAAAATGTTGCTTTAGCCCTGTTTGTTGCCATGCTTAGTTTCTCATCCAATCTCCTATCAGAATTGATTAAATCGCCTGTAATGGCCACTAATATGTTTTTTACATTATGGAACTCTGCATATTTCTTTGTGTAGTATGCGAATTTTTGCAACCTTTTTGATGCAACTTCAAAATCATATTTATTATGTTCTAAATCCACCAACTCATTAAAATGCGGATCTGCAATTTGAACAATCATTGCAGCACCCTTTTCTTTTGGATTCTTTGGCAATGTAATTTTAAATTTGTTTGTTTTTAAAAGTTTAATCAATTCCTCATTGTATGCAACCAATGAATTTTCAACCCTCGCATGTTCTCTAAATGCTTTATTTGAAATTCTGTTTAAATCCTGGGCCTTTTGTTTTTGCTTGGATAACTTTACATTGTATTCAACAATTTCTTTATCTGCCAAATTATATTTTACAATGTGTTTTATTGTCTTTCTAAAATGATCGGGTGAAATTTTAAGGTTGTGCCTGTCAATTATTATTTCAGAAATTTTTGTGTATCCATGCCCTATTTCCCAAAGATCGTTTATTTCATCTTTGTAAATCAAATGTTTGCTATTCATATTTTTATCTGTTTATTTTCTCGTAACTTCTACCACCGAAATAAGCACCAATAACAGTAATCAAAACCAACTGCAATAAATCAGCCCACTTTGTTTCAACTGTAAACTGAATAAATCCTGCATCAATAAAAATTAAAAGGATTGTTGCAATCACTAAAAATGCCAATGTTAATGGCCTAATGTTTTTGCTTAACCAACTATCAGAATTCATGTCGGCTTTCCATCTTTCTGAAACTTCTTCCTGCATTTTCGCTTCAAAATCAAAAATAATCTGTTCTAACTTTTGCTTTAAAACTAATTTTTCTTCAGTTGTTGTTGTTAGATCATCAATTACACCCCCAACTTCCTTAACTAATTCGGTTGCACCTGTGCTGAATATCTTGCCCCATATTCCCATTTTGTAAATGTATAAAATTAATTAGTACCCCCAAATATTTGGAGAACTTTTTTCCTTATCACTATCAACATGGATGAAATGGTTTTCAAAATTTATCCCAAACCTTTCAAATCCCGCACCCCCCAATGCACCCATAATAATTGCCAAATTTTGTCCATTGCTAAATGCAATATCAACTGCAATCCCTTTAATGTGTGAACTTGTTGGATTCTTTTTGGATAATGGATGTTTTGTGCATCTGTAACCGCTTGTTATTCTAAATGGTGTTTTTGCAATTTTTCTTGCACTTACTAACATATCCAAAAAATCTGCATTAATCTCATTTGTTTTGCATCCACATTTGCATTGAAATTCCTTTAATTTAAAGTGTTTCATTATAAGTATTTGATGGTGTAAATTTTAACACCTCGCACTTCTTTAATGAATGTTCTTTCAAACTTAACTTCATTTTTATCTTTCTTCTTGTATTTTGGGTTGGTGCTATTTAGTTTCCTTTTTTTTGCCATGTTTTCTCATTAAATCTTTGTATCCTTTAAGTATTTTAATTACGCCATAAATAGCGGTGCATAATAAAATAAATGTTCTTAATTGTGCATCAATATTTCCTAAACTTAGCCCAATCCCTGTTGCATTTACTGCCAAAAATTCAACACTGTCTTTTATTTCTCCTTTTTCCATTTTTTAACTATCAATTTGTTTAATACTCATTTGACAACCATTTAAAATTGTGATTGCTTTTGTTCCTCCCGCTGTTGATCTTTCTTTCCATAACATTAATCTGTAAAAATTTGATCCACTCAATTCCGGCCTTACAATTATAGATGCGGCCGTACTTCCTTTCCTTATCGGCCCATTTCCTCTGTCATATATATAAGAATCAGTTGGGTTTAAATCATTCCAAACAATTGCTGATCCAACTATATTTCCAACCTGTAATTTAACACCACTCAAAATTCTGTTATTTGCAACGGATGTGTCTGTTGCAATATTCCAATTCATTTCAAAATCGCCTGTTGCAGGATCACCTCCCATTGTCCAACAATATGTGCTGTCATCAATACCCCCAATTCCCTCCGCACCATGAAGTGTGATACTGTTTGATGATGATGCAATTTCAACCCTGTCAAATTTTATAACAACCGCATAATTTTCACCATTAACATCTGATGATAAAGTTGTTGTTTCGCATTTTAATAATGAGTAATTTGATAATCCTTGTTTGTGTATCTGACTATCTACATATGCTTTTATTGATTCAGATGTTGCTAATGTTGTATCTGATGCACCTGTCATTGTATCAGAATCTAAAAACCCATCAATTGAAACACCACCCTTTTCCAATGATGTCGCATCAACATCAAAACCTGCAACTGTGCCTTTTGATTTTCTTTGGTATTGTTCGCCCAAATCTAAATCATTTAAAATAATTAATGATCCTTTATTAATATCAACATCAAAAGATAATGATTGAAATGAAATTGTTGTATCACCAATATCAAAATCACTTGTTAGTGTTAATTGATATCTTTTTTGTTTTTTTACATCAAACAATTCCAAAACATCACCTGTTTTAAATGTTGATGTTAGCATTTCAGTAACTTCAATTGATGTAATTGGTGAGCTTGATTGTGCAATATAACTTAAAGATGTAGCAAATACATTTTGTAATTGATTTGTTGTTGTTGGCAACCCTATCATTGATCCAAGTGTTCCATTGCTCACTGCACTCCCTCCGGTAACCACTAAACCTGAATTTGTACCACCTAAAGTAGTTGTTGTTGTTGTTCCACTTGCAACAGTATAATCAAATTCAAACCATTCACCACTGCATTCATCAGTTAATAAATTAAATTCACCTCTTAAAAAAACATATGGTGTCCCATCTTTATCTTTAATTCTTCCAATTGGATTTATTTGTTTTATTGCACTTTGTCCGCCACTTGAAATTGTTTTATTTGTTACTGATAAAACAGATGTAGCTCCCAACTTATAACTTTCTTTTTGTTGATTGTTTATTATCTCTTTACATAACAAAATTGTAAATGTATCATTTCCACTTGTTGTTCCAACACCCCAATCACCTGTAAAATCAGTAGTAACAAAATTTGTTCCATTGAAAACTTGCATTGCTCCAGCTGTTGCAATCTCATTATCACCAAATGCCAAATCTTTTAAATCAATTACATATGAACTACTTGTTGTTGTAAATGATACAGCTTGTGATTGATTACCAATAACACCATTATAAACAGGGGAAAATATTGAAGAATTCGCACTTGTTGTTCCTGTTATATTTAAATATGCAATATTATAATTATTTGGTGCAATTGGATAAAGTGTCCCGCTATTATTCCATAAAACCCCACCATTTCCCCAATATAATTTAACATTTCCGGGTGAATCATATGTAACTGTATGTGTGTAATATTCAAATTCCCAATCACCTGTAAATGACGCGTCTGTTGGCATATTCCCACCACCAATTTCATTATTTAAGATATTAATTGTGGAAATTCCTGATTGTAATGATATAACAGAATTGAATACTAAACTATTAAATGTTTGCAATCCTAATGGTGGAACAAATGTTCCCCAAAATAAATTTCCAGATGTGTTTACTTTTAGCATTTTTTGCCATGTAGCGTTTCCAACTTGCCTTGCTCTAATTGTCCAATTCATCTTAACACTTTCTGTTGATCCACTATTATTTGTGAATTTTAACATAATTTGATTAAAAAACCCATCAAAACTATTAGCATCAGTAAACACTCCTAAAGATGATGTTTCAGTAAAAACATTGAGATATGGAGGGCCACTTGGTGTTACTCCATTGTTTGCTAATAAAGGAAAAGATTGAAAATTATTCTGATTTGCAATGCTTAAATGGTTACTTGTAACTTCCTTAACAGGAGGATAAAAACCATAATTTGATCCACTCAATTTTTGCAATCCTAAATCAATAGTGTTTTCAAATTCTAAATCATATAAAACATTTTCATCTCCTAAATTTGATGCTGAACTTATGAAATTTCCATTTTTATCATAGGTAAATGCTTTAATATTTATTGGAGATGCAATTGTTCCTGTTTCTGAATTAGTATATTGGCTAATTTGTATAAAATGAACAATACCCTGCCAATAAATACATCTCATTCCCCATGCCTTGCATATTTCCTCAAGTACTTCATAACAATCCTTTGCATTATATTTTATTGTTGCTGAATCTTCATCTTTTTCCTCTTTATAAAAATTTCTTGTTGAAATTGCTGTATGTGCTAAAGGATCTAATATATTACTTGGATGCAAAGCATTAAACCAATTCACACTTGTTTTTATTTTATAATCATCATAAATTGGCGAATCATTTGTTGTTTGCAACCCAACCTTTAATAAAATTTCTTTAAGCCAAAAATTTATTTTTCTAAAATTTTCTGATATATATGTTTGACTCTCGGTGTATGGTGAATTAATTGCAATATTTGGAACAAAATCAATATCTTTTAATAATGACAATCCATCAATTGCTGTTAATTTAACTTCATAAGGATAATAAACATCTTCCTCATCTCCTAAATCTAAAACAATATATCCTGCCCAAACAGGTTGTAATGATGAGGAATTGAAAACATAAACATAAACATCTCTCTCATTGTATGTGTTTCTTAATTGATTAATAAAAATTGCATCTTGAGCATCTTCAACTAAAAATGGAAGTGTGCATTTTGATGTGATTATTTTACTAAATTTTTTATCACCATCTGTATCATAAGAAATAATTGGGCCACTTGCACCCATCTTGAATCCACTTCCTGCACCTGTCCAATTTTTATCCCAAATTTCAACCCTGAAATTCTCACCATTATATGATGTGTTTGTTGATGAAAACCTTAATACTCCTGCCATATTATACGAATCTCTTTCTGTTAAATTGTGCCTTTTGGCTAATCAATAAAATATCATTTCCACTTATTTTTCCTGTAACTTCAACTTGTTGTGATCCTCCATTCATCATTCCTTGAAGTTTATTCAATGGCGCAATTACTTCCGGATTTCCACTTCCTGCTCCCGGATATTCACCCATCAAACCAACTGTTGGGCCACTAACTATTCCACCATCAGCAAATGCGGGAATTGGTGTTGATGCTATTGTTGCAACATTTGCTGCTGCTAATCCTCCTACAATTGCACTCCATGGCAACCCACCCGTTAAAGGTGATGCTGCAATTGCACCCATTACTGCTTCAACTCCACTAATAATAGCATTCATAATTCCCATTGCCTTATCTCGTTTTGCTTGTTTTATTTTAATGGCCTTTTCTTTTTGTGCCATTTTCTCATCCATTATTGCTTTTTTATCAGCAAATGTTTTGTTTAATTCATCAATTGCAATTTGTTTGGATTCCTCATCCATAATTCCATTTTCAATTCTCGCTAATTGTCGTTCATAATCGGCATCATGCAATTCCTGTTGCTTTGCCTTTTCATTTTCTAATGTGATAGTTTCCTTTTTAGCAACTGAACTTGCTAATTGTCCAATTGATTGCATTAACATCTTTGCTATACCAACCGCATTCTGAATCCCCTCACCCCAATCATTCCAAAAATCTGTCCATGTTTCACCCAAAGTTTTGGTTGTATCTTTGGTTGAATTTAATATCTCATCTGAAACACTTTTAATTGCTGCAATTGGGCCACCTGTATCAACTTCCAAACTAATTAACCCACTTCCCCCAGTTTCTTCTTTTCCTTTGCTTTTTGATCCACTTGAACTTCCACCACCTAACCCCATTGGATTTTTCATCAATTTCATTGTATCGGCAACTTCCTTTGCTTGCTTTTTCATTGCATCAGCAAATGATCCAAAATCATTTTCGTATTCCTTTGTTTCAACTTTTAAACCCTCTAAAGATTCAGAAATTGATTCAAATGGATCTGGGATTGGATTGTTTCCAAAAAATTCCAATATCCCATTAAATCCATCCAAAATAATTTGCATTGGATTAAACTCAATAAACCATTGTAAAACCTGAATTAATGCATTACGCATCCAATTCCAATCACCCAATCTTTCTTTAAATGCTTCCCAATTTTCCCTTACATAAGCAAATGCCACAACTATTCCAACAATTGCTGCAACGGCCAAACCAATTGGACTTACTAATGCTGAAAATGCAACTGTTAATGTTCCAATTAAACCAATCACTGGGCCTAATGCTGCAATAATTAAACCAATTGAAACAATTGTTTTTTTCATTCCACTATCCAATCCACTCCACCATGTTAGTGATTTTTGAATAAATCCCATTAGTTTCTCAAAAACAGGGATAAGCATTTCACCCAATTGAATTGCAACACCCTCTGCTTGTGATGCCAAACGCCTCATTGCACCGGCTGCCCCACTATCCATAATGTCGGCCATCTCCTGTGATTTCCCTGCCGATTCATCTAATGCTTTGGAATAATCTTCTGTTTTTTGTATGTTTCCCGCTAAAATTAAACCTGCCCCAAATGCTCGTTTTCCAAATAAATCAGTTGCTGTTGTTACCTTATCAGTTGAATTGTTAATTTTACTCATTGCATCCTCAAAACTGATGCCTTTAGTTGCTAATTCAACAAATATTTTTCTTAAATGCGTTCCCATTGTGGATGCTTCCATTCCACTATCTGCCAATGTCATCATCATTGATGTCAAATCCTCCAATGGAACACCAACGGCATTTGCAGTTGCTCCTACTGTCGGCATTGCAACGCTTAATTTTTCCATATCAATGGCTGCACTTGAACTTGCAACGGCAAACATATCAGCAACTTTTGTTGCCTCACTTGCTTCCATTCCAAAACTATTCATTGTAGATGCAACGATTGTTGCACTATCTGCTAAATCATGTCCTGTTGCTTGTGCTAAACTTAATATTGAATCAGTTGATTTGTTTATTTCTTCCGGTGTTAAACCTAACTTGGATAATTCCAATTGAAGCTCTGCAACTTGTGATGCAGTAAACATTGTTGAACTTCCCAACCTTTTTGCGTTATCTTGTAAGGATTTAAATTCTGCACCTGTTGCCCCACTTACGGCTTTAACCTTAAGCATTGCCTGTTCAAAATCGGCAAAAGTTTTAATTGCAACTGCACCTAAACCGACAATTGGCATTGTCAAATTTGTTGTCATTGAACTACCCACTTGTTTCATGGATTTTCCAAATCTCTTAACTTTCCTTTGTGCTTTTTTCATGGCCTTATTAAAGCCACCCATGTTTGCACCAAAATTAAATGTTAAGTAACCAACCGATTTATTTGCCATTTTCTTCTAATTTTTTAATATATTCTGCCCTTGCTTTTAATTCCTCAAAATCTACTTCTTTGCTCGTTTTATCCCATTCAAATTTAATTAAATCTGTTGGGGATAAAGATTTTCCTTTTCCTGTGTGCGGCATTAACAAATAAGCCGTTTGCCATCTGCATCTTTCCCACTCTTGCCTTTGCCTTAAATTTTCCAAATCATTAAATCCATCCATTTTAAGCCAAAAATGTTTGGGTAACATATCATAAAAAACATCAACATCCATGTCCATATGCCCAAATGCAATTCTTTCTAAATCTTGCCAACTTAACTCTTTGCCTTGTTGGCCTTGCCCTTTCCCTGCTTTTTAGTATTTCCACCCATTTGTTCTGCCAAAACACTCATGCATTTTTCAATTGCATCAAAATCCTCATCAACTAAATCTGATAATGTTTCAATGTCTAATTCACAATTTTGTTTTGCTGCTCTGTATCCATCTTCCAAACCACAAAGGATTAAAGTTAATGCATCATTCAATTTCATATCTTGGCCCAACTTATCCAAATCAGCCAATGATGTATTTGTTTTTATTCCATACTTTCTTAAAGCATTGAAACCAAATTTAATTGGATATTTTTTTTCTGCTATTTCAACAATTGTATATTTCATTTTCTTGTTTGTTTTAAATTGGTTTGTGGAGGATGAAACATACAAACAAGATCATCCCCCACTCGCCAAAAAATATTTACGATACAGTTTGCGTTAATGCGCCTGTTCCCTCTAAAGATAAAGAGTATGTTGCAGTGTCTTCTGTTCCTGCCGATAAACTACCTGAAGTAACCCATGCCGTTCCAGTATAAACAACATCCCCTGTTCCTGTTGCAGTTGTTCCAAATTTAACTGTTAATGTTGCTCTTGTTAAAATGTAAGAATTAATCACATCCTCAAAACCATTTGCTAAAACTGCTCCTGCCGCATCTGTCCATGCATATGCACCATCAACATCAATACTCCAATCTCTTAAACCCTCCAAAGTTTCTTTCCAACCTGCCGATTCTTTATTAGTGATTTCTCTTGTTGAGTGATTAATGTTTATTGATCCGTTTTGTGCGTATGCCACCAACAAACCACTTCCATCATAGACTTTTACATCTGTTCCATTTAATATTGCCATTTTATTTTTCTTTTATTATTATTAATTATTTTCCTTTTTTACTTTCTTTTCTTTTTTCTTCTTAACTTCTTTTGGTTTTGCAATGCATTCCAATTCAATTAATTGTTCTAATTCGCTTTCTCTTGTGATAATCACAAATGTTCCACTTTTGATTGTTTTACCATGTCTTTTAGATGGCCAATCTTTTATTAATTCATATCTCATATTTCAGTATTTATCCAACCATTTTCTTGGTTGTTGATTATTAATTTTAAATCTTCACCATTATATTTATTATACTTTAATAAATCAATTGGTGTATCACCCAAAAATTTTACAATAAAAAATGTTGAATCATTGTTAATTCTTAAACTTTCCTTTTCTTCAATAACTTGTGAAAAATTAATTAAATCAATGTTTGCAATTGGTACAATAACATATGTATATTTTATTGTTTCCATTATGGCACTTCTTTTACTATATCAATTGAACTCATATTTTTCATTGTTCCATTATTTGTATTTGTTGAATCATCTGTAATTGTTGGATAAATATCACCATCCCCATTTCTCCAATATCCCTGCAAATCTGCTTTGCTTACATACCCATTATTATTTACTAATAAATTTGTTGGGATTCCATTATTATAAATTCCATCAACCTCTGCACTTGTAATTGCTGAATCAAAAATTGCAACCTCATCAATATTTCCATAATAATAATTATGTGCGGTTGATTCCCCACTAACTCCAGAAGTATTGGATTGCGAATCTGCACCAATAATAACATCAACATTTGCAAATTGTGGAATTGTGGAATATTCAATATTTGCACCCGTACCACTACTTGCACTTACAACATTATCACCGCCATCATAATAAAGTTTTGCATTGTTCCCATCAAAAGTTGCAATGATATTTTTCCAACCAACAAAATTTCTAACAGTTGATGAATCAATTGTTGCCGTAATATATCCTGAACTTCCTGATCCCGTATCGTTTACCCTTACAATAAAATTAATTGTTGTTGTTGGATTTGCTTCTGTACCTGCAAAATCTAAATATATTCCCCAACCACCAACCGCAACATTTCCGACAATGTATTCATTATGAGCCAATGCGCCTCCCGGATTTTGCCAATCCCATGCGTTTGGTTTTACCCATGCCGAAATTGTAATTTCATTAGATGGTTTGATTGTTAAAGAATTTCCACAATTTAAAAAATCATCTACACCATCAAAATCTAAACTGAAAATGTTTAAAAATGGTTGTTCAACATTTGTGTTTACAATTCTAATATCAAAATCTAATGCTTTACGATAAATTCCCCCATCTCCACTATCATCATCAAATAAATCATTATATCCATTATATTTAATGGATTGAATTACAACACCCCCATATGTGCCGCTTATTCTATCCAATGCCGTTCTCATTTTTCTGGCCAAATCTGATGCTTCTGCATATGTTTTTGAATAACATGAAACCATTACACTATCAACATCTAAACTTGAAACCCCATCTTTGTCATCATTAGGTGTTTCACCATTTACATCATAAATGATAAAAGGAAATTGCGTTTTATTTTTGGCAACATTTGGGAATATTCTTGTTCCAACTAATGCTGAAACATCAGCATCACCACTTAAAATATTAAATATTGCTAATCCACTTTTCATTTTAATAACCTAATGTTCCGTATTTTTTTAATCTTCTTTCATGTATTTTTAAAGCCCTTGTAAAAATCTTTTCCCCACTTACCATTCCTTTGGCTAAAACTTGTTTGTGTGCTGAACTCCATGCATCTGACATCCATGGTTGATCCTTTCCTAATCCTTTTCCTCCAAACTTAACACTCCCACCATATTCAACCCACGCACCATAAAACCCACTTTTTTCTTTACTCTTAAATGCTCCTTTTACTTTTGGCCCTACATAACCCCCATTGTATTTTCTACTTGCTTTAGTTGTAAAAAATCCAACACTTTTTGCCAATCTACCACTTGCTCCTAAATTTTGAGCATTTTTCTTTGCTGCATTAATTAATGGTTTTGAATTTTCACGCCAAAATTTTACCAAAACTTTATTTTTATCAACTTGCTTTGGTAGTTGCTGAAACATTAAATCAATATCTCTCAAATTGTTTTTATCAACTTCAACTTTTACTCCTGCCGCCATTAATCTTTTTCTTCAGTTAATAATTCCAGAAACATTTCACGCCCATCAATCTCATTTATTGCTTGTATGTAATAATATTTTGATTTGTATAAAACCCTATAAGTTTCATCCACATCATTTCCCAAATTTCTAACTGTAAAAACTACCTTTGTTGTTGCCGTTAATTTATCAGATTCCTCCCTTTCCATTCCACCTTTCCAATCTAAATGCGCCCAAACTGTAAGATAAGAAGCCCAAGTAATTGTTTCCTCACCATATGAATTAGCAACCAATGATGGCCGTTCCAACGAAATTCTTCTATCTAATTGGCCGATTTCCATTATCTAATTACTTGTATTTTGTATTGATCTAATAAATATTTTGAAGCCATTGGAATTTCTGTTGCTATTCTACCAACAACAACTGTTTCACGATTGGCATACCAATGTCCAATTGTAAGTAATACCGCCTGTTTTATACCTTGATCAACATCACTCGCATCACCTACTCCAACATGATAATTTACTTCAACGGCATCCCATCTTTCTGTTAAAGTTGGAAAACTTTGATCAACCTTTGTTTCAATTCTTGATGGCATAATTGTTGAATTTAAACTATATATTGAAGCATCTAATGTTCTCTGATTATTTAGATTATCATAATATTTTATTGCAGTAATTGAAGAAACCGGACTTTTGAATAATTCAGAAATGCCATCCCAACTATTTGAATATTGTTTCAATTCGGTTGATAAAAAAAATCTGTTTGTGTACTCTTGGCAACTACTTGTTGCGGCTTTAGTTAGATTTGTAATTAATGAATCATCAGCATCAACATCCACTTTTAAATGACTTTTCACCTCAGTTAATTCTATTAAAAGAGTAGGGTTTGCTGTAATAACTTTATATGATCTCATTTTTTACTTTTTAAAAAAAGGGATGGCCGTTTAAAACCACCCCTTTCAATCAATTATTATTTAATTATGCTTCAATCAAATTAACGAATGCCGCACCATTTTGTGCTGCATCACCATCAACTAAAGATGTTACAATCATTCTTGGCTCACCTGTTGCCCCTCCTGTGTAAGGATCAAACAAAATATCTAAACCACCGAATTGTGCAATGTGTACCTTAGAGAAATCACCAAATAAAGCATGTGCCTTAGATGCTGTTCCTGAAGATGCAACATTTCCTGAAACAAAACCGAAGTATCCATTTAATCTCTTATCAGCATTATCCCATATTGGAGAAACTGAAGCAACTTGTGCTAAACCTTTAACAGTTTTGTAAGCATCAGTGTCCATTAAGTATGCCATTCTTGCACCCTCTAATTGAACACCTGCCTCAAGAACTGTCGCCTCCATATCTAACCAATCAGATGCAGTAACGGTAGTTGGCCCTGATGCAGCATCAGCAAAAATAGATGCCGGTGCATTTGTTAAATCAGAAGTATTTAATAAAGCCCCCTCTAAAGTTGAAGCAATATTTTGTGCCATGTTTCTTTGCAATGCAGCCTCTAAAGATGGATTTTGGATTAATGATTCATTTGATACATTAACAACAGAAATAAGTTTCTTTGGTGTTAAAGTAATTGCTGAAGCTGTACCGTTTGCTGCTCCCGCAGTACCACCCGCTTCTGGAACAAAGTAAGAATTTACACCAGAAACAACTGGGAATTTCATGTTATTGATTCCACTATAAAAATTTGCCCCTGCTGAAGCAAGAACTAAATTTGCCTCAAGTTGATCCGTGAAACTCATAGTTTGCGTAGCATTAACTGCTGCCGTTCCAACTGCTGCTCTTGTTAAAATCATAGATGGGATTGCAATTCCTTTGAAGTTTTGCCCTGTGTATCTTGCTTCATTTCTTGCTTCTTGATCCATTTCCTTAACAATACCACTTAAGTTTCCTGTGTATGCTTGGCGCATTGCTTCTTGGAATGTAAATGTTTCAACATCTTTGTCTTTCTTTGACTCAACAACAACTCCTGTTACCTTTGCCGCATCTCTTAAAGATTTTTCCATTTTTTCTGCTCTTACAATTTTAGCATCTAAATTATCAACTTCAGTTAAAAAACCATCAACTTGGTTGTTTTCTTCTTTCGTTAGATCTCTTTCCTCAGTAGTTGCAACATCATTGATGCTTTCTAAAGATGAAATAATATCTGAACGCATTTCCTTCAATTCTTTTGAATTTTTCATTTTGCTTTCTTTTTTTTATTAATTTATTTTCTTTTTTTCAACTCAATTTGCAATGCTAATTTTGAACGCATTACTAAATCGTTTTCCTCTTGTTTTCGTTCTTGTTTTTCTTTATATATTGATAAACTTCTTTGTGCAATAACCAAATCATTTGCATCCGGATATGCGGGATAAGTAACTGGTGAAACATCATACAACCTTTTCACCTTTGTAATTGTACGCACATCTTCACCATTAACAGTTTCCCAAGTATCATCATCAACAGTAAATGCAAATGAACTTTGTGAAATGTCACCCCTTTCCATAGAAACCGCTAAATCTTTTCCATAAGAAGTTTCCGGGATTGTGAATTCATATTTTAAACCAGTTTCATCTGTGCTTAATTCCAATGTTCCACTTGTTGTTCTTGCTAATATTAAATTTGAATCATGGTTTATTAAAGCCCTAACATCATCACCCAATACATCATCAAATGCCCCGGGTGCAATTATTTCTTTAAACCCTCCCAAATTTTCACTTAGTCTATTATAAACAGATGCATGTCCAACAACCTTTAAGCCGTTTTCTACCTCATCCATTCTCGTTTCCATTTTAAACAATCTTTTTTCCATAACTATTTTTTCATATTTTTTATCCCAACAATTAATCTTCATCACTTCCAATTTTATCAATGGTTGTCATGTTTAACTGCATGAAATGTTTATCCCCGTTTTCAATCTTGTTTAAATTTTCTTTGCTTCTTACTTCATTAATGCTCATTGCACCAATATTTATCATTGTTCTGTAAAATTCACTTCTATCTTTTATATTCCCCCTAAGTAATGCATTTACATTAAATTGAACAAACACCTTGCCTAACTCGTTTGTTCTGAATAATTTTAAATTCATTTCCTGTTCAATCTTTACTAAGTACGGCATCAAGGTATATGTAACAAATTCTTGCGATTGCATTTCAATATTATTAAAACTTGATTTGCTTAAATCTTTCAACATATGTGGCGGAATATTGAATATTCTTGCAACTTCCTCAACACTAAATGTTCTGGATGCTAAAAATTGTGCTTGTTCTGCACTTATTGAAACAGGTTTAAATGTCAATCCTTCTTCCAAAACAACAGTTGAATTTGATCCACTTAATTGTGCATAAACATTATTGAATGAATTTTTTAATCTTCCAATTGCTGTTTCACTTAATGCTCTATCAGTTTGTAATACTCCACTTAATTTTGCACCATTTTTAAAAAATGTATTTCCAAATTCCTCAACTGCCATTCCCCAACCAATTGAATTTTTACATTGCATGATTGGACTTAACCCCCTCACACCATCAGTTGAAATTCCTTTAAAATGTAAAATATTGGAAGCATCTTGTGTTCCATATATTGTTTCATAAAATAATGATCCATTACTTTGCACCACATCAACCTCATCAAAATTTAATGGAATTAATTGTGTTGGTATTGATCTTTGATTTCTTTCAATGTAAAAAAAGGATTCACCTTTTGCGGTTAGCCCCATCATTAGTAATTCAAAAAAAGTAATTTTATTTTGGAAATTGTTTGGCTTGTATTTTAGTAAATTATAAATTGGATTTGCAGTTGCAAGAATCTTATTGCCATCCTTATCCATTTCATAAACATTAATTGGTAATGATGAAACGCTTTCGCATAACAAACGAATTGCGGCCCAAACTGCCGTAAATGTTAATGCCTTATCTTCATTGACTGCAACCGCACTGCCCATTGCCGGTACTGATCCAAATGTTCTTTGTTCATGCCTCTCATCTTTTTTAGATGGTGCAATTATGTTTTTGATGGTATCTATTAGTCCCAAATCTTATAATAATTTGCGCAATTATACGAATTGGATTACTAACTCTTGTGCAACTTGGTTGCCTTTTTTATTCTTTTATCTCTGCAATTTCTGAATGAATTGTAATCTGAATATTTGCGTTTGCTGAAATTATTTTCATATTCCTGTTCAACCATTTCATAAGCCTCTTTGTATGTTTTTGTTTGTGCTGCACAATCCCAAAATCTTTCATCAAATCCATCCGGTGTTAGTAATGCCAAAATTTTACAATCCATTTTTTTGTTTTTAAATTATTAATAAATCCCTGTTGTCATAAACACTACCCAAATCTTCACCATCCATAAATTCACCCAATGCCATAACCATTGACACAATCCCATCCACCTTTTCCTTACTCTTATTTTTTGCAATCTTAATATTTCCTGCTGGATCTTCCATTACTGCCACATTACTTAACATCCAATTCATTGCCGGATTATTATCATGCACAATTTCTTTTGATAAAATAAGTTTTTCCAATTCTTTGGTTGGCGCACTCATTGAAACAAAACCCTGTCCAAATGGTGTCATGTTCGCCCCATCATTCATTAATTCCGTAACTAACATTGATGCATTCCATCTATCATAAGCAATGGATTGTATTTTATACTTCCGGCTTAACTCATTAATTTTTGCCCTTATAAAATTATAATCAGCAACATCACCCGGTGTTGCAATAACATTCCCCTGTTTTATCCATGTCATATAATCAACACCATCCCGATCACTTCTTTTCTTTGCATTATCTTCTGGAATAAATAAATGCGGTAAAAAAATAAATTTCTTTTCCACCTCAAAAACTAAAACAAATGCACTAATATCTCTTGTTGATGCTAAATCCAAACCACCCCAACATTTCATTCCCTCCAAACTATTATAATCAAATTCTGAATTGCATTCCATCCATTCATTGTGGCCAATCCATTGTGTTTGTGAATCTGTCCAAATATTTAACAATAACCTTTTAAAGGTGTTTTGATAACTTGGAATTGTCATTGCCTTTTTACTTTCTTGCAACATGTATTCCTTTCTTAAAGAAACTCCATAATTTGGATTTGCTTTTTGCCATGTGCTTTCCAATGAAATATCATCATCTTCATCCGCTTCAAATATTACAGGATAAAATGTTTCATCAACAACTGATCCATCTTGAACTTGCTTTGCGTATTTATAAACCTCAAAACATATTGATTGCTTATCATAACCGGCTGTTGTAATTGCAATTGATAACGGCTCTCTCCTACTTCCTGTTGATGTTGTTAAAGTATCCCATAAATCCCTGTTTGGTTGAGTGTGTAATTCATCAAAAATAATGCAGTTGGCATTGAATCCATGTTTTGTTTTACTATCAGATGAAATGGCTTGGAAAAAATTTCCCTTTGCTTCATGCGTTATGCTATTGCGAAACACTTTGGAACGGCTTGTTAATTCCTGTGAATTTAAAATCATTCCCTTTGCAATCTCAAAAACAATTCCCGCTTGGTTTCTATCTCCTGCCGCTGCATAAACTTCACTCCCTCTTTCACTATCTGCAAACAACATGTAAAGAGAAATGGCCGCACATAATGTTGTTTTCCCATTCTTTCTGGGAACTTCAATAAAAACTGTTCTGTACTTTCTTAAATTTGTTTCCTTATGTTTCCAACCAAATATATTTCCAACAATTTCCTTTTGCCAATCCTCTAACAAAAATGGTTTTCCTGCCAACTCTCCTTTTGTATGGGTGCAAAATTTTTCAATAAAATTTACTGCCCTCAATGCCGCCTCTTTATCAAAATAAAACATTAATCAAAAAAGTTATTTATTTGCGTATTATTATTTACTGTTGGTGCTGAAATGGATGCCCTTGCCACCGGTGTTAAACCAAATTGAGTAGCCAATTTTAATGCAGAATTTAAAGCATCTTTGGCAATCTTTTGTTGTGGCTTTGCCTGTGAACGAACAACCATTCCATCAATGTTTTTAAATTCATCAACTCGGCCGTTATCCCTCAACCATTGTTCCGCTTCAATGTACAAACTTATTTCATTGCAATACGCTTCAACCAATCTTAAATCAACAACATGCAACATTTTTAAATTAAACAATTGTTGCGTTACCTTTAGCCATTCACCTTTGCCAATATCACTTAATAATTTTGGTGCATCAGGTAATGATCCGCATAATTCAACCTGCATTTCATTTTCAACTAACCGGGATTTCTCGGTTGTTCCCTGCATTTGTTTTAATGCTGATGGTAATTTTTTACGGCCCTTTCCCATTAATTCTTTTTTAAACTTGGCTCTGTTCTTATTAATCCGGGCATCCCATCAGTTGGCAAAAGGAAATTGTTGGAAATATATTTGGTTGGAAACATAAGGAAACAAATTTAAGAAAGTACAGAACAGTTTTTATTGAAGTTCCCAGAA
>KB912132.1 GCA_000383735.1 Verrucomicrobia bacterium SCGC AAA164-M04
AGACGGGCAGAAAGAGCAGGAATCCAACTGGAAAGATGGGCAGATGGACGGAACATTGACTCTTTGGCATAAGAACGGAAAAAAGATGGCTCAAGGGACTGCGAAAGGTGGCAAATCTATCTCTCGCCAGTTTTGGAACAGCAAAGGTGAAGAGGTTGATTCGATGGAAAAGGCAAAACAATAAGCCTTGCGCGTGTTAGGCTTTTTAGCGTCACTTCCTGAACGCTCCCCACCATGCGCACGCTACTGCTATTTCTAAGCCTCTTTATCCTCACGGGATGCAAGGAGTCTACACAGCCGAAAAACACCCCTCAGAAGCCGTCTGAGGCCCCTACAGAGGCTTCTGTGGAATGCATCACAGAGGAACACGTTGCGGCTGATTTCGCCAACCTCTTGGCACCGCTAATCGATCCCGCAAAGCTAGACACACTCAAAGGAAAACGAGCCGCCACACCACGATTGCGTAAAGCCTGTTACTGGCTCCAGATGGCTCATATATGGGGCTTTGACATCGGTGAGGTCATTGTTCAAGTACACAGCGTAATAGGCTCATACGAGCCTAAGAGAGCTAAGGCGCAACGTGAGTCTCTTATCCGTAACAGAGTGATCCTAGAGCGCCTCGGATGCATAGATGAGGCCGGTATGATTAAGCTCAGAAAAGGGAACGCGCCAACCATCACGAAGGGGCCATACGCCGGCGAGATTGTTACTGGTGACCACATTATACCGAGGTCCATCTGCCCGGAATTAGATAACGCTCTCTACAACCTTGAGATGATGCCGCTGACCTTGAACCAGAGGAAGAGCGCAAAGATCGGACAAAGACAAATCGACTTAGCCAAACGGTGGAATGCCGATGGATTGCTCAGTGATGAAGGGCTTAAGGCTGTGTTGGAGGAGGGTGAGGCTGAATGAGTTGCTCACCCTTAATTGGGCGAGCGGTTTACCTGTTGGTTATCCCCAATTCGCCAACAATAACAGTGATAACAGTGATAACAGTATGACTACAACAAAGATGACGACAGCCACATTTTCTGATTTTTTCGCGCAAAGCTCACATTTGTTGTAATAATCGGGATGCTCATATAGCATTTTAGCGTCAGTAGTCTCAAGTTTATCACTGGTAAATACTGGCTTTGAACACTTCGCGCATTTTCTTGTGACTAGTTCTGATAACAACTCAGTTAACTCTTCTTCGGCTATCTTGTTTTTAAATGTTGCTGCTTTGTTTTCAGCTATAATTGCTGCTGTTACAGAAGCCTGTTGAGTCAGAAAAGTGGCCTTAGCCACACTTAAAGCACCCTTCATCTCCTCAGATGCGCCTGCTTTGCAAGGTCCGTAAAGACCATCAAGTTTAAACCATTCAATTTCTGACAAGCAGTGGTTGCATTTGGTGGCTTGTTTCTCAATTGGCTTAACGCAATACGGACACTTGGCCTTCGACGCATTCTCTTCCCGCCATTCACCCACCAACGGCACAAACTCTTCCAAGTCTATGTTCTCTGGCTTGTCACGGAGCTTCTCCATGACGCGTTCGTCGATGAGCCGAATCATTAGGTCAAATGATTGATAGAGTCACACGCAATGACAAGGCAGAAGCTACTGCTCGCTTATCTGAACCCTAAAGAACTTGGCGAGAACGGCGCGCTGCAACCGCAAGTCCAGCTAGTGCCAGTAAAAGGCTTGTGGATGGCTCTGGAATGCATAGCTCAGGTGCAAGCTCATTCGGACTTTGGCGGATTATATCCCAGACGTCGTCAAAGCCCCCCGCACCCCAACCGGGCGGCTTTACCCATTCGGTGGCTATGCCTTCGGAAAATCGCAAACCTAAAAAAATATCAACATTCTCCTCAAGCTCGCCGAAAACCAATGATTCAGGTGTAAGTGTTCCGCTAGAAATATTAACTGATACCCTTCCTTCTTCATCAGCACCGTCGGTTCCGAAAACCAAGCCAGAATCAAAAACAGCGAATCCTGTCGAACAAGCTAGAGAGCGTCCGCCGCCGACAACAACATAGATGTTCTGGCCGACTGGTCCGCCAACCGCCCCTTGTGGAATCGGTGCTGATCGGGAAAGTTCAAAGAACGCTTTGTTAACACCTAACAAATCATTTTCGAAACTAGTCGGCCCATCTCCGAAGACACTAAAGCTGCTTCTAATTTCTTCTACTGAAGTTGGAACAACCTCAAAAGTCCCTACAGCCGCATACCCTGCTCCTACGGCAATAGGTTGCTGAGCGTTATCGAAAATAGGGACAGCTGTATTATTAGCTTCAGGCACGTTCGTAAATGAAACGACGTATGCACTTGCGTTTGAAAATAACCCAATGGCCAATAAAAGAAGAGTCATGAGTATTTTCATGGCCGCCACTCAAGCATATGGTGACGGCAGCCGAAGCTCAAAATGCCACAAGCACCCGCCCCAACCTACCGAGTCGAATACGAGCCATCTCGTGGCTGCTCACCAGCAGCAAATCACCTGCGTTGCGCCGGGCGTGTGAAAGTCATTTCTGAAACCAGAAACGCATTCTAATTTCAAGGTGGGTGTCTCATCACCATCCCGGATGATGGTAAGCGGGATGGAACCTTGGCAGAGCCGCTCACCCGTAATTGGGTGGGCGGTTTTTCTTTGTGGTGTATGCCTTATCGCAACGCCACGTTCATTGATTTTTGGTTTTTTTGGGTTAACATCCACGTCTGCTTCTCCATCCACCAGCTACCACATCCAACTCGAAAGCAGTCAGCTCTTCGTCGGACTGTTGTAGCTCTTCCCAGCCAGTTTCTAGTTCTTCTTGGGTGAATTCAAATCCGCTCTCTTTACCTAGTGCGACAAGGTCAGCACCGGCTTTTACTTTCTCCTGTAGGTCAGCGTTATCAGCTACTGCTTGGCGGAAGTTTGTCAGTGTTTCGTTCATTGATTTTTGGGGTTTTTGGGTTAGCACGTACCCTTGCCGTGACCACTTCCACCACCACTCACCACATCCAACTCAAAGTCAGTCAGGCCTTCATCGGATTCCTGTAGTTGTTCCCAGCTTGTTTCCAGCTCTTCTTGGGTGAACTCAAAGCCGCTCTCTTTGCCTAGTGCGACAAGGTCAGCACCAGCTTTTACCTTTTCTTGCAAGTCTGCGTTATCAGCTACTGCTTGGCGGAAGTTTGTTAGTGTTTCGTTCATTGATTTTTGGGTTATTGGGTTAGCAGCTTCTCCTGCCGCGACCACCACCAGCTACCACATCCAACTCAAAGTCAGTGAGTCCTTCATCGGATTCCTGTAGTTCTTCCCAGCCGGTTTCTAGTTCTTCTTGGGTGAACTCAAAGCCGCTCTCTTTACCTAGTGCGACAAGGTCAGCACCGGCTTTTACTTTCTCCTGCAAGTCAGCGTTATCAGCTACTGCGTTTCTGAATTTTGTAAGTGTCTCATTCATTTCTAGCCTATGACTATCAGCTAGGCGCATTAGGGGTCAAGCTTGGGGGCTTGTGGCTACCGAAGGGCGATGAATGTTTTTCATAGAATCCACTCAAGTATATAGTGATGTCAGCCGCAGCCCAAAATGCCACAACCACCCGTCCCAACCTACCGAGTCGAATACGAGCCATCCCGTGGCTCGTGGCTGCTGACTGGCCCGGTGGGTGCCAAAGGTTGCCTTTACTATCAGACCGCCCGGGATGCCGCTGATTACGCTCGTTGGGATGCCCGTGACACTGGTGGCACCATTGACGTGTTTGACCAACAGGGAAGACTCTTTAGGAGCATCGTTATTGAGCCTGCTAAGTTAGCAGATTCGGGCTTTGTTTTGCCGTCTGTTTGAGTGACTAGTTTGTGACCAGTTTTTGTTAAAGAAACGCCCCGAAACAAGGCGAAAAGAGGATATTCTTAAATAGGAACATCAGTCACAATAACCTCCCTAACCATTGATTAATAAAGCTTTATCGGTTTTTTAGGATTTTCCGTGCAAGGTTTAGGAAACCCTTGTTCTATCCGTTGAACTACGGGAGCGACTTGGGGGCTCATAGCGTGAACCTTCCTTAAGTGCAAGTGATCTCAGAAATCTTACTTATGCACAAGATCATCGCAATAAACCTTGGCATTTGGGTTAATTCCGAACAAGCATCCGCCCGCCATGGCTGGTTTTTTTAAGAAACTCTTTAATAAGGTTACCAATAAAGCTGAGATAGACTGGGATGATCTGGAAGCCGATCTCATCTCCGGTGATCTCGGCGTGAGGCTCTCACTCGAGATTGTTGAGGAGCTCAAAGAGCTTGGCCGAAAAATATCTGCCGATGATGTTGTGGAAACAACCCGTAACAAACTGGCTGGGCTTTTCCCGGTAGATGCATCAGCTCTCCAACCCCGGGCCGGAAGCAATCCCGCCGTTTTGTTGATCGTCGGCGTCAACGGCACTGGAAAGACCACCTCCACCGCTAAACTTGGCAACTTGCTGAAAAGCCAAGGGTATTCCGTCCTGATGGCTGCTGCAGACACTTTCCGAGCTGCTGCTGTCGAACAGCTAGTTCGTTGGGGCGAGCGACTTGACCTTCCCGTCGTCACTGGTGCTCACGAAGCAGATCCTTCCTCGGTTTGCTACCAAGCCCACCAAAAGGCGATTGCTGGCAACTACGACTTTCTCCTCTGCGACACTGCCGGGCGACTCCATACCCGTAATAACCTCATGGATGAACTTGCTAAAATTAAACGCACTATCAGTAAACAGGATGAGACTGCTCCACATGAAACTTTCCTCGTTGTCGACGCCTCCACCGGCGGAAACGCTCTTAATCAAGCCCGCGAATTTCAAAAAGCGGTTCCACTCAATGGGCTGATCCTCACTAAGCTCGACGGATCAGGTAAAGGCGGCGTTGCTGCCGCCATCCAAAAAGAACTCGGTATTACTCCGCGCTTCATAGGCACCGGAGAAGAACCTGGGCGCTTCGAGCGTTTCAAACGCGAACGCTTCGTGGAGAAAATTCTTTAGTAGCGCTTCCAAAGCTGGCGGCTGAAGAGGACTACAAAAGCGACATACTCAAGACGGCCTAAAATCATTAGGGTTGCAAAGAACAGCTTGGTTGTTGCCCCTGCCTGAGCAAAACCCTCAGCCCCACCCATATCGGCCAGCGCTGGCCCCATATTTCCAAGACAGCTAATGACAGCCGAAAGTGAACCTTTGAGTGACTGAGCTGGTTCCAGCAATTGCAAAATAAAGGTCCCCATAATCGCAAAAAATCCGAACATCGAGATTACAAGAAATAATTGCTCAAAGGCGCCATCCTGAACTTTCCGACCATTTAATTTAATTGGCTCTACCATCTTAGGGCGAAAGGTACGATGCAGACCAGACTTCAAAAATCGCACCCACATGATAATCCGGCTCACTTTTAAGCCCCCGACTGTTGAACCGGAACATCCCCCCACCACCATCAATAAAACCAAAACGCCAACTGCTAATCGGCTCCACTCATTAAAATCACTACTCACATATCCGGTGCTCGTGCCAATCGAAATCACATTGAATAAAATATCAACTGGCTGAGCCCCATCAAATCCACCCGAAAAATGTTGTATGAGCAACACAAGCGACGCGATTCCAACGATTCCTAGAAACCAGTAGACCTCCTCAAACTTCTCACGAAGATCCTTCCACTTCCGCTTCATCATCGTGAGATAAAAAGGAAAGCTGATCGCACCTAGTATCATAAACACCATAAGCCAGATCTTACTTGCTATACCGAAAGGCTCTCCCGCCACACTGGAATTTTCGGTCCCAAATCCACCTGTCGCAACAGCCGTCAACCCATGATTTACCGCCTGGAATGGAGTTAAACCCAGTCCCCACAAACCAAGCCCACAAATGATGGTAAAGCCCAAATAGAGCAGCCAAATTCGTCTCATGGTCTGCCGCAAACTTGCCAAATCAGTATTCGATAGCGACGACTCCGCACCGATCAAAGTCTTACTGCTTGAGGTCATTCCCGACAGAACTACAACGAACATCGCGAGAATACCCATCGCTCCAACCCATTGCGTCAGGGATCGCCACATCAGGATCGACTTAGGCAGGCGCTCCAAGTCGACAAAAATTGTCGATCCCGTCGTGGTCAGACCCGAAACACCTTCAAAGAAAGCAGAATCCAACGAAACTTGGGGCTCACAAAAAAAATAAGGTAATGCTGCGGCACAGCTGCAAGCAAACCAACCAGCGCCCACCAAGGCCATCGCCTCCCTGCGCCTCATCGCCAGAGAACGCCCCGAGCGCTTACCTTTTACATATCCGACGATGAACAAGGCGGTCCCAACGCTCAGTGTGATCGCGAGCGAGATCCCCCACCCCTCTAAATCTAGCCCTGTTTCATGGAGATCTCCCGCAGGAACAATTGCCGACAGAGAGACCGAAACCACCATGGCAATGCCTATCATCAAGACCATTGTCCCGAGCGAGCGTAAAAAGACACAGATATTCAAAACAATATCAGATTAAAAAAGGCCCTCCCAAGAAGAGTTCCGCAATTAATTTAGTCAATCCCCGGGATTTCTCCACTCAAAAAAAAAACTCGGTTCTCGACCTTCTCTCCATGATTTTTCAGTCTTACTCTATGATATTTCGATCACTTTCATTTCTAGCAGTCGCAACAATCGGTCTTAGCGCCGCTGAGGTTGACCTAGTCAAACTCGGGAAAGAAACTTTTAACGCTGTTGGTTGTGCAGAATGCCATTCTGAAATCAAGGACGATACCTCCGTCAAAACCGGCCCCGGGCTCTACGGTCTTTTCCCAACCACCGCACGAAAGCGTGACATCATCGAAGCGGGAGAGAACCATAAGCACACAATCACTGCTGACTACGCATATTTTAATAAGTCGCTGCGCTCCCCGGCTACCGAGATCGCAATCTCCGAAGTTGCACCGACCAAAGGGACGACCTTCCTCCCCGTAATGCCGGCCTACCCTGAGACCTTCCTAAACGCGCAAAAGGCCAAGGCCATCTTCCACTATCTGCAAACTCTAAACGATGAGGGGCTTCGCGGCCCATCCAAGGTCATAGCCGAACTTAAGGAGGGAACGGTTGTCAAAGACATTCACGAGAACCCAACCGAAATCCTCGTCACAGACCGCACCCGTATTTTCCGCGCTCGCATTCCCGGTTCCTCCGCACGGGCCGTCCACGTAGGGCACCCCAGCGGACTCAACTACGCCTTTGATCCTCGTAACATGACAATCAGCAAGGTCTGGTGGGGTGGATTTCTCAATCTAAAGAATGAGATGTCAGGGCGAGGCAACAATCCTTCGACTCTGGGAAACAAAGCCCGTGAAGTGAGCCTCTCCAACCAACCAAAAATCCATGATAAGCCAATCGATCTCTCTTTCAAATCCCCCCTCATCAATGATGGCAAAACCATCGAAAACAATCTCTGGGGCGACGAAGAATTCATCGATCAGCTTAAGAAAGCCAACGCGCAGTTCATTGGCTACGACTATCCTTCCGATCCAAAAGGACACCCAACCTTCCATTACCGTTTTGGCAAAGACACATACTCTCTGACCTTCACTATCAATGCGGATGGCCTCGCTATCACTCGGTCGACCAAAAATGGCAAGGCATCTAAGCACGAAACAAAAACTGACAAACCTGATTCGATCTGGAGACCCAACCCCATCCCATCAACCCTGACCCAACAGGTCGCGCTTACCCCCATGGACAAGATCGTCCTATTGCCTGGCTATTCTGCAGAACGCGTCCCCGCCCCGACTGATCCACATGGCCGTCCACAACTCTTTGAACCCCTTGGGATGGCTCTTGATTCCAAAGATGGCTCCATTGTTGTCACCACCCGCACCGCCGGAGTCTGGCGCTTTAGAGATAATACCTGGACCATGATTGCCGACGGCCTTCTCGATGCCCTGGGTGTGATTATTGAAAAGGACCGGCTCGTGGTTGGCCAAAAGGCGGAACTTACCGCACTCTATGATAAAAATGGCGATGGATTCTACGAGACCTTTCGCACTCTGAGCGACGACTTCCTTTTTACTGCAAACTACCACGGATACCTGCACGGCCCGGCAAAGGATAAGGCTGGAAACTACTACTTCACCCTGAACCTTGACCACCGCAATGGTCGCCAGATCCACAAAGCCAACGGTCCATTCATGGGCTCCCAAGGCGGCTACCGTGGCTGGACTTTGCAAGTCACCCCTGACGGGAAAACTATCCCATTTGCAATGGGATTGCGAAGCCCCGCTGGGATTTCAGCCAGCCCCGAGGGAGATATTTACTACACTGAGAACCAAGGTGAATACAATGGCACCTCCAAAATGCACCTCGTCCAAAAAGGAAACTACTACGGTCATCCTTCCGGGCTCGTTGACGTTCCCGGCATGAAACCCGACTCACCAGAAATTGCCTGGGACAAATGGGCTCCAAAGCGCGCCGTATCAGTCGCTCTTTTACCACATGGACGTATCGCTAACGCTCCCGGCAGTCCAACCTGGGATACCACAGACGGAAAATTTGGCCCCTTTGCCGGGGATATTTATTGTGGAGATCAAACCCTCTCAACCCTTTTCCGAATTGCCCTAAAGCCGAAAAATGAAGCCGCTCTTATCCACTTCGCAGACGGATTCCCCTCCGGCCTCATGAGACAAACGTTCGATAACGACGGCGCGATGTATGTCGGTCAAACTGGTCGCGGATGGCGTGCTCGTGGCGGCAGTCAGCACGCCCTCGTAAAGCTCACCTACACCAAGAATGACTCTCCGCAGTTAAAGGATATCTCCCGCAAAAGTGATACCTTCACTTTGCACTTCAGCGGTAACACCAAGGAACTCGCAGAGGGCACCGATCTTGCCATCGAATCATGGTTTTACCACGACAAACCCGACTATGGATCCCCGAGTAACAACAAATTAAAGGAGTCCATCGCAAGCCAGAAAATAGATCGAGCAAAAGGCACAATCACTATCAAGCTTAAACCAAACGATCAGCGACAGGCCGGGAGCCGAGTCTTCTATTTCTCGTCTAAGAATCTCCCAAAAAACCGCAAGGACGCTCTTCAAGCTTACTACACGATCTCCCGATAAGAGCGCCCGTCTTTCTTTCTATTCAAACTCCCCGACCATACGCGAAAATTAAGATCGATTGCGATCAGCACTTCACAGCCTCCTTCTTTCCAATGAACTAGAGGATTAATCTTTGATCTTAGCATGGGGCTCTTTTCCTTTCTCAATACCGACCGGCGAAACTTTGATGTTAGCGCATCAGATAGCCGACTCTCAGTCGATCTTACTAAGTTTATTATTGGATCGACGCCTCTCGGTAAAGAGCCTTGGGATGGAGACTCTTTCGCGAAACATTTGGAGAAGGAAGTAACCCTAAAATCCGAGCAGTATGGTTACGAACTCGGAGTGAAGAACGGCAAGCTTGATTACGCTTTTTTCACCGTCAAAGATTTCAAAGGAACCTTCTTGGTGAAAGACAAGTCGCTTCTCCTCTCGAGCACGACAGATAGGGAAGAAATCATCTCTATTTTTGGAGAGCCCTATTGGACCGACTTTGACGATAGTGAAATCATCCTCTTCTACGAATTCCAAGAAAGTGCCATCGAACTTCAGTTCGAATTCCCCGATGGCAAACACCTAGAATTTATCACTCTGATGAAAGATGGGATCCTATCCAAAAAAGACCAACGTGAAAGCTACGGCGTCACCAAACCTTGGCCATCCGAAAAAAGACAATGATAGCTTTTTGACGTGAGCAATTTCATCGGCGCGCGGACCCTCAACAGCGACGGAGCTGGAGTCTAATAATGCACCTCACCTCGTCTCTGCTCCAGCGTTCCCTTTGTAACTCCAAGTCTCTCAATCGCACCCAACTTCCTCACTAAGTTCTGAGCTTCGCCCTCCCCGTTGAGGAAATTCTGATACCAGCCAACCAGCCTTGCAGCCTGCTTAGCGTCCTCTTCGAGTAACTCCACCCGAAATTTTCGCAGCCCTAGCGAGATGAACTCGTCAACACTCGCTGCTCCTGTCTGAGCTCGTCCATTAAAGAGCGTGTTTCGGCATCCTACATCAGCTTTTAAAATGTGTAACTGCCCCACTCTATCCCGCAGTTGAACATTATGTTTATCACAGGGTTTTCCACAATTTTTGATACTCGTACCATTACTCAAAAACGTACAGAACGCACAGTGTTCCATATGAAACATCGGCATGTGTTGGTGGACCGTAAGCTCAAACCACTTCGGCGGAGCGCTCGCCAATAATTCACTCACCTGACCTTCATTTAAATCATATGAAACCGTAAGGTTTTCAAATTCACCATGCGTCATCAACAAGGCTGCCGAAACTGGGTTCGCAACATTTAATGAAAAATCCGCGACCGTTTTTATCCCTCGTTCTTTGAAATATGAAACACCTCCAAGATTACGAACCAAAACCCCATCCGGTTCCGCCTTCTCCACCAATTTAAAAAAACCTATCTCGGTTGGCTTCTGTATTCTTGGCGTTGCCAAGAATACCTTTATCCCACTTTTTCGGGCTATCTCTACTGCCTCGCGGTATTCCTTCAAATCCTCAAAATCACAATAGACGAAACCCGCCCCCGCTCGCGCACACCCCTCCACCTGTTCCAACGAACGACATAAAACCCGTAACTCAGGCAAACCTTTATCTATTGCAGCATGCTTCGGCATCAACCGGGCCAAAACTACCCCGCCATTTTTCACCACCGGCTCTTCTTTTAACTCCTCTACCAATCGCCGCCGGACTCGATTTAGCTCCCCGAGTGGAATCATCACCTCGCCTTCGAGTAAATTTTGCACCAATCCCAACTGGAATTCCGTTCCGCCCAATCTCCCTAGCTGCCCCGCTAAAACCTCCTGATTCAAAGGACGCTTCTCAGCCTTCTCAAGCATCACCTCACTCACCACCTTTTTCCCTCGGCATTCCAAAACCAAAGGCTCACCAGACCTACCTGAAACTTGAATCATCAGAGAATCCCCTTTCTCTTCCAACCGCCCACCTTTCCAACTCTTCTTTACTTCTTTCTCCAAACCCGGATCGCTCGTCTTCCACAAGCCCTGCCCCGCGTGCACCCGCTTCCAATTGATTCCCGACCGCCGATCAAAGAACAACTTCTTGCCCTCTACCTTCCAGACCATCCCACCCTGCTCGTCATTTCGGTCCTCCCCCGCATCAAAGACAAAGCCGTCCCCCGGGTTAAGTGAAACCTTATTCGTAACCAACTCAACCCAACCCTCTCCACGAGCCACAATCTCACCAGCCCACGCCCCGCGCTTCTTTCCCCACTTCCCATGAGTCAAACGGGGATGATTTGTTCCCTCTAGCCATCCACTCGAAAGCCCCCGCGAAAACATCATCTCCAAGGTGTAACGATCCTTCTCTGTGATCTCGACGTCGTCCAACGCCTTACGATAAACCCGCGTCACTGCAGCAACATACTCGGGTGATTTTAATCGACCCTCGATCTTATAACTTGTCACTCCCGCTTTCACCAAATCAGGTATTACATCCACAGCCGCTAAATCCTGCGGGCTCAGGAGATAACGCACCTCACCCATCGGCACCGTTTCACCATCTACTACCAGCTCATAAGGCATCCGACATGCCTGCGCACACTCACCACGATTCGCAGAACGCTGCCCCAGACTTTCCGAAGTTAAACACTGCCCCGAATACGCCACACAGAGCGCCCCGTGGACAAAAACCTCCAAAGGCACCTTACCCTTTTTTCGAACCCGCGTGATCTCTTCAACCGACATCTCCCGCGCCAAAACAGCCCGATCCAAATTTAAAAAACCGTCCACAAAAGCCAAGCCCTCTGGCGAGGTAATTGTCATCTGCGTCGAAGCATGTAGCTCCATCCCCGGAGCAATCTCTTGCACCAACTTTGCCGCTCCTAAATCCTGAACAATGACTGCATCCACTCCGGATCGCGCCATCGTCTCAATCTGGTCCACCGCCCCCTCCAGCTCCGAGGGGAAAACAAGAGTATTGAAAGCCACGAACCCTTTCACCCCGTGCCGATGAAGAAAGCCCATTAAATCTGGTAGATCCTCTTCCGTGAAATTATCTGCGCGCATCCGAGCATTAAACTTCGGTAGCCCGAAGTAGATCGCATCTGCTCCATTAGCCACCGCGGCACGCGCGCAATCCCAATTCCCAGCCGGAGCCAATAGTTCAGTCACAGCTAAGTCCTAATCGCCCCAAATGCTGGAAGCAACACTAAGAGACTCAAGCCCCTTAAAGTCTGAAGCAGGTTAATCTACTGAAAGCTCTGCGTAAGACTCCCTTATCTTTCCGCCACGAACAAGGTATGGGTAAACCTCTTCGCCTTCGGATAAGCCTTTGCTGGAATCGCCTCGACTCGCGAAAACACCTTTCTCAACAATCTTACAAATCCGGAATCCTCGTGAGCCGACCAGTAAACAACCCGTCCATTTGGTCTCAAAGCCGCTCTCGCAATCTCCAAGCCCCGCCTTTGATAAAGCCGACCATTTCCCTTCTGAACTAACGGATCAGGACTGTTATCGACATCCAACAAAATGGCATCATACCTTCCTCCCGATTGCATGATCTTAAAAACATCCTTTCTCAATACCTCTACCCTTCCATCATCCAAAAGCTCACCATTCACCTCCCGCAGGTGCTCCCGGTTCCAGTCGATAATTACTTGAAGCAACTCAGCCACCTCCACATCAGAATCTACCGAAACTAATTCCAACACTTTCCGCAAGGTGAACCCAAACCCCAGCCCCCCGATCAACACCCGCTGAGTTCGCCCCCCTGCGCCACAAGCTAATTCCGCCATCATTTGCTCGGACGAACAAGCCGTAGTACTCATCAAGGGAACCCCACCCACCTTAAGGAAATACTCCCCGTCATGCTCTTGCAGAAGCAAGGTCTCCCCATCGGGAGAAGTGCTGGCAGCGAGATTGTTCGTCGGCTTC
This sequence comes from Verrucomicrobia bacterium SCGC AAA164-M04, assembly GCA_000383735.1. Next base: position 12,954 of record KB912132.1, read on the forward strand.
ACGAGGAAGAGATTAGTATTCCGTCGATACATTGAAAGGCTTTCGAGACACTAGCGGTAAGGAATTATCAATCAACCAATGACCAAGAAACGAATCATCTTCATTGTTTTCGTTCTCCTGCTCCTGCTTCATCAAGACAGCTGGAACTGGGATAACGCCAATCTAGTCTTGGGCTTTATGCCCGTAGGACTCTTTTACCATGCCTGTTACTCTCTCGTCGCAGCCCTCTTTTGGGGCATCGTCATGAAGGTTGCCTGGCCTACCGAGCTCGAAGAATGGGCCGAAGGCGAAGCTGAATCATCGGAAGGAGGTAGCAAATGACCACCGTCATCGTCATCGCAATTTACTTAGGCCTCCTTCTAGGGCTCGCCCTCTTTGCCAAGACCCTCTTCCGGGGGACTTCAAAGGACTACTTCGTCGCCAGTCACTCCATCGGCCCCTTCATGTTGCTGATGTCGGTTTTTGGTACTACGATGACCGCCTTTGCTCTGGTTGGATCAACCGGCAAGGCTTTTGGAACCGGAGTGGGAACCTACGGACTGATGGCATCTTCATCAGGACTCATCCATGCTGCTTGCTTTCTGCTCATCGGCATCAAGCTTTGGGCGATCGGAAAGCGCTACGGCTATGTCACCCAAATCCAGTACTTCCGCGCCCGTTTTGAGTCTAAGGCTTTCGGATACCTACTCTTCCCAATCCTCGTTCTCCTTGTCATCCCCTACCTTCTCATCGGGGTTATCGGGGCTGCCAAGACCATCGAGGGAGTGACTAAAGCTAAAGTAAAGCCCAGTGGCGACCTAATCGCTCCTGGAGTATTCCCAGAATGGACTGACAACGGAGCCATTCCTCCCTGGTTTACGGGACTCGTCATTTGTATCGTAGTCCTAACCTACATCTTTGCGGGTGGATCTCGAGCTGCCGCTTGGGCCAATACCTTTCAGACAATCGTCTTTATGATTATGGGCGTTCTCGCTTTTTACCTTATCTCAGGCGAACTCGGCGGTGTTGGAGCCGCGATTGAGCAAGCAAAAGATACCCACAAAGTCCGAACGGTTGATGGCACGGTAGGAGTCTCGCAACTTACATTCTTAACCTATATGTTTATTCCGCTCAGCGTAGGCATGTTTCCTCACCTTTTTCAGCACTGGCTCACCGCTAAGAGCGCTAAGAGCTTTAAACTTACCGTGGTAGCCCATCCCATTTGTATCGCCATCGTTTGGGTTCCTTGTGTCCTAATCGGCATTTGGGCCAGTGGCCAACTGCCTGCTGGAGCTAATCCCGCTTCCATTCTTTCCATCATGGTTTCCAAGCTCGTCGCAGACCCACTTATCGTCGGCCTCGTTACTGCCGGGATTCTAGCAGCCATCATGTCCTCGCTCGACTCACAATTTCTCTGTCTTGGCACAATGTTTACGAACGACATCATGCTACATGACTCGAAAAAAACCTATACCGACAAACAAACGTTACTTATGGCGCGAGGATTCATCGTAGCGATTGTGATCGTGATCTATATTATCTCGCTGATCCTTCTTCAGCAGGAAAAACAATTCATCTTCGGTCTAGCCGTTTGGAGCTTCTCCGGATTTGCAGCTCTTACCCCACTCGTGATTGCGGCTCTTTACTGGAAGCGTTCCACCAAAACGGGTGCCTACGCCTGTGTCATCGCAGTCTTTGTGAGCTGGCTCATCTTCTTCTCCATGTCAGGATTTGGAGGAGAACTTCATATCTTGGGTGGAGTGACTCCAGCCGCTATCATGTGGTTCATCGGTGCCGGCGCCATGATTATTGGCTCGCTCGTCTCACAACCACCTAGCGAAAAAACCCTCAACAAGTTTTTTTAGAGGACAGCTTGACCTAATCGTAAATCATCTCAACCCCGGGGAACACCCCGGGGTTTTTTCTTGGTTCAATCCTGTCGCTTCCTGACCTCAATTCCGAAGATCACCAATACCCGCTTTACCTACTCTTCTTTCTCAATCTTGCATCCCCAACTCTCGAATGACGTAGCCTTGTAAAATTCCAAGTTCCATCCTTTCCCTGATGACCCCTAACAGCTAAACATCCGCCTCGCGAGATCGCATTCCTTCTGCAAATTAATGACCACTGACAAAACTTCTCATACAAAAACCGCCACCTATTTGGCGGACATCCGTGAACGTGTTGGACGAATCATCGTCGGTCAAGATGTGGTCGTTGAGCGCACCCTTATTGCTCTCCTGACCTCCGGCCACCTCCTTTTGGAAGGAATGCCCGGCCTTGCCAAGACTCTACTCGTCAACACAATCTCGAAGGCACTCCACCTCGACTTCCGTCGAGTCCAATTCACGATTGACCTTCTCCCATCCGATATCCTGGGCACGGAAATTCTCGACGAAAAATCTGGCGAATTTCGCACTCATCAAGGCCCTATCTTCACAAATCTTCTTCTTACAGACGAGATCAACCGGGCCGCTCCCAAAGTCCAAGGTGCTCTTCTTGAATCCATGCAGGAGCGCAAGGTCACCCTTGGAGCGGAAACTTTTTCGCTTCCCACACCATTCCTCGTGATCGCAACGCAGAACCCGATCGAGCAATCAGGAACTTTCGAACTCCCCGAAGCTCAGCTTGACCGCTTCATGCTCTGCCACCGACTCGGCTACCCCAAACCCGAGGAAGAAGAAGAAATCCTTCGTCGAAACCTCAAACTTGGTGTTGAAAAGAAGGGAGAAGGCGCTGTTGCTCGAACCGAATTCGACCTCGTCACCGACGATGCTGTCGGCACGCCCCAAGATCTCGTCAACGCCATGGAAGCGACCCACGATATTCATGTGAGCGAAGTCTTGCTAAAACACGTCGTAGATATCGTGGAGCGCACCCGAAATCATCCCGACCTTGAAATGGGCTGCTCGCCTCGTGCCGGCATTTCTCTACTCAAAGCCTCGCGTGCTCGCGCTCTTATTCACGGCCGTGACTATGCCATCCCTGAAGATATTTTTGCTCTTGCCGAAGACGTCTGTCTCCATCGGATCCGCCTCTCCTATGAGGCCCTTGCTGAAGGGAAAACACCCCAAGCTGTCCTCCAGCAGATCCTCAATGATTCAATATCGTAGTCAGAGGCGCTGATTTTTAATCCGCGCCCCAAAATCACGTTCGGCTTTCCAATGCCCCTCCTCACCGACCAGCAAACTAAGCCGCTCGATTCCCGCCAGTTCCTGCTCGCGGTAAAACGACTTGCCGACTCATTGTCGTATGGCACGGATCGTTCACCCTTCCTTGGCCAAGGTCTCGAATATATGCAATCGCGCCAGTATGTTCCTGGTGACCCGGTCAAATCCATCGATTGGCGCATCACCGCCCGCACTGGCAAAGTCCACGTAAAAGAATACGAATCACCAAAATCTCTTCCAGTATGGTTCATCGTCGATACTTCGGCCTCGATGGCTTTGTCATCAATCAAAGTCTCCAAGTATCAAATTGCCACCCAAATCGCAGGCGGACTCGCGCTCGCCTCTATCGATCGCGTCTCACCCGTGGGCATTCTTGGCGCCGGCTCACGCGACCTCAATGTCAAACCTTCGTTGTCCCGCGAAACCATCCTGCAGTGGCTTCACGAACTCCGAACCTACCAATTTAATGAACCCACTCGCCTCGGTGAAAAGCTCCTCGCTCTCAACCCGTCACTTGGCGAAAATTCACTAATATTCGTGCTTTCTGATCTACACGATCCCAGCGCCATACCAGCACTCAAATTACTAGGGCATCGCCATGACATTGTCGTCATCCCACTTCGTGATCCAGCCGAAGACTCAATTCCGGGAGCAGGCTTCATCCGTGGACGCGAAGTCGAGACCGGACGCGAAGCCACTCTTTCGGCGAAGAAGCAATTTACCTCTCTGCAAGCCCTCATCACCGCTCTCAAAAAAGCCTCACTCGATCATTTCCCCGTTCGTACTGACCAACCCTTCTTGGCATCTCTTCGCCTCTTCCTTCAATCTCGAAACCTTCTCTCCCGATGATGAAAGCGCTCTTATTCTTTCTCATCACTAGCCTCTGGTCATTCAGCCAAACCAAGGCCCCTCTTGGGCTTCCCAAAACTCTCGAAGACCTCTACATTCCCGGCTCGAAGATCGAGGTCATCCCCCGAACCAACAATGAGTCCTCTCTCGTGATTCGAATTCTAGAGATCAAACCTGCGGCCAATGGCTTTCGCTATGATTTCGAGATCTACGCGCTTGATCCCGGGACCCACCGGATCGCGGAATTTCTGCGCTACGCAACTGACCGCAGCCCGATCAAAGACCTAGACGCCACCTTCGAGGTCACAACCACCCACCCTCTCGACACTCTTCCGAAACCTTCCGAGCCCGAACCTGTCGAACCCGAGAAACTCGGTGGCTATAAAAACCTCATCATCGTCCTCGGAATCTTTTGGCTGTTGATCTTTCTAGCCATCATCTTCTACCGCAAAAAACATGGGACCGACTTGGTCGTGGAAAACCCCCTCCCGACCCTGCACGAAAAACTTCAAGTGCTTGTCTCCGTAGCATCGCAAGGCGAAATAAACGACCAACAGCAAGCCAATCTCGAACGACTCATCCTCGGCCACTGGAAGGAGCAGATCCCTGAAATTGACTCCCTCACCCCCGCAAGAGCGCTCGTTGAACTCCGTAGTCATCCGGAAGCTTCACCTCTCATCTTGAAGCTTGAGGAATGGCTTCACGCTCCCAACACAAAACTTTCCCGCGAAGAATTCCTCCCCCTTCTCGCTCCCTACGTGGAGAAGTAATCGTTCAAGTCTCACTGTTAGGATTTCAAATTTTTAATGTCTTTCGCCCACCCCATAGTTCTCATCGCACTTGCGATTCCGATCCTTCTGATCGTTTTCCAATGGATCACGCGAACGCGAGCTCTTCCACTTCCATTCGACCACCAAAAAATGGCGGATCGCAGATGGCTGGGTGTGCTCCTGAACTCCGTCAACACTTTGCCTTATCTCATCTTGGCAACCCTAATTCTCATTGCTGCCGGACCACGAGCCTTCGAGAGGCCCAAGTCAGAACGCGAACTCACAAACATCCTCTTTTGCCTCGATGTTTCCGGCTCCATGGTCGCCAAATTTGGCGCGGGTGATCGCTATGATGCAGCAATGGGGTCACTTAATGAATTTCTCGACTATCGGGACGGCGATGCCTTTTCACTCATGGTCTTCGGGGGCGATAACCTCCGCTGGGTTCCGCTCACCACGGACGTCTCAGCCTTCCGAAATGCCCCTGCTTTCCTTCACCCAAGTAAGCTTCCACCCTGGTTTAACGGCGGGACTTTCATCGGCAAAGCCCTCAAACAAGGACAGAAAGAACTCCTCGCCTCGGAGAGTGGTGACCGCATGATCATTCTACTTTCGGATGGCGCTAGTTTTGATCTTTCGAATGGTAACGACGTTAAAATCGCTCGTGAGCTCGCAGAAAATAATATTACCGTTTATGCCATCCATATCGGAGGAGGAGCACCTCCAGCCGAGGTTTCCGTAGTCGCCTCAATCACAGGCGGAGAGACTTTTGTCGCAGGCGATCCCGATGCCTTGAAGGCGGTCTTCCAGCGGATCGATGAAATGGCACAAGCCTCCCTTGTTCGACTCACACCTGATCCCGTCGACAACTTCGAGCCTTATGTCATCACCGCCCTCTCCCTTGCCGGAGTTTACCTCCTCACTCTCTTCGGACTTCGCTACACCCCTTGGTAATGTTCGTTCCCATTCTCGTCGCAGCAACCACTGCCATCCTCGCGACTGGTGCGGAGGTGCTTCACTCCTTACGAATCAGGAAGGTTCGCCACCTCGCTTTTGGACCCACCGGGAGCTTTTCAGCCCTCACCATTCTTTCGCCCGTCCTTAGAGTTCTTTTCCTCGGCGGCCTAGCTTGGGCGCTCACCACACTCTACTTACTGGAACCAAAAGCACATCGTTCTTCGGTCAAAGAGATCGAGTCGAAGGAACGACGCCACCTTCTTCTTGTGCTCGATGTTTCTCCATCGATGAAACTAAAGGACTCCGGAGAAGATTCCGGGCTAACCCGAACTCAACGTAGCTCCAAGCTCGTTCAATCACTGCTGAAACGCACTACAGACGACAAACTCCACATCACGATGGTCGCGGTTTACAATGGCGCAAAACCAGTCGTCCAAGAAAGTCGAGATCTTGAAGTCATCCTTAACTTTCTCGACGGGATGGATATGTCCTCAGTTTTTCCAGTAGGAAAAACTCGTCTCTTTGATGGACTTGAGGAAGCTGCTAAAATCGCACGCGAGTGGCCCTCAAATTCCGCCACCCTTCTTCTAGTCAGCGATGGCGACACCGTCCCCGCAACTGGAATGCCGAAGATGCCTCCTTCGATCGACGGTGTTCTTGTGATGGGTGTGGGAAACCCGACCAAAGGCTCTATGATCGACGGTCGACAGTCGCGGCAGGATGTTGGCGCCTTGCAGCAAATCGCCTCTCGCCTTGGGGGTCAATATCATGACGGTAATATGCGCCATGTGCCCAGCTCCGTGCTCAATGATCTAGGCTCACTCAAGGCTGACGGGGAAGGTCTCAAGCTCACCCTTCGTGAATATGCGCTCATCACTGGAGTGAGCTCCGCACTTGGCCTGGCGATTCTTCCCCTCCTTCTCTACTTCCTTGCCTCTCCCTTTAAACCTGGCACGTCTTAGCCAATCTCAGTTAGGAAACTGCACTTTTTGATTTGGCTTTAAAAGCCCCTCGGGCGCTGGATGGTCTTTCCCAAAGACAAAGAGTGTGCCTGGGTCAATTAATTCGACCTTTAATTCGTCCGCCAGCTTCCGGTCCAACTTAAACTGTTCCGCCACAAAGTCATAAAGAGCCATTCGCTTTGACTTTCCGTAATCATGCTTCTCCTCAGGGAGATGAACATTCTTCACCTTATCCTCCTTCCCGTAAAGTTGGTAGATCTTCCGAAGAAATGGATATTCTAGAGTCGCGGTATGTTTGGTCCAGTCATCGCCATTTGAAACAAGCAACTGCGGCTTGGGCGCAAACAGTGCTGCGATCTCGGCATTATTTGTGACATGAGTTTTACGGACGTGAACCGGCAAACCACTCTCACATCGACACCCACCAAAAAAATGGCAGGACACCATGACACACGGCGCTGAAAGAGTGATTCGATCATCAAGGGCCGCAACCAAAAACGACTGCGTCCCACCACCCGAAGCTCCCGTCACACCCACCCGTTTCCGATCAGCACCCGGCAACTCTAGCAAGTAATCGAGAGCTCTAACCGAATTCCAAGTTTGTAATGCCATGACTTGAGGATCCCACCGGTGCTCCCATCCCATCCGTTTGGAGTCTCCATATCCAACCATCTCATAAGCAAAGATCCCGCAACCCATACGCGCTAATGCACCACAGCGATATTGCATCTCATCGCGGTGTCTTCCATGATGATGAAGATCTTCCTTCGACCAATGTCCGTGGGGACAAAGAAAGACCGGCATCTTATCGACCGCAACTTTGGGCAGATAAAGATTACCGCACAAAAAGTATCCGGGAATCGTCTCAATCCCAACATTTTCAACCGTATATCCATCTCGCTCAACTCGAGAATGTCGAACAATCCGCATCTTGGTTTTTTGGGGCCATTTCTTGAACCCTATCCCATCCCGGATGCCACCTCGGACCAACTCCCGCCTCACCTGCCAACTCTCCTGATCCTTGGCGATATCCAAGATATTTCCTAGCTCCTTCCGACCCTCTTCAGGAGTTCGGAACTGCCCCACCCTCAATTCACCCCATAACAAACCAATTGAACAAAAAATCACTCCAAGCCATTTCATACCCGGGACCCTAACTATTCATTCCCAACAATTCCAAATAGATTTTCACCTCAGGGGCAAACAGGACTCTGATTCCTTAATCCAATCCCGGCGCGATCGAGCCAAAAACCGGAGGTGAAACACTTTACGCCCTAACATTTCAAGTTTCCAAAGTAATCTCACACTTGCCACAAGGTGAATTGGCCCGAGAATCAGGGGTGCTTATCTCAACTCAGGAAATGGAAGCGATGGCCAAGCTGTCTCGCGTCCAACTTGCCACCTCTCTTCCTGGTCCAAAGCCAGTCTGTCTCGTTGGCACCCGTTCCACTGCTAGAGTCTCTAATCTCGCACCATTTTCAAGTATCACTCATCTTGGATCCAACCCGATTCTTCTTGGAATGGTGACCCGTCCCGACACTGTTGATAGGCACACTTTAAAAAATATTCTCGTGACGCGGGAATGGAGCCTCAACCACGTCACGAAAGAAATCTTGGAGAAAGCCCACCAATGCTCGGCCCGCTACCCCTCAGGAATCTCTGAGTTTGATGAAACTGGCCTAACCGAAAGCTACCAGCCAAATTTTGAGGCCCCCTTTGTCAAAGAGAGCCCACTTCAGATCGGACTCACTCTCGAGGAAATCATCGATATCCCTTCAAACAACACCAAGCTTATCGTGGGACGAGTCAAATTCGTTAATCTGCCAGATCATACCATCAGCGAAGATGGCTCCATAGACCTTCCCAAGCTTGGCACCGTCGCTTCCACCGCCCTCGACACCTATTTTTCGATTAACGAAATTGGCCGACTCCCCTACGCCAAGCCAACTTCCTTCCCCTAAAAAGGGACCTTTTTCTGAGGGCCTAAAAGTGCTATCTCTTTCCTCAGAAATTCGAACTCTATGAGAATTATCCTCGCTACCCTTTGGCTCCTCGTTCCCCTTGGCTTTGCCGCCTACCACTACGGCCCTGGACAAGATCAAGTCAAACTTGATCACACCGAAGTGTTTCTTGCCCAAGCTAGATCCGCTGTCCAAGACAAAAACTGGAACTCCGCCATTGAGTCCTATCAGAAGGCGCTCGCTAAACTTCCTAAAGAGAACAAGGAAACTTCGATGCGGATTCAGCTAGAGATCGCCAAGGCTAAGATGCAGAACTCAGGCCTTCCGGAGGCCCGCGAAGACCTAGCCAAGCTCGTTTCACAACTTAACGAAGATACCACCATTTCATCCGAGCTTAAGGAAGAAACCCTCTCCACTCTAGCCAACGCCCGCTACTACATGACCTACCTCATGAAGTTGGAAGGCCTCCCTGCCGAGGAATGGGAACCTGAAATCGAAGCCGCTAGACAGGAATATAAGCTCCTAGCACAGACCGGATCCGATAAGAAAAAGCACCTCTCTGATCTGGAGTCAGCAATCCGCTTAGCCCGTGCCGAACCAACCGAGCTCTACGGCCTGCCAATTCCGAGCCAATGACAAGGCTGTAGTTCGGGCGGTCGCCCAAACCCAAAAGCTAAGCCAGGGAAAAAACCCCAAGATTCCCGCGGCGCTGGTCAGGGACCACCGGCGGATGGCTCCGGCTCATAGTCCGCCCACTCACTTCACGATCCTACCATCATGAAATTTAGGCATATCCTACTGCTTTCGCTTACCCTGATCTCAGCGTCAGCTCAGAAACCCAGCTCCCTCTCGTTCACAACAAAGATCACCCCAGAAATGATCGAAACTTTAGAGGCGCAAGGTGGACAAGCTCTGAAGATTAACCCCTCACGGGCGCCCCGTCCTCCCAAAGCTCCCCTAACACCGGAACAGCAACGAACTAAAATGTTACAGGGGCTGAAAATCGACCGCACCACCTCTGGGATTCTCGCTAACCGGCTCGCTGAGAAAAATGAGGAAGGAAAAACGACTACAATCATCCCAGCCCCTCCCAAAGATCCTGAGGCTAAGTCTTCAGCAAACCCTCAGATCAAAAAGCAACGAGAAGATATGGCGAAACTCGCTACCTTCAAAAACAACTTTAACCAATTTACCCGCGATATCACCTTGGGGCGATGGATCAAAGTCAAAGATTACCTCGCAAGCCTTCCTTCTGGTGATGCCACCTTGGCCTTCCGTCAAATGGTCACCCAACTCAACACGCCAGTCACCGTCCGTCCGCGCAAAGAACTTACCAGCCTTGGTGCTAAACAACACCAACAACAACAATATCTCCGGCCCGAAGAGTTTCTTGCCTTAACCGATGCCTCACAGAAGGCTCCAGACAACTCTATTCTCCCCCAGCTCGCCAGCTTAATCAAAGGTGAGCGAAAGCCTCCGAGCGACTTCTTTGCAATCCTTGCAAAAGGAACTCGTTATTTTGGTCTTAGCGACGAAGAGACAAGAGCTCGTACCGCTCGACTCTTGATTGAGGCCGGACATCTCGACGAAACCATAACATTTCTTCCTTCACTCAAAGTGGCCAAGGAGAAGAAAAACCACGCCGCCCTTAACCTTCTTGGTCGCTACTATGCCGAATCCTACTCCGCGGATCGCGATGGCGAGCATCTTGAAAACGCTTGGCAAATCTCCCTCGGAATCATTAGCCAAAAAAAAGCCCCACTTAACGAACGGGCTGAGGCCCTTTACCGCGCCCTCGCTCTCGTCCCTGATCTCGAAGACGGCACCGGAAGCGACTGGCTGACCGAAACATTCTCCAATGCATCTAATGAGGGATTTGAAATCCTCGCAACCGTCGGAACTATGACCTCCCAAGTTCGCGAGCATCGCTCGCCGGACTTCCGGCTTGAACAACTCAAGCTCCAAACCGCAGCAGTCGCAGCGCTTACTTCCAATGAGGAAATTGACCTCAAGCCATGGCAAGAAATCCTAACTCTTTACGTTCGTAACTGGAATGCCGAAGCCAAACGCTCCTACCAACTCGACACCTCAAACTCGATGCGCCCGCAGGCCCAAGTCGATGCCTATGGAAATCTTTTCTACTCCCGCTACAAGCCACCGGTTCAGCAAGGCAGTTCCCGCACCATCCCAGCTATTCCTTCCGGCGACCTACTTCGCACCCGCCCCAGCGAGCAATGGCTCACGCAGGTCGATTCCGCAGTACGGCTCGAAAACATCATTCTCTCCGCTAAGCTCTTCCTCAAAGTAAAGGAAGAAGAGAAGGCATTCCCAATCCTCAAGAAACTTGCAAAGATAAAGCCTGACGAAAGCAAGGAATTGGTTCGCGAAATGATCCGAGTCTGGGCCGATAACAACAACCCAAACCAAAAAAGTCGCTACCGATCAAGCTACTCTTATTACTACGGATATAACCAAAGAGCCGAGACCATCCCACTCACCCGCTCGAAGCAGGAACGGAACCTTAAGCTTTTAGCTAATATGGTTTCGGAAGTGAAAGCACTTGGACTCGATGAAAACTTTCAAGAGGAATTTGCCGACGCCTTCATTCGGGCTCACTCTCAAGCCGAAGTCTGGCGAATCGAAGCTCTTACATCTGTCTTTGGAGAAACCTCCAAGCTTGACGCCGGCACGATCACCTCACTCCTCCGTCGCATGCGACAAAACCTCGCTCTTCTCTGGCCCAACCCCAAACTACAAGAGCAGGCTAAAACCAACCGGAAAGACAAGGAACTCATTGCTCAAATCTTCAAAGGCTACGCCGCTGCCAAAAACCTATGCCTCGACGCCCTTGATCAGCACCCCGACGACTGGGCTCTGAAGTTACAACTTGCTTCAATTAAATATGAAGAGTCTAACTACAAGGCGGGACTCGCCTCACACCCCGAACATTCGACCACCAAGGGCTTTGCGCTTGAAGACCTTGCCACCGCCACTTCAGATTATATTTCCTCCCTTCCTCTTGAAGACGAAGATGAGGAATCCACCGAAGCCTTCACCACTTGGTTCTATGCCGCACTGGGTTCACCTGATCTTGCCGCCCTCAAAGCTGAGCACCAACCGATACAAGCAGAGTTCGTGAAAATAAAAGCGGC
>KB912133.1 GCA_000383735.1 Verrucomicrobia bacterium SCGC AAA164-M04
TCAGTCTTTCTTGAGAAAGCCGAAAGACCTTCTTTTTATGATCATTCGTTCAATGGTCCGACAATTGATGTTTGTGGCACTGGGGGAGATAAGCTTGATCTCTTTAATGTCTCAACGACGAGTATGTTTTTGGTTGCCGCTGCTGGGGGGGGTGGTTGTTAAGCATGGGAACCGGGGTATCACATCGAAGAGCGGCGGTGCAGATGTTTTGGAAGCGTTGGGTGTTTCGATTGACCTGCCATCCGAGAAAGTCGGTATGTGTCTTGAAAAAGCGGGGGTGGGGTTTCTTTTTGCTCCAAAATATCATCCGGCCTTCAAGGCCGTCGTTCCAGTTCGGCAGATGCTTGCTAAGGAGGGGCGTAAAACCATCTTTAATCTTATAGGTCCTCTCCTGAATCCCGCGAATCCCGAGTGCCAGTTGGTTGGGGTTTTTGATCATAATCTTTGCCCGGTGTTTGCTGAGATTCTACAGCGATTGGGGCGCGATAGTGCTTGGGTGGTAAACGGGGCAACGATCGATGGTCGCGCGGTCGATGAAATGAGCCTGATGGGGCCAACTCGAATTTGTAAATCGGGGCGTAATCAGGAGCAGGTTGATGAGGAGGTTAAGCCTTCCGACTTCGGTCTTGATCTTGCGGAAGTGAAAGATTTGCAGGGTGGGGATGCGGTTGCGAATGCCAAGATCTTAGAGGACATTCTTGCTGGTCGCGAAAAAGGGGTGAAGCGTGACATGGTTCTTCTGAATGCCGCCGCGGCAATGGTCTGTGCTGGGCTCGCTGACAACCTAGAAGGTGGATTGGCAAAAGGCCGAAAGGTGATCGCTGACGGAAGTGCCTTTGAGCGGCTTCGGTTACTCAAGGAGATCGCAAAATAGTTTATGATCGAACAAGAAAAACCAGAGAGTATTTACCCTCTGGTTTTCTTGTGAATGAGACTATTTGGTGTCGGTTAGGCTGCTCCTCCCCCCGGAGTTCGCGAGAGCCTTATCCTCTTCGGGGAGGTATGGGGCAAAGCGACCTTTCTCGATCGATTTCATATAGGCTTCCTGTGGGGAGATCATGCCAGATTCAAGCTTTTCAAAAATGGCATCGTCCATGAATTGCATGCCAAGGGCTTTTCCTCCGATGATGACATCATAGAGCTTCTGTGTGGCACCTTCGCGAATAATCGCAGCGACTGCTGGAGTTGCGAAAAGGATTTCATTCACAGCGACTCGACCTGGTTTATCGACGCGTTTGCAGAGAAGCTGAGCAACGACACCTCGGAGCGAAGCTGCGAGCATGGTTCGAACCTGCGACTGTTGATCGGAAGGAAAAACGTCAATGATACGGTCAACCGTCTTTCGAGCGTTGTTGGTGTGCAGGGTTCCAAAAACCAAAAGGCCGGTCTCTGCTGCGGTAAGAGCGAGTGAAATAGTTTCGAGGTCACGCATCTCACCAACCAGAACTATGTCAGCATCTTCTCGGAGACAGGCCCGTAAGCCGTCGGAGAATTCTGGGGTTTGGATGGGCACTTCACGCTGTGTGATGATGGAGCTCTTGCTGCTATGAACGAACTCAATCGGCTCCTCAATTGTAATGATGTGACGATTAAAATTACTGTTGATGTAGTCGATCAGTGCTGCGAGTGAGGTTGATTTTCCAGATCCGGTTGGACCAGTCACTAGCACGAGTCCGGAACGCATATGGCCAAATTCCTTGATAACAGGAGGAAGGTTTAGGTCCTCGATTGAAGCAATCTCGGTAGGGATAAGACGAAAAACGGCAGCGAGTCCGTTTTGTTGTTTCATGTAGTTGCAACGGAAGCGGGATTGCTCATCCATTTCATAGGCGAAGTCAAGATCCCCACATTCGAGGTATTGTGCAAAAGGGCCTGGTTCGCAAATCTCAGAGAGGAGCTCTTTAAAATCCTCGCCATCAAGAATGGTTTCTTCGGGGATTACGGAGACTCCGCCATGAACGCGAACCTTTGGAGGGGCACCTTCTGAAAGGTGGAGATCGGACCCGCCTGAAGAGACGAGGTATTGGAAAAGACGGTCAATTTTAGCCATGCCAAAAAGTGTGGTATTTATGAGGTGAAATTAGGATTGGAAAAAGAGTTTCATCTGCTGCTTATCTTCGCAGCGGAACATGACTTCCTCTTGGGAGACGACTCCCTGAGTGTAGAGATTCCGGAGTGATTCATCCATGATGATCATGCCGACGTTTTTTCCGGTCTGCATGATGCCTGGAAGCATGAAGGTTTTTCCATCACGGATCGTTGCTGCAACGGCAGCGGTGTTGACGAGTAACTCGAGTGCCAGCGCGCGTCCGCTGCCATCAGCCTTTGGCACAAGCTGCTGGGAAAGAACGCCGCGCAATGATTCGGAAACCATAATGCGAATCTGATCTCGCTGCTCAACAGGGAAAACGTCGAGAACTCGATCAAGCGTTCGAGGTGCGTTGCCAGTATGCAGGGTGGCTAAAACGAGGTGACCGGTCTCCGCAGCAGTGAGTGCAAGTTGGATTGTTTCTAGATTGCGCATCTCTCCCACCATGATGATGTCGGGATCCTCTCGGAGTGCTCCACGCAAGGCACGTGGGAATGATTCGGTATGCGCCCCAACCTCACGTTGGTTAACGTGGCAACCCTGTGATTCAAAAACATATTCGATAGGGTCCTCAAGAGTAAGGATATGGTCTTCGCGGTCTTTATTAATGAAGTCAACGAGGGCAGCCATGGTTGTAGACTTACCCGAACCCACCGAACCAGTGATGAGAATCAAACCATTTTGATAACGAGTGAGGGGCTTGATGTGCTCGATGGGAAGACCGAGGTCTTCCATCGTTCGGATTGTAGTGGAGATGATTCGGAAAACGATTTCGTATCCAAGACGTTGCTTCACGACTGAGGCACGGAAACGGCCAGCGGTGTTTTGGTAAGCGAAATCTACATCGCCGATTTCCTGAAGGTGTGACCATCTCTTGTCATCTAGGAATGAACGTGCGAGTCGTTCTGTGTCTGTAGCCGTGAGAGGTGCATGAGTGTCCCAGATGGGAGAGAGGGTTCCGAATCGCCGCCAAGCAGGAGGATAGCCGGTCGGAAGGTGGATATCGGAGCAATCGTATTCGATTCCGATCTGGAGATACTCGTCAACGTGGGCGAGGACTTCGTGTTCTGACATGGATGGTGTGTGTGATTAAAGGAAGGAAAGTAGGAAATTGACCACGAAGAGAAATCACTTTTGCGGCGGGCCGCCAAGCATCGAATTCTCCTGTTCCGGATGCAAATGCGCTTCAGCGTATTTACGGGCGTAATTCAGAGCTATCGTCGTGAGTGTTGGGCGGGCGAGATTAAAGACGAGTTTCCCCGTGCGAAAAAGGAGGCTCCGGTTTTTTCGCTGGTCTTCGTAGATTAGTTTCTTACTACGGAGGAGCCTTATCCCAAGAAAGGTCACTCCTGCTGCTGCTGCAGCCCAGCGTTTCGGGTGCTTTTTGACTGATAAACGAAGTTGATACGCGAGGTCTAATTCCACTCGAAGCCCGTTATAGCGATTAGAAAGATCCTCACGCTGTTGATCCAGTTCTGTGATTAGGGCTTCTTTTTCTGCCTGGTCCATTGCTGGTCTTTTTTAAGTTCGTTTCGAGTGTATTCGAAGATTGGCCTGTCCTTGCTAAATTTCTTACTCTTTTTGATTAAAACTGCTCCAATAATCAAATGGAGAAGTGCTACGCCGAGCGTTACACCGGCCCAATTTTTCAATGAAAACGAAGATCCATCTAGAAAGAAGCCAAGTAAACCGATCATTCCGACCAATAATAAAAAATATCCGATCGTAAAGGAGACCGCCCCTATGACAGAGAAGTAAAACCTACGCCCATAGACTTCCGCAGCCTCTTTGGCTTCAATCATGAAAAGCTCGGCGCGCACACGAGTGTGGGCTGAAGCCTTATTAACAAAAGCTCCAAGTTCCTCCTTCAACCCTGACGAACTGTCGTCAGATGAAGAGTTTTTTTGGCCAACCCCCATATTTTTCCTTTAGCGGCGGATCAGGAGCCCGAGAACAAATCCTGCCCCTGCTGCGGCCAGAACTGCTTTGGTTGGGTTTTCCCGAACATAATCTTCCATGGTGACGTGGAGTTCGCGTGCCTTTTCGCGGGTATCCTCCCACTGATCGGTCGCTGCTCCTCTGAGTTGAGCGGCAGTTTCACCGGCTCCTTCACGAATTACTTCGATTTTTTCGCTCGCTACCGATTTGAGGTCGTTGGCTTTGTCTCCAGCTAGTTCACGGAACTGGGCTGCCTTCTGTGCCGCAGCCTGTTTTAGCGCAAGGGCGTTTTGCTCGGTTTTAGATGGCTTATATTCGGGGGTTTTTCCTTCTGCGGCGGCGCGTAGATCGTCAGCAGCCGAGCCGGCATCAGGGGTTTCTGCAAATGCATCAGTCATGATGCTAGGAAGCTTCGCCCTAATCGCTTGTCATGACAAGAGATTCCTCCGCAATCAGAGCTCGAGATATTCTAAGATTTTCCCGTGAACCTCGGTTGGAGATTGTTCGGCATCAATGCGGCGAACAAATCCGTCCGTTAGCGAGGCGAAGACATCGTGGCATTTTTGCAGAGCGTCGCGTTGTTCGAATTCATTTGCCTGACCGTCTCTGACGCCAATTCGGGAAAGAGCGATGTCGAGATTGAGTTCAAGAATAAAGACAAGATCAGGAAGCGGAGCGAATTTCTCGTTAATTCTGCGAATTTCGCTTGGATCAAAACCGCGAATGCCTTGGTAAGCCATTGTTGAAAAGTAGTAGCGGTCGAGCAGGACTATGGCGCCTCGTGCCAAGGCTGGACTGATTAGCGTTTCGACGTGCTCGCGGCGGTCAAGATGGAAAAGATCAAGTTCTTCCTGAGCGGAGAGTCGCCCGGTCTCTGCCGATTGCCGGAGGCGAGTCCCGTGTGGACCGTCGGTTGGTTCCTTTGATAGAATGACTTCCCTTCCTTTCGCCCTGAACGCCTCGGCGAGCAGCTTGACCTGGGTGGACTTGCCGGTTCCGTCGATCCCCTCAAAGACAATAAACATGGAAGAAAAAAAGTGGCACGCCCAGCAGGACTCGAACCTGCAACCCCCGCATTAGAAGTGCGATGCTCTATCCGGTTGAGCTATGGGCGCTTATTACTTAAAGTGTTAAAATTTATGGCTTTATCGTGATTTCTGAAAATCTCAAAAAACCAAGGCCAACCTCCAAGGCCAACCTTAGCTCCAAAAGACCTCGCCAGGTTGGCCTTGGTTGGATTATTGGTTGGCATGGGATTGAAATCGACGGGTATCACGAACTTGTTTGTTTCTACGTACGGGAATTACTATTGGAAAGCCAAAATAAATGGATCGGTCCGACAGGGCCTTCTCGAGACGAAATCGATGTCTGTTGCGAAGTCGCGACTCTTCCGCCGTTTGCAATCTAGAAAGCTTCGATACCAGGGAGATTAATTTCAACTCAAGACGCGGTAGTGGATTGGTGTGCGATGCCTTGTTCGCGATTGCCAGGCACCATACTGTCTCCAGAAGTTGTCCCAGGGGCTCTCGAACTCTATTTTTGATTTTCTCACAGTGGTCGCCTTGATGGCTTCTACTCGCAAGATGCTCTCCGACCACACTGCCACCCCATTTGCTGGAACAAATAGCCTCTTCCCGTCCCGCTTGTCCTCGAACCACTCGCCTGCGGCCTCCGTGCGTGGAGCTTTCAATGGATAGCCATTCGGAATATAGATGGGAGGCTTTGCGGATACTTTTACCCATACCCTTGTACTGTTCCATACCTCCTCCGGCGGCGGGTTCTTCTTCTCGCGGTGCTGCCGCATCAAGTCCTGAATGGGCGGTTCATTGTGAGGAGCCATGCAACTCGCTAAGAAAAAAATGGGCAAAATGGCAGCGGTAATGATCGTAGTTCTCATGCATTCTTTTCAGCGAACGTTGAAGTGGTGGCACCTGCTACCGGGAGCGCCAGTTTTGAACCTGTCCGATCTCTTTGCTCATGCCCTTTCACGGTAGCAAGTTGGGTAAACAAAAGAAACGCTTCATTTTCATGACACAAAAATGGCTTCTAGCACGCATGACTCCCTATAAAGTATCTAACAAAAATAAATATTATGAAGATAACAGTTGCGACCTTGATCTCCCTCTTTCTTTTTTCCTCATGCGTCTTTTCTGGGAAAAGTATCCCCGATAAGGCCCTAACTAAATTTTGGTTTGATATTCCAAACCATTCAGTCGAACCAGGCTACAGGTTGTGGGAAAGAGCTGAGGATGGAAATTGGACTGAAACTTATCCATCGGGGCTTCAATCAGAATTTAAGGAAGAAGGTAGGGATGTTGTAGATGACCTTCCAGGAACGGTTGTTGTGAAAATTAGTGGGGATGAAAAGACCACTAAGACGGCAGATGGTAAGTTTGGTGTCTTTATCCCAGATTTTCAAGAAGCTGGAACGTCACCCTATTTCAGAAAGTTAACAGAAGATGGATGGGAAGATTGGTTTAAAGGCGGTATCGCCATAAATCCAGTTCTCACAGGTGATGGATCTGTTGTTGGCACTATGCCGTCAACTAAGTGATTCGACTCCTCATTATACTTGTGATGGCAACTTCCGACTTGCCATCGATTTACGCAGGAATATCGACATGGATCTCCAAGTCCTTGGGGAAACCTGTGATTTCAACCGTCCCATCCACCTCGTCGTAGGTGAATAGACCGCATTGTTCCGCACCGACATTACCCAGAGAGAGGATGGAAATCATCCCAAAAATCAAAATTAAAGGCGTGGAATTCATGATGAGCGGCATCTTGTAAGATTGTTTCAGAGAACGTCCAAGTCATCCTACGCCTGACCGAGGGCGCGCTCCGACTTCTGGGTTGATATGTGAATGGTCATGAGACTTTCGACGCGGGGCGTGTCAGGCGTTAGGATCGACGTCTTGTTCTGCTGAGTTTGACGCTTGTGGCGATTCTCTGCCTGTCAACTCATTGGCGCCAGCGACTATCCTGAGTGTGTACACCAACCAGACGATAAAATAGGCGATCCCGAGCGGAATAGTTGCCAATGGGATTAAAGCAACAAAGGTCCAGCAGGTGATTGAGAGAATACCCAGTGTGATTCCTAATCCTCGTGAGCTTCCTTTCGAGCCCAGTGCCTTGGCGCAGTCCTCGGCCAGGCCCGCATACGAGACGAAATACCAGTAGAAATTAAAGAACGGAACGAAAAGTAAGCCGACAGCAGCGCCAGGGGTTGTCCGGGCAATATCAACCGGTATTGCTTTCCAGCATCTGTAGTGCAGGATCATGGCAGCAATGATAGCTGGAAGGTATGCCAGGATCGGCACAATCCCCCCAAGGAGAATAACATCCGGATCATTGGGCTGGTCAAAACGAAGGATATCACAAGTGATCTGGACAATCAGGCCAATGAGACTGAACAAGATGGCGTAAGTTGGTGAAATCCTTTTCATGGCTTTCCTTTTTGTGAGCAGAACAGTATTTATTCGTAGGGTCCTGAAAGGTGATATCCGTCCATTCTCCACGGTTCTAGAACTAGCTGGGACCTTTGTGGTTGCAATGAAATTTAGGCTCGTGAGCACTGATATCAGACAAGGTCCTGCTTGGAGGGAAGTTCCTTCGGCCCCGTCTTGATATTAACACTCCTGAAAAGGAGCTCGAGAGCATCAAAAAGAACCTCTAGAAAAATCGTCTAGTTGGTAACCCAAAACGCTAAATATTGGTAATTATTGCGTTTATTCAACTATTTCGACTCTCTAAACCCTTGATTCTACAAGGAAAAAGCAATCAGTGGAATCCCCTGGGCTCATTAGAAGTGAGATGTTCTATTCAGTTGAGTATTGGGACTTGGAGGCAACGTTTCTAGCGAGAGCTTTGGCGACAGACAAGGTTGATGAGTCACAAGAGGGTAATTTTTTTTCGATATCGCTAAAAACGGGAATTTGAAGCTGTTCCCGATCAATTTGCTGCTGATCGCGGGGGAAGTCAGACCAAGGAAGTGAAATTTCCGCCAAATGAAAACAAGCCCAGGCTCTCCAGCTCCGAAGTCTAGCATGGTCTCCGGAGATCCGGGAGGCCAAGTGTTGGAAATGGCGGACGGGGTTTCCAATGAAAAGATGGTCCCTGCGGTGGGCTAAAAACCAGACAAGTGCGTGGTAAGGTGCGGCTTGGTCAGGGGTCATCGAAGCTTTATTCAGTTGGAGAATGGCTTGGGCAGGTTTTTCTTGAAGCCAAAGAGATTGTGAGAACTCAAGACAGGCCCTATGAAAGGTGGAACCACCTTTGGCGCGATGCTGGCGCGTGTGATAAGGGTCAAGATCCGGAGAAGCCTTTGGGAGATGGGGATTTAACACAAAAGTGATTTAAGGTTTCCTGAAGGGTGATGGCGAGGCACAATCTGCCAAGTCCTCCATGGTTGAAACTTGGCAACAGATTGCGCTCGGCGTATTAGTCCTTCTTGTTTTTACAAGCTTTATCAAGGAGTGGGTCTCTCCTGAAGTGGTTGCAATGGGTGCGCTAGTCGCTTGCGTTTTGATTGGAGTGCTTCCAATCGCAGTGCCGTCGCCTGCTCCGGGACTGGAGGGAGAAGCTTTTACAAATGCGTTGCGGAGATTTAACGCTGATGCTTTACGTGTCTTTGCTCATCCGGCTCCGATAACGGTGGCTTGCATGTTTGTGCTGAGTGCTGCTTTGGAGCGAACTGGAGTGATTGAAGTTCTTGGGCATTGGTTTGAGCGGACAGCCGGAACGAGTCCGACTCGCATGTTGGTGATAATGATTGTAATCGTGGCGGGGCTTTCCGGGTTCATGAATAATACTCCTGTGGTAGTGGTCTTTCTTCCCATCGTCTTAGGGATTTGTCGCCGCAAGAACTGGGCTGCTTCGAAGTATCTCATTCCGCTTTCTTATGCCGCGATCGTTGGAGGAACCATTACGATCATTGGAACTTCCACTAATCTGGTGGCATCGGGAATCGCCGCATCCTATGACCCAAGCTATGCTTTTGGTTTTTTCGATGTGACTCCCCTTGGGATCGTTTTCGTTGCGGTAACCTTTGTCTATTTGCTGACGATTGGAAAAAAGCTGCTTCCGGATCGGGTCACTCTTGCGGCCCTAATTGACAGTAAGGATGCTCGTGAATTCATAACACGGGCCTTTGTTTCTAAAGAGTCACAGTTGATTGGTCAGAGCTTTCTTGAGTCGTCCTTAAAAAAAATGAAAAAGGCGCGAGTGATCGATGTAGTGCGCGATGGAAACCGCGTCCGTGAGAGTTTGAACGAAGTGGTATTCGAAGAAGGAGATGAGATTATCATCAAGGGGCGATTAGGTGATTTGATGGGCTTGTCGGAAAAGGATGGTATTACCCAAAATACATCTCATCAACTGGGGCTTGAGGATGTCCGTACTGAATCGGCAGTTATGATGGAGGGAATTATTGGGCCGGATTCAAGCTTGGCAGGCAAAAGTCTCAAGGAACTCAATTTCCGTCAGCGGTTTGGCGTAATTATTGTCGCTGTCCACCGGCGTGGCCGCAATTTGCAGGAGCGATTCGAGGATGTGAAGTTGGCCTTTGGTGATACCTTATTGGTGCAGGGGCCAGCTCGAAGGATGCAGCAGCTCTTTGAACTGAAAGACTTTGTAAATCTCAGCGAGCCAAAGGAGGTAGCGATTCGCTCCAAAAAAGCTCCCTTCGCAATTGCTGCGATTCTGGCCTTTATGGTTTTGGGTCTCCTTTCAGGGATTAATGTCATTCCGGCCATCCCGATTGTGCAGGTCGCTTTGTGTGCTGCTGTATTTGTTCTTTTGACAGGTTGCATTGATCCTTCTGAGGCTTATCAATCGGTGGAATGGAAGGTTTTATTTTTGATTATCGGTATGCTGGGGCTTGGGCAGGCGCTTCAATATTCGGGTGTCGCTGACCTTTTAGCGATCAAGCTTGTTGAAGCGACCCATGGAATGGATCCCCGTATTCTGATCTCGCTCCTTTACTTGTTGTCAGCAATTTTAACGGAGATGGTCAGTAATAATGCGGTGGCAGCCTTGCTCACTCCGCTTGTGATTATTGTCGGAATTCAGCTTGGGGTAGATCCAAAACCGTTTATTGCAGCGGTGATGTTTGGTTCTTCGGCTAGTTTCGCAACGCCAATTGGTTATCAAACGAACACTTTCGTCTATGGGGCGGGCGGCTATAAATTTGGCGATTTCTTTCGAGCTGGATTTCCTCTGGCGGTAATTCTGTGGATCGTGGCATCCATTCTTATTCCGATCATTTGGCCTTTGTGAAAAATTCCACTCGACATCCATTGACCAAGTGGCTGGGTGAGAGTAAGCAGTGGGCGTCTATGAAAGTTCCAATCACTGTTTCAGTTACAGGTGCCGCTGGTCAAATCGGCTACGCTCTCCTCACTCGTATTGCCTCTGGCTCGATGTTCGGAGCGGATCAGCCGGTGAATCTTCGTTTGATTGAGATCGAGCCTGCCATGGGTGCGCTCGAGGGCACTGTGATGGAACTTAATGACTGCGCGTTCTCTCTTCTCAACGAGATCGTGCCGACTTGTGACCTTGCCGAGGGTTTTCGCGGAACTGACTGGGCCCTTCTGGTCGGTTCAGTTCCCCGCAAAGCGGGTATGGAGCGAAATGATCTTCTTGGGATTAACGGTAAAATTTTCACAGGGCAGGGGCAGGCGATAGCCGCTAACGCAGCTTCTGGGGTTCGCACTTTGGTGGTTGGAAATCCTTGCAACACCAATTGTCTGATCGCGATGAACAATGCGGCCGGAATTCCTAAAGAGCAATTCTTTGCTATGACACGACTCGATGAGAATCGTGCCAAGAGCCAGCTTGCAGCTAAGGCAGGAGTTCACAGTAGCGATGTCACAAATCTTTGTATTTGGGGGAATCACTCCGCTACCCAGTATCCTGATTTCACAAATGCGAAAATCAAAGGCCAACTGGTTGCTAATGTCATCACTGACCGTGAGTGGCTTGAGGGTGAGTTTATTTCGACCGTTCAGCAGCGGGGTGCTGCCATTATCAAAGCACGCGGAGCTAGTTCAGCCGCTTCTGCCGCAAATGGAGTGGTTGATACTGTCCGCTCACTTGTGACTCCGACTCCCAAAGGAGATTGGAGCAGCGTTGCGGTTTGCTCGGATGGATCTTACGGGATACCTGAGGGACTCATTGCCTCCATGCCTATTCGGACCGATGGTTCGACATGGGAAGTGGTCCAAGGGGTCGAGCTAGACGAGTTCTCTCGTGCTAAGGTCGATGCATCGGTTGCCGAGCTTGCAAGTGAGCGAGAAGCGGTTGCTGATCTTATTCCTTCCTAATACTTATAACTTTTATGGCATCATCATTGGTCATTGCAGGTCGTGAGTTTAAGTCACGATTGATGCTTGGGACGGGGAAATTTTCGTCCAATGAACTTATGAGTGAAGCTCTAGTCGCTTCCGGGACCGAAATCGTCACGGTGGCACTGAGGCGGGCTGACCTTAGCGGGAAATCAGATCCTTTCGCTAACATTTTGGATTTCATCGATCCTGAAAAATATTTGCTCTTACCTAATACAAGCGGGGCAATGAACGCAGAGGAAGCGATCCGACTTGCTCGGTTAGCAGCGGCGGCAGGTCTTCCTAAATGGATCAAACTTGAGATTCATCCGGATCCAACCTATTTGCTTCCAGATCCCATCGAGACACTGAAGGCCGCTGAGATTTTGGTTAAGGAGGAGTTTACGGTTCTTCCTTATATCAATGCCGATCCTGTTTTAGCAAAACGCTTACAGGAGGTTGGGACTGCTGCTGTGATGCCTCTGGGTGCTCCAATCGGAAGCAATAAAGGAGTTGTTACAGGTGATCAGATTCGGATCATAATCGATCAGGCCCAAGTGCCTGTTGTGGTGGACGCTGGACTCGGAGCCCCAAGTCATGCCGCTGAGGCCATGGAGTTGGGGGCTGATGCGGTGCTTGTAAATACTGCTATTGCGATTGCTTCAGATCCTTGTCGGATGGGGAATGCCTTCAAACTTGCGGTGCAAGCGGGGCGGGATGCTTTCGAAATGGGACTTCCCGAGACAAGTGAGGAGGCTGAAGCAACTAGTCCTTTAACCGGCTTTTTGGCTGGTTCTTAGCGTGAGAATATTTTCCCAGAGAGTGGTTGTCTGCTTTGTGAAAAAGCTCCCCTTACTAAAACCATTGTTTCGTAAGGTTTTTACTATCAAAATTAGGAAAATTTAGTATTATGTTTTCAGGGGGTCATCCAGATGAACTTTCCGTTGAGAACGAGTATGCCAGACGAAGCAAAAAAGCTGCAAGCAACCCGGATTTTACTGACAGCTGCTGCTGTTGTAGTCTTAGTCACGGGGCTCAAGCTAGGACAGTCGTTTTTTGTCCCAGTCCTACTCGCGGGTTTTATTGCGACTGTTTCTTTCCCGATTACTTCTTGGCTTCGTAAGCGCCGAGTGCCTATGCCTATTTCGGTTCTTCTGACTGTGCTTGTTGACTTCGCATTTATGACTGGAGTTGTCATTATTGTGATTACCCTAACGGGCGACTTGGAATCGAAATGGCAGGATAAATATTACCCGGCCATGAACACAAAGATCGAGGAGGTCCGCGAGACAGCGGTTGGAGTGCTCGAAAACTTAAAGATTCCAGATGCCCGGAAAACTGTCGATAATTACGCTACGATCAAGATTCCTGCGCAGATTGGAAAAAATTTCGATCCCTTTGACCTCGGAAAGGATGTTGCAGTGAGAGTCCTTGGATTTCTTGGGTCTACTCTTTTGATCCTAATTCTCACGGTTTTCATGCTGAGCGAAGCTAGGATGTTTGGACGTCGTGTGAATGCGATCCTTGAAGCACGAGGGCCAAATTTGGATCGTCTGATGAACTCAACGGCGGATATTCAGAGATACCTCGCGATGAAAACCGTGGTTAGCCTCGCAACTGGTGTGCTCGCGGGGTTTCTTTGTTGGGCTGCTGGATTAGATTTCTATATTTTGTGGGGAATTTTAGCTTTTGCTCTGAATTTCATCCCTGTGCTCGGTTCAATTATCGCAGGAATTCCTCCCTTTATCTTGGCATTTTTGGTGGATGGCGGTCCTAGTGCCTTGGCGGTTGGGGTGGGCTATATCTCCATCAATATCTTCTTAGGTAATTTCCTTGAGCCTATGCTGATGGGGCGTCGCTTTGGTCTGTCAACCTTGGTGGTGATCATTTCAGTTTTATTTTGGGGTTTTGTTTGGGGTCCAGTTGGGATGTTCCTCGCTGTTCCGTTGACGATGGTTCTGAAAGTGATGTTGGATAATTCGGATGAGCTACGCTGGATTGCTGTTGCGATCACCAAAGAGAAGCCAGGCTCAATTTTAGATCTCCACGACCTTGATGACTCACTTGACCAGTTGTCTTCCCGCGATCGAGTCGATTTGTCTGCGGTTACGGCAGAGAAGCGAGGTTAGGGTGGACGTGGTTGCCTTCCTAAATTGATGCGCTAGGATTCGGGTGTGCGGAAAACTGGTGTCCAGAAACTGGCGTTGTTATCGATCGCCCTTTTAATCGTGCTGATTTTTGCCGGGGCGGTTGTTCGGGTTACGGGTTCTGGTCTGGGTTGCCCCGACTGGCCGACTTGCTGGGGTGAATTTATCCCTCCAACAAGTATTGAGCAGGTTGATGAGGCTTACTTAGAAAAGAAGCTTCCAAGATTTAAGAAGTCTGCCGAGCGCTTCGGTCGCAATCCTGATGAAATCACGGTGGAGCGGCTTCTTGAAGAATATGACCCAGTTCAGACTTGGATCGAATTTACGAACCGGCTTCTTGCTCTGCCGGTTTTGCTCGCAAATTTTTTATTGATGATCGCCTGCTTGAGGAGTCGGATCATGCCTAAGCTTGGAGTGTGTGCGTTTGCTCTGGTGATTATAAGTGCTCTGACTGGAATCGTGGTGGTGGCTAGTGGTTTGCGATCCGGAGTGGTGACGATTCACATGGCTCTTGCTTTTCTTCAGCTTTTTGTTTTGACCTACCTTTACTGGGCTGGTGTGAGACCCGGAAGTTTGCGGACTCAGATTGCAGGCCCTAGTCGCCCGCAAGTCATGATTCTTTTATCCTGTGTGATGATAGAATGGGCAATGGGATCCCAGATCCGTGAAGTGACCGATAGGCTCATGATGGAACAGGGGATTGCATCGCGTGGCAGTTGGATTGATGAAATTTCAGAGTCTTTTATCTACCTCATTCATCGAAGCTTTTCTTGGTCTATTTTGATTGCAGCTCTCTGGTTGGGATACAAATCGAGGTGGAAGGGGACAATTCCTCGCCTAGTTCTGGGCCTAGTTTTTGCGCTGATGTTAATGGGGTTAATTTTGAGTAGCTCGGGTATTCATGCCGTAGTTCAGGTTCTTCATGTAGGGGTTGCCGGAGGATTGGTGGCTGCCGTCTATTATTGGTGGTTGGCCTCCAAAACACTGGATGGGGGAGGCTCAGGTGGGTGAGAACGAATATCGTTCACGAACTTTTCATCTCGAAAATCTGAGAGCTTTTCCGGCGGGTGTGGTCGAAACTCTGAGTACGACCTTCTCCATTCTAATTGCTAATCGGGTTTTTGAAGCTGGTGGGGTTGCTAAAGCGACCTTGGTCGCGTTGCCTAGTCTTGGCTTATTGTTGAGTCTTTTTGTCGTTCAGGCAGTAAGGCGTACTGGCCTTTCGGCAAATTTAATGTTGGCCGTTATCTTCGGGATATCTGGTGTCGGTTTTACGATTAGTTCATTCGCGGGAAATTGTTTCGAGATCTACATGTTTGGAATGGTGGTCGCATTAGTCACTCTGACTTTGAATCTCCCCCTTTTTTCTCAAATTTATCATAGTCATTATCCTGACAAAGTTCGTGGTAAGTTGTTTTCAATAACAGCCTTTATGAGGAAAATCTATGCCATTGGGGCGGCTTTTCTCTTTGGGTGGTTACTCACGGCCTCACTTAATAATTACCCATTATTGCTGCAACTTTATGCAGGTTCTTCCTTCATGATGGCGGGATGTGTTCTCGCAATTGAAAAAGTAAAATTAAGCCGCTCTAATAAAGTGAGGCTCTTTGATGCCTTTAGGCATACGAGCGAAAATCATCGGTTTCGACGTTTACTCGTATCTTGGATGATTCTTGGGATTGGTAACCTGCTCTCGTTTTCTCTTTTCGTAGAATATATCACCAATAAGGAATACGGTTTTGATCTCAGCGAAAACCACGTCAGCATTATCACGACCGTCATTCCAGAAACCTGCTTTTTTGTTTTTGTTTTGGTCTGGGGCAGGCTCTTCGACAAGCTAAATTTCTACCTTCTGCGCTGTATCTTAAACGCCTTTTTTGCAGCAGGAATCATCTTCTATTTCATGGGAGATGGATTATGGGCCCTCTATTTAGGAATCGGGTTGCACGGAGTGGCAAGAGCGGGAGGGAATGTTGTATGGAGTCTGTGGGTGACTAAATTCTCTGATGCCGAGCATGTCGCAGAATATATGAGCGTGCATACTTTTCTTACAGGTTGCCGAGGAGTGATCGCGCCATTTTTAGCCTTTCCGCTGGCGGCCGCATTCGGGCCTTTTTGGGTGGGAGGGCTTTCAGCGGTTCTTATTGTGATTGCTACCGCCATCATAATGAAGGAGATAAAATTGAAAGATCAGGACTTGTCAGCTCCCAATTGAGGGATATCATCCGCGCCGTCGGCGGAACGGTCACCTACTCGGTTCGCTAATAAGCCACCTTAGCTCAGTTGGTAGAGCTACTGATTTGTAATCAGTAGGTCGACGGTTCGAGTCCGTCAGGTGGCTCCATTTTATAGCCCCGTAACCACATGGTTACGGGGCTTTTGGTTGGGGTGGACGAGGCTTGCGAGGAACTCGTAATCGCATCATTTAGGCTTCGACAGTGTTAATAGCTCAGTAGTCTGGTAGTGAGGGGACTCTTTCTTAGGTTGGGGGCTTCCCCGGCGGCTTTGGCAAATTTTTCTTGAATGTAATTTCCTCCATTGCAACAGCTTTAGAATATCTTATTTTCCCAATATGAAACACGAACTAGTGGTTTTAATACTTAGCGTTGGAGTGACTTTTTCTGCGCCTGAGTTGCGCCGAATCAATGATATTGATTATGTTGGCGATGCAAATCCGAGACAGACTTTGGATCTTTACATTCCCGAAGCTAAAACTGAATCGCCCTACCCCGTGGTCTTATGGATTCATGGGGGTGCCTGGAGGAAGGGCAGTAAAGATCGTCCAGGGAGGGCGCTAAAGGCTGCTGGTTTAAATTGCGCTATTGTTTCAATTAACTATCGCCTCACATCAGAAAAGAGCTGGCCTGCGCAGATTTATGATTGCAAAGCAGCCTTACGATGGGTGAAGGCTAATGCCAAAAAATATCACCTTGATGCAGAGCGGATTGTGGTCTGGGGAGCATCCGCGGGCGGACACTTAGTCACGTTTATGGGGACGACGCAGAATCACCCAGAACTCGATGGGGAATTGGGGGCTCATATCGATCAGTCAACCTCGGTAAAAGGGGTCATCAATTTCTTTGGCCCCACTGATTTTTTAGTGATGAATCAGCAGGGAAGCTCCATGGATCATAATGCAGCGAGCTCACCGGAAGGGCAGCTTCTGGGGGGCGAGGTTTCTACTTTGAAAGCTAGAGCTAAAATTGCATCACCCTTTCACCAGGTGTCTAGTGATGATGCTCCCATTCTAACTGTCCATGGTACACAAGATCCACTGGTGCCCTACCTTCAGGGCAAGGCGCTAGACAAAAAATTAGATACCCTCACAGTTCCTTCTGTCCTTCTGACTGTGTTGGATGGTGGGCATGGTAGAGGTTTTGCCCGATCTCAAGGTATCCTCTGCCAAGGCCGGGGCTCGGCAGCTAACTCGCTAGTCTGTTACGCAATTGGCGTAACAAGTGTCGATCCAGTCGAAAGCGGCCTTCTTTTCGAGCGCTTTCTCTCCGAAAACCGCCAATCCTGGCCCGATATCGATATCGATTTCCCCTCCGGCGAGCGAAGAGAATCTGTCATTCAATACGTTTATCAAAAATACGCTCCACGCGGAGCTGCGATGACAGCCAACGTCATTACCTACAAACCGCGCTCAGCCTTCCGGGAAATGTCTAAAATCTTGGGCTTCCCAGAATCGATTGCGAACCGTTTCACCGATCTCTGTGCCTCACCCAAGGTTCACGACGCCTCCCGCGACCCCGTAAGCGATGAGGTCTCGATGAGTAACTACTACCCCGGCGACAAAGTCATGGAACTCGCTGGAACGATCGAAAAATCCGGAATTCCCTCTTCCCACCCACGCTTCAAACCTCTTTTACAACTCTACCACGACGTCCTCCACTGCCCCCGGCACCTTGGTCAGCATTCAGGAGGAATGGTTTTTTGCGACGACGGACTCGACCACGTCGTCCCGCTTCAGCCCGCCACGATGGAGAATCGAACGATCATGCAATGGGACAAAGATGATTGCGAAGATCTCGGTATTGTTAAAGTCGACCTCCTAGGGCTCGGGATGCTGGCCGCGATGGAAGATGCTCTGAGAATTTGCGAGCGACGTGGCCGCCCGGTCAATCTTGCCAAAATCCCGAAAGACGATCCCGCCACTTACGATCTCCTCTGCCGAGCCGACACCGTGGGGACCTTCCAAGTTGAGTCCCGCGCACAAATGGCCACTCTCCCAAT
The DNA here is from genome assembly GCA_000383735.1 of Verrucomicrobia bacterium SCGC AAA164-M04. Next base: position 17,733 of record KB912133.1, read on the forward strand.
CATGCAGCCTCGCAAATTTTACGATCTTGCGGTTGAGGTCGCAATCATCCGCCCTGGTCCCATTGTGGGAGACCTTGTGCACCCTTACTTGAACCGCCGAACTGGTCGTGAGGACATCGAATACATTCACCCCGACTTCGAACCCATTCTGAAACGGACTCTAGGGGTCCCTCTTTTTCAGGAACAAGTCCTTCGCATGGCGATGGTGATCGCTGGCTTCTCAGGTATGGAAGCTGATTTTCTGCGTAAAGCGATGTCCTTCAAACGATCCGACGAGCGCATGAATGCCATCATAAACAAACTAAAAACCCGCATGAACGAACGGCAAGTTGCACCCGAGGTTCAGCAACGAGTCATCGAATCGATTGGCTCCTTTGCGCTTTACGGCTTTCCCGAATCCCACGCTATTTCCTTCGCCCTTATCGCTTACGCTTCCTGCTGGCTCAAGGTCCACCGCCCAGCTGAATTTTACTGCGGGCTGATCAACAATCAGCCGATGGGATTTTACTCGGTCAACACCCTCCTACAGGACGCGAAACGACACGGCATACGGACAAAGCCTATCTCAGTGAAGCATTCTATGATCTCGACCGAAGTGATTGACGATAAAACCCTCCGCCTCGGCCTCCACCGACTGAAAGGATTACGTCAAAAGACGATGGAGCGCCTGATTGAAGAACGTTCCTTCTCCGCTTTCGCCTCGCTCGATGACTTCCTTCGGAGAGTTCGTCCAAATATCAAAGAACGCCGCCTTCTCGCAGCCGCCGGCGCTTTAAACGACCTTCCGGAAATCGAGCATCGTCGAGATGCTCTCTGGCAAGCCGAGCAACTACCACTCGATGACCTTTTTGCAAACTCGTCAGCTCAAGAACAAGTTTTAGAAATGATGTCAGCTACCGAACGACTTCAAGCAGACCTCTCTCTAGTGGGAGCGACGACAGGACCCCACCCAATGAGGCTTTGGCGAAAACAACAAAATATCGAAATGGCCACCTCAGCGAGCCTCTTTAAAATACCCCATGGAAAACGACTCATCATCGCAGGCTTGGTTATCTGCCGGCAACGCCCAGGCACAGCGAAGGGGCATTGCTTCATCTCGCTTGAAGACGAATTTGGAATCGCAAACCTTTTCATCCCTCGAAAAACTTTCCACCAATTTAAACTCATCATTACCAGCGAATCATTCCTACTCGCCCGAGGCCGTCTACAAATCACCGAAGGGCAGCAGCCAACGGTCTATGTCACATCCCTAAAACCCTTAAACATGTCCGAAGAATTCGCGACAGTTTCACACGACTTTCACTAGCGAAACCTTTCGAAAAATTAACCCAATCACCGAACCACACCACCCCATCACCTTAAGTGAGCTCCTAAAAACTAAGATTCTCTCGATTTAAAAAAATCATCAGATCGAATTCATTCATTTGACGCCCTCCCAAATGTCGGCCAGCCTTCCCTCGGAGAGTGCTGCGTGCCTGGTGGTCGCCGCGGTTTTCAAAACCGTTGAAGGGCAATCTGTCCTTGGTGGGTTCAATTCCTTCCCTCTCCGCCACCTTTTCTTATAAAAAAGAAGCTATTTTAGGCGGCGTTCCCTCTCGACCTTCAACGAGACAGGAGCTACCCTTCGCCATCGAGGATGTTTTTAAAAAGTGACCGCTACATCACCCGACAGGTATCTGTTACAGCATTTTATGCGGTTCTCATTTTAAGTGTCGTTCTAGTCCTCGGAAATATCTTCAAAGAGATCAACGAGCTCCTCGTTGATCGACGTGCTCCTATTTCCTTTCTTGGAATCTTTATTCTAAAGTTGTTACCAGTATCCTTAGTATTCACGATCCCATGGGGGTTTTTGGCAGCAGTGTTACTCGTTTTTGGAAGACTTTCCTCAGATCAAGAAATCAATTCTCTTCGCACCGCAGGTATGGGGCTTTATCGCATTGCTTCCCCAATCCTCTTTATGGGTTTGCTTCTTTCCCTTCTATGCCTCTGGCTCAACGCAACCGTTTCTCCACGATCCAAAGGCGAACTCAAGGTAATGCTTTATGAGACCTTTAAAGAGGACCCACTTCGTTTACTTGACCCAGGAGTCGTGCAATCTCGGTTGAAAGGGCAACGGATTTATATCGAATCACGGAATTCGGACGACAGCTTTCAGGGATTCCACGCCTATGAATTGGGAGCAGATGAAACCAGCGAGTGGCCAGTTGGTTACCTCTATGCACGCGACGTTGCCTCAATCACTCCCGACAAAGAGGTCGAAAAGCTTGAATTACGGCTTAGTGGGGTTTGGTTGGAAAAATATGATGAGGATCAAGCTATCCAGCAAGGTTCCGCCGGAGAAATCGAGCCTTGGATCCTACCCCTAGCAGCTGGAAAAACTCGTCGAGTAAAAGCGAATCGACTCGATAATGAGCAAATCCGCGAACTTCTAGCTAACCCACCCGCCAACTTAACCGACGAGAAACTAGACGAGTTTGATGCCGAACGAGTTCGCCGAATCTCCTTTTCCTTTGCTCCCCTCGCTCTTGCCTTCGTCGGAATTCCTCTCGGGCTTTCAGCACGAAGGAAGGAAACTTCATCAGGGTCAGGTATGAGTCTTGGAGTAGCAGTAGCCTACTTCATTTTCTTTATCATTGCTGATGAAACTCAGGGCTCAAACCTCATCCTCACCAAAGTTTTAATGTGGATTCCTAACCTTGCTTGCCTCGCTTTAGGGACTTTCCTCTTTCGCCGTGCCACTAAACGCGCATAGATTACGGATATGGATAAGGTGATGCGACAAGTCAGACTCGCCTATCGCGCTTTTGGAAAATGGGCTGCCAGCAATCAGCTCCGCCTTTTCCCATTCCGAGACAACTTTTCAGACTACACCTCGTTAGACGGTAAAGCGGATCTCCGGGCTGCGATCAACATCGCCCTTCTGGCGATTCCCCAAGGCATGGCTTATGCTGCAATTGCCGAACTTCCGATTCTTTATGGAATCGTATGCTCCGCAATTGCAGCTATTGTTGCTCCCCTATTTGCAAGTTCCAAGCATACCATTCTGGGCCCCACTAATGCGACCTCCCTCATGGTCTTTAGCTTCTTCGCAGCCGGCACTTATTCCACCGCCGAGAAGTTGAATCTCATGCCTCTCCTTGTTCTCATGGTCGGTATCATTTGCTTGATCGGCGCAATCCTAAAAGCTGCCGAGTTAATTCAATACGTTAGCCAAAGTGTCCTAGTGGGTTATATCACCGGTGCTGCCATCTTGATTATCATCAACCAGTGCAAGCATCTTTTCGGGGTAAGCGAAGTCGTGATTCCTGCCAGCAACTTCTTTGGTATGCTGAGCGAACTGATAGCGACAAAAAAAAGCCTACCTCTGGCAACCCGCCGTCCTTGGATTTAGCACCCTCGCTTTTTATCTTGCGATGAGCAGGTGGTTGAAAGCTTTGCCTAATTTTGCAATCTCACTCGCTCTTGCCTCAATTATTTCAACCTTAATTGGATCTCAGTCCCCCGTCTGGAATGCCGCCGTCCCAACATTCTCTAGCTTTTCCCTAAACGATTTGACCCTTCGTCTACCTGAACCGACAAGTGCAGGTTTATTTGCTGATATCTCAAACCTTCTCGGAGTAGCCGTTGCTATCGCTTTTTTAGCCACTCTTGAAAATACGGTGATGGCAAAATCGCTCGCATCTCGAACGGGAAGCCGAACCGAAATCAATCAAGACATGATGTCAGTCGGAATGAGCAACCTCGCCTGTGCATTCACAGCAGCAATGCCTTCCTCCGGCTCTCTCACACGCTCCGCGCTAAACTATGAGTCCGACGCACGTTCCGGCATTTCATCGATTCTTGCAGGATTCTTTTGCCTCATTGCGCTCTTCCTTTTCGCATTCCTCATCCCCAATCCAGTCGCATTTATCCCAAAAGCAGCTCTCGCCGGCTTAGTCATCGCAGTAGCCGCGTCATTGATCAAAAAGAAAAATATCCGAATCTGCCTTCGATCAACGCCCGAGGATGGTGGCGTTCTCATCCTAACTTTTCTGACTGCTCTAATTTTCCCCCTCTACGTAGCAATTTTCATCGGGGTCTCATTGTCGATTTTCTTGTTCCTTCGAAAGGTTTCCCGCCCCAATCTTGTCGAATATGAAATTTGTGATAACGGCGAACTCCGCGAGCTGGATCAAAAACAGAAACGCCCCAATCCTGCAATTTCGATCGTTCATGTTGAAGGCTCGCTTTTCTTTGGTGCCGCCGATCTTTTCCAAAGCCAGGTCCAGCGCCTCGTTGTTGACCCCAACATTAAGGTAATCATCCTGCGCCTAAAAAATGCCCGGCATCTTGACGCTACCAGCGTCATGTCCCTTCGTGAACTCATTCGCTTTGTTCGCTCCCACGATCGCCACCTCATTGTATCGGGAGCAACCCGGGACGTTTACAAAGTTTTGAAAAGCTCAGGAGTATTACAAACTCTTCAACGAGGATGCCGCCGCAAGGAAGGCGAAACCAACCTCTTCTTTAACGCACCCAGCAACCCTAACATCTCAACCCGGGATGCTTTAATCCGGGCCCAGGAACTTCTGGGAACCGAAAAGGCTGAGGTTAAAATCTACTTTAATCCCTCACACGAGAAAAAAGGCTCGTTCTAGACTTTTAATGTCAATGCGATACAATCGTCGCGTGACAGAGAAATTTGAAGATCGTGCCAGAGAAGCTCTCGCCCAACCTAAGAATGTTGGTGAAATGAACGATGCCGATAGCGTCGGGACCGTTGGGTCTCCTGACTGCGGTGACATGCTTCGCATGTGGCTGAAATTCACCGAAAAGAATGGAAAAAAGGTAATTGATCGAGCGTCGTTTCAAGCATTCGGATGTCAGACAGCCATTGCCGTCGCTTCTATGGCAACTGAACTTTTGAAAGGAAAAACACCCGAAGAGGCCCGCGATTTGAAGCCCAATGAACTTTCTGGAGACCTTGGCCCTCTTCCTCCAATGAAGATTCATTGTGGCCAATTAGTCGAGCAGGCCCTCAAAAGCGCACTTGATGGCAAAGACGCGCCACAAAAAAAGACGACTGAAACTTTGGCTGGGAACCTTCACCCTGCCCCGTCGCAAAAAATAAAAATTATCCCTCTCGAAGATGGCGAGGGTAATTAACATCCTCCTTTTTCTTGGCTTCTTTGGCAACTTGACAGGACAGACCTGGCTCAAGAAAGTTCATCCACCAGCTGGAGCAGGGAAGTATTCAATGACTCCTGAAGCTGGGCGGTTCGTTTACCAGACCGAAAGCTTCCGAATCGTGACTTTTAAGAAGCACGATCACACCCTAATGACTGAGTTCACAAGGTGCCTTGAATCAGTCCCGCTAGCGCTTCAAAACATCCCTCTGCCTCTTTACGCCCCATCGAAAAAGCAAAAAGGACAGCTTCTTATCGTAGGCCACGATGCAGATTATCTTGCTGCTGGCGGAGCAAAAAATACAGCGGGCTATTACGATGGAGCTAAGAATCGGACCCTCATTAATTGGACTCATTTTAGAAATAACACCAACCAAACACGCCTTCTTCAGAAACCAGCGTTCGATCTCATTATTCATGAATTAACCCACCTCTCGATGCATAATCTAATGTGGAAATGCCAACCTTGGCTCAGCGAAGGAATCGCTGAGTACATGGCGGCTTCGCATGTTGGACGGGGAAGCTTTGACTTCAGTCACATGGATCAAGCGATTCGCAAAAGAATCGAAAAGCACACCAAACCCGGCTCTACCAGCAGCACTGTTATCGGCATACGCCCCCTGCTCACTCTCTCTTCGAAAGGATGGCTTAATCGGACAGCCAATATTGATGCGTGGGAGGCCTTAAAAGCTTACAACTGTGCCTTGTTATTATCGCACTATTACCTTCATGGTGGAACGGGAAGACTAAAAAAAACTCGCAAGCATTTCGAAGCCCTCCACACGATCCAGACAAACATTCAAGACAAGCCCCACCTCATCCTTGAAGACGATGCTAAAACAATCGAAATATCCATTGCCGAATATTGGAAAAAGCGAGGGCTACGAGTAAGCTTCGATAATTAATATAGGCTTCAAAGTCACCGTCCTGCTTTAACTGAGCTATCCTCGAGCTTCAATTCTTCGTCAAAAAAGTGATGCTTTAAAAACTTAACCACAACCTTGTCCACCGAGGGGCCAAAACCTCTACCATGCCCACCATCCAACACAGTCAGAAGGACAGAAGGAACTGTGAGGGTATCTAATTTTTTGTCTAGCGCCTTGCCCTGAAGG
>KB912134.1 GCA_000383735.1 Verrucomicrobia bacterium SCGC AAA164-M04
ACCCTTCCGATGTGAGTGAGAGGAATGAAGAGTCGAAAAAATTCCTCCGAGGCGTGGTTGGTTCGCTTTGGGTTTTCAAGGATCCAATCGAGGTCTAGGGGGCTTTGGGCGAAGTGGGATATGATACGAGTGACGGTATGAATAATGGTGTCTCGTCCTCCGGCGAAAGCGATGTTAGCGAAGCCAAGTTTTTCTTCTAGATTGAGGCGGCGTCCTTCGAATTCCGCTTCATTAAGAGCAGAGAAGAAATCTTTACCTGGGTTTTTGGCCGCCGCTTCGAACATCTTCTTGCAGTATTCTTCCATGAAAGGACCTTTGGCTTTTCCGTCGCCATCCTTAAAGACATGGAGCCCCCAGCTGACCCAGAGTTCCGCCTCCTTCTCCGGGACATTTAGGAGATAAGTCAGAGCGTAAGATTGTAGCGGAATTGCGATATCTCTAACAGCATCGATGGAGTCCGCCTCGAGAGCCCTCAAAAGGAGTGATTCAATCAGGATGTTGATCTTTTCCTGTACCTCGGGTTGCTTCGGGCGTAGGAAGAAGGGCTCTGCAATTTTACGATACGCCGCGTGTGCGGGGGGGTCGACCTCTAGCGGATACTGGCGCACCGTACGGACGTCCTCTTCAGAAGGGATTGGAATTCGTCGGGGACTATCAGAGCTGTAGGTTTTTGTGTCCTTTGCTGCATTCCGAACATCTTGGTGACGTAAAATCATAGGGATGCGCTCGCCCTGAAAAGTGCCGATGTGAATAGGGCACTTTCCTCGTGCTTCCTGAAATGGGTCGTCGAAATTATTCATGGTTGGATTGGGAAAAAGGGGGCTTGTGGTATTCTAGCTGGCCTTACTCTCCGTTCTCTTTGGCGAAAAGGAAACCGCCCACTGCATAACGAGAAGTAACAGTGGCAGGCCTACGAATAAGCCTAGCATCAAAATAATAAGGAATATTGAACCAGAAACGGTATTTTCCGACTACCAAAGATTTAAAATTGTAGCAAAAAGAAAACCGTCCGCCCAATCAAAGATGAGGAGCTGACAGGAATTTTCTTTTGGCGGGAAAGGTTTATCAGAGTCGAAGAAAGATGAGGAGTGTGTGGTGTGTATTTCCTGAATGAAAAGGACGCGAAGAGCATTTTTGGGGGTAGGAGCGATGGTTGGGGTTGGAGCAGTGGGCACAGGAACTGGGCAGGGCTCGAAAGCGAAAAAGATTGAATGGCAGGGGGGGAGGAGTCCGTGGCCGATCTGTTTAGATACGGCGACCTTGGCTAATGAGATACCGCTGGATGAGAAGGTAGAATTGGCAGCAGGAGCAGGATTTGATGCGATTGAGCCGTGGGATCGAGAGTTGGGGGTTTACGAGAAGGCGGGAGGGTCTTTAGAAAAGTTGGGGGAGAGAATTAAAGAGCTTGGGTTGTTTGTGCCGAGTGTGATTGGGCTCTGGGGAGTGTTAGCGAATAGTGAGGAGGATTTTGAAAAGAGGATTGGTGAGCATCGTAATCGGTTGCGAATGGTGAAGGCGATCGGGGCTGCGCATGTCCAGTGTATCCCGGACTTTAAGTATAAGGATGACTTCAACCTGGAGTCAGGAGCGGCTTGCTACGCAAGGATTAGCGAAATCGCACAGAAGGACTATGGATTGAAGACCGGGATTATCTTTCTCAATGCGGTAGGTAATCTGAAAACGGTGGCGGATGCAGTGAAGTTGGGCATGAAGTCGGGTTGGAAGGATGTGAAAATCATCCCGGATAGCTATCATAACTATCATGGTGGGACTCCATTAAATTCACTGCGTATGTTGCGTGGGAGTGCGATCGCAATTTATCAGTTTTCGGATGCGCCAAAGGGCCAGAAAAAAAAGGATTCGTGGTGCGACGGGGAGCGAGTTCTACCAGGAGATGGGCAGTTACCGTTGGTAGAGGAGCTGCAAATCTTATTAGAGATTGGGTATGAAGGGTGTGTGTCGTTGGAATTGTATAATGAGGAGTATCGAAAAAGAGAGCCTAAGAAATTTCTGAAAGAGGCGCATGCGAAGACTTTAAAGGTGATCAAGGAAGCAGTGGGCTAGGCGAAATCGCTATTACCGTAATCACGAAAGTTGGATGAGATGGGTAGCCCGAAAACTGATCTTACTGGACGGGTTAGAATTGCTAGCAATTGTGGACTGGTCTGAAGCAACCTCCTCGACGAGAGCTGGTGGTTCCCGGTAATGGTCGTTGGATGAATCAGGATAAGGGGCGCTTTGCAATCGAACCCCATTTGCCCCGACAGGACCATTTAGCCAAGCGATGACCTGTATTGGACTCAGTAAGTTGGAATGGGTGCATTCACTGAAAAAACACCCTGTGTAAGGGCCGCAGTGTAGCCAAAAATTTAGGTCACAGTTGACCGTATTTGGTCAGCTGTGACGTAAATCCTGATTCGCCCTCTCATTTAGAAAAGAGTTAGCGAATCAGCGATTCGTAGGTTTGATTCTAGTCGTGCTTCACGACTATACGGATTCGACTTTCTCGGCGCATGGGCCTTTTTGGCCTTGGCCGATTTCAAATTTCACCTTCTGACCTTCATCAAGGTTTGCATATCCAGAACTCTCGATTGCGGAGTGATGAACGAAAAGATCTGCCCCGCCATCGTCTGGTGTGATGAAGCCGAAACCTTTTTCTGGATTGAACCATTTAACTGTACCTGTACTCATTTTTGTATTTGGTTTATCGGAGTGATTGCTAATCTCCATGAGAAGATGCTCCTGCTCCGGATGGACAATTCTTGGAGTTTTGCCTGAAAGAGTCAATGGATATCACTAACTGCTAGGAATTTGCTTTTGGCGGGAGGGCCTTGAACTGCTAGAAATTTGCTTTTGGTGGGAGGGCCTTGAAGCCGCCTTTGGGTCTGAGCGGAGGGGAGAATGTTCTGAAATCCTTTGATTTCTCCCATGGTGCCGTCTAATCCAAGCTTCTCCCAAAGCGGCATCTGGCGGTGCATTGCTTCACTTAGCCTCCGAAGCAGGGGGTATCTGGATGATGGTTCATGTAAGCCCAAGGCTTAAGGTATGCTCGGAGGGAGAAGTATCTTGAAGCCGGAAAGGTGGCTCGGGATAAAGCCATAACCGAGCTCTGAGTTGCGATCCCCATGAAGCTTGAAACTTGGATCTTGGAAGGTAAAAGGCTAAACCTCTTATCGACCAATCGTGATTTCCTCTGAAAAAGATCATTGAATTCGGAAAGGGAAGCACTGAATCGGGATGAGGAATTCAGAGGAGGGTAGGCTTGAATGACTATTATTACGAAATTTGCATGATCACCTAAACATCAGTCGGAATCAAAACCGATGGGTGAAATAATTTGAAAAATCAATAACCTGTGATATTACCTTTCGATGATTATTGCTTCTTGGATTTGTTTTGTTTTGAGCCTCCTCTCCATAATTGGTTCAGTTGCGATTTGGAACATTAAGAAGGGCGAGGGCTCAGAACAGAAGGCCCATGCCGAGAGGTTTGGTATTTTCGTAGGTTTATGGGCGCCCACTTTTTTGGGCATCGCAATCTTCCTCATTTTGCTCTCTCAAAGCAGCTGAGTTGTCCGATGGTGTTTTCAAAATACAAGGTGTCGAAGAAGCCCTAAATCTTAGGGAAAATTATTGGAGTCGTTCATGATTTGAGTGTTTCCACTTTCAAGGCGAGGACTCTGCAACTCAACTAGATCGGCTTTATTTGGCGCGGTTACGAGTAGCTCGTGTGCTCTGTTTAACTATTTCCCCCCGAAAGAGTCTCGAGATTCTCACGGCGGTTACTACATCGGCATTTCATCGTCAGGGTCAACAGGATATTAACACCAAAGAGTAGACTCTATCGGGGTGTTGTTTCAGATTTCATGTTAAAAACTATAGCTGAGGCCAAGTGACCACAGAGGGCCTACGGCAAGGGCAGTTTCATTAACACGTCGATACGCGGGAATTAAGATTGAAGCGGAGGCGCTGAAATTATCATTGATAGTGTAGATGAGTGAGGGTGTGAGACTTAGGACAGTGGAACCTGTGTAGCCAATCTCATTTTCTTGGAACTTATCTTTTTCACCGTGGGAAAAATCTAAAGAAAGCCTCAAGTTGAGGTTTTCAGTAATTGATCGGCTTATCCCTACACGGAATGCGTAGGCCTCAGCAGGGTGAAAACCTTTGGAGCTTTCATAGAGCGCAAAAGTGATATTAGCTCCAGAAAAGAAAGACCAATCGTTATTGAGAGTCGCAAAATAATTCGCACCTAAGGCAAGTTGGGTTGTGCCTGTGCCGAGTTGAAATACAGTCGGCGCTACTTCTCCTAGAGCGGGGTTATCCCTTGGTTTCCCGGTTGGTAAGATCAATCCAGCGCTTAACCTTAGCCGGCTCCAAATCGAATTTTCATCAGCCCTCGGTAAATAGGTTGCGGACATCGTGATGTCCCCCAGGCCATTCATGTTAATATCGGGCTTATCTCGCTCACGACGAGTGGCATCCGTGAAAGGGATCTGAGTCGAAAAGAGCCAAGTTGAACTCATACGATAGGAAGCAGTGAGTAAAAATTGATTAAACTCCGTAGAGGCCTTAGTTGGATTTTCGACGCGAGAGTATCGGTTGAAAAGGTCATCGTTTTTCCGATAACGATAATCGAAGGCGAAGCTAAAGGCAGAGCCATCGGCTACTAAGCTACCGCCAACTGGCGGCGCGGTAAGTTTTCATCCGTCTCATCCGAAAGCAGAGAGAGGGAGAAGTGAAAAGAGAGAGATTTTTTTAAGGAGTTTCATAGGTATTTCTTTGATTTGTATTCGTTTGAAGGGAAGGCAAAGCTCATAGCTAGAGCTGAAAAACGTCATTAGGAATGACGGTGAGGCCTCGATGAAAAATCTGAGGCGTCAGAGAGTCCGGCGAGACGCAAAAGGCTGGCCTCAAGCCCAACGAATCAAAGAAGATAGCAGCATTGGAGGGCAATTCGCCTCCTTAATGAAGGTGGCGGTAATGAGCCGGGAGGCCATTTGCTGAGGTGGTCAACAACCGGTGAAAGATGTGGGAGAGTCAAGAAACAGTCGGTTTGCAGGAGAGCCTTTGTAATCTGATCATCACCAGTAACTTTAAGAAGTAAGGCCTGGGTGAGAGTGAGAGATTTTGCTTTCTTAAGAGAGCAAGGGCAGGAGTCAGGTTCGTCAGGTTTTTCTTCCTGATCGCTTTGCTCAGCCAATTGGCAACAACACGATTGATCCTGTAGTGCTAATTCTTTGTCGTGATCAGCGTCAAAAAAAGTGGCTGTTACACAACAGCACATCGGATTCCCGATGAGTAATGCCATGAAAAGGGCTGTGACTTTACCAACCATTAGACGCTTTCGTTTACCTAAAATATTCTCAAGTAACAAGATGAATTAATGATAAGGGGTTGCTTACAGCAATTGGAAATCGTAAGCCCTGCTACAACGCCTCCCCCCCCAAAAGAAGGGGGGATGTTCTCAGGGAAGCTGTGCTTTTTTGAAGAAATTCCCAAGAGAACGCGGGCATGTATTTCATTAAGTTATGAAGAGACGAATATTCCCTCCATGGATAGAAGTGATCGTGGGTGTTTCTCTTCTTGGTGGAGGATCTGTGAATGCCGCCCAGTCAGGTTTGTTCACCTATGAGGTAGTGTCCGGGCAGGCCGAGATCACCGCTTATCCGGCGGGCGAAACAGGGCATCTCGACATCCCAGTAGAACTGGACGGATTTAAAGTGGTTGCGATCACGGGCACTTCGCCAACGCAAGGGGCTTTCCAGGGCTCGAGTCTCAGCTCGGTCATGATTCCTGAGGGGGTCGAAACACTCGGTTCTCATGCCTTTTATTGGAGTCGTTTACTAGCTGTCGATTTCCCAACTTCGCTGAAACGCATCGGAGCCAAGGCATTTGGTCTCACTGCTGTAGGGTTTGGTGGCGAGGCGATCGTTCTTCCCAACGGGCTGCAAGAAATTGGAGAACAGGCATTCTGGGCCTGCGACTTTCGGCAAATGATTATCCCGGATTCGGTGACGGCGATAGATAATTCGGCATTCGCGAATTGTAAGCAAATGACGTTTTTAAAGATTGGGTCAGGCACGTCGGTTCTCCCCTCAGGAGCGTTCGAAAACTGTGATAAATTGAAACGGTTAGAATTCGGCGAAGGGGTGGTAGAAGTCGGCCCGAACTGTTTTCGTGGCTCCATGATTGCCGAGGTGACATTTCCTTCGACTCTAAAGACCCTCGGGAACAACGCTTTCGGATTTTCTGGAACCTCACTCTCAATAAACGGGGGGACGTTGGTTCGTGCAATGTTCAAGGGGGATGCTCCATCTTCGTTTGGGAGGGGTGTCTTTGGAAATCGTGCAAGCGAGTTCGTTGTCAATTTCTTGCCGAATGCGACTGGATTTACCGAGGGTGCTTGGCGAGGGGTAAGGAGCCGTGAAGTAAGCGTGCTACCGTCTAACGAACTAAGGGAGCTTGGAGACTTCACATACCGGGTGATTGGTGACGAAGTGGAAATCGTCGGTTTTCCGAAGAACTTCGTCGGTCACGTCGAAGTTCCTAGCGACATACAAGGAAAGCCGGTAACAGGGATCACGGGTGCCTATCGCGGGAACACGTTTGAGTCGGCTTTTTCCTTTGCCGGACTCACCTCAATCCACATCCCGGAGGGAGTTGAGGTGATTGGTAGTAATGCATTTGCGCTCTGTTTTGGGCTAAGCAAGGTGTCCTTTCCGGATAGCCTGAAAATCATTGGGCCGGCCGCCTTTTACCGGACACTCATCGATGAGTTGGAGTTCGGCTCCGGGTTGGAGGTGATCGGAGAATTTTCTTTCCCCAACATGATCGCGACCGAGCTTGTGATTCCGGATAGCGTGAAGAAAATAGGGGCAAGAGCCTTTGAAACGTCTGCCGCCAGATCGCTGATTGTCGGCTCAAGTGTCGAAGATATCGGTATAGGTTCGCTTGCTTCAAACAGAAATTTGGAAGCGATCCTATTCAAAGGTAACGCTCCAGCTGAGCCAATAGGGCTTGCCGGTTTTCGGGACACCGATGAGATAACTGTTTATTTTCTCTCAGGAGCGCAAGGGTTCAGCGCCCCGAGATGGGATGTCTTCGGCGATGGCCGTTTGATACTCCACACGGTGGAAATCGAGTCGCTGGAACCAGTGGAAGAGTGGCTGATAACCAAGGGGTTTCGAATTTCTCAGGACATGAGTGAAACTCTGCCGGGCAGTGAGGCCTCAATTTTGATATCGTATGCGTTAGGAATGGATCCGTATGAGACAGGCCCCGCAAAGATGCCGTTGGTAGAGTTTACGAAAGGTCAGTTAGCCATGAGGTTTTTTGCAGGGCGGCCTGACGTGGACTACAAGGTCGAAGTGAGTGACGATCTTTCTGAGTGGGAAGAGACGGGAGTGTTGGTGTCTGAAGCGGATGCCTCGGGGGTGAAAACTGCCCGCGTGACTGGAGGGGCGAGCAAGAGTTTCTTGAGGTTGGTCTTTTCATTGGCAGACTAGTTTTAAAGCCGTTATTACTGCCGCGGAGAGGCATTTTAACAACTCCCTGGTCGGAGTTAGCAAAGTTTTTCGGTAGATTCGGTTTGCTGGAGGCTAAAGTTTCAATGGATCTAAGATTTTGGCCGAGCATTCAAAAATCTCCTTTAATACGCGGGGTGGTTTCAAAGAATCGTTTGCACTACGCGATTTATGAACGAGTAAATGTTCTAACTTTTTTTCGGTATGAATATGATCACACTTTCAAAGAACTTTAATCATCGGGAACTAACGTTTCTCAAGCTGCAGTTTGGATCAGTTTTTTTATACTTCTTATTGGCTATATGCTCGATCAATCAAAGTAACGCTGCTGATCCTGCTGAGGCAAAGACGGTTGGTAGAGTGATTGGGCAACGTGCTGATTTATCCTTATTCCTCAAAGTGCTGGAAAAGACCGAGCTGGGTTCAGCGTTTTCAGAGAGGACAGATTTCAACAATACGATATTCGTGCCAAACAATAAGGCCTTTGAAAGTTTACCTGCTGGAGCAATAGAAACCCTTCTTGACCCTAGGAACGATGATAGGCTCGAGGAGGTTTTTAACTACCATGCGATAAGTCGTGCGGAACCGGCTTTTGAATTGGAAAAATATAGGACTCTTCAAACGAAGAGTGGCCAATGGATCTCAATAGATTACTCGAAAGGTATCATTGGTGATGCGAAGTTTACGGGGGAGGTGATTCCGTGTTCAAATGGTGTCATTTACGTGATTGATAAGGTGCTGACTCCGACCACCGATGACCTGTTTCAAGTTCTTCAGAAAGATGGTCGCTTCACCCTCTTCACGAAAGCGATCACTGCGAGTCGACAAGGTAAGTTGTATCAAAATGTTCATGATAATTATACGGTTTTCGCTCCAACCGACGCTGCGTTTGAAAAACTTCCTTCAGCGGTTGTGTCATCCCTCTTCCTCCCAGAAAATGATGAGCGGCTTGAAGATATTATCAAACACCACATCACTGCTGCCGTTTTTAGTGCGAGTCCATCCTATGGTGCATCACGGCTAGGGGTAGCTGACGTAACTCCACTGAGTGCCTTTGGTCAGCAGCTTAATTATAGCGGGAAAGGTGTTTCGTTAACGGTTGATGGGGTTCGTATTTCTGAGACTGATATCCCGACGGCAAATGGTCTTATTCATGTTGTGGATTCTGTCATATTGCCCGCGAAATCCAGCAGTTTAGAGATTCTTGAGAAGGACCCGCGCATGACCAATCTTGTCAAGCTCCTTGAGGCGTGTGGTCTTAACTTGGCGCTAGCTGATTCTTCAAAGTATACCATTTTCGCTCCGGTGAATGAGGCGTGGGACTCAGAGCCGTATAAGTCTTTGCTCGCGAATCCTTCAGAGAGTAATCGGGAGGCAATTTTTGCAGTTCTCGCTCGGCATGTAATTACTGGGAAACATGTGAGTGAAAATCCGGTCCCTTATGAGAAACTGCGGACGATTCATGGTGCACCGATTTACCTTACCGTGGTCGGGGGAAAGACGAGTATTCAAAATGTTGAGATTATTGAGGCCGACTTGGAGGCATTTAACGGGCTCGTCAATGTAATAGGAAAGGTAATCTCAGACCGCATGGAACTTCCAGAAAGTGACCTTACCAGAATCGATGCGATTCGCTTTACTCAACGGGCTCTCATGGATGGGGCAAAACTTTATGATCAGCAGAAGTATCAGGAATCTTTTGAACTCTTTGCACGAAGGGGTTACGAGCTGGTTGATAAATACGGTTCGAGGGGATACTTCAAAACCCAACTACTTTCGGCTGTGGCTCTTTCTCGTGACCCTGTGCGTGAATTTGCCGATAACGCTTGGGATTCTCGAAATGCTTTCCGAGCCGTTCTCAGGGAGATTGAACTCACAGAGGACACGCTAGGGGATCTGCTTGAAGTTAATGGGGACCCAACTTCAAAGATTGGGAGGTAGTCATCGTTCGTCTTGTCGTATAAGCTCTCCTCCCATTTGGAGAGCCTCACGTGGTGTCTCGGCAATGCTCTTGCCGAGGGTTTTTATTCGGTTCCTTTGGTATTCGGTTGGAAGAGAAATAGTAGGTGCTGCGGTGACACAAATCAGGCCCCTAGCACGCATAAGAAAGTAAGACCGATTTTCCTTCTGGGTCTTATAATTTCCATTGGAATTTGTAATAGATTAGGGAAGAGAAGGCTAATAATAATAATATGATGATGTGTGTGTGAAGGCCTGTCCTCTGTAATGGGGGGCGGGCTTTTACCTCCCTCCTTCACCTTAACAATTTGGCTCGAAACTCCGAGATATCTGAGACTGTTTAAGCGGTGAAAGGGAAATCCAGCAACCTGAAGAAGAAAACCTGATTTGCGCAACAAAACTAGGAGTAGTTACTCTATTATCTCCTGGTGATGAATCACCGGCTTCAGGCAGAGCCAAAAACCTCATTCTTGGGCGAAAGGCTGTCCGATCAGTGGATTTTCTTGAGGGCGAATGAGAAAATATTCTCTGAAAGATTGTGTGACGACTCCGTGACATGAGTGTGCTTTGCTCAAGGGTTCATCGCGCTTAGCTGTTCAATAACAGATTCATGTTTCAACGTTTTCGACATATTCTCCTAGTTTTGATTCTCCCGGTCACGCAGCCATTTCTTCGGGGGGAAGAGTTGAAATCTCGAGAGATCTTGTCCGGAGACAAAAAAGAGATCATTCTTCCATGGCTTGGGCGAGTTGGATTATTTGATGCGCCTTATCAGTTTGAAAAGACCGATTTGAGCGGTGAGAAGAATGAAGAAGATGCTGAGAACCTCGCAGGGAAAGGAAATGTAGATCTGCCTCCGCGCGAAGATTCTAAAAGGGGAGAGCAACAATTATCTAGTTCGGAGGAGGCTCTATCGTTACGTGTTGGTAATGGCCCCGGCGAGATTTTCGGAACGGTTTCGGATGCTCAGGGAAAAAGTATTGCTAATGTAATTATTACCTTACCTGATTTGGGCGGTGTGCGCACTCAAACTGCTCCCGATGGATCTTTTCGAATTACTGGTTTGCCATCAGTTGAAGTGAGAGCTGAATTTTTGAAGGAAGCTTACCAGTCAAAGGTGGAACTTATACGGGTCCGCGAAACCGGAGTGACAAAGTTGAATGTGCCACTTGAACTTAAGCCAGTAGAGCTTGCTGATGGTGAGTATTTACTTGAGACAGAAGAGGTTGTGTTAGAGCCCCTTGAGGAAGAGGCTGCGGCCCCCGGAA
This sequence comes from Verrucomicrobia bacterium SCGC AAA164-M04, assembly GCA_000383735.1. The sequence goes on from KB912134.1 coordinate 10,753, forward strand.
TTACTGTGGCAACCGGTGTCGGCTTGACTGGCGGTGGTCTTTCAAAAGATTTTCTTTCAAAAGCAGGTGCTGGTGACGCTGCTGGCGCTGTTGAAAAAATTTCAGGAGCCAATGTGGTTGGGGGCAAATTCGTGGTCGTTCGTGGTTTGGGCGACCGTTATAATAATACTACTTTGAACGGGGGAATTGTTCCAAGCCCTGAGACCTCTCGAAAAGCGGTGCAACTTGATTTATTTCCCTCAAATGCTCTCGAGGCAGTTGCGATCAAGAAAACTGCGGCGCCAAGTTTGCCTGCCGACTTCGTTGGGGGACTCGTGCAGCTCCAAACGTTGACTGAAGCGGACGAGGATTTTTTTAAGGTTTCAGTGGGAAGTACTTTTGACTCAATTACTCAATCGCATGGCAAGTTTTTTACGGTTCCAGGTCTTGAGTTGAGTTCTGGTTTGACAGCAACAAATCAAGCTCCTCTGCCTAGTCTTAGGACTAATGCATCAGGTGCTGAAGCCAAGCGGCAGCGCCAAGCGTTTTTTGATGCCGTTAAGTTTAATGCCCGCGAAAGTGGACCAAGGTTAGATCAAAATATTTCGGCTTCTTTCTCGAAAACGTGGGAATTAGATGGAAATAGTGAGCTTAATCTTCTTGGCACAATTGGCCGTTCGGGACAGCAGCGTTATCAAAAATTTGAGCAGTCTCGTTTTCAAAATGCGATCGAACTAAAAAGCGGTTTTGGTCCTTCGGATTTAAATCCAAGGTTTGCTGATTTGGGTAGTTTAAGGCAGTTTGCAGGATTGACAGTTTTTGATGGCTTGATCGGAAATTTTCAGCAGGAATCATACAGGGAAAGTGAAGAGTTTAGCGCTCTTGTTGCTGGCAGTCTAAATATTGGGGATAATCTAGAACTCAATGGAAGTTACTTCAATTTTCGCTCAGGAAACGCGACCTATACTTTAATCGATAATGGGGTTACAAATCTCGCGGACTTTGATCTAGAATCAGAGTCAGATGCTTTAGCTCGAGGACAAGTTTATCTTGATAATGATTTTGAGGCCACGAGTTACCGACAAATCTATGATCTTATTTACCGAGAACTCCAATTCGGTCAGATAGGCGGAAGCTATCGTTTCGATGATTGGCGAGAAGGCGCAAGGGTCACTTGGAATGCCTATCAAAGCGAGACCGCTGAATCATCACCCCGAACCTATGAATTGCGCGGGTATTTCCTTACTGAGCTAAACAACGAGATCGATCCAATTTCTGGTATTTCAATTCCCAATCCAGCAAATATCGCAAACCCAAATAGTTCAAATCTTATTCAATTTGAAACTCTTGATGATTCGGCTCAGTTCAAGTTAGATGGAGTCCTACCCCTAATAAAACCAACCACTGATCGAAAGGTAAATTTGTTTGGCAGATTTGGGAAATATCGTCGTGATCGTGAAAGTGATACCAATGCTGCTATCATTGCGAGCGGGGGCTCTTTGACTAGTGTTGCCGGAGGAATATCTGCGACCGAACGATTGTTGAACGATGAAGAGGTTGGAACCGCTAATTCCATTCAATCAGTGTCTGGTTTTGTTCCTGGTTCGTCGGCTCTGGGGGTCACCCCTACTTATTTTGGATCGAATCTGATTGATTCGCTCTATACTGGTCTTGACTTGGAATACGAAAGTTGGTTTGCCTTAGGAGGCCTAAGGTTTGAAGAGGAAACACGGGCCTTTAAAATTCCAGGTGGGCGGCGCGGGATTTCTCAAACAACAATCTCTGATGATATTTACCCTTCGTTTCAGCTCGGCCGCTTTTTCGGTACCGATCGCGAGATAGAGGCAAAGGTCAACTACTCCGATACGGTTGTTCGACCTAGCTTCTATGAGTTTATTCCTGCTCGGATTTTAGATTTAACTAATCAACGCGTCTTCGTAGGAAACAGAGACCTTCGTGAGACAAAAGCGCAAAAAGGTTTAGTTTCTAGTCTTGAAAGAGTTACGATTCTGACACTTACGCTATTTCTTTTATGGAGTTAAGATTACTTTGGAGTATGAAAACAATTCATGGGCATGAGACATATTCCAAAAATTAGAACTAATGCTTCTTTTATCGAGACTTCAGCGCGAAGACTTTCCATTTTGATTGTTAATTCGGTCTTCAGTTTTGCAGCTGCTCTGTCGGCTCAGGAATCCGATGATCAGATCTCGGGGATTTGCGCAAAGGAGCAATTTTCTGTAACTCCGGGTTTGCGGGGCGCCTTTTTTAGCCACGCGAAAGAACAGGCTCTAGAGAGATTGGAGGTTGCTGGTAAATCGCTACCCGCTGAATTTTTAAGGTGGGTTGATTCTGATCCCGATATCGCTACCGGTGTTTATGCGGCGCACCACAAACCTGAAAACGTTCTTCTCTGGCTTTACTCTTTGCAGCTAGATCTCGGGAAAGATAAGTTCGAGCAGTATCGGCAGTTGGCTCTCGCTGCCGCCTTGGTGAGTGCCAAGGAAGGACTTGCTCCCAACATTAGGGCGCGGGAAGCAATGGAGTTGCAAATACCCGATGATCCACGTGTGCGAGTCGACACAAGGAATCCGGAGCGTGAGTTGGATTTCAATGATCACATCATCAACTTTCTCGATGAAAATATTATTGAAGAAGAGGTCATCATTGATGCGAAGACCGGAAAGCTAAAATACGACAAGCGAGGAATCGCGCTTCCGGCTCCAAAGCCGGAGAAAGGCAAACCGGCATCAAAGACAAAGAAGATTAAACGCAAAGCTTATGCTGCCGATGTGATGGCGAGCAAGGAGCTTCAGGAGAAGTTTAATGTCTACATGAAATTGAAGGGACACGAGATCAAGATTGACTGTGGCGATCGCGTTATCCACTGGCATAGCCGGGACGCTGTGCGTGGTGAGGTCTACAAGAATATCGATGCCGCCTATAAGATGTTCCGCGCGGCCTATGAGGCAAAAGGGTTGCTACCAAAGAAACGTGACGCCTTTGCGACTCCAGCTGAGCGCTGCCTTTACGCAATTCGTAACTTTGAACACACTTTTCCTGCTAATCTGCAAAAGGAGCGCAATTGGCCACCATTTCCTCTCACGGCGCCGTGGCCGCTGCTCACGATGCTAGCCGCTGATCAACAGCCGTTGCGCGAGCGCGAAGAACGTTGGATCGCGTTCCGCGATCGGGGCGAGTTTCACCGTTACGGCGAGTATATCCACGGCATCGCGCAGCAGTTCTCGATGCAGTCAGCGCGCCGGCTGAAACCCTACCCGTTCACCTACGCCACGATCCAGATGATGCTCAAGGATGGAGGGGTTTGTGGAACGATGGGCTCTATTTCCGCCCGAGGACATAATATTCTAGGCGTTCCCTCTTGTCAGGCAACTCAGCCCGGGCACTGTGCGGTGGTTTTCTTCCGTCACGGACCGGAGACCGGGATCTTTCGTTGTGAGGGAGGTCAGTATGCGACAGGTGGTGATGAGAAAACTGGACCGTTCACTCCCTGGCCGTTCGAGCGCGAGTTCAGGCGGAGCAAACGGACAAGCGGACATGAGATCGAGTTTCGTGGAATTAAAAAAATGGTCTACCACCAAAGCCTTGCTTGGGGTGTGAATTACGGTCTACCCGCGTTTCACGATGGAACGATCGCTCATGCTCTTTACCAGTTGCTTCCCGAGGAGCAGCGAAAGAGCGATGGCTGGAAACTGCTCTCCAATGCCATTGCTCAGAATCCCTATCACCTTTTGGTGATCGATGCTTTGATTGCATCAACCGAAACCTCGCAGGGCCAAGTTGAAGTTTGGAATAATTTCCGTAAGGCTCTGAATCAGGCTGAGGGAAAGCCGGGCTGCCCAACCAAGGGCTTATATGTCACGACGGTGAGGGATAAAGTCTTCGACCGCCTTGCCAGTCTTCCTACGCCTCTGAATTCCAAAGAAGTCGAGCGGGTCCTTGGGTTCTTGAAGGCCGAAAAGTGCAATCGAGATGACCTTCTCAAGCGCTACCGGCGTGCCTTGAATAAGGAGCGTAAGAGCACTCCCCAATAGTGATCTGAACCGGAGAGAAAGATCTCATAAACAATTGAGGGGCAGGTCGTTTACTCTTTGTAACCCACCCTTGATTTTGATACTTTAGATGGATGTCTTTTACTGAAACAACGAGCTCTGGCTGGTTTGGTCGGATTGGTTCCTCAATTACAGGAGTTCTTTTCGGGCTCGTTCTTTTGGTGGTGTCTCTTGTGATGTTGGTGTGGAATGAACGTAATGCGGTTCAGGACCTGAAAACCAATAGGGAGATTGCCGAGATAGTGATTAGTGTTTCGGCGGACTCGGTTGATTCGGCGAATGAGGGCAAATTGGTGCACCTAAATGGTCGGGCCAAGACGGACGATCTTGTTACGAATCAACAATTTGCGATTGAGGAGAACGCGATCCGGCTCAGTTGGAATGCCGAAATTTATCAGTGGGTTGAGAAAAAAGAATCCAAGAAAAGGAAAAAGCTGGGCGGCGGTGAGGAAACCGTAACGACCTATACTTACAAAAAGGAGTGGGTGAATAAGCCTATTGATTCCTCTAGATTTAAGGAATCTGGCCACGATAACGGAAGTGGACGGAAGTATGGAAGTGGATCATCCCAGGCTAAGGATGTGACACTAGGCGCTTTTAAGCTTTCAGATGGTCTCATTTCTCAAATGTCGTGGAAGGCCCCCTACCTTCTTCAAGAATTGCCTGATGATTGGAAAGATGAAGGTCGCTTGAGTGGGGGAGCTTTTTACTCAGGGATGCCGGGAAGCCCAAAAATTAGAGATGAAAAGGTCTCTTTCTCACTTACTGGCCCTGATGACGTTAGCGTGATGGCGGTTCAGACGGGTGATAGTTTCTCTACCTACAAGTCAGAAACCGGGAAAACTAAGCTCTTACTTTACCAAGGTCTGCTGTCGGCCGAGGAGGTTGTTCAAGGTGAGGAAACTAAGGCGAAGCTTCTGCGCTGGGCGCTTCGAGGGGGCGGGATTGTCGTGATGTTTATTGGCTTCCTTCTTTTCCTCAAACCACTTTCGGTTTTGGCAGATGTCTTACCTTTTCTGGGCAATCTGGTGGGTGGGGTGAGCGCATTGGTCGCCCTCCTCCTCTCGATTGCCATAAGTGCCATGATCATCGCAATGAGTTGGATCTTCTTCCGCCCTGTTCTCGGTATTGGGTTGTTCGTCGTGGTTATTGCTTGTCTGTTTTTGATTAAAAGGAAGATGTCGTCTAGGAATCAAATTTCAGCCTCGGTGCCTCCACCGTTGAACTAGGGAAGTCTTCACTCTTGCCACTGGGTGCTGAGCGCGGCATCTTATCGGTGCTCCGGTCGGTTCAGTTGATCCGCCGGTTGATCCGATTTGATACGAACGATGAGCGAACAAGAAAGAGTCCGCATTTACGATACCACGCTTCGCGATGGGACACAGGGCGAGGGGTTTTCACTGTCCGGCCTGGACAAGATTCGAATCGCTAAGCGGTTGGATGAATTCGGGGTGGACTATATTGAAGGTGGCTGGCCCGGGTCGAACCCTAAGGATATTGAGTTTTTCAAGGCGGCTTCTCAGGAAACTTGGAATCATGCTAAGATCGCGGCGTTTGGGTCCACTCGCAGGGCCGATTTGGCTGTCGAGGATGATCCTCAAGTCCAGCTTCTGATTGATGCCGGCACTCCGGTAATTACTATTTTCGGGAAAAGCTGGGAGCTTCAAGTGACCGAGGTGCTTCGTACAACAGCTGAGGAGAATCAGGCGATGATTCGGGACACCTGCCGTTATCTTAAACAGGCCGGGCGCGAAGTCGTTTACGATGCTGAGCACTTTTTCGACGGTTACAAAGATGGAGCTGAACACGCCATGGCAACTTTGAGAGCAGCGGTGGAAGGTGGGGTCGATTGGCTCGTGTTGTGCGACACGAATGGAGGATGTCTTCCGTCGGAGATTTCTGAGATGAGCCATGTGGTGCGCGAGGCATTTCCAGAGGTTCCACTTGGGATCCATACTCATAACGATTGTGAACTCGGAGTTGCCAACGCGATTGCTTCGGTCGATGCGGGAGCGACACAGGTGCAGGGAACGATCAATGGATACGGAGAGCGGACTGGAAATTGTAATCTCACCTCAGTCATCCCGATTCTTGAGCTTAAGATGGGCCGCAGGGCGGTTACTGATGTTTCGGGAATGCGTGATCTCTCTTTCTTTGTGGACGATGTTTCCAATAACCCCCACTTCGCCCGAGCAGCTTTTGTGGGGCGAACTGCCTTTGCTCACAAAGGTGGAATGCATGTGAATGCCATTCAGAAGCTAGCCCGGACTTATGAGCACATCGAGCCAGGTCAGGTCGGGAACGAACAGCAGATTTTGGTAAGCGAACTTTCTGGTCAGTCAAATATTCTTATGAAGGCCGAGCAGCTTGGGATTCATCTTGAAAAGGGGAGTGATGAGGCCAAGGCCATATTGACCGAGGTCAAAACCCTTGAGCAGGTTGGCTATTCTTTTGAAGCAGCGGGTGGTTCGCTTGAGCTTTTGGTGCGCCGGATGCTTGGTGAATCTCCCCGCAGTTGGAATCTTCAAGAATACCAATGTTCTTTCCGAAAATATAAGGACGGTCACGCGCCGGTTTGTGAAGCGACCGTGAAATTAGATGTTGGCGACAAAACCAGTCACACTGCTTCAACCGGCCATGGCGTGGTCAATGCTCTTGATGGAGCTTTGCGGAAGGCCCTGACGCCATTTTTTCCTCAGTTAGAAAAAATACAGCTCGTAGATTACAAGGTGCGCATTATCGACGGGGAAGAGGCGACCGCTGCAAAAACCCGGGTTTTGATCGTGCATACTGATGGCGAAACCACTTGGGGGACCGTCGGGGTGTCCGATAGTATTATTGAGGCAAGTTGGATTGCTCTCACTGACGGCCTGGATCTATTTTTGCAGAAGACTTCTGCGTGAAAATGCGATTTGCGCTTGTGGTCCTTCACAAAAGGCAACAGCCTCCCGGCCGATTCATAAAAAACACCTATGAACCAATCGTTCCGAAAGGAACATCAAAGGTTACCTTGGTAACCTGGTCAGGCTCAATAGGGTCTGACTAAATTTAAGCACCGTCCGGGTTAAAAACGAGAAATCGTCCGGACGGTGGATTTTTGTAAGAGCGGCGGCTTCCATTAGGGAGTCGCCGTTTTCTTTATCTGGGCAGCGCAGAATTATGGGAATCCTTTGCTTGTCTTGTGGGACAAATTGAGCAGACTTCAGCTTCCTCTAATTTGGGGAACACAATCGAACAAACAAAATATATATATGAGTGACAGTGATAAACCAAGTAAGGTCCTTTTCTGGGGCTGTTTCATTGCCCTAATTACGACGGCATTCGGCTTCATTACCCGAATGTTTCTGTTGGATGACCCTGCCATCACACAAGAGCTGCTCGGCCTTGATGAGGCTGAAGTCGGAATGTTCAAGGGGATTCAGATCTGGCCCTTCGCAATCAGTATCATCCTTTTCAGTCTGATTATTGACAAAGTTGGTTACAAGTTTGCAATGATTTTCGCAGCAGCTTCCCAGATCATCTGGGGGATTATGGGGATTTATGGTCTTTCTGTGGCTGATACCAATCCCGAGCTCGCAAAAGACCTCCTGCTCTGGGGTGGATTGATTCTAGCGCTCGGTAATGGAACGGTAGAGGCTTTCATTAACCCGGTGGTTGCTACTCTTTTTGACAAGGAGAAGACGAAATGGCTCAACATTCTGCATGCGGGTTGGCCCGGCGGACTTGTCATAGCTGGTATCGCTGTGATTTTTATGGGAGGAACGTCCTGGGAAGTGAAGTTGGGTCTGATCTTCATCCCGGCGGTGATCTATCTTTTGATGCTGATTCGTTGTCAGTTCCCAGTTCAAGAGCGCGTTGCTGCGGGTGTGAGCTACCGTGATATGCTCGCGGAGTTTGGATTTGGCGGTGCGGCTGTGGTTGCGATTCTGATGTTCCTCCAACTTGACGAGGCAATTGCGGGCTATCGTCTCATTTGGATGGTCCTCTGTGCTGCCATGGCAATCGGCTTGGGAGTCTATACAAAGAGTCTCGGCCGTCCTTTGATGTTGGTGTTGATTCTCTTGATGACCCCACTCGCGACAACTGAGATTGGAACAGACGGTTGGATTTCCGGAATTATGGGGAAAGTGGTTACGTTCAACGCTGGTTGGATTTTAGTCTACACATCGGTTATTATGATGGTTCTTCGTTTTTATGCAGGACCAATTGTTCACCGGTTGCAGCCACTTCCGCTTTTGATTTTGAGTTCGATTCTTGCGATCGCAGGCCTCTTGGCGCTTTCTGGCGCCTCAGGAGTTGGACTTATTTTTGCGGCGGCTACTCTTTATGCCCTCGGGAAGACATTCTTCTGGCCAACGATGTTGGGGATTGTTTCTGAGCAAACTCCTCGGGGAGGAGCTCTTACGCTCAACTCAGTTTCTGGGATCGGAATGTTGGCGGTAGGCGTTCTTGGATTCCCATATATTGGGGCGCTTCAGGAAAAAAAGGCAGTATCTGAACTTGCTGCTCTTGAAGAAGCCCAAAGTGTTCCTGGGCTTATTGTCGATGGGAACGTCGCTTCAGAGGCTCTTCAGGAAAAGTCAATTTACTATAACTCAATCAGCTACCAGAGCCTTGAGGGAGAAAAAGTTGATGCTTTCATAGCAGATCAGAGTCAAGGCGTGAAGGATGCTGTAGCTGCTTCACAAGATGGCAGTGGCCAGAAAGCCCTTGCTAATATGGCAATATTTCCTCTTATCATGTTAATTACATACGTAATTATGTATCTCTATTTCAAAGGGAAAGGTGGATACAAGCCTCTAGAGCTCTCGGCTGAGGCTTAGTCTACTTCCAAATTTAAGGAATACCTTCAAAACAAAGCGGCGGCCTGCAGGGTCGTCGCTTTTTTGTCATCCCCGAGTCTCGCGGTGATTTTTTGGTTAAAAAACCGGAAAACTCTAGACATTCGCGCTGCTCTCGGTGCACACGAACGTCGTGCGAGGGGTTTTCTTTCGCTAGATCATGAGATGAAACAATTTTTCTTGCTCCCTTCGCTTGGGATCGTCTGCAGCCTTTTTCTCTCAAGCTGTGGAGATCTTGGCACCATGGGCTTTAATTCTGACGCCGCCTCAATCTAGAAGAAAAACTTGGCTTCGCTAACATCGCTTTCGCCGGAGGACGAGACACCATTATTCATACCGTCACTCGTATCATATCCCACTTCGCCCAAAGCCCCCTAGACCTCGATTGGATCCTTGAAAACCCAAAGCGAACCAACCACGCCTCGGAGGAATTTTTTCGACTCTTCATTCCTCTCACTCACATCGGAAGGGTCTGTCCAGTAAGCACCAATGTCCATGGTTTCGAGGTAGAGCCAGAAGGTCGTGTCTCGCTCTGTTGGTCGTCTGCCAATCGTGACCCTGAAGTCTTCGACGAACCAAACGTCACAAAGCTCGACCGAAGGCCAAACCCCCACGTTGCCTTCGGCTTTGGAGCCCATCTCTGTCTCGGCGCCCATCACGCCCGCGCCATCATACGTGCTTTGATAAAAGCTCTAGCCAATCATGTTTCGCAAATCGAAATCCTAAAAGCCGAGGAACTGATTGAACGGGAACCTGATTATGCTCGCATGATTGGATACGAGTTGCTGCAGGTGAAATTGACAAGACGAAAAAACTGAGGTTTTTGATCAACAAGAAGGGCTCCTTAAGACGTTCAATGACGAGGCAGATCAATCAGCCAATCCGGGCTTTATCTTGCAGTCTCCCCGAGCGGGAATGGTCGCCTTGCCCTGATAGGATATTCTTGCACTTAGACATGGCAGAGATAGAATTTTTTGATCAAAGCTTTAAGATTCACTTTCCAAATTGAAGACCCCATGAAAACCAATCCCCCTATCTCTATTGGATACTCTGCAGCACTGGCTTTTTTGTTGGTCGCCTGCTGCACTCAGCCGACGCCCATTGAAACGTCCTCATCGGATAAAATAGATCCTTCGCATCTAGAAACTCTGATTGATGACGAGAGGAACCTGTTCTTTCTCGACGTGCGTACGCCGGAGGAAGTGGCAACTCTCGGAACGCTCACGGGTTACATCAACATTCCCATTGATCAGCTTGAGCAACGATTGGGAGAGATTCCGCGAGACAAGCCTATCGTGACGGCTTGAAACCGTGGAGGAAGAGCTGCGCGTGCCGCGGCGTTACTAATTTCTAATGGATTCAAGGTACGAGGGAGCTGTGGTCTAGCCGATTGGAAAGACGCAGGAAAAGAAGTATTCTATCCAGTCCGAGGCAAACGGTAAAAGACAGAGAAAATCATTCGCATTATCCGCAAAGCTGAACGCGAATATCTAGTAAGGATTCGGATAGAACTCTTCCTTCGTGAGCTCCTTTATCTCGAAGCGCCGAAAAGCCTCTGCTGCAACTGGCTGCCAACCGGGTGGCCATCCTCCATCTTCGGCCCCTGCTTCATCAGGATTCAGCCCTGGGGAAATGTATGCCATGGCAACCCAGCCAAGCATAAAGTCCTCATAGCTCATTTGCTGGAGGGGCTGGATCGTATTAAGAATTTGATGCAAGCGGAGATGAGCCTCTTGCGAGGACTTTGGCTCAGGAGGCTTTTCAGGTGGGGATTGTATTGGGGAATTACCATTTTCAGAGGGAGATAACGCAATCGTCCGTTGATAGCCCTCTCGAAATGGGGCGGTCAACTTGACGAAAAAATGACGCAGCATGAGCAGGATAAATTTCATGCGTTTTCTATTTGAAGTTCCATCTTAGTTCTTTGAATTACTTTAGGAATGAAGGGTGATGTCATGGCGCGGAGTAACGCGCTATAATCGAGCTGAAAGGAAAGCTCAGTCCCGACCTTCATCCTCCCGCGGTAGTTGGTTGCGTCCACAACAAGGTGGTCACTGCTTGCCCCAAGGATCTTGATTCCGGGAGGCGGAACCAGTCCGTCGGGATCTGTATCTTGCCTCCCAATTGCCAGAATAGCTTGAGTGATACTACCCCGTTCACTACTGGAAATCACCTCTCCAAAAGCATTTTGGGCAAGATTCCCCCAAGGCTTGGAGGGCTTATTTTTCAACTCGATCACTTCCGCCACCAGGGTAATGGCGGAAGTATACAGGCCTATGATTTTTTTCCGGTGAAGAGGCTCACATCCAAGAAGCATGGCTTCACCCAGGCGAAGATTATTGATTCGCCCTAGGTCCGCTCCGCTGAATGCCCATTCTAGATTTGCAGAGTTTCCTCCTGAAACGGTTTTTACAATCGGTCCAAAGGTTGCATCTATGGAATCAGCCAAGGCTGAGAGTTCAGCCATGTTCTTGCAATCGGGTGAGACCCCGCTCCTACAGGCAAGATTCGTGCCGATCCCCATGAAGAGGATGTTAGAAAGCCCAAGCACTTCACGAACGGTATTTTGGAGCAGGCTCGGCATGATTCCTTCACGGAGATCTCCAAGCTCCACCATGAGAACAATCCCGTGGGTGCAATTCGCCCTCTTTGCGGCAGCTGAAAGTCTACGTATTACTCTGAGTTCCGTGTTAAAACTCACGTCCGTCAGGGCTACCACCTCCTCGATCTGACTCAACATCGGAGAACGGATGAGAGTCATCGACTTCGAGATCTGAGCAGCTCGCATTCTCCCGATATTTTCAACCCGGGAATCTCCGAGTCCGAGAACGCCAGCCCGGAGCCATGTCTCAGCGATCTCGGGCGATCCGAGAGTCGCTTTCGTGACACCAGTGACGGTAATTCCTCGCTTACGAAGACGAGCCACTAGCGTGAAGGCATTGTGATAAACCTTATCTAGATCGACCTCTAAACGCGGAGCGGGCTGGTGGATTAAGTTAATACCGCGCCCCCGATCTGTGGGAAGGCTGAGAGCACCATCTCGACTAGCCGCTTCGGAGATCGGGTCAGCGCATCGGTGGAAGGGATTTCTAATTCCTCCTCGTAGCGCGTAATTGCCGTTGAAACTTCGGCATCCGTCATATTCTCGTGGTTGATCGTGAGACCGATGACTTTCGTTTTAGCAAAGGTTTCAATGAGATCAATCTCGGAGGAAGGATCAGGCATCAGCATGCCCTCAAAGTCGCACCGATTCTGCCGTTTCGGTGCGTGTTGCAGAATCACACCCTGAGGACAACTTCCTCGGAGAATGAAGCTGGAAGTCGAGTAGGCTGGATGGCTCAACGAGCCTTGGCCCTCGATCAGGATGACATCGGGATCTTCGTTTTCGAAGGCTTCAATGATCGAACCCTCCAGCTCGCCTGCGCAAAACTGTGAAGGAACCGCATCAAGAGCCAAGCCGTAGCGTACTCCCTGGATTAGTCCCGTCTGGCCGGTGCCAATCAAGACCGCATTGATTCCACGTTCCTTGAGTGCGCTTGCCAAGACGGTCGCAGTAGTGCGCTTGCCAATGGCGCAGTCAGTGCCAAGAACCGCAATACGCGGGCAGGTGACTTCGGTAATTTTACCGCTAAAAACTCTGAGATCTTTTTTATCTCGAGGTCTTCGGACATCACGAATAATGACCCCGGATTCGGAGCACGCGGCTGCAAATTCAGGATCATCGTTCAGAAACTCATGAAGTCCATTCACGATGTTCATGCCCTGCGCTATCGCACTAAGTAGCAATTCTCTCTCGGCGGGCGAAAGCATTCCGCTTGCCGGTGCGATTCCGAAAATGAAGTAATCGGGGACACGCCCGGCGTCCGCTATTGCCTCATCAAGGTCTCGGCAAATTAAAATACCGTTCGGTTCACCGTCAAGAACTTCGCCAGCATCTTGCCCCACTTGCTCACTATCGATTATTGAGAGAATTTCATATTTTTCCGAATGACGAACCAGCCCGTTGGCAGTCTTCCCATCAATCCCTCCAAAATTTCCCTCGCAGTAAATGATCGCAGTTTCTGATGGAGACTTGCTTGGCGCAAAGTTCGGCTTGGCCGTTTGAATGACCGGAGGGGGAATGGTAAATGTGTCAAAAATAATTGATGCCGACGGTGATTGTTGTGTTTTGGACATAAAGGCTCCTCAAGCTAGGCTCAGAGGAG